>NZ_JBAHWA010000003.1:0-333203 GCF_036697405.1 Lysobacter sp. CCNWLW3
AGCCCTTCTCTTTGGTTACTTTCTCTTGGGCTAGCAAGAGAAAGTGACCCGCACGCGCAGCGGGCGGAAGCCCTTGATCCAAAGCAAAGTCCGATGCCAGCGGATCCCAACAAAACCCCAGCCAGCGCAGTAGCCGAAGTTCGCGGTCGCGGCTCGCGCCGCTCCTACAGGAGGCTGGGCGAGAGAAAGTGACCCGCCGCAGCGGGCGGAAGCCGTTGATCCAAAGCAAAGTCCGATGCCAGCGGATCCCGACAAAACCCCAGCCAGCGCAGTAGCCGAAGTTCGCGGTCGCGGCTCGCGCCGCTCCTACAGGGGGCTGGGCGAGAGAAAGTGACCTCGCCGCAGCGGGCGGAAGCCGTTGACCCAAAGCAAAATCCGATGCCAGCGGATCCCAACAAAACCCCAGCCAGCGCAGTAGCCGAAGTTCGCGGTCGCGGCTCGCCGTTGCCCTCGACCGCCGCCCGCGAGAAGAAAATCACGGCCCCGAAACGCAACGAGCCCGGCAATGCCGGGCCCGTCGGGCAACCCCTGCGCGATCGGTTACTTGATCAGACGAAGCGCGACCGGATAGCGATAACGCTCGCCGTTGTTGGCCTTGATGCCGGCGATGATGAAGAACACCAGGGACACCGCCCAGACCAGCAGCGACAGCGGGCTGGCGAGCCCCAGCGTCACGATGGTCAGCACGAACAGCACCACGTACACGATCAGCAGCGTGATGTTGAAATTCAGCGCTTCCTTCGACTGGTCGATCAGGAAGGCCTTCTCCGGCTTGTCCTTGTTGATCAGCCAGATGATCAGCGGGACGATGAAGCCCAGCACGATGCCCGACAGATGGGTGATCAGCGCCAGGGTCCGGTCTTCGGAGTTGCCGTCGGCCGATGATTCGTTGATATCGCTCATTCCTTGTTTCCCCTTTCCAGTTCCTGTTTTGGATGGCATTGGCGGCAGCCGTACGGCCGCCCCAGCCGCCCCACTCTCAGCCGCGTCGCCACCGCTGTCAAGGACGGTGGCGCACGGTCCGCAGGGCGCGGCCCCCGTAGCAACGCAGGCGACGCCCGGCAACGGCCAGGCGAATGCGGTGGCGCAGCATGACCGGCCAGGATGACAGGCCGGCGTCGGCGCCGGGCTCAGCCTTCGCCGGCGTCGCCGGCCACGGTCATGCGCCCGACCAGGATGGAGCCGGTGTGCAGGTGCGAGCGCGGGTCGACGTCGCTGCCGACCGCCTCGATGGCCTCGAACATGCGCTTGAGATTGCCGGCGATGGTGATGCCGTCGACCGGATGCTGGATCTGGCCGTGTTCGACCCAGTAGCCGGCCGCGCCGCGCGAATAATCGCCGGTCACGGTGTTCACGCCCTGCCCCATCAACTCGGTCACCAGCAGGCCGCGCCCCATGCCGCGCAGCATGGCCTCGAAATCGCCGGCGTTCGCGGCGACCTCGAGGTTGTGCACGCCGCCCGCGTTGGCGGTGGTCTGCAGCCCGAGCTTGCGCGCCGAGTAGCTGCCCAGCAGGTAGCGCTGCAGCACGCCGTCGCTCACCAGCGCCGATTCGCGCGTGGCCACGCCTTCGGCGTCGAAGGCGCTGGAGCGGAAGCCGCGCTGCAGGAACGGACGCTCCTGGATCGAGAACCAGTCCGGGAACAGGCGGGTGCCGGCGGCGTCGAGCAGGAAGCTCGCGCGCCGGTACAAGGCGCCGCCCGAGACCGCGCCCAACAGGTGGCCGATCAGGGAACGCGCCGATTCGGCCGCATACAGCACCGGATATTCGCCGGTCGCGATCTGGCGCGGCGCCAGGCGCGACACCGCGCGCTGCGCGGCCTGGCGGCCGATCGCGGCGGTGGTTTCCAGGTCGCCCTCGGCCAGGGCGATGCTGTACCAGCCGTCGCGCTGCATGGCTTCGCCGCGGCCGGCGATCAGGGCGCAGCTCACGCTGTGCTGGGTGCTGCCCTCGCGGCCGATGAAGCCGTGCGAATTGGCGTATACGCCCAGGCTGGCGCCGGTGCCCAGCGAGGCGCCGTCGGAGTTCTCCACCCGCGCATCGAACTCGCGGCCGGCGCTCTCGCAGGCCAGGGCCAGGTCGACCGCGCGGTCGGCCTCGATCATCCAGGGGTGCCAGCTGTCGAATGCGCGCCAGCCGCCCTCGGCCTGGGGCGCGGCCATCAGCCCGGCGTCGGCCAGGCCGGCGGCGGGGTCGTCCTCGGTGTAGCGCGCGATCGCGCAGGCCTGCTCCACCGTGGCCTCCAGGCTGTCGTCGCGCAGGTCGGCGGTGCTGGCGCTGCCCTTGCGGCGGCCGAAATAGACCGTGATGGCGATACCGCGGTCGCGGGTGGCCTCGACCGTCTCGACCTCGCCCATGCGCACGTTCACGTTCAGGCCGGTCTCTTCCGAGCACGAGACCTCGGCCTGACTGGCGCCGCGCGCGCGCGCGGCCGCGAGCAGGCGCTGGGAGAGCTCGGACAGGGCGTCCAGGCGCGCTTCGGGGTCGGCGATGACGTGGGCCGGGGCGGTCAGGGGGAGGGCGACTGCGTTCAATGTCTTATCCTTGGCTGCCGTGACGCCGTGGCGTCGCGGGATTTCGATTCGGTTTGACGGTAGGAGAGGTGGTAGCGATGCGCGGCAGAGACGAGGAAACCGGCGAATTTTTCAGCCCCAGCCGCAGCCAGAACCGGCGCGAGGCGCTGGAAGTGTTGTCGCTGGGCGAACAGCTGTCCAAGCTGACCGACGCCCAGCTGGCGCGGCTGCCGATCCCGGAGGACCTGCTGCCGCACATCCGCGAATGCCGGCGCATCACCGCGCACATCGCCCACAAGCGCCAGCTGGCCTACCTGGCCAAGCAGATGCGGCGCGAGGACGACGCCACCCTGGAAGCGATCCGCGACGCGCTCGACGTCAACGGCGAAGCCGGCCGGCGCGAAGTCGCCGCGATGCACCGGGTCGAATCCTGGCGCGAACGCCTGCTCGAAGGCGGCGACACGGCGCTGGCCGAACTGATCGACGAACATCCGCAGGCCGACCGCCAGCGTCTGCGCCAGCTGGTGCGCAACACCCTGGAAGAGCGCAAGCGCAACAAGCCGCCGCACTCGTTCCGCGAGCTCTACCGCGAACTGCGCGGCGTGATGCTGGGCGCGAACGAGGCCGGCGACGACGACGACGGGATCGTGTCGGACGACGAGAACTGAGTTAGGGCTGCTTTGCGCCTCTCGCGTTTGCGGGGAGAACGCGGCAATACGTAGCCCTTCTCCCGCAAGCGGGAGAGGGGTTGGGGCGAGGGCCCGGCGCGGGCGCTTGGCGCCCTCCTCCATCGCAGCCCTCATCCGCCCGGCGGGCACCTTTTCCCGCATGCGGGAAAAGGAACGTCGAAAGCCTCTTCTGGTGGGACCTGTCCCTGACGGGAACAGGAGACCGGCGCAGCTCACGACTGCGTGCCACCCACCGTCAGCCCGTCGATCAGCAGCGAGGGCTGGCCCACGCCCACCGGCACGCTCTGCCCGTCCTTGCCGCATACGCCCACGCCCTCGTCCAGGGCCAGGTCGTGGCCGATCATGCGCACCTTCTGCATGGTCTCCGGGCCGTTGCCGATCAGGGTCGCGCCCTTCACCGGCGCGGTGATCCTGCCGTCCTCGATCAGATAGGCCTCGGTGGCCGAGAACACGTACTTGCCGCTGGTGATGTCGACCTGGCCGCCGCCGAAATTGACCGCGTACAGGCCCTTCTTCACCGAACGGATCATCTCTTCCGGATCGTGCTGGCCGGCCAGCATGTAGGTGTTGGTCATGCGCGGCATCGGCAGGTGGGCGAAGGATTCGCGGCGGCCGTTGCCGGTCGGCGCCATGTCCATCAGGCGCGCGTTGAGGGTGTCCTGCATGTAGCCGACCAGCACGCCGTCCTCGATCAGGGTGGTGCAATGGGTCGGCGTGCCTTCGTCGTCGATGTTGAGCGAGCCGCGCCGGCCCGGCAGGGTGCCGTCGTCGACGATGGTGACGCCGGGCGAGGCCACGCGCTGGCCCATGCGGCCGGCATAGGTCGAGGTGCCCTTGCGGTTGAAGTCGCCTTCCAGGCCGTGGCCGACCGCTTCGTGCAGCAGCACGCCCGGCCAACCGCTGCCCAGCACCACCGGCATCACGCCGGCCGGGGCGTCGATCGCCTCCAGGTTCACCAGCGCCTGGCGCAGCGCTTCGCGCGCCAGCGCCTCGGGCTTGCCGCCGGCGAACAGCTCGGCATAGCCGTAGCGCCCGCCGCCGCCGGCATAGCCGCTTTCGCGGCGGCCGTTGTGCTCGACGAACACCTGCACGTTGATCCGCACCAGCGGGCGCACGTCGGCGGCGAGCACGCCGTCGCTGCGCGCGACCAGCACGGTGTCGACGCCGCCGGACAGGCTGACGGTGACCTGCTGCACGCGCGGGTCGGCGGCGCGCACCAGGCGGTCGAGCTTGCGCAGCTGTTCGACCTTGTCTTCGTTGCCGATGCCGTCTATCGGATCCTCGGCCGGGTACAGGGAGCGCCCGCCGCCGCGCACCAGCGCTCGCGGCGCATGCGCCGAACCCTCGCGTGCGATCGCGCGCGCCGACTTCGAGGCCGCCAGCAGCGCATCGCCGTTGATCTCGTCGGAATAGGCGAAGCCGGTCTTCTCGCCGCTGATCGCGCGCACGCCCACGCCCTGTTCGATCGAATGCGAACCGTCCTTGACGATGCCGTCCTCGACCGTCCAGCTCTCGCGGCGGCCGTGTTGGAAATACAGATCGCCGAAATCCACGCCCGGCCCCAGCAGGGTGCCGAAGGTGCGTTCCAGGCCGCTGGCGTCCAGGCCGGCGGGCAGCAGCAGGCGGGTTTCGGCGAGTTGCAGGGGCAGCGTCATGGGGAGTCCGGGGGCGGTGAAGGGGACATGCTAACCAACCGGCGCCGGCGGGGCCTGGGCGGGGACTGGGCAGCGCAGGGTTTGACCAGGAGATGGTGCCTGGGCGGGGCGGGTTCAACCGGGGACGGTGGCCGGGTTCGGCGTTCATGCGACGGGATCGGGCGCCGGTTTCCCACGAAAGGTGGGCAGCGATGGCGGTTTGGCGCCTGATCGAGGTCCCGGGTCGCGCATATCGCCGACCTCGCACCGAGAGCAGCCCGCGCCTGCGCCGGATCCTCCCCTTCTCCCCGCAAGAAGGGCTTCAGCCAAGGCGGCTAGCCGGCCGGCGCCGGCTCGCGGCTGGCGTTGCGGGTCTGGTCGCGGGTCATGACTTCGACCTTGGGCTCCTTCCAGGGGCCGGTCACGCGGTAGGTCTTGGCGCCGATCTGGCTGAGCGGCTTCTGCAGCACGGTGCCGGCGGCGGCGCCGATGGCCGCGCCGACCGGGCCGGCCGCGATCGCGCCGACCGCGGTGAGCAGGTTGCCGGTCTTGGGCCGGACCTCGATGGTCTGGTCGTAGCTCTGCGCGCGCAGATTGGTCGAGCCGCGGATGTTCACGGTCGCGGCCGGGCCGTCCATGACCAGGTCGTCGCTGCGCGCGCTGCCGTTGCCGACGGCGATGTGGCCGCCGACGCGGTTGAAGGCGAAACCCTTGGAGAACAGGTCGCGGAAATCCAGGCCCAGGCGGCGCGGCAGTTGGGCGATGCTGAGCAGGCCGATCACGCGCCCGGTGCCGGGCTCGACTTCCAGCAGGCGCCCGTCGCGCACGTCCAGGCTCAGGCCGCCGTCCAGCGAACCCAGAGCGAATGCGGCCGGGCTGCCGGGCCAGCCCGCGTCGAAGCGGATCTTGGCCTTGCCGCCGGCGACCAGGCCGCCGAAGCCGAAACCGGTCAGCAGGGCGCCGGTGTCGCCGCTGTCGATGTTCATGGTCAGGCGCGTGCGCGCGGCCGCGCCGCGGCCGTTCCAGTCGCCGCTGATGTCGATGGCCTGCTTGTCGGCGCGGGTCTGGATCTGCTCCAGGCGCATGCCGGCGGCGGTGGGGCGGGTGCGCACGCGCGCGCTGCCCATGCGCGCCTCGCCCAGGCGCAGATCGGCGATGTCGATGTTCAGCGGCGGCACCTTGGCCGGATCGAAGCCGGCCTCGGCCGCGCTCGCGGCCGGCGCGGCAGTCGCCGGCGCCGGCGCCGGCGCCGGCGGCGCGCCGCCGTTGCCGGCGGCCGAGGACGCGGGCGCGCGCCAGTACACGCGCTCGAACCTGCCGGCCAGCGGCGCGGCCGGATCGGCCTGCGCCAACACCGCGCCTTGCAGCGACGGGCCTTCGACGCGCACCGCGGTGGCGCCGCGCGGCGCCGGCGCGACCACCAGGCGGGTGTCGGCGAACACGCCGCCCAGCAGTTGCAGCTTCTGCGCGGTGACGTCCACGCGCTGCAACGGCAGGCCCTCGCCTTCGCCCTTGCCCTTGCCGCCTTCGGCGAAGGCCATCCATTCGATCGCGTCCAGCGAGCCGGTGCGGCCGGTGGCGATCAGTCCGTGCGCGGGCGGCGCTTCGTCCACGCGGGTGGCGCCCAGCGCCACGCGCACGCCGGTGCGGCCGTTGACGGTGCGCGCGCGCAGCGCCATCACGTTGCCGAAGCCCACCCGGATGTCGCCGCTGCCCACCGGCAACGGCGTTTCCACCGTCGTCGCCAGGCTGCCAGCGGCCGGCTTGCGCAGCGGCGCCGGCAGTTCCAGGGCAGTGCCGACCAGGTTGGAATGCAGTTGCAGCAGGGTCGGCGGCGCGGCGCCGTCCAGCGCCCTCGGAATCGCGATGCCGATGGTCCAGTTCGAGCGCCCGTCCAGATACGGCTTGAGCCAGCCCAGTTCCGGCGCGCGTTCGATCAGCGACTGCGCGCCGACGCTGGCGTCGAGCCCGGCTTCGAACACGTTGCCGCGGTCGCGCACGTAATCGCCCGCGCGCAGCGAGAGCCTGCCGGGCTGGCCTTCGTGGCGCACCGCCAGATCGTTGGCGCCGAAACCGCCGCGCGCGTATTCGGCGCGCCCGCGCACTTCGTCGAAGGCGAGCTTCCAGCGCGCGTCGGCGAGCTTGGCGCCGCCCAGGTCCACCGAACCCGAGATCGCGGTGACGCTGCCCGGCTTCAGCGGCAGCTTCATGTCGAAGGCGACCTGGGCCGGGCCGCTGGCGCTGAGATTGGCGAAGGTGTCGGCGTGCTGTTTCTGCAGCGGACTCAGGCGCAGCATGCTCAGCAGCTGCGCGGCGTCGGACTTGGTCTGCGCCTGCACCGTCAGCGCGCCGTCCTTGTAGTGATCGATGCCGGCATGGATCTGCTGGATGCCGACGCCGGCGAGCTTGGCGACGCCGTCGACGCTGAAACCGTCGGCGACGAAGGCCACGTCCGCGTCCAGGCCCTCGGCCGCCGGCCATTCGGGTTGGAACTTGACCACCGCCTGGTGCAGCTTCGCGGTCGCCTCGAAACGGCCGTTGCGGTCGCGGAACGGCCAGTTGTCGAGATCGCCGGACACGATCGCGTGGCCGTCGCGCACGCTGCCGCCGAGCAGGGCCGAGTCCAGCCATTTCACCAGCGCGGGCGACATGCTGTGACGGATCCAGAAGCCCTTGGCGACCGGCACCCGCGCCTCGTCCAGGTCGGCGGCGATATCGATCCACGGCCGCGTGCCGTCGCCCTGCCACCACATGCCGCCGCGCGCACGCGCGCCGAAGCCCTCGCCCTTGATGGTCAGGGCGTGGGTACCGATGCGCCAACCCGCGCCTTCGCGCCAGCCGGCGACGGTGCCGTCGAGGTTCACGGTGTGGACCACGCCGAAGCCGCTGGGCCAGTCGAAACGCATCGGCGAAGCCGGATCCAGGCGCAGGCTGAAACCGTCGGCGTCGCCCTCGATATCGCCCGACAGACCGCTCAGGCCCGGCGCGGTGCCGACCGCGGCGAAACCCAGGCCGTCGAGGCGCGCGCTCGCGTGCAGCGGGCCGTCGCGACGGCCGGCCACCGAGATGCGCTGCAGCGACACCTGCGGCTTGGTCCGGCTCAACCAGCGCCGCAGGCCCGCGGGCACGCGATCGCTGAGCGCCGCGGCCTGCAGCAGGGGGCCGGCGTCGATGCGGTCGGCGAGCAAGGCATAGCGCTCGCCGCCGGCGACCGCCAGGCCGTCCAGCACCTGCTGCTTGGCGCCGCCGCCGATGCGCAGGCGCGGCGCGTCGAAGCGCCAGCCGCCCTCGGCCAGGCGCCAGCGCGCGCGCGTTTCCACGCTGTCGAAACGGATCCGCGGCACCGCCTCGTCGCCGTCGCCCAGCGGCGCGCCGCGCAGCGCGACGCGCTCCAGCACGGCATCGACGGTGACCATGGCGACGCGGTGGCCGCGCAGCTCGGCCCAGGCCTCGGCGCGGCCCTGCCCGCTCTCGGCACCGATGCCGGCGACCTGCAGCAAGGCCGTCCAGGCGCCGAGATCGGCGCGGCGCGCGCCGGCGTAGGCGCGGCCGTCGCCGCGCTTACGGTCGAAATCCAGGGCCGCGTCCAAGGGCGACGCGGGTGCGCCGGCGACGCCGACGCTGGGCCAGGCGCGCAAGCCCGCGCGCACGCGATCGCCGTCCACGCGCAGGCGCAGGTTGATCTTGGGAATGCGCGCGTCGACGCCGAGCTTGGGCGCGATCACCGCCAGCTTGCCGTCGATCACCTGCAGCTCGCCCAGGCCTTCCAACGCCGCCAGCGGGTCCTTGCTCGGCTGCTCCTGCCCGGGCAGGCCGCGCACCTTCCAACGGCCGTCGTCGGCGCGCTCCAGGGTCAGGTCCAGGCCGTGCAGGCGCAGCTCGGAGAAGGAATGGCCGGGCAGCAGGCCGGCGTAGATCGACACCAGCATCTCGGCGTCGCCGACCACGAAGGCCTGCGCGCCTTCGCCGACCCGCAGGCCGTCCAGGCGCAGCAGCGGACCGCGCCGCGTCCATTGGGTTTCAACGCGATCGAACGCGACCGGCCGCCCGGCGCGCTGGCTCAACCACGCCGCGATCCGGTCCGGATTGCGCTCGGCCATCGGCAGGATCTGGCTGGCGATGCCCAGCAGCACCGCCAGCAACACCAACAGCACCGCGCCGGTATAGGCCACGCTGCGGCGGGCGAAACGCAGACGGCGGCGCAGCGGGGTCGGCATCAGCGTCGCGCTCCGCGCGCCGCCGGGATTCGGCATTCGGGATTCGGGATTAGGCAAAGCCCGGGCCGGCATTCGCCTTTGCGAATCCCGAATCCCGAATCCCCAATCCCGGCTTCAAAGCAACACGACATCGAACTGCTCCTGCGCGTACTGGTCGTCCGGCTGGAAGCGGATCGACTTGCCCAGGAATTCCTCGAGCTCGGCCACCGCCGCCGATTCCTCGTCGGTGATGCGCGCGACCACCTTCGGCGAGGCGATCACCAGCAGCCGCGGGGCGTCGAACTGGCGCACCTGGCGCACGATGTCGCGGAAGATTTCGTAGGTCACCGTTTCCGGCGTCTTCAGGGTGCCGCGGCCGCCGCACTCGTGGCAGGGCTCGCTGAGTTGGCGCTCCAGGCTTTCGGTGGTGCGCTTGCGGGTCATCTCGACCAGGCCCAGCGGCGAGAACTCGTAAACCGTGGTCTTGGCGTGGTCGCGCGCCAGGGATTTCTCGAGCTGGCGCAGCACCTGGCGCTTGTGCTCGGCGTCGGTCATGTCGATGAAGTCGATGATGATGATGCCGCCGAGGTTGCGCAGGCGCAGCTGCCGGGCCACCGACTGCGCCGCTTCCAGATTGGTGCGGTAAACGGTTTCCTCGAGATTGCGTTGACCCAGGAAGGAGCCGGTGTTGATGTCGACCGTGGTCATGGCCTCGGTCTGGTCGATCACCAGATAACCGCCGGACTTCAACGGCACCTGCTTGTCGAGGGCGCGCTGGATTTCGTCCTCCACCCCGTACAGGTCGAAGATCGGACGCGCGCCGGTGTAATGCTCGATCTTCTCGTCCAGGCCCGGCATGTACTGGGCCGCGAACACGCGCAGGCGCTCGCAGGTTTCGCGCGAATCGACCTTGACCTTCTCGACGTCGCGCCGCATCAGGTCGCGCACCGCGCGCAGCGGCAGGCTCAGGTCCTCGTACACGCGCTCGCCCACGCGCGAGCTGCGCGACTTCTCGGCGATCAGCGCCCAGGCGCGGCTGAGGTAGGCCACGTCCTCGGCCAGGGCCTCGGCGGGCTGGCTTTCGGCGTTGGTGCGCACGATGTAGCCGTGGTTTTCGCCGGCCGGCGCCAGCGCGGTCACGTGCGACTTCAGGCGCTGGCGTTCGGCCTCGTCCTCGATCCGCGCCGACACCCCGACCACGCGCGTGCGCGGCAGCAGCACCAGATAGCGCGAAGGGATGCTGAGCTGGGTGGTCAGGCGCGCGCCCTTGCTGCCGATCGGGTCCTTGACCACCTGGACGATGATTTCCTGGCCCTCGCGCAACAGCTCGGCGATCGGCCGGGTCGGGGTCGGCGGCAGCGGCGCCTCGTCGCCCTCGCCTTCGCTGACCTGGGTCGGCTTGACGATGTCGGCCGCGTGCAGGAAGGCGGCTCGCTCCAGGCCGATCTCGACGAAGGCCGCCTGCATGCCCGGCATCACCCGCTGGACCTTGCCCTTGTAGATGTTGCCGACCACGCCGCGGCGCCAGCCGCGCTCGATGTGCAGCTCCTGCAACATGCCGTTTTCGACCACCGCGACACGGGTTTCGCGCGGGGTGACGTTGACGAGTATTTCTTCGGTCATGGCGTGGAGGCGCTCAGCGGGTCGTCAACGGAAGGGGAAGGCAGCGCGGCGGCCGACGCGCGGGTCACGCATCGAGTCCGGCCTCGCGCAGCAGGCGCACGGTTTCGTGCAGGGGCAGGCCCATCACGCCGGAATAGCTGCCCGACAGGCGGGTCACGAAGGCTTCGGCGCGGCCCTGGATGGCGTAGGCGCCGGCCTTGCCCTGCCACTCGCCGCTGGCGACGTAGGCGGCGATGCGCGCCTCGTCCAGGGTGTCGAACGCGACCTCCGAGACCGACACGGTCTGGGCCTCGCGCGCCGGCGAGACCAGCGACACCGCCGATATGACCCGGTGGCTGCGCCCGGACAGGCGGCGCAGCATGGCCGCGGCGTCGTCGCCGTCGCGCGGCTTGCCGAACACCTCGTCGTCCAGCACCACCTCGGTGTCGGCGCCCAGCACCAGCGCGCTCGGATTGGCGACCACCGTCAGCAGACCGGCCCCGGCCTTCTCGCGCGCGACCCTGCGCACGTAGTCCTCGGCGGGCTCGCCGGGCTGGCGATGCTCGGGGATATCGAGGTCCAGCACCCCGAACGGCAGGCCCAGGCGGCTTAGCAATTCGTGGCGTCGTGGCGACTTGGAGGCGAGATAGAGCATCCTGCGAAGCATAACCCGCGCTGACTGAGCGCCGCCCCACGCGGGTTAGCACAACCCCGCCGTGGATCACGATTCGTTCACTGGATCGGCAACACCCTAGTTCCCACATCAACAGGAGTTGAACATGTCGTCCTCGCCAAGCCGGCACCGCACCGCGCCGTCCCTGTCCCGTTTCGCCCTGCGCCCCCTGGTGCTGGCCGCCACCCTCGCCTTCGGAGCCGTCACCGCCATGTCCGCCACCGCCCAGACCGCTCCGGCCTATGTGGCCACCGACGGCACCCTGCTCTCGGTGTCGGCCGAGGCCCAGGTCAAGCGCGTGCCCGACATCGCCGTGATCTCGACCGGCGTGGTCACCCAGGCCGCCGACGCCAACGGCGCGATGCGCGCCAATGCCGACCAGATGGCCAAGGTCGTGGCCGCGATCAAGGCCGCCGGCATCGCCGAGCGCGATATCCAGACCAGCGGCGTGAACCTCAACCCGCAGTACCGCTACGCCGAGAACCAGCCGCCGGTGATCACCGGCTACCAGGCCAGCAACACGGTCAACCTGACCGTGCGCGACATCGCCAAGCTCGGCAAGATCCTCGACGCCCTGGTCGCCACCGGCGCCAACCAGATCAACGGCCCGACCTTCGACATCGACGACAAGGTCAAGGACGTCGCCTACGACGAGGCCCGCCGCGGCGCCGTCGACAAGGCCCAGGCGCGCGCCGAGATGTACGCCAAGACCCTGGGCATGAAGGTGCGCCGCATCGTCAGCATCAGCGAAGGCGGCCGCTTCAACCCGCCGATGCCGATGATGGCCATGCGCATGGAGAAGGCCGGCGCCGCCGCCGACACCTCGATCTCGCCGGGCGAAAGCGCCTTGTCGGTCAACCTGGACGTGGTGTTCGAGCTGGGCAAGTGAGCACGAAGGCCGCCCCCGACCCGCGCAAGCCCGCGCCCGGCTACTCCGAGCCGCAGCCGCGCGATCCGGACGACGCGCGCCAGCCGCATCCCAAGCGGCCGCCGAATCCGGACGAGGGCGGTCTGGACCGCGAGCCGGATCCGGCGCCAGATCCGGCCGACCGCTGACCCGGCGTCATTGGCCGTACCGAAGGCCCGCGCAAGCGGGCCTTCTTCTTTGCGCGCCGCGGCCGTTGGCGGGCTGCGCGACGCCTGCCCGCGCCCGCCCGCGCCCGCCCGCGCCGGCCCGCGTCCGCCCGCGGATGCCGCGTTCGCCCTGTCCCCATGTGTTCGCACCGGGACCGGAACGCGCCTTCGGGCCGACCGCCGGACATCCGCGATTTTTTTTCGTCCGGCTTAACCCCGCCCGCAGCCCCGGCCCGTTTCGATCCGTGCAGACCACTCCAGGAGAGCTTCCATGGCGCACACGATCGAACACCCCGACCGTCAATTGGACAGCAGCCGCATCGTCGGCACGGCCGGCGCCATCGCCGTCAACGTCGCGCTGCTGATGTTGCTGATGGTGCCGATGTCGGCGCCGCAGTGGATGGCGAAGCCCGGTGAGATCGTCGTGAATTTCGTCCCTCCGGAAAAGCGCAAAGTCGACCCGCCCAAGCCGGAAGTCGTGAAGATCGAGAAAGTGCGGCCGAACACGCCGACGCCCAAACCGGTGCCGATCGAGATCCCGCCGACCCCGCCTATCGTCGACCCGATCGCGACCGACAGCCTAGTCGTGCCCGACACGCCGCCGCAGCCCGAAACCTTCGCCCGCAACGACATAGGCCGCGGCGAGGCCCTCACCGGCGTGACCCTGCAGGTGGTCAACAACCCGCCGCCGACCTATCCCGGCGAGGCGGTGCGCAATCAGCTCACCGGCACGGTGATGCTGGAGATCCTGGTCGGCATCGACGGCAAGCCGATCGAGGTGACCGTGGTCAAGAGCAGCGGCCACCGCGTGCTCGACCAGGCCGCGCGCCGCGTGGTGATGTCGCGCTGGACCTTCCAGCCGGCGATGGAAGGCGGCCAGGCGGTGCAGGCGCGCGGCCGGGTGCCGATCGAATTCACCCTGGAACGTTGAGTCCTTTGGCGAGGGGCGGCCCGGGCCGGTATGGCCGGGCCGTTTTTTTGCGCCGATTACGCTGGGCGCAAAAAAGCGAAGCTCCCGGGACCCGCCATGCAATGAGAAGAGCGGAGCCCGCGAACGCAGACGAAGAACGTTTCGCCCCCCTCCTTAAAAAGGGAGCGAGGGGATTTGCTTTGCCCGCCCTACTCGATCAAGCGAAAAGCAAATCTCCCCCGGCCCCTCTTTTTCAAAGAGGGGAGACAAGCCAAGCAGGGGAGACAAGCCCAAGGGAAGCGCAGCGGACCGGCGATGCTCAGGCGCGGTGATACGGATGATTCGCCAGCAGCGCCGCCGCGCGGTACAGCTGCTCGGCCGCGACCAGGCGCACCAGCATGTGCGGCAGGGTCAGCGGGCCCAGCGACCATTGCTCGTCGGCGCGCGCGAGCACCTCGGGCGCATGGCCCTCGGGGCCGCCGATCAGGAAAGCCAGATCGCGCCCCTGGCCGCGCCAATGCTCCAGGCGCTGCGCCAGCTGTTCCGAAGTCCACAGGCGCCCGCGCCCCTCCAGCGCGACCACGCAGGCGTTCTTGGGCAAGGCGGCGACCACGCGCGCGCCTTCGTCGGCAGTCGCGCGCGCGGCATCGCGGCCCTTGCCGCGCAGGCCGGGTTCGATTTCCACCAGTTCCAGCGGCAGCCAGTGCGAGAGCCGCTTCTGGTACTCGCCGAAACCCTCGGCGACCCAGCGCGGCGCGCGTTCGCCGACGGCGATCAGTTTCGCTTTCATCGCGCCATGGTAGCGGTCCGCGACGCATGCACGGAGCAAACCGCGCCTGCGTCGCATTCAGACGCGATGACACCCGCGTGTCATCGAACGGTTATCGCACCGACCTAGCGTGCAGGCTCCCCCAGCCAGCAGGAGCCGCACCATGGATGCTTTCGATCCCTCCCGCCGCCAGGTCCTCAAGGGCAGCGCCGCCGCGATGGCGGTCGGCGCGATGGGCACGCTAGGCGCGCTGTACTCGCGCCAGGCGCTCGCCGCCCAAGACCCGACCCGGCTTGCCCCCGTCCCCAGCCGCTACGGCCCGCTCGCCCCGGTGGCCGACCGCAGCACCGGCCTGCCCTTGCTGCAGTTGCCGCGCGGCTTCAGCTATAGCTCCTTCGGTTGGAGCGGCGACCGCATGGACGACGGCCAGCCCTGCCCCGACCGCCACGACGGCATGGCCGTGGTCGGCGTGCGCGCGGGCGGACGCCGCCCGCACGGTCTGGGCGCCGACCGTTTCCGTCCGCACGGCCCCGAGTACGTGCTGATCCGCAACCACGAACGCGGCGCGGCGGCGCCGATCCAGGCCCCGGGCATGTACGACACCGGCGACCTCGGCGGCGGCAAGTACGCCGGCGGCGGCACCACCACCCTGAGCTACCGCAACGGCGAATGGGGCAGCCTGGAACCCAGCCTGGGCGGCACCCTGGTCAACTGCGCGGGCGGCCCCACCCCGTGGGGCACCTGGCTGAGCTGCGAGGAGATCAAGAGCGACGCGGTCTCCAGCGCCGGCCGCAAGCACGGCTACGTGTTCGAGGTCGATCCGCGCAGCGAGCGCACCAGCGGCCGGCCGCTGATCGGCCTGGGCCGTTTCAGCCACGAGGCGGTGGCGATCGATCCGCGTACCGGCATCGTTTATCTGACCGAGGACGACCGCAACAAGGCCGGCCTGTACCGCTTCATTCCCAACGATCGCGGCGGCCGTTACGGCTCGCTGGAACACGGCGGTCGCCTGCAGGCGGCGCGCGTGCGCGGGCGTCCCAACGCCGACCTCACCGTCGCCACCATCGGCACCGAATACACGCTGGAATGGGTCGACGTGCCCGATCCGGACCTGGACTCGATCGCCGCCCCGGCCGGCTACCCCGACATCTCGGCCGGCGAAACCCTCAGCGGCACCTTCGCCCAGGCCTGGAGCGAGGGCGCGCTGCGCATGAGCCGCGGCGAAGGCATCTGGTACAGCTACGGCAAGATGTTCATCGTCGACACCAGCACCGGCGTCGACGGCCAGGGCCGCAAGGGCCGCGGCAACGGCGCGGTGTGGGTGCTGGACCTGTCCAGCCAGCGCCTGCGCGCGCTGTTCGTGAGCGGCAACCAGCTCGCCGCGCACAACCCCGACAACATCAGCGTGAGCGCGCGCGGCGGCGTGATCCTGTGCGAGGACGGCGGCGAAAGCCCGGACGAATACGGCCCCGGCGCGCGACTGATCGGTCTGACCCGCGCCGGCGAATCCTTCTATTTCGCCAAGAACAACGTCGCCCTGACCTCGCAGCAGATCGCCGACGCGGGCAAGAGCGTGCCCGAGGGCGACCACCGCGACTCGGAATTCTGCGGCGCCTGCTGGGACCCGTTCGCGCGCACCTTGTTCGTCAACCTGCAGACGCCGGGGATCACGGTGGCGATCACCGGGCCTTGGGAGCGCGGGCCGTTGTAGGGTCTTGTCGCGACTCGGAGCAAATCCCCCCTAGCCCCCTTTTTCAAAGGGGGACAGACGCCGCGATTGTCTCCGCCTTCGCAAAGGGGGCAGGCGCTCCTGCTTGTCTTCCCCCTTTGAAGAAGGGGGATTGAGGGGGATTTGCTTTTACGCGAACCCAAACGAAAACGGCGCCTGAGGGCGCCGTTTTCCGTAGCGAACAAGCGACGCCTTACAGGCGATCTTCCTCGTCCGTCTCCAGTTCGTCGTAGCTGGGCGGCTGGTCGCCGACCGTCCACAGCCGCTCCAGCGCGTAGAACTCGCGCACGCGCGGCAGCATCACGTGCACGACCACGTCGCCGAGGTCGACCAGCACCCATTCGGCCTCGCGCTCGCCTTCCACGCCCAGCGGCATAACGTCCAGGTTCTTGGCGAACTTGACCACTTCGTCGGCGATCGACTTGACGTGGCGGGTGGAAGTGCCCGAAGCGACGACCATGTAGTCGGTGACGCTGCTCTTGCCGCGCACATCGATCTCGACGACGTCCTTGGCTTTGAGTTCCTCGACCGCCGCGCGCACCGTGCTCAACAGCGCGTCGGTGGACGGGGGCGGGGTCGGCATGCGGGTCTTGATGACGTGGGCTTGGCTGGTCAAGGAAAGGGCTCTGGGGGGCTTAGCGGGGTTGCGCCGGAGATTATAGCGGAGCGACGGGCGAGGCCTGGTCCGCGTACAGGCCATGGCGCTCGATATAGACGGCCACCGGCGCCGGCACCAGGTCCTGCCAGGGCTGGCCGGCGGCGATGCGCTGGCGCACCTGACTGGCCGATTCGGCGTGCAGGGGCTGGTTCAGGCGCAGCACCCGGCCGGCCGGGGCGGCCCGCAGGGCGGCCGCATCGGCGGCCTCGCGGCCGGCGATCTGGGCGCTCAACTCGGGCGCCAGGCCCTGCTCCAGGGGGCTGCCGGGCCGCTGCGCGACCACGAAATGGGCCAGATCGAACAAGGCCTGCCACTCGCGCCACTGCGGCAGGTCCAGGAAGCTGTCGGCGCCCACCAGCAGCGCGACCGGCGCCTGGGCGCCGATCTGCGCGCGCAGTTCGCGCAGGGTCTCGACGGTGTAGGAGCGGCCGGCGCGCGCGAGTTCGCGCGTGTCGACGATCAGGCCCGGCTCGCCGGCGACCGCCAGGTCGAGCATGCGCGCGCGCTGGGCCGCGTTCGCGCCCGGCGGCGCGCGGTGCGGCGGATCGGCCGCGGGCATCAGGCGCACGGTGGCGTCCAAGGCGTCGCGGGCGGCGCGCGCGATCGCCATATGGCCGTCGTGGACGGGGTCGAAGGTGCCGCCGTAGAACACCAGCAGGCTCATCGCGCCACCGTCGCGGCGGCCACGCAGCGCCCGTCGCCCACGCTCGCGTTCACGCGCCGCCCGTGCTCAGCAGTCGCGCCGCGCGCGGTTCGGCCACGGCCAGCAGCAGGCGCTCCAGCGCCACCCAGGCGTCGCCGGCTTCGCGGCCCTTGGCCATGCGATCGACGCGACCGGCCTGGGCGACGAACGCGTCCCAGCGGCGCGCGTCGTGGCGTTGCAGGGCGCGCCGGTACATCGGCTGCTTGGAATCCCACACCCGCTGCGCCTTGAACTCCGCCGACAGGTTGCCGCCGCGCGCGTTCACCCGCGCCAGCGCGGCGCCGCGCTGCAGTTCGATCACCACCATGCCCAGCAGCGCCGGCACCGCCTCGCCTTCGGCGCGCAGGCCGGCCAGCATGCGCGAGACCTGCGCGCCCTGCCCGTTCATGGCCGCGTCGACCACCCGGAACACGTCGTAGCGCGCGGCGTCGGCGACCAGGGATTCCATACGCGCCAGATCGATGCTTTCGCCGTCGGACAGCAGGGCCAGCTTGTCGACTTCCTGGGCGGCCGCGAGCAGGTTGCCTTCGACGCGGTCGGCCAGGCTCTGCACCGCGTCGCGGTCGGCGCGCAGGCCGCGCGCGCGCAGGCGCCGCTCGATCCACTCGGGCAATTCGTGCGGCTTGATCTGCCAGGCGATCGCGACCCGGCCGACCCGGCCGATCGCCTCGCTCCACTTGCCGCCGTGCTGCTTGCTCCACTCGCCGCAGCTCACCAGCAGGCACACGTCCTGGGGCGGGTCGGCGCAGAAACCGGAGATGACCTCGGCGCCGTCCTTGCCGGGCTTGCCGGTGGGCAGGCGCAGCTCGACCAGGCGCCGGCTGGCGAACAGGCTGGGCGCGCGGAAACTGGCCTCCAGCGCGTTCCAGTCCGGCTCGCGCTGGTTGCCTTCGGCTTCGAACACTTCGCGTTCGGCGATGCCCTGCTGGCGCGCGGCGGCGCGCACGGCATCGGCGGCTTCGAGCACACGCAGCGGCTCGGGGCCGGCGATCAGGTAGGCGGGACGCAGCGGCTCGGACGCGACTTGGGTCGCCAGCTGTTCCGGCTTGAGCTCCATCGTCAGCGCGGCTTGGGCGGTGCCGGTTCGGTCTGGGCGGGGGCCTGCGGCGCGACCGATTCGGCCGCCTCCATCGCCGCCTGCGCGGCGTCGGTGGCGATCGGACGCTCGCGGTGGGCGGCGGGCGCGGCGGCGGCATCGCCGCCGTCGACCTTCTTCACCACCGCATCGATGCGGCGCAGCACCGAGGCGCTCATCTCGCGGCGCATTTCGCGCTGCAGGACTTCGCGCTCGCCCTCGGTGCCCAGCGAGTTGACCGGGTTGGAGACGTAGTCGCGCGAAAGCTCGACGGTCTGGCGCGGCACCAGGGCGGTGCCGTCGGCCTTGCGCAGTTCGAAGATCACCGCGTAGCGCAGGCTGTACTCCTGGGTGCGGCCGAGCTGGTCCAGCGCGACCGGGGTATCGCCCCAGCGCTCCGACAGCAGGTCCAGCACCGCCGCCGATTCGGTCTCCGGCGTGGCCGGCACCGCGCCGGCGCGGGTCAGCGCGGTGGCCAGCGATTCGGCCAGCGGACTGTAGCGGTCCACCGACACCACGCGCACCGGACCCAGGTCCGGCGGCAGCGTCAGCGCGCTGCGCAATTGGAAACCGCAAGCCGACAAGGCCAGCACGAGGGCAGCCGTAGCGGCGGCGATGAACGGACGACGGGTCATGCGCGAAGTCTGGACGAGCGGGCCGCGCGCATCAATAGCGGGGCGGCTTTGGGCTGAACGAGGCTTCAGGGGTTGCAAGAAGCCAGTCCCCCAGCCCCTCGACGAAGAGGGGAACAGAAAAGCGGAACGGCTGACCGCTCGCCCGGCTTCGCTTCCCCCTTTGGAAAGGGGGACCGAGGGGATTTGCGCGCGCGCTCAGCTCGCGACGATGTTGACGATCTTGCCCGGCACCACGATCACCTTGCGCACGGTCAGGCCTTCCAGGTACTTGATCACGTTGGGCTCGGCCAGGGCCAGACGCTCGGCCTCCTCCTTGGCGACGTTGACCGCGACCTCGATGGTGCCGCGCAGCTTGCCGTTGACCTGCACCGCCAGGGTGACCGCGTCGCGCTGCAGCGCCGAAGCATCGGCCTGCGGGAAGCTCAGGTCCTCCAGCAGGGTCTCGGCGTGGCCCAGGGCCTGCCACAGGGCGTGGCTGGCGTGCGGGGTGATCGGATTGAGCAGCAGCACCGCCGCAGCCAGCGCTTCCTGGCGCAACGCGCGGCCGTTGGCGCTGGCGTCGTCGAACTTGGACAGGTGGTTCAGCAGCTCCATCACCGCGGCGATCGCGGTGTTGAAGCTGTGGCGGCGGCCGTAATCGTCGCCCACCTTCTGGATGGTCTCGTGCAGCTGGCGGCGCAGGGTCTTCTGCGCGGCGTCCAGACCGGACAGGTCCAGCGCCGGGGCCGGGCCATCGGCGGCGTGCTTGTGCACCATCGTCCACAGCCGGCGCAGGAAGCGCGCCATGCCTTCGACGCCGGCCTCGTTCCACTCCAGCGACTGCTCCGGCGGCGCGGCGAACATCGAGAACAGGCGCACGGTGTCGGCACCGTACTTGCCCACCATCAGCTGCGGGTCGACGCCGTTGTTCTTGGACTTCGACATCTTCTCGGTGCCGCCGATATGCACCGGCGCGCCGTCGGACTTCAGCGTCGCGCCGACGATGCGGCCGCGCTCGTCGCGCGCGATCTCGACATCGGCCGGATTGATCCAATCCTTGTTGCCGTCGTCGAGCTCGCGGTAGAAGGTCTCGGCGATCACCATGCCCTGGGTCATCAGGTTGGTCGCCGGCTCGTCGCTGTCGACCAGGCCCTGGTCGCGCATGAGCTTGTGATAGAAGCGGAAGTACATCAGGTGCAGGATCGCGTGCTCGATGCCGCCGATGTACTGATCCACCGGGGTCCAGTACTTGGCTCGCTCGTCGACCTGCTCGCTGGCGCCCGGCGAGGTGTAGCGCGCGTAGTACCAGCTCGACTCCATGAAGGTGTCGAAGGTGTCGGTCTCGCGCTCGGCGGCGCCGCCGCAACTCGGGCACACGGTCTTGCGCCACTCGGGATCGGCCTTGATCGGCGACTGCACGCCGCTGAAGGCCACGTCCTCGGGCAGCACCACCGGCAGTTGCTCCTCCGGCACCGGCACGTCGCCGCAGCTCGGGCACAGGATCACCGGGATCGGGCAGCCCCAGTAGCGCTGGCGGCTCACGCCCCAGTCGCGCAGGCGGTAATTGACCCGGCGCACGACCCGGCCGTCGTCGCCGTAGCGGGCGGCGATCGCGTCCAGGGCCTGCTGGAAGTCCAGGCCGTCGAACTCGCCGGAGTTCACCAGCCAGCCGCGCTCGGTGTAGGCCGATTCCTCGGCGATGCGGCGCTGGAACTCCTCGACCACCTGCACCGCGGCGGCGGTGTCGTAGACGTCGACCGAACCGGCCTCGCCCAGCGCGCTGCGCATCGGATCGTCGTGGCGGGCGACGTGGCGGCCGATCTCGTCGAGCGCGTCGCGCACTTCGTCGGGCACGATCACCATCTTGATCGGCAGCGCGTAGCGCAGCGCGAACTCGTGATCGCGCTGGTCGTGGCCGGGCACGGCCATGACCGCGCCGGTGCCGTAGTTCATCAGCACGAAGTTGGCCACGTACACCGGCAGTTCCTCGCCGGTGACCGGATGCAGGGCGCGCAGGCCGGTGTCCATGCCGCGCTTTTCCTGGGTCTCCAGCTCGGCCTCGGTGACGCCGCCGCGCTTGAGGTCGGCCAGGAAGGCGGCCAGATCGGGATCGCTTTGCGCCGCGGCCAGCGCCAGCGGATGCTCACCGGCGATCGACACGTAGGTCACGCCCATCAGGGTGTCGGGACGGGTGGTGAACACGGTCAGCGGCTCGACCGATTTGCCGGCCTCGTCGCGCACGTCGAAGCGGATCTCCAGGCCCTCGCTGCGGCCGATCCAGTTGCGCTGCATGGTCTTGACCGCATCCGGCCAGCCCGGCAGCGCGTCCAGGCCGTCCAGCAGCTCCTGGGCGTAGGCGGTGATCTTGAGGAACCACTGCGGGATCTCGCGCTTCTCCACCAGCGCGCCGGTGCGCCAGCCGCGGCCGTCGATCACCTGCTCGTTGGCCAGCACGGTCTGGTCGACCGGATCCCAGTTGACCACCGAGTTCTTGCGGTAGGCCAGGCCCTGCTTCATCAGGCGCACGAACATGCGCTGCTCATGCACGTAGTAGTCCGGACGGCAGGTCGCGAACTCGCGCGACCAGTCGATCGCGTAGCCCATGGTCTTGAGCTGCGCCTTCATGTGTTCGATGTTGGCGTAGGTCCATTTGGCCGGCGCGGTCTTGTTCTTGATCGCGGCGTTCTCGGCCGGCAGGCCGAACGCGTCCCAGCCCATCGGCTGCAGCACGTTGTGGCCGGTCATGCGCTTGTAGCGGCTGATCACGTCGCCGATGGTGTAGTTGCGCACGTGGCCCATGTGCAACGCGCCGGAGGGATACGGCAGCATCGACAGGCAGTAGTACTTGGGCTTGTCGGAGCGCTCGTCGACCTCGAAGGCGCGGCTACCGTCCCAAAAACGCTGGGCGGCGGCTTCCACGGACTTGGGGTCGAAGGCGTTGCTGTCGATCGGGGCTTGGGCGGCGTCGCTGGACACAGGGGGGGTCTGGCAGGGCAAGGAAAGACCGGAAAGCCTACCGCAGCGCACAAAAGCCCGCCATGGCGGCGGGCGCGGCGGCGCTCCCGCAAGCCTGAAACCCGTGGCTTGCGCCGGTTTTCGACGGATATTCGCGCTCTTGGGCGGCTCGTCCCGATGCGCCGCCGCGGCGGGCGGCGAACCGGATCGCTCTGGCCGCGCGCCGCAAGCCGGCCCGGGGCCGCGCGCATGCGGGCGACTGCGGCGCCGCGGCCGGTGGGGTACCGGCCGCGGCGCACCCATACCGGTGCAGCGGATTCAGCGCTTGGTGCACACCCAGGCAATCACCTTGCCGGTGCTGTCGTATACCGGCGTCGCCCTCTGCCCGATCGGGCATAGGAGCAGAGGCTGGCTGGTCGCGCTGGCCAGTGCCGGCGCCAGCGACATGCCGATGAAGGCGAGGAGCAGACAGAACGTCAGTTTCATGGACGAACTCCTGTTGATTTCCGCAAAGGTTCGCTTGCATGCTGCGGCGGCCCATTCCCGGACCGCGCGGGCGATTGTCTACGCATTCGGACCGGGATGTGCGAAGTCGGTCGCATTCTCTGCCGGTGCGCCAGCGTATGGCGCACCCGATCCTTCACGTGTACAGCCGGAATCCACGATGACTCGTCCGTCCGCCGCCGTATCGTTCGTCCTCGCCGCCTTCCTCGCGCCGCCCGCCTTCGCCGCCGAAGCCCCGACCGCGCTGCACTGCGGCCGCTTGTTCGACGCGCGCAGCGGCCAGTTGCTTGACGCCCGCACGGTGGTCGTGCGCGAGGGCAAGGTCGCCGAGGTGCTGCCGGGGCGTGCCGATGTCGCCGGCGCGCGCGCGATCGATCTCAGCGGCCACACCTGCACCCCGGGCTGGACCGATCTGCACGTGCACCTGGGCTCGCAGTCCAGTCCGCAGAGCTATTCGGAAGGCTTCCGCCTCGACGACGTCGATTTCGCGTTCCGCTCGGTCGGTTTCGCCAAGAAGACCCTGATGGCCGGCTTCACCAGCGTGCGCGACCTCGGCGGCGAGGTCAGCCCGCACCTGCGCGACGCGATCAACCAGGGCCTGGTCGACGGGCCGCGGATCTGGGCCGCGGGCAAGTCGATCGCGACCACCGGCGGCCATGCCGACCCCACCAACGGCTACAACGACGCGCTCTCGCACCTTATCGGCCCGCCGGGCCCGACCGAGGGCGTGATCAATTCGATCGACGACGCGCGCCAGGCCGTGCGTCAGCGCTACAAGGACGGCAGCGACGTCATCAAGATCACCGCCACCGGCGGCGTGCTGTCCTACGCCAAGTCCGGCGATGCGCCGCAGTTCACCGTCGAGGAGGTCAAGGCCATCGTCGACACCGCCAAGGATTACGGCTACCGGGTGGCGGCGCACGCGCACGGCGAGGAAGGCATGAAGCGCGCGGTGCTCGGCGGCGTGACCAGCATCGAGCACGGCACCTACATGAGCCCGGACGTGATGTCGCTGATGAAGCAGAAGGGGACCTGGTACGTGCCGACCATCTATGCCGGCCGCTTCGTCGCCGAGAAGGCCAAGATCGACGGCTACTTCCCCGAAGTGGTGCGGCCCAAGGCCGCGCGCATCGGCGCCCAGATCCAGGACACCGCCGGCCGCGCCTATCGCGGCGGGGTCAAGATCGCGTTCGGCACCGACATGGGCGTGGGCCCGCACGGCGACAACGCGCGCGAGTTCGTCTACATGGTCGAAGCCGGCATCCCGGCCGCGACCGCGCTGCAGGCCGCGACCATCCGCGCCGCCGAGGTGTTGGGCGTGGACGATCAGGGCGTGATCGAAGCCGGCAAGCGCGCCGACATCGTCGCCGTGCCCGGCGATCCGATCGCCGACATCAATGCGGTGATGAAGGTCGATTTCGTAATGAAGGACGGCAAGGTCTATCGCCAGCCCGGTGCCGGCGACTGACGCCCCAACCCCGCCGGCGGCCGTTTTCGGTGCCGGCGCGCGGCGTGGATGGATTTTACGGCCAGTCCGTAACATGTCGGATCCGGCATTCGGCATGCATCACAGCCATAGGCGTTGGCGAGTCACCGTACAAGCGGCCACGCAGTCAGCTTTAGATCGCCAACCATGATCGCAACCGGCGCATGATTCTGGGGAGAACGGGCTGATGGCCATGCACGAACGAATACCCTACGCCCAACTCCCCATCGAGCTCAGGGCGTTCGTTCGGGTCCATGACTTCATCAAAGCATATGCGCTGCCTGATTCCGGGAACTACATTTTGTGGACCCACAATCAGTCGCTTGGGAAGCAGCAGGAAAAGGAGTTCTCGGCAGATCTGGGGCGCCTGCTTGAGCGCAGCGAGCGTGAGCGGCGGCTTCCGGCCCCGCAAAAAATATCGCTTGAGGTGCGCGGTTTTTGGATCGTCAAGGGATTTCGTCTGGAGGAGCGCACGGATTGCCTTTACGAGACATATGCCGTGCACGATCCCGACACTCTGCAGGCGATCCTGACGTGCGAGCAGATCGTGTTCGTCCCGAGTATGCGCGCGGTTCGCGACCTGGTGGGCGACGCGCTGGACAGCCACATGTTTCCGCGCGAGTACGCGTCATGGAGCGAAGGCGAGAAGATCGCGCATTGGGTTCGGTTTCTTTATCGGATCCGACGCCAAGCCGGTGAGACGGGATCGGATCCCAATGTCGTATTCGACGCCAGCCTCTTTGAGCACATGAGCAGCATCGATCCGCACATCCGCGCCACGATCGAGCAAGTGCTGGATGGTCTTGCAGGCATGGAGGCGATATCGGCCGCGGATCTTCGCGTTGCCCTCGAACGGGGCTGGCGTGGCCTCTAGGCGTCAATCGAAAAGGTTTCGGACAAACCGCTAAGCGGAGCAACGGGGAGCGCCACGATGGATCTGGAATGGATGGGTTACGTCGCCGCCACCCTGACCACGCTGTCATTCCTGCCGCAGGCGGTGAAGACCATCCGCAGCCGCGACACGCGCGGCATCTCGCTGGGCATGTACGTGGTGTTCACCATCGGCGTCGGCTTCTGGTTCGGCTACGGCCTGGCCCTGCACTCCTGGCCGATGATCGTGTCCAATGCCATCACCTTCGCGCTGGCGGCGACCATCCTGGGCCTGAAGATCAAACACGGTTGAGGCCGCGCTCAGCGCGTGGCCGCCTGCGCGCGCGCCGCGACCAGCCACCACAGCAACCAGGCGCCGAAGGCCGCGCGCTGGGCCAGGCCCGCCGGCAGCAGCGACGGCAGCACCAGCGCGCACAACAGCACCGCCAGCGCGGCGATCAGGCTGGCCTGGCTGAGCGTGCGCAACTCCGGCCGGCCGCGGCTGCGGCTGCCGAACGCGATGGACAGCGCGCCGGCGGCGAAGGCCAGCCACCACAGCAGCCACACCGTCGCGTGCAGGCGGCTGGGCGCGGCATCGAAGTCGTTCGGATCCAGGGGCAACAGCCCTTGCGCGGCGAACGCCAGCGCCGACAGCAGCACCAGCTGCGCGCCCACGCGCACGCTCCAGCGCGTGCCGCTCAACGCCTGGCGCAGGCCCAGGGCCACCGCGGCCGCGAGCAGACCCGGCAGCACGAAGCAGAACAGGTTGAACCACAACGCCTGCGGCGCGCCCGAACTGCCCAGCCATGCGACCGGGTGCTGCGTGTGCCGGTAGCCGTCCAGCGCCGCGCCGTAGCCCGCCAGGGCCAGCGCGAAGCACAGCAGCGCGGTCGCGGCGGCGATCGATTTCCAAGACTTCACGGCGACTCCCATACGAATACGTCCTCGACTCCTACTTCGAACGCGCGCGCGATCCGGAACGCCAGTTCCAGCGAAGGCGCATAGCGTCCGGCCTCCAGCGCGATGATGGTTTGCCGGGTCACCCCGCAGGCTTCGGCCAGCGCCTGCTGGGTCATCTCGCCGCGCTCGAAGCGCAGGCGGCGGATCCGGTTCGCGATCGGGGTGGCGCCCATGCGCGCGCTCAGTGCCGATCGCGCCAGTAGTAAACCGCGCTGGCCGCGTATTCGAACAGCCGGCCGCACATCAGCGCGAACACCAGCAAGCCCGACACCATCGCCGGCGTCGCCCACTCCAGCCGCGAGGCCGGGCTGAAGCCCAGCGTCACCGCGATCCCGACCACGCAGGCGATCAGCGCGCCATGGCCCCAGTCGGCCGCATGACGGGCGATCTCGCGATCGCGCTCGTCCTGCTCGATCGCGCCGCGCCAGCGCGAGCCCAGCGACTTCGACAGCACCGCCCAGGCCACCAGCAGCAGGACCAGATGGCGCCCGACCGCGCCGGCTTCCGGATTGCGCCAGACCTCGGCGCCCTGGAAGGCCTGCAGCTTGGCCAGGTAGTAGGCCGCCGCCACCGCCATGAAGCCCAGACCGATCCAGGCCCGCCATTCGCCGAGGGCGGCGCGGCCCTCGAATTCCGAACGCGGCACGCGTTGCAAGGCCAGCAGCGAGCCCCAGGCCGCGGTGACCAGCAAGGCCGCACCGAGCTTGCCGCCGTCGAAACCGAGCACCGCCGACGGGTTGACGATCAGCAGCCACAACGACAGCCCCGCCACCGCCAGCAACCCCGCCAAGCCCCAACCGCGCCTCACCATGGTGTATCCCCTGCCGGACAATATGTCCGCTGTACATTACATTCGTCCCGAAGCATGTCAAGTATTCTTTACACGGCTTGGATTCGCGCCACGCTGGCACCATGTCCGGCTGATCGTTTACGCAGGACCGCCCATGACCGCCTCCGCCGCCCCGCAGCCGCACGTCTTCGACGCCACCACCGACCGTTTCGAGGCCGAGGTTCTGCAGCGTTCGCTGCAGACGCCGGTGCTGGTCGACTTCTGGGCCGCCTGGTGCGAGCCCTGCAAGACCCTGGGCCCGCTGCTGGAAAAGCTGGCCGGCGAGTACAACGGCGCCTTCGTCCTGGCCAAGGTCGACGTGGACGCCGAGCAACAGTTGGCCGGCATGTTCCAGATCCGCTCGATCCCGACCGTGTACCTGGTCAAGGACGGCCAACTCGTGGACGGCTTCCCGGGCGCCCTGCCGGAAGGCCAGCTGCGCGAGTTCCTAAGCCACCACGGCATCCAGCCGGCCGCCGCCGTCGAGGAGGAGCCCGTGGCCGACGAACCGGCGCTCGCGCTGGACCCGCACACTGAAGTGCTGCGCCTGCGCGCCGAAGTCGCGGCCGAGCCCGATCAGGCCGAGCGCAAGCTCGAACTGGCGCTGGCGCTGCTGCGCACCGGCGCCGCCCACGAGGCCGAACAACTGCTCGACGCCCTGCCCGCCAACCTGGCCACCGACGACCGCGCCCTGCGCGCCCGCGCGCGCCTGGGCTTCGCCGCCCTGCTCAAGGACGCGCCCGCGCCGGAGGTGCTGGAAGCGGCGATCGCCAGCGACGAGACCGACCTGCGCGCACGCCACCTGCTCGGCGCGCACCGCCTGATCGGCGGCCAGTCCGAGGCCGCGCTGGAGCAGTTCATCGAGATGCTGCGCCGCGACCGCGCCTACCAGGACGGCCTGCCGCGCAAGGCCTTGATCGACGCCTTCCGCGTGGTCGAGGACGAAGACCTGGTCGGCCGCTACCGCCGCAAGATGTCCTCGCTGCTGTTCTGAGCCACGCCCGCGCCGCGGGAGCGAGCCCGCTTTGGCTCGCTCCTCACTCCTCCAGGCTCACTCCCTGCCCTTGACTATACGCATGCGTATGGCAGGCTGAGCACCCCTCGCCCGCCACGACCGCGCATGCAAGCCAGCACTCTGAAACTCGGCCTCAACCTGTGGCCGCCGTTCCTGTTCAGCGGCATCCGGGTCCGCGAGATCGCGCCCGACTACCGCCGCGCGCGGGTCGAATTGCGCATGCGCCCGTGGAATCGCAACTACGTCGGCACCCACTTCGGCGGCAGTCTGTTTTCGATGACCGATCCGTTCTGGATGCTGCTCACGCTCAACGCGCTCGGCCGCGACTACATCGTCTGGGACAAGGCCGGCAGCATCGAATTCGTGAAGCCCGGGCGCGGCACGGTGCGCGCCGAATTCGCGCTCGGCGCCGAGGTTCTGCAACAACTGCGCGACGCCACCGCCGGCGGCGACAAGACCCTGCACTGGTTCGACACCGAGGTGATCGACGCCGACGGCGAGGTGGTCGCACGCGTGCGCAAGCAGTTGTACGTGCGCCGCAAGCCGGGCCGCGGCGCGGGCGCCGCTGTGCCCAACGCGGCCGCAACGACGGTGTGAAGAGCGCCCGCGGTCTATTTCTGACGCGGTAGGGCCAATCCCGACGCGTCCGCAGCCTTCGCCGGCCCGTGGCCGCGCGCGCGCCTGTGGCCTTGCGCGCCCGACCATGCACAATAGGCGTGCGCGACAACGGATGGCGCGTCTTCACGTAATTTGCGTGATGTGAGTGTGGTCAGTCCCGGCACGCATCGGCGTATGCTGGGCACTCGCGACAGGGGGCCGCGATGTCCAGGTCTACACAAAACCCGCACGAAAACGCAGTGCCGTTGCCGGAGATCGCCGGCTATCGCCTGCTCCGCGTGATCAATCATGGCGGCATGTCGACCGTGTACCTGGGCGAACAGATCGGCTTGGCCCGCGAAGTCGCGATCAAGGTCATGCTGCCCTTGGCGCTGTCGGACGAAGTCAGCCGCCGCCGCTTCGAAAACGAAGTGCGCACCATCGCGCGGCTCGAGCATCCCAACGTCGTCGTCATCCACGAAGTCGGACGCACCCGCGAAGGGCTGCCCTACTACGCCATGCCCTACCTGGCGCGCGGCCATCTCGGCCAGCGCGACCTGAGCAAGGACGAACCGCGCGCGATCGCGATCATGGAAACGCTGCTGTCGGCGCTGGACTACGCGCATGCGCGCGGCGTCGTGCATCGCGACGTCAAGGCCGAGAACGTGTTGTTCGACGATGCCGAGCGCCCGTTGCTGGCCGACTTCGGCATCGCCCTGCGGCGCGGCTTCGGCCCGCGCGTGACCGCGGCCGGTCTGGCCGTGGGCAGCACCGCCTACATGGCGCCGGAACAGGCGCGCGGCGAAGACGTCGACGGCCGCGCCGATCTCTACAGCCTGGGCGTGCTGGGCTGGGAAATGCTGACCGGACGCCTGCCCTTCGAAGCCGCCGACGCCTTGTCGATGGCGGTGATGCACGCGCAGGATCCGATTCCGAAACTGCCGCAGCACCTGCGCCATTGGCAGCGTTTCATGAATCGCGCGCTGGCCAAGCAGCCCGGCCAGCGCTTCCAGGACGCCGCCGAAATGACCGAGGCGCTGGCCGACGTGCAGCGCAGCGGTTTCGTGCACAGCCTCAAGCGCCTGATGCCGCGCGCGAATCGCCTGCGCCGGTTCGCGGTGCCGGTGTGGGCCGGGGTCGCGGTCGCCGCGGTCGCCGTGGTCGCGATCGGCTTCGCCCTCAGCAGCGCCCAGGACGACGAGTTCTTCCGGGTCGAACGCAGCGCCGCCGCGCCGGTCGCCGCCGTGGCGAACCCGGCCGGCGACCCCACCGACGCCATGCTTGCGCCGTTGCCGGAAGCGCCGCTGCAGCGCTCGCTGGAAGAGGCGCGCCGCTACATCCGCCAGGGCAAGCTGACCGCGCCGGCCGACGGCAACGCCTACAACAGCCTGCTCACCGCCTGGCACGCCGACAGCACCAGTCCCGACGTGCGCGCCGGCGTGACCGAACTCACCCGCGCCCTCGGCGATCAGCTCGCCGTGGCGGTGCGCGAACGCAACGATCAGCGCGCGCGCGAGCACATGCTCAACGCCACCACGCTGGCTCAGCAGACCGGCAGCGCCGATTCTGCGGCGATGCGCGCCTTGCGCGAACAGGCCGCGGCCGCGCTGCAGGCGCGCATCGAACTCGCCGGCAAGCGAGACGATCGCGAGGACGCGCAGCGTTCGGCCGCGCTCGCGACCGAACTCGATCTGCCCAAGGCCACGTCCGCGCGTCTGATCGCGCAGGCCAAGGCGATCGGCGGCCTGCGCCCCGGCGAACAGGTCGCGGTCGGCAGCGTGACCCAGGACAACGGCCGCATCACCGTCGCGCTCAGCCCGCGCCCGGTCAGCCGCGCCGAATACGCGCGCTTCGCCAGCGCCAGCAATCGCAGCCCGGCGCTGTGCCGCGAACGCGCCTCGCTGCTGCGCGTGCTGGCGCCGCGCAACTGGGAATCGCCGGGCTTCAAGCAGAGCGACGGCGAGCCGGTGGTGTGCGTCTCGCAGGCCGACGCCGAGGCCTATGCGCAGTGGTACAGCCAGCAGACCGGCCGCCGCTACCGCTTGCCGACCGCGGCCGAGGCCGAACACCTCAACGACACCCCTGGCCGCGCGCTGTCGATGTGGCTGCGCGACTGCGGCCGCGATTGCCAGCAGCGCCAGGCCAGCGGCGCCTCCTGGCGCAGCAGCCAGGCCCAGCGTCCGCTCGCCGCCGCGCGCGGCTACGACGACGTCGGCTTCCGGCTGGTGCGCGAACGCTAAGCGCATCCGGCGCAGCGCCGCTCCGTTCGACCAACGCGGCTGCTGCCGCGAAAGCGCCTGCGTAGGATGCGGTGAGCCGAAGGCGAACCGCATCGCCCGCGACCTGCCCGATGGCGACGGTGCGGTTACCACCGCACCCTACCGCAGCAAGGGCTGCGCCCCTCCGATGGCGCCACTCGTACGATCTCGTAGGATGTGGTGAGCCGAAGGCGAACCGCATCGCCCGCGACCTGCCCGATGGCGACGGTGCGGTTACCACCGCACCCTACCGCAGCAAGGGCTGCGCCCCTCCGATGGCGCCACTCGTACGATCTCGTAGGATGTGGTGAGCCGAAGGCGAACCGCATCGCCCCGCGCACCCTTCCTGACCGTTCGCAATGCGCCGTCCGACCGCGAACGGCCGCCCGCGCACAGGCCCGCGAAGCGAATCCTCCCGCCGCAGCGCCGTCCGCGCCCGCGCTCGCCTACAATCTGGCGCCATGCGCATGTCCAACCTGCAACGCCTGTTCCTCACCGGTCTGCTGACCCTGCTGCCGATCTGGCTGACCTGGGTCGTGGTCAAGTTCGTGTTCGTGCTGCTGTCCGACACCAGCCGGCCGCTGATCGACCCCTTGTTGGCCAACCTCGCCGCGACCAACCCGCAGGCGCTGGGCTGGCTCACCGAACGCTGGTTCGCCACCGCGCTGGCGCTGGCCGCGACCCTGGGCGTGATCCTGCTGTCCGGGGTGATGGCGCGGCGCGTGGTCGGCCAGACCGTGCTGCGCGGCCTGGAATCCCTGATCAAGCGCATCCCGCTGGCCAGCACCATCTATTCCAGCGCGCGCCAGCTGCTCGACATCCTGCAGACCAAACCCGACGGCACCCAGCGCGTGGTCCTGATCGACTTCCCGCATACGGAGATGAAATCGATCGGCTTCGTCACCCGCGTGCTCAAGGAACACGGCACCGGCCGCGAGCTGGCGGCGGTGTACGTGCCGACCACGCCCAATCCCACATCGGGCTATCTCGAAATCGTGCCGGTGGAGAAGATCACCCCGACCGATTGGAGCGTCGACCAGGCGATGAGCTTCATCATCTCCGGCGGCGCGGTATCGCCGGAGACCATTCCCTTCTCCGTCCCCGTCGTCGCCGACGCGCCCACTTCGAACTGAGGCCCGCATGAGCCAGCAAGGACGCACCGCACTCGCCCGCCTTTTGCCTTTCCCCTCTTCGAAAAAGAGGGGCTGGGGGAATTCGCTTTTCGCGCGCCCCAAGGCGAAAGCGAAAGCGAATCCCCGGTCGTCCGCTGCGCGGACGCCTGCCTCCTCTTTCGAAGGGGGCGTGTTCAAGAGGGGGCTGGCGATGGCGTTGTCGGCGATGCTGTTGGCTGCCCTGCCCGCCGCCGCGACCGAATCGGTGGCCCTGCTGCCGCAGACGATCAAGCTCGACGACGGCCGCAGCTTCAAGCTCACCCTGCCGGCCAACCTCGAAGTCGTGCCGGTGGCGCAGGGCTATAAGCGCATCCGCTTCTTCGCGCGCAGCCCCGACGGCCGCATCTTCCTCACCGACATGCGCGACCTCAGCGACAACCGCAAGGGCCGGGTGCTGATCCTGGACGGCTGGGACGAGAAGAAGGCCAGGTTCGCCCGCATCACGCCCTACCTGACCGATCAGCGCAACCCCAACAACCTGGCCTTCCACACCGACAAACAGGGCCAGCAGTGGCTGTACCTGGCGCTGACCGACAAGCTGGTGCGCTACCGCTATCGCGCCGGCGATCTCGCGCCCAGTTCGGCGCCCGAAACGCTGGCGACCTATCCCGACTACGGGCTGAGCTACAAGTACGGCGGCTGGCACCTCACCCGCACGGTCGCGTTCGCCGACAACGGCAAGATGTACGTTTCGGTCGGCAGCAGCTGCAACGCCTGCATCGAGAAGGAATCCGTGCGCGCGACGGTGATGGAGTACAACCCCGACGGCAGCGGCGCGCGCTTGTACGCGCGCGGCCTGCGCAACGCGGTCGGCCTGATCGCCCACGACGGCCGCCTGATCGCGACCAACCAGGGCTCCGATCACCTCGGCCTGGACAAGCCCGACGAAACCTTCTTCAAGCTCGTCGACGGCGCCGACTACGGCTGGCCGCACTGCTATCACAGCCGCGGCAAGGTCTACGCCGATCCCAAGTTCCCGCGCGCCAGCGGCTGCGCCAAGGTGCCGCCCGCGTTCGGCTGGTTTCCCGCGCACGCTTCCGCGCTGGGCGTGGACTGGTTCCCGGCCGGCGACGCCATCCTGAGCAGTCAGTACGTGGTCGCCCTGCACGGCTCGACCAATGCCAAGATCGGGCACGGCTACAAGCTGGTGCGGGTCAACGCCGACGGCAGCAATGGCGGCGACCTGATCACCGGCTTCCTCGACGGCGCCAAGGTCAACGGCCGCCCCTGCGGCGTGCTGCGCATGGGCCGCGACGCGTTCCTGTTCACCGACGACAAGTACGGCGTGATCTATTACGTGAGACCGAAACGATGAGCGCACCGGCGGCCGATGTCACGAAGACGCTGGAAGACCGCGCGCTGCGCTTGTTCATCGTGCTGTCGGCGTTCTTCTGCGTGAACGCGGTGCTGGCCGAGTTCATCGGGGTCAAGATCTTCGCGCTGGAAGACACCCTGGGCATCGCGCCGCTGCAGTGGAACCTGTTCGGCCAGAGCGGCTCGCTGAGCTTCACCGCCGGCACCCTGCTGTGGCCCGTGGTGTTCCTGATGACCGACGTCATCAACGAATTCTTCGGCCGCCGCGGCGTACGCACGATTTCCTGGCTGGCCGCGCTGCTGATCGTGTACGGCTTCGTGTTCGCGTTCGCCGCGATCTCGCTGGCGCCGGCCGGCTGGTGGGTGAAGGCGGCCCAGGCGCAGGGCGTGGCCGACTACCAGGCCGCGTTCTCGGCGGTGTTCGGCCAGGGCCTGTGGACCATCGCCGGCTCGCTGGTGGCCTTCATGCTCGGCCAGCTGATCGACGTCGCGGTGTTCCACCGCATCCGCAACGCCACCGGCGAGAAGCACATCTGGCTGCGCGCGACCGGTTCCACCGCGGTCTCGCAGCTGGTCGACAGCTTCGTGGTGCTCTACATCGCCTTCGTGCTGGGCCCGCAGAAGTGGCCGACCTCGCTGTTCCTGGCGGTCAGCACGGTCAACTACGCCTACAAGATGCTGGCCGCGATCGCGATGATTCCGCTGATCTACCTGGTGCGCGCGGCGATCGTGCGCTACCTGGGGCAGGCGCGGGCGCAGCAGCTGCGCGACGAAGCCGCCGCCTGAACGCGACGCGCGCCGCGGTTCGGCGCATCCAAGGCCGCGCCGGCGCCGACCCGTGACTTCCGACCGGGGCGGCTGCGCGGGCGCTCGGCCATGCTGGGGAACTCATCGCTCCGGGGAACCCCGTAATGACCTTGCGTCCGCTCGTTCTCGCACTCGCTCTGACGGTCGCCGCCGCGACCGCCGCCCCCGGCTACGCCGCCGAGACGCCCAAGACCGCCGTCTCCGACCAGGCCAAGGCCGCCAAGCTCACCGCGCTGTACGGCCAGTACTGGGAGGAAGTGCTCAAGCTCAACCCGGTCCAGGCCACCTTCCAGGGCGACAACCGCTACAACGACCAGCTACCCGACTTCGGCACCGCCGCCTACCGCAAGCAATCGCACGACTTCACCGTGCGCTGGCTCAAGACCGTGCAGGACATCGGCCCGGCCGGCCTGCAGGGCCAGGACCTGCTGAGCTACGAGACCTTCGTGCGCGACTCCAAGATGTCGCTGGAGTCCGAGCAGTTCCCCGACTGGATGATGCCGATCAATCAGATGGGCAGCATGGCCAGCTTCGCCGTGCAGATGGGCTCGGGCACCGGCCCGCAGCCGTTCAAGACCGTCAAGGACTACGACAACTGGCTCGCGCGCGGCAGCAAGCTGCCGGGGCTGTTCGACACCGCGATCGACAACATGCGCCAGGGCATGAAGGCCGGCGTGGTCCAGCCCCGGGCGCTGATGGTCAAGGTCATCCCGCAGTTGGACGCGCTGATCAAGGACAAGCCGGAAGAGACCTTGTTCTGGGGCCCGATCACCAGCCTGCCCAAGGACTTCTCCGACGCCGACAAGCAACGCCTGACCGCGGCTTACCGCGAGATGGTCGCCACCCGCCTGATGCCGGCCTACAAGAAGCTGCGCGCCTTCATCAACGACGAATACCTGCCGGCCACGCGCGACAGCGTCGGCCTGGACAAGCTGCCCAACGGCCAGGCCTGGTACGCCTTCAACGCGCGCCAGCGCACAACCACCGACCTGAGCCCGGCGCAGATCCACCAGATCGGACTGGACGAGGTCGCGCGCATCCACGGCGAAATCCGCAAGGTGATGACTCAGGTCGGCTTCAAGGGCTCGCTGCAGGACTTCTTCAAGTTCATGCAGACCGATCCGCGCTTCGGCTTCAGGAGCGAGGACGCGCTGCTGGCGCATTACCGCGCGCTGGAAGCCAAGATCAACCAGAAGATCCCGCAGCAGTTCTCGCTGGTGCCCAAGGCGCCGTTCGAGATCCGCGCGGTCGAACCCTTCCGCGCCCAGTCCGCGGCCGGCGGCGAATACCGCAGCCCCAGCGAAGACGGCAGCCGTCCGGGCGTGTTCTACGTCAACACCTACGACCTGCCCACGCGCAAGACCTGGGACGCCGAGGACCTGTACCTGCACGAGGCGATTCCGGGCCACCACTTCCAGCTCGCGCTGCAGCAGGAACTGACCGGCATCCCCGCGTTCCGCCGCTTCGGCGGCGAAACCGCCTTCATCGAGGGCTGGGGCCTGTACGCCGAATCGCTGGGCAAGGACCTGGGCGTCTATACCGATCCCTACGATTACTTCGGTTATCTGCAGAACGAGCTGTGGCGCGCGATCCGCCTGGTCACCGACACCGGCCTGCACAGCAAGGGTTGGACGCGCGAGCAGGTGATCAAGTACATGCTCGACAACTCGGCCGAGAGCGAGACCCAGTCCACCGCCGAGGCCGAGCGCTACATCGCCTGGCCGGGCCAGGCGCTGGCGTACAAGATCGGCGAGCTGAAGATCCAGGAACTGCGCCGCAAGGCCGAGAAGGAACTGGGCCCGAAGTTCGACGTGCGCGAGTTCCACGCCGAAGTGCTGAAGGACGGTTCGGTGGCGCTGGACGTGCTGCAGCAGAAGATCGACCGCTGGATCGCCAGCAAGAAGGGCTGATCGCAGCATCGCGGCAACGGAAGAAGCCGGGCTTGCCCGGCTTTTTCTTTGTCCGGCGCCGGGCGCCAGGCGCCGGCGCCGGGGCGCTTGGTCCCTGCCCGCGCCATCACCTGCCCGGGGCTAAGCTCGTCCCGCCATGTCGCCGGTCGTTTTCTTCCTCTGCATAGCCCTGGGTGCGCTGCTGCTGGCGGCCCTGTTCGGCCTGGCCTGGCGCCGGCGCGCCCGCCCGGTGCTGCTGGTCGCGGCCGTGGCCTGGCTGGCCTACGCCCTGTATGAAGCCGCCGTTCAGCTCTACAGCCCTGGCGCCGCGCTGCGCGCCGACCTGCTGCTGATCTGGCCGCTGCTGGTCCTGATCGCTGTGTACGCGCTCTGGCGCGCGCGCCGCGCACGCCCCTGAGGGTCGGCGGCGAGCTACCGGGCCGGCCGCGGCCGGGCGGCGAAAAAAACGCCACAAGGCACGCGCAAGCGCCATAATACTGCGCGGCCCGTCACGTTTTGGGCTCGAATCCCAGCCCCTGTCGCCAGCCACGGAAGACGGATGTTCGCCATAGCAGTGCCGCCCCACCACGCCAGGCGATGGCGTCCGCTGGGCCGATGTCTGGTCGCCCTCCTGATCACGCTCGCATTGTCCGCCACGGCCTCGGCCCAGGAGTGGACCTACCGCGTGCGGCCGGGCGACAACCTGTGGGATCTGAGCGCGCGCCACCTGCGCACGGACGTCGATTGGCGGCGGCTGCAACAGCTCAATCGCGTCGCCGACCCTTACCGTCTGCCGCCCGGCACCCTGCTGCGTTTCCCGGTGTCCTGGCTGCGGATCGAGCCGGCCAAGGCGCGCCTGGTCGCGCTGCGCGGCGCGGTGCGCGCGCAGGTGTCCGCGCGCGCGGGCGTGACCTCGGCCAGCCAAGGCCTGCGCCTGAGCATCGGCGGCTGGCTGGAAACCGGGCCCGGCGCCAGCGCCACCCTGGAATTCGCCGACGGCTCGCGCCTGATGCTGACCGACAACAGCCGCATCGTGTTCGACCGCCTCAGCGCCTACGGCCAGACCGGCATGGTCGACACCCGCATGCGTCTGCAGCGCGGCCGCTCCTCCAACCGGGTGATTCCCGCGCGCGGCCCGGCCTCGCGTTACATCATCGAAACCCCGTCGGCGACCTCGAGCGTGCGCGGCACCCGTTTCCGCGTCAGCGCGGGCGACGGCGACCGGCCCGGCAGCACCGAAGTGCTGGAAGGCAAGGTCCAGGTCGGCGGCGCCCAGGGCCCCGAGGTGCTGGTGCGCCCGGGCTACGGCAGCGTCGCCGCCGGCGGCGCGGCGGCCTCGGCACCGACCCGTTTGCTGCCCGCGCCCAGGCTGGAGGAAGCCGGCACCCAGTTGGCCTCGCTGCCCATGGCCCTGAGCTGGAGCGCGCTGCCCGGCGCGGTCGCGTATCGGGTCGAAGTGGTGCGCGACGACGCGCCCGACGAACTGCTGTTCGAGGCGTCCACCGCCGCCACCCGCCTGCGCATCGCCGACCTGCCGCCCGGACGCCATCGCGTGCTGCTGCGCGCGGTCGCGGCCAACGGCCTGGGTGGCGAGGACACCGAGCGCAGTTTCGAGGTCAGCGCGCATCCGCTGCCGCCGCTGACCCTGCGTCCGCTCGACGGCGAGACCGTGCACGCGCCGCGCCCGCGCTTCGAATGGGCGCGCATCGAGGACGCCGCCGGCACCACCCTGGAGCTCGCCGACGATCCCGCGTTCGAGCGCCTGCGTTTGCAGACCCGGGTCGAAGGCCAGCAATATCGCCCCTCCGAACCGCTGCCGCCGGGCCGCTACTACTGGCGCCTGGCTTCGCGCGACGGCAACGGCCGCAGCGGCCCCTACGGCGACGCGCTGCCGTTCGAGGTCAGCGACGCTCCAGCGGATCCCGGCCTGCAGGCGCCCGAAGCCGCGCAAGGGAAACTGACCTTGCGCTGGAAGGACGCGGCGCCGGGCCAGCGCTTCCGCGTCCAGATCTCGCGCAAGGCCGACTTCGCCAAGCCCTTGCTGGACAGCGAAGTCGAGCAGCCGCAGATCAGTCTGGATCGCCCCGGCGGCGGCCGCTGGTACGTGCGCGTGCAGACCGTCGACGACGACGGCTACGCCGCGCCGTTCGCGCCGGCGCAGGAGATCCGTCTGCCGTGTCGCCTCTGTTATGCCGGCGCCGGCGCCGCAGTGCTGTTGCTGCTGGCCTTGTGAACGTGCGCGCGCCGTCCTGGGCCCTGCGCGTCGCCGCCGCCCTCGCCGTAGCGGGGCTGGCCGCGCTGATCAGCGTCGCCGGTACGCTCTGGTGGCTGGACGACGCCTTCTACGACCAGCACCTGGCGGCCTGGACCTATCCGCCCGACGACGACGTCATCGTGGTCGCGGTCGACGACCAGAGCCTGGGCGAACTCGGCCAATGGCCCTGGCCGCGCGACCTGCATGCGCAGTTGCTGGATCGTCTGGCCCACGCCGGCGTGCGCGGCGTCGCCCTGGACCTGGTGTTCGCCGAACCCGACCGCAGCGGCCGGGCGCACGACGACGCGCTGGCCGAGGCGATACGGCGCAACGGCCGCGTCGCGCTGCCGGTGATCGCCGCCGCGCCCAGCCAGAACGGCCCGCCGGTGGAAGTGCTGCCCACGCCGGTGCTGGCCGCGGCCGCGACCACGCTGGGCCACACCGACATCGAACTCGACGCCGAAGGCACCGCGCGCGGCATGTACCTGCGCGCGGGCCTGGGCGAAGCGCGCTGGCCGGCCCTGTCGCTGGCCACCATCGGCCTGGATCCGGCCTACGCGCAACGTCCGCTGCCCGGTCTGCGCCGGCCCGCGGCCGTGGGCGGATCGCCCTACCAATGGACGCGCGACCATTACGTACGCATCCGTTATGCCGGCCCGCCCGGCAGCTTCGCCCAGGTCTCCTACGCCGACGTGATCTCCGGGCGGGTGCCGGTCGAATTGCTGCGCGGGCGCTGGGTCGTGGTCGGCGTGACCGCGGCCGGCCTGGCGCCGCCGTTCCTGACCCCGATGTCCGACGAACTGCGCATGCCCGGCGCCGAGTACCAGGCCAACGTGCTCGAGATGCTGCTGCACGATCGCGCGATCGTGCCCTTGGCCCCGCAGTGGGCCGCCGCGCTCACCGCCGCGGTGGTGCTGGCGGTGGTGCTGTGCATCCTCGTCCCCGGCTTCCCGCGCCCGCTGCTGCTGGCCCTGGCCGCCGCCGTCGCCACCCTCGCCGCGAGCATCGCGCTGTTGCGCATGGGCAACCTGTGGTTCCCGCCTGCGACCGCGATCGTCGCCATCGCCCTGGCCTACCTGGCCTGGATGATCGGCCACCTGCGCCACTGGCGTCGTCAGGCCCACCTCGACACCCTCACCCGCCTGGCCAACCGACGCCGCTTCGATCACGTGCTCGAGCGCGAACTGGCGAGCGCGCGCCGCACCCGCGCGCCGCTGACCCTGGCCCTGATCGACGTCGACCACTTCAAGGCCTACAACGACGCCGAAGGCCACCGCGCCGGCGACAAGGTGCTGCGCCAGGTCGCCCACATCATCGCCGCGCACGCGCGCCGGCCGCGCGACCTGGCCGCGCGCTTCGGCGGCGACGAATTCGCCATCGTCCTGCCCGACACCGCCGGGCACGGCGCCGCGCTGGTCGCCGAGGCCCTGCTCGCCGACATGCGCGCGCTCAACCTGCGCCACGGCGACGTCCTGGGCGGCGCCAAGGTCAGCATCAGCATCGGCCTGCACACCTGCGTCCCCGGCCCCCGCACCCGCGAGCGCACCCTGTTCGACGCCGCCGACGCGGCGCTGTATCGGGCCAAGGAGAACGGGCGCGACGGCTATATGGCGACGCGGGCGGTGGAGGCGGAGTGAGGCGACGCGATAGCGCTAGGCGTCGGTGAGTTCCCGCGCAGCGTCCTCGTCGCCCATCGCCACCGCCTTCGCCAGCCAGTGTCGGTACCTGCGGCGCCGACCTTCGTCCCTATCGACGCCGCTGTCGTCCACGTAGAAATTGGCGACGCATAACTGAGCCTCGGGAACATTCGATCCTTCAACCGCCATACCGGGGATAGCTCGCGGGGACGGCGATCGGTCCTCGTCGCCCGCGCTCGCGCTTGCTGGCGTCCCGCCTGGTGGTGGCCTTCGTGCAATCGCGCGCGGCACGCTCCGTGCCCGGCGGGTCGGCGGCATCGACGCACACGCTGCGGCCGGCCGCGATCATCAGGGCCTGCCCGCCGCCGTAGTCCTGGATTTGGTCGTACTTGAACTCCGTCAGCGGCCGGCCGTCGGCGTCCAGCAGGGCGATGCGTTTCGCGCGCCATACCGCGATAAGTCCGCTCAGGTCCCAGGTGTCGCCGATATCGCTCTGGTCGTAGACCCGCTTGCCGTGCATATCGAACAGCTCCAGCCGATAGCGCTCGGCGTGCGCCTTGCGCCATTGCATGCGTTCGTACTGGTTGAGCGCTTCGGGCTCGGGATTGAGCAGGGTGCCGTAGCCCACCGTCCGGCCGTAGTAGCTGCCGCCCGGCCTTTGCATGCGTAGGCCGGTGATGAAGTTCACGGTGAAACTCTGGTATTCCTGCTCGGACACGCGGGCCCAGCCGTTGTCCAGGCCGTCGACCGCGTAGCCCGGCGAAACTTCGTAGTACTCGATCGGCAGGATCACCCGGCCCTGGGCGTCGAGCAGGCCGCGACGGACTTTGCTCGGCTCGCCGGGCCGGGCGATATCGCGCTGCACCTGGTACCAGCTGACGTCCGGCCGCAACTTGGTGCTGACCGCGACGATGTTGCGGTACTCGAACGCAATGACGGTCTTCCCGTCCTGGTCGATGACGCCGTAGCGATCGTCCATGAAATCCGCGCCCGGCGGCCTGACGATCGCGACGGCCTGGCCGTTGACGAAATGCAACTCTCTGTCGAACAGGGTCGCCGATACTTCATTTCCCTGGCGATCGAAGTCGCGCACGCTCTGCAGGCCGATGGCGCGCAGGCTGCCGTCGCCCAGATCGACGATGCGTTGGTAACCGATCGGGATCACCACGAGGTCGCGCTGATCCACCACGCCGAAGGCCGGCTGGCCTTTTCGATCGATCCGCGCCAGATGCAGGCCGCCGCCGAGCGATGCGATCTTGCGATGCGATGGCGCGGGCTTGCCGCGCTCGGCGATCGGAAGCGGTTTGGGCTGCGCCGCTTCCTTTCCGGTCATCGCCTGATAGAAGCGAACCGGCGCACAAGCGGCCAACAGGCAAAGCAGAGCGATGGGGACGATCCGGGCCATTTTTCTCATACGTCCGATGTTTGCATGCACGGCCGCTCGCGCGCTCAGGCAGGGGCTACGGCTCGTGGCGGACCGCGCGCTCTGTAGTGTTTGGAAACGACTCAGAACTTCTCGCCCACCGGCAGATAGCGCCATTCCCCAACCGGCATCTTGCTCAGCGAAATGCGGCCGATGCGCAGGCGCCTGCTGGAGATCACCTCCAAGCCGACCTGGGCGCACATATGCCGCAGCTGCCCGCCCATCACGTTCTTGATCGCGAAGCGCAAACGGGTTTCGTTGGCCCAGCTGACCTTGCACGGCGCCAGCGCCCGCCCGCGGTACTCCAGGCCGTGCGCCAGTCGCTTCAGACCGTAGGGGCCCAGTTCGCCGCTGACCTCGACCACGAACTCCTGCTCGATCTGGGCGTAGTCCTCGGTCAGGCGGCGCCAGGCGCGGCCGTCCTGGCTCAGCACCACCAGGCCGGAAGCCTCGGCGTCGATCGGCATCAGCGGGGTCAGGCTGTGGAAATGACGCTTGAGCAGGCGCACGCCGGACAGGTCGCCCTCGGCGTGCGCCGCCGGCAGGGCCAGGCCGGGCGTGTCCTTGAAGTCCAGGCCGGCCGGTTTGTGCAGCAGCAGGGTCGCCGGCTCGGCCGGCTCCAGCCGCGCCTCCGGGTCCAGCACCACGGCCTGGGTCGTGACCGGCGCCTGCGGCTCCTCCACCACCTCGCCGTCCACCCGGACCCAGCCGCCCTCGATGTATTGCTGGGCTTGCGCGCGCGAACAGCCCGCCAGTTCTGCGACGCGTTTATCAAGACGGACAGCTTCGGACATGGACAAAGTCGGCGGTAGAGGCGCTAAGTGTAAAGATACGCCCATATCCGGCGCCCGCCCCCCCTCCACCGGATCGTTCGTACACAGGACTAGATGAAGACTCCCCCCGGTTTGCAGGCGCTGATCGACGACGGCGTGATCGATGAAGTGATGCGTCCGCTCAAGAGCGGCAAGGAAGCGGCGGTGTATGTGGTGCGCTCCGGCAACGAGGTGCGCTGCGCCAAGGTCTACAAGGACATGGCCCAGCGCAGCTTCCAGCAGCGCGTGCAGTACCAGGAAGGCCGCAAGGTGCGCGGCAGCCGCGAGGCGCGCGCGATCGGCAAGGCCAGCAAGTACGGGCGCAAGCAGCAGGAAACCGCTTGGAAGAACACCGAGGTCGACGCGCTGTACCAACTGCGCGACGCTGGCGTGCGCGTGCCCGAGCCCTACGGCTATTTCCACGGCGTGCTGGTGATGGAACTGGTGACCGACGCCGACGGCCATTCCGCACCGCGCCTGGGCGAGGTCGAACTGGCGCCGGACCAGGCGCGCGGCTTCCACCGCTTCCTGGTCCGCCAGGTGGTGAAGATGCTGTGCGTGGGCCTGATCCACGGCGATCTGTCCGAGTACAACGTGCTGGTCGCACCGGACGGCCCGGTCATCATCGACTTCCCGCAGGTCGTCAGCGCCGCCGGCAACAATGCCGCGCGCGCGATGCTGCTGCGCGACGTCAACAACCTCACCGCCAGCCTCGGCGCCTGGGCGCCGGAACTGCTGGACACCTGGTACGCCGAGGAGATGTGGGCGCTGTTCGAGGCCGGCGAGCTGCACCCCGACAGCGAACTCAGCGGAACGTTCGTGCACGACGAATCGACGGTGGACCTGGGCAGCGTGCGCGACGCGATCAACGACGCGCGCGAAGAGGCGCTGATCCGCCAGCAAGGACGGGAAGCGGCGGCGGCGGAAGACTGAGCCCGAGGCGGCCAGCGCCGCCTGCGTCCCTCAAGCGGCCTGCGCCTTCGCTTGCGCTGCTTTGCCAACGCCGAAGACCGGTCGCCGCGTGCCAAAACCCGGCCTGCCGCCCCGCGGGGAAGGCGGCCGGGCGCGGTCGGCGCGGTCGCGATGGCTACCCCGCCGCGGCCGCCGCATTCGGAGCCAAGTTCCGACCGCACATGGGAATTTTCGTTCATGTTTGCGGCCATCGCCGCCGCGGTCGCACCGGAAAAGTGCCCAGACCACCCGAATTCACGACCCCGTCGCACTTTCGCATCGCCGGAGGTGGGGTGGATTCAATCCACTCTCGTTCCACTCTTTGCGGCTGGCCTAAGCGCTGCGCATGCCAGCGCAGGACCCACGCCTGCCCTAGACCCGCCGCAAGCTGTTCGCATCCTCTCTCTTATCTAAGGAGTTTCTGGATATGCGTAAGTTCAGTATGTCGGTTATCGCTGCGACCGCAGCCATGGCTGTTTCCGGCGCGGCCTTCGCCGCCGACGACCTCGCCCCCGCGTTGAAGTCGGCCATGCAGCGCGACTTGGGGCTGTCCGGCGCTCAGTTGGCCCAGTACCTCAAGGCCGAGCGCCAGGCCGAGCAACAGGAAAAGGCCGCCGAAAGGCAGCTGGGCCGCAACTTCGCCGGCGCCTGGCTGGAGCGCAAGGCCGACGGTTCCTTCGGATTCGTCGCCGCCAGCACCTCGGCCAAGGGCAAGGTCGCCGGCGTCGAAACGCGCCAGGCCCGTCATAGCCTGGCCGCGCTGAACTCGGCCAAGGGCCAGCTCGACAGCCAGCTCGCGCGCAGCGCCGGCGCGCCCAAGGGCGTGTACAGCTGGGCGGTGGATCTGCCCAGCAACAGCGTGGTCCTGGGCATCGCGCCGGGCGCCGAGGAAGCCGCGGTCGATTTCGTCGCCCGCAGTGGCATCGATGCGAACACCGTGCGTTTCGAAACCCTCAACGAGGCCCCGCAGCGCCTGATCGCCGTACAGGGCGGCCGCGGTTACCTGCGCGATCCCGGCGACGGCTATCTGTACGCCTGCTCGGTCGGCTTCACCGTGACCCAGGGCAGCTCCCCGGGCTTCGCCACGGCCGGCCACTGCGGCACCACCGGCGAGGTCGTCTATCACGAAGTCTCGCAATGGACGCCGGGCGTGAGGATCGGTTCGTTCGCCTCCTCCACCATGCCCAGCGGCACTCAGACCGGTCCCGACCGTGGCTGGGTCAAGGTGGATAGCACGCATACGCTGTCGCCCAGCGTGTACGGCTACGGCAATGGCGACGTCAACGTGCGCGGCAGCACCGAAGCCGCGGTTGGCGCGGCGCTGTGCCGTTCCGGCCGCACCAGCGGCTGGCGCTGCGGCGCGATCCGCAGCAAGAACATGACCGTGTCCTACGTGGACGGCTCGGGCAATCCGGACGGCACCGTGACCGGCCTGACCCAGACCACCGCGTGCGCGGAAGGCGGCGATTCCGGCGGTTCCTTCATCACCGGCGTCGGCCAGGCCCAGGGCGTGCTGTCGGGCGGCAGCGGCAGCTGCAAGGGCCGTCAGGGCCGGACCGGCGGCGGCAACAGCTACTACACGCCGATCAACCCCATCCTCAGCGCTTACTCGCTGACCTTGCGTACCAGCCCCTGATCCCTGCGGGCTGAACCACGAGTATGGGCGCCCCGGTTTTCGGGGCGCCTTTTTGTTTCGTCAGGCACAACGCCCTGGGCGCGATCGGCGGCAGAGCGGCCGCCAGGCTGAAGGATTCACCGAGCAAACAGTCGACTCCACGTCAGGGCGCCGACGCAGGCCAGGAGCAGGCGCCAGGTCGACAAGGAAACAGGATCCTTCGCAACGGCGCTTTTCAGGCGCGGTCCAAGCCTGCTGGCGCGATGCCGGGGTGCTTCAGATAAAGCGGCAAATCGGAACTCGCGTGATTCGTTGATGGGCATTGCTTCAGAAGCCTATGCGCTTCGGGAATCCTTTCGCCGACCGCTTCAGCCGTCTTTCGATTGGCGATCATTCCGCGGCAACCCCACTATCGTGGTCTGCCGCCTACATCTCCCAGTTCGCCTTCGACACGATGCGCCGCCCCTCCAGGGTCAACACCGCCTCGGTTGCGGTCATGACCAGCGTGAACGAGGGAATGCCGGGGGCTTCGTCGGTGGCGGTGTAGCGCAGCTTGAGACGCTTGCGCTGGGTATCGAATTCCTCGACGCGCACCCGCTGCCTGGGCACCACCTGCCCCTTATCGCCAGGCTGGTAGATGAAGACGCTTCCGATCACGGGGCGCTTGTCGTAGCCGATTTCCAGGTTCAGCGAGTACCCGTCACCGTCGAACAGCAGGGACGAGGTGGCATGCGCGAGCCGCGCGGGCGCGAAGGCCAGCACCAAGGTGACAAGCAGAGCGAGCAGCGACTTCATGGATGCGTTCCTTGCTTTCCGTGGGAAGGCCAATCCTAGCGCGCGACGGGCCCGTCCGCCCTGTGCGCCGCCAAAGAAAAAGGCCGGCGATGCCGGCCTTTCTCGTCGACGCTGCGAAACGCTTACGCGCCTTCGCGGCGCTGGCCGTTGCCCGAACCCGTGCGGCCGCCGCTGCGGTGCTGCGGACCGGCGTGGGCGTGGCGCGGGGCCGGCTTGCCGTGCGGACGGTGGGCCGGCTTGCGCGGGCCGTTGTTGCCGCCCGGGCGCTGACCGCCGGGGCGACGCGCGCCCGGAGCGTCGGAACCCATGCGGATCGGACGGCTCGGCTCGAAGCCTTCGACCGTGACCATCTGGATGTCGTCCTTGAGGATGCGCTGGATCTGGCGCAGCAGGCCGCCTTCGTCCGGCGACACCAGCGACAGGGCTTCGCCGGTCGCGCCGTTGCGGCCGGTGCGGCCGATGCGGTGCACGTAGTCCTCGGCCACCATCGGCAGGTCGAAGTTGATCACCAGCGGCAGGCTGGGGATGTCCAGACCGCGCGCGGCGACGTCGGTGGCGACCAGCACGCGGGCCTTATTGGCCTTGAAGTCGCGCAGGGCCTTCTGCCGCTGGGCCTGGCTCTTGTTGCCGTGGATGGCGACGGCCTTGAAGCCGGCGTCTTCCAGCTGTTCGGCCAGACGGTTGCAGCCGTGCTTGGTGCGGCCGAACACCAGCACCTGATCGGTGCTGCGCTCGGCCAGGATGCGCACCAGCAGATCGCGCTTGCGGCCGCCGTCGACCGGATGCGCCTTGTGGGCGATGGTGTCGGCGATGGTGTTGTTGGCCGCGACCTGGACCTGCTGCGGTTCGCGCATGAACTCCAGCGCGAGCTTCTTGATCTCGGCTTCGAACGTGGCCGAGAACAGCATGGTCTGGCGCTGCGGCGGCACGCGGCCGAGGATGCGCTTGATCGCGGGCAGGAAGCCCATGTCGAGCATGCGGTCGGCCTCGTCCAGCACCAGGATTTCGATCGCGTCGAGCTTGGCGGTGCCGCGCTCCATGTGATCGATCAGGCGGCCCGGGGTGGCGACCAGCACGTCGACGCCGCGACGCAGCATGTCGACCTGCGGGCCCATGCCGGCGCCGCCGTAGATCGAGCAGATGCTCAGGCGCAGATGCTTGGCGTAGCTGCGCAGGCTGTCGTTGACCTGCACCGCCAGTTCGCGGGTCGGCACCAGCACCAGCGCGCGCGGCTTGCGCGGGCCGTTGCTGCCGGTGAGCTTGGACAGGCGGTTCAGCAGCGGCAGGCCGAACGCGGCGGTCTTGCCGGTACCGGTCTGGGCGCCGCCCAGCAGGTCGTGCCCGGCCATGGCCAGCGGGATCGCTTCGGCCTGGATCGGGGTCGGGGTGTTGTAATTCTGCTCGACGAGCGCGCGCAGCAACGCGGGCGCAAGCCCGAGGGATTCAAACGTCATGTGGAACTCCAAGTACTAAGGATCCGCGGACCGGAGTCGCGGAGTCACTCGGAGCGTTCCCTAGAACCGCGCTGCGAGTAATCGAAATGACGGTGCCGGATGCTCCGGACCGTGTCGGCGCTACGAAAGACGTGCGGGATAAAGCCGATCGCCCAAGAGCATTGGACTCTTGCGATGCGGCGGGCAACCTGGGAAACGTACCCCTTGCGGGGAGGCAGCCGTGCGCTGAACAGGCGGCACTGTACGCGAAAGCGCCGGGCTGCGCCAGCTAAATTCTTGTCGGGATTAGGAAAACGCCCGGAGGCGACGGATCGGTTCGGACAAGCTCGAGCGCCGGTTCTGGCCCGGCCATTCGCGCCGCACCGGACGCGGCCGACGCCGGGAAGGGTCGTGACGGACGTTGCAGATGCGCCGCATAAACCCACGATGCAGCCGCTATAGGCACCCTTTCTACACTTTAAACACTCACTGAATGTGCTAATGGAGCGGCTAAGGGCCGCAGGACGCGGTCAACGGGCGATGCACCAGCGCCGCCCGCCTTGCTCCGATCTTCCCCCAATCGGTACCAGGAGGTGTTCATGGAAGTCGCGCCCGTCCGGCCGCATGCGCTCGCCCTAGCCATCGTCGCCGCCCTGCTCGCCCTGCCCCAGCCCGCCCGCGCGACCTGCACGCCCGCGCCCACCGCCGGCGACGATGTCATCACCTGCGACGGCAGCGCGCCCGATCCCACCGCCTCGCTGGTCCTGACCGGCGGCGGCAACGACCGCGTCACGGTGAACGGCGGCACCATCACCGGCGCGGTCAGCTTCGGCACCCGCAACGACGGCCTGAGCATCAGCGACGGCAGCATCGGCGGCCTGGTCGATCAGGGTTCCGGGCAGGACAGCTTCAGCATGACCGGCGGCACCATCCAGGCGCTGGACCAGGGCGCCGACCGCGACACCGCGGTGATCCGCGGCGGCCGCATCGTCGGCGCGTTCAACGAAGGCGACATCGTCGACATGAGCGGCGGCCGGATCGGTTCGGTCAATCTGCGCGTCGGCGACAACATCATGAACATGAGCGGCGGCGGCATCGACGGCGTGCTCAACGCCGAGCAAGGCAACGACCTGCTCAATCTCAGCGGCACGGCGACGATCGGCGGCAACGTCGATTTCGGCAACGGCAACAACACCCTCAACATCGCCGGCGGCAGCGTCGGCGGCAGCCTGCTCACCGGTGCCGGCACCGACGCGCTGAGCTGGGCCAACGCCGGCACCGTGGCCGGCAACATCTCGCTGGGCGCGGGCAACGACAGCGCGGCGCTGCGCAATCTGGCGGCGGCGACGATCGCCGAGGTCGATGCCTTCGACGGCGGCACCGGTTCGGACCGCTTGCTGTTCGCCAACGCGCAGGTCGCCGGCGTATCGCGGATCCGCAATTGGGAGACGCTGGATCTCGCCACGGGCACGCGCTTCGCGCTGGACGCCGACCTGAGCCTGGGCGATGCCGGCACCGGCGGCGGCGCGCTCAACATCGACGCCACCAGCAGCCTGCTGGTCAGCGGCGCGCGCGCGGTGCGGCCGTTCAGCGCGGGCCAGTTCGGCAACGTCAACAACGCCGGTTACATCGATCTGACCTCCGGCGGCGCGGTCGCCGGCGACAGCCTGACCGTGATCGGCAACTACGTCGGCAACGGCGGCCAGCTGCATCTGCAGACGGTGCTGGGCGCGGACGGCTCGGCCTCGGACAAGCTGGTGATCTCCAACGGTCTGGCCAGCGGCAGCACCTCGATGCTGGTCAGCAATCTCGGCGGCAGCGGCGCGCAGACCCTGGCCAACGGCATCCTGGTGGTGCAGGCCATCGCCGGCGCGCAGACCCAGGCCGGCGCCTTCAGCCTGGCCCAGCCGGTCGCGGCCGGCGCCTTCGAGTACCTGCTGTTCCGCGGCGGCGTCGATGCCGGCACCCAGGACAACTGGTACCTGCGCTCCTACTCGGTGGCGCCGCCTCCGCCGCCGCCCACTCCCCCGCCTCCGCCCGTGACGCCACCGCCGCCGCCGGAACCGCCGCCGGCACCGCCCGCACCGCCGGTGGTGCCGCCGCCTCCGCCGACCCCGCCCGCGCCGCCTCCGCCGGAGCCGCCGGCACCGCCGCCGCCCGCACCGCCGGCGCCGCAGGTCGGCGAGGAGCCGATCCCGCTGTATCGGCCGGAGACCGCGGTCTACAGCGCGCTGCCGGCGCTGGTGCGGATCAACGGCCTGGCCACGATCGGCACTTTGCACGAGCGCCAGGGCGAGCAGTCGCTGCTCGGTCACGGCGGCGGCTTCGACGCCGGCTGGCTGCGCGTGTACGGCGAAAGCACGCGCCAGCGCTGGGAAGGCGCGGCGCTGCCGCGCTTCGACGGCGACATCAGCGGCCTGCAACTGGGCCTGGACCTGTACGCGGGCGAACGCGACGGCGGCGGCAGCGACCGCATCGGCGTGTTCGTCGGCGCGGCCCGCAGCCGCGGCGACATCGACGGTTTCGCGATAGGGCGCATGCAGCGCGTCGGCCGCCTGGAACTCGACAGCCGCAGCCTGGGCCTGTACTGGACGCGCAGCGGCGAAGGCGGCCGCTATTTCGACGCGGTACTGCTGGGCTCGCGCCTGGACGGTAAGGCGCGTTCCAGCCGCGGCCTGGGCTCGGACGTCGACGGTTCGCAGTTCATCGCCTCGCTGGAAGGCGGCTGGCCGATCGCGCTGGGCGAGCGCCTGGTGCTGGAGCCGCAGGCGCAGCTGGTCTGGCAGCACAGCTCGCTGGACGACACCGCCGATGCGTTCTCCAGCGTGTCCTTCGACGCCGGCGACGGCCTCAGCGCGCGCATCGGCGCACGCCTGCACGGCGCCAACGCGGATGCGAGTTGGCGCCCCTACCTCAAGCTCAACCTGTGGAGCGAGCTCGGCGGCGACGACGACACCCGCTTCGGCGACGACCGCATCCGCACCGAAAGCCGCGCCGACGCGGTCGAGTTCGGCGCCGGCCTGGTCGGCCGGATTTCGCCCGCAGTCGGCCTGTATTTCGTCGCCGACTACACCCACGAGTTGTCCGGCGAGGAACACCGCAGCGTGCAGGGGCATGCAGGATTGCGCGTGGACTGGTAGAAAGGACCGGAGCCGCGCGCCCGACGGGCGCGCGGCGCGGCACCACCGGATCCACCGCAGCCTGGGGGCAGGCCATGGACAACCGCAGCCTAGCGACCACCGCCCGCACGCTGATCGCCAGCGTCTTCATCGTCATGGGCCTGTACCGCCTGCTCGACGCCTGGGGCGGCGCGGCGACGCCGACGGCGACCCTGGCGTTCAGCGCGGTCGAACTGGTGCTGGGCCTGCTGATCGCCAGCGGCTGGAAACTGCGCTGGACCGCCGGCCTGGCCGCGGCGCTGATGGCGGCCGACGCACTGATGTCGCACCCGTTCTGGAGCCTGGCCGGTGCCGAGCGCGGCGCCCAGCTGCTGCACTTCATGAAGAACGTCGGGATGATCGGCGGCCTGCTGTTGCTGATGGCCCATGCCGGCCACCCACCGCGACGCTGAGCGGCGCCGCGCGATGAGCGACGCCCCCGCACGCAGCCTGTTGCGCAACCGCAACGCGCACGAGCACGGCCGCGTGACCATGGTCGAGCTGTTCTTCGACCTGGTGTTCGTGTTCGCGGTCACCCAGCTGTCGCATACCCTGCTCGACCACCTGAGCCTGACCGGCGCGCTGCAGACCCTGCTGCTGTTCCTGGCGGTGTGGTGGGTGTGGATCTACACCTCCTGGTGCACCAACTGGTTGGACCCGGATACCGCGCCGGTGCGGCTGCTGCTGTTCGCCTTGATGCTGGGCGGGCTGCTGCTGTCGAGCTCGCTGCCGGAGGCGTTCGGCGAGCGCGGGCTGATGTTCGCCGCGGCCTACGCGACCATGCAGGTCGGGCGCACGCTATTCATGGTGGTCGTGCTGCGCGGCGTGCATCCGGGCTTGTTCCGCAATTTCCTGCGCATCGCGGTGTGGCTGATGGTGTCCGGCACGCTGTGGATCGCCGGCGGCCTGGCCGAAGGACAGGTGCGTTTCGGCTGGTGGGTGGGCGCGCTGCTGATCGAGTTCTTCGGGCCGATCGCGTTCTACTGGGTGCCCGGCCTGGGCCGCTCAAGCATCGGCGACTGGGACGTGGACGGCGGCCATCTGGCCGAACGCTGCGCGCTGTTCGTGATCATCGCCCTGGGCGAGTCGATCCTGGTCACCGGCGCGACCTTCGCCGGACTGCCGCTGGACGCCAGCCACGGCGCCGCGTTCGTGAGCGCCTTCGTCGGCAGCGTGGCGATGTGGTGGCTCTACTTCGACAGCGGCGCCGAACGCGCCAGCCATCGCATCGCGCATGCCGCCGATCCCGGCCGGCAGGCGCGCATGGCCTATACCTATCTGCATCTGCCGATCGTGGCCGGCATCATCGTCTGCGCGGTCGCCGACGAGATCGTGCTGATGCATCCGGGGCACGCCGACACCGCCGGCATCGCGGCGATCGTGGGCGGGCCGGCGCTGTACCTGCTCGGCAACGCCTTGTTCAAATGGACGACCAACGACCGCCGCGGCCCGCCGCTGTCCCATCTGGCCGGCCTGACCTTGCTGCTGGCACTGAGCTTGGCCGCGAAGCCCGCGCACCTGTCGGCTTTGGCGCTAGGCATCGCGACCACGGCGGTGCTGGCGCTGGTGGCGCTATGGGAGACGCTGGCCTTGAAGCGCGCAGCGGCGGCGCCTGCGCGCTGATCGCGCGCGCAGGCCCGCGGAAAGCGGAACTCAGGCTTCCAGGCTCATGCCCGGCCGCACCAGCACCGGCTTGACGCCGTAACGCTCGCCGATCTCTCCCGCCAGCGCCTCGCGCGCCTTGTCCTCGCCGTGCACCAGGGCCAGCGGCGGATGCCCGGCGATCGCGCCGTACCAGTCCATCAAGCCGCGTTGGTCGGTGTGCGCCGACAGGCCGCCGACGGTGTGGCGCTGCGCGTTGACGCGCACGTCGCGGCCGTGGATGCGCGCCCACTTGGCGCCGTCGACCAGGCGCCGGCCCAGGGTGCCCTCGGCCTGGTAACCGACGAATACGACCCGCGTTTCGCGCCGGTCCAGACGCTGCCGGAAGTGGTGCAGGATGCGGCCGGCGTTGGCCATGCCCGATCCGGCGATCACGATCGCGCCGCGCTCGATGCGGTTGATCGCCATCGAATCCTCAGCCGACTCGGTCAGGCGCAGGTTGGGCAGCCGGAAAGGACTGGGCTTGTCGCGCCAGACTTGCCGGGCATCCTCGTCGAACAGTTCGGTGTGGCGGTCGTAGACGCCGACCACCTTGGCCGCCATCGGGCTGTCGAGAAAGACCTGCCAGCGCCCCATCTGCCATTCGTCCCAATGCTTGGCGAACCAGTACAGCAACTCCTGGCTGCGCCCGACCGCGAAGGCCGGGATCAGCACATTGCCGCCGTCGCGCCAGGTCTCGTCGAGGATGCGTCCGAGTTCGCGGATGGTTTCGGCGCGGTCGCGGTGCAGGCGGTCGCCGTAGGTCGACTCCATCAGCACCAGGTCGGCGCTGTCGATGCGCGCCGGATCGCGCAGGATCGGCGTGCCCTTGGGGCCCAGGTCGCCGGAGAACACCAGCTTGCGGCCGTCGGCGTAAACCTCCACCGAAGCCGAGCCGAGGATGTGCCCGGCCTCGCGGAACGCGATCTCGACGCCGGGCAGGATCTGCGCGCGTTGGTCGTAGGGCAAGGGCCGCACTCGCGTCATCGCGGCTTCGACATCGGCCCGGGTGTACAGCGGCACCAGCTCCGGCTCGCCGCCGCGACGACGGCGGTTGCCGCGTTCGGCCTCGCTCTCGGCGATATGGGCCGCGTCCAGCAGCATGATCCGTATCAGATCGGCGGTGGCGGCCTGGGCGTGGATCTGGCCACGGAAGCCGCGCCGCACCAGCAAAGGCACGCGGCCGATGTGGTCGATATGCGCATGGCTGATCACCAGCGCGTCCAGCGCGGCCACGGCGAACGGAAACGGATCGGCGTTGCGGGCTTCGGCCTCGGGACTGCCCTGGATCATGCCGCAGTCCAGCAGCACGCGCTGTCCCGCGGCCTCGACCTCGTGCAGCGAACCGGTGACCTCGCCGGCGGCTCCGTGGAAATGGACGCGCATACCTAGTAGCTCCGGAAAGGTGAACTGGTCGCACCTTTGCGCAAAACGCCTCACCCTACAAGGGGTGCGCCTGGAACAAATCCGGATGCAATCTCCGAATAGACTGCCGCCCCGACTGGCGGGGCGGCGTCGTGTCAGGTAGCGCCGCAGCAGCTGCGGCGCAGGCGTCAGCTACCGACAACGCGGCAACAAGTACGCGAGGAACGCAGCGTCGCCGCGCCAGCCGAATTGTTCTGCGCCGAGCACACGCCGCCGGAGAAGAACACGAATGGCATCTGCCACGTCGACGACTGACAGTTGGTGGCAGTCTGCATCGGATGCGTGGAGGGGCACGCCGGAGCGACCGAGTTCGCGGTGGCGCCGGCGGCAACTGGCGTGTCGGTCGTGCCGCTGTCCACGCACTGGAGCAGCAGCGGACCCGGGTTGATGAAGTAGCCGACGATATCGCCGACGAGGTGGGTCTGGGCGGTGGTGTAAACGCTGAGTTCGTTGGCCGAGGCGCCCTGATCCAAAGCCACCGTGGAGAGGTTGCCGCGAACGTCGCCAGCGGCAAAGTTCAACGTGGCAGTGTCCGGCTGGGGACGGCCGAATGGCCACGTGATGAGATGGCCGGGGCCTGCAGGGAACACCACCGTGAAGTTGATCACCGCGGCGCCGAACGAGCCGGCCGCGCCGACACCGTTGCAGTTGCTCGCGTGACCGCCCTGGAAGCTGTAGTCGGATACCGCAGTCACGTCGAAGCTGCGCACGGTAAACGCCGGGATCGGGCCGCCAGCCAAACGGGTATCGAAAAGACGGCAGGGCGTGATCGGCACGAATACCAGATCGGTGGCCGCGTCGCCCAGCGCGGTGGGCTGGACATCGGCCTTGCTGACCAAGGTCTCTCCCGTCAGCGCGGCGTTCATCGCATCGAAACTGCGCGCATCGGCGGCAGCTTGCAGCGAATCCATCGGCGCCTTGGCGAAACTCTGACCCATCTCCTTGGACCAAGCGCCGATATCTGCGCGATAGGTCTCCTGCACGTATGGGCCCCACTTCTTCACGATCTGGTAGACCAGTTCGCCGCGCGCACCACGGCCGGCGGCGTCGGCGGTGCTCGATAGCACCGGAGCGAGGGCAAACAGCCCCGCGGCCAGGATCAACTTGTTCATGTGCGTTCCCTTTGGTTCGGTTTGCGGGCCGGGTCCCCCTTGGACTCGATCGCCGACACTCAAAAAGGACGAGAACCGGATTTAAAATAGGACATTAGTCACATTTTTTCGCGCATCCGCGCTTGTACGCGAGGTCGACGTAGTGGATTCCTTTCAGGCGACCGCGCGTTGCCGCAGGCCTGCAAACGGTTGCACAACCGAAGCAACCAGGGCCGCACTCGATTTTGTGGCTACGTTGCCAGCGCAGAGTCCGCGCGAAACAGGCGCGATTCGGCCGCACGCAAAACCGAACCGGAACCGGTCAGGGCTTGGGTTCGCACGTAGCCGGCATACGCGCTCATGTCGCTGACTGGGCGTCGCCGCTGCGCCCCGCCCGCTGCGAATAGATCGTCGGCGGCGTCGTGACGGGCACAGTCGGGGGTGCGATGCCCACAGCCGAGTAGTGTGTCGGAGCGATGGGCGACGTGCGTCCGCCGATCCCGACGCATGCACACCATCCGCGGCCCCTGAATACGCCTCCGCGGCAACGGCCGCGCCCATCCTGTCCTTCCGCGGCGCCCGCAACGCCGGGAGCCCGTCCTGCCCCTACCACCAGGGCGCCATGACCTTCGACACCCCCTCGCCGGCCCGAAGGGGTCTATTGTCCTGCCACGCCCCGAATGGGGCGGTATCCATGCCCTACTCCCAAACGCCGCCAGGCCGGAGCCCGTTGTGACCTTGAAGAAACCCCAAATCCTGCTGCTGACCCTCGCCATCACCACCGCGATGGTCGCCTGCACCAAGAAGGACGAGGCCGCGCCGGTTGCCGACGCCGCCAAGCCGACCGCCGACGCCGGCGCTGTGAAGATCGACGACAGCAAGCTGCCGGGCGTCAACCGCTTCCAGGTCAGCGACCTAGACACCACCAAGGACGCCTGCACCGACTTCGGCGGCTACGTCAACGGCAAGTGGCTGGCCGCCAACGCCATTCCGGGCGACCGCACCTCCTGGGGCGCGTTCGAAATGCTCGACGAGCGCTCCACCGCGGTGCAGAAGCAGCTCGCCGAGAAGGCCGCCGAACTGCCCAACGCCACCGGCGTGGACAAGATCGTCGGCGACTTCTACGCCAGCGGCATGGACGCGGCCAAGATCAACTCGCAGGGCATCAACCCGATCAAGGGCGAGCTCGACGCGATCGCCAAGCTCGAGAACAAGGACCAGATCGCCGACTACCTGCGCGCCAGCGCCGCCAAGGGCCAGAACGTGCTGTTCGGTTTCGGCGCCGAGGCCGACTTCAAGGATTCCAAGAACAACATCGCCTACGCCTCGCAGGGCGGCCTGGGCCTGCCGGACCCGACCTACTACACCTCGCCGGAGAAGAAGGACAAGCTGGCCGCGTACGAGACCCACGTCTCCAACGTCCTGCAGCTCAGCGGCGTGGCCGCCGCAGACGCCGCCAAGCAGGCCAAGGACGTGATCGCGTTCGAAACCCGCCTGGCCAAGGTCTCCAAGACCAGCGAGCAGCTCTCGCGCGACGCCGAGTTGTACTACAACCCGGTCAGCCCGGCCGACGCGGACAAGCTGGCGCCGAACTTCCCCTGGACCAAGTTCATCGAGTCGCAGGGCGTGGCCGTGCCGAAGATGTTCTCGCTGGCGATGCCTGACTTCCACAAGGAAGTCAGCAAGATGCTCGCCGACGTGCCGGCCGCGCAATGGCAGAGCTACCTGCGCTTCCACACCGTCGATAGCGCCTCGCCCTACCTGTCGGACGACTTCGTCAAGGAGAACTTCGAGTTCTATCGCAAGACCCTGCGCGGCCAGACCGAGCTGAAGGAACGCAGCAAGCGCGTGCTCGACACCATCGAAGAGCAGGCCGGCGAAGCCCTGGGCCAGATGTACGTCAAGGTCGCGTTCTCGCCCGAGTCCAAGACGCGCATGGAAGCCCTGGTCAAGAACCTCAGCGAGGCCCTCAAGGCCCGCATCGAGAAGCTGGACTGGATGAGCCCGGAAACCAAGAAGAAGGCGATGGAGAAGTGGGCCGCCTTCACGCCCAAGATCGGCTACCCCGACAAGTGGCGCGATTGGGCCGGCCTGCAGACCAGCCGCGACAGCTACTTCGCCAACGTGATGGCCGCCAACGAGTTCAACTACAAGTGGAACCTGGGCAAGATCGGCAAGCCGGTCGATCGCACCGAGTGGGGCATGCCGCCGCAGATGGTCAACGCCTACTACAACCCGCTGCAGAACGAGATCGTGTTCCCGGCCGCGATCCTGCAGCCGCCGTTCTTCGATCCGAACGCCGACGACGCCACCAACTACGGCGGCATCGGCGCGGTCATCGGCCACGAAATGACCCACGGCTACGACGACCAGGGCAGCCGCTTCGGCGCGACCGGCAACTTCGAGAACTGGTGGCAGCCGGCCGACGCCAAGGGCTTCGGCGGCCGCACCGACAAGCTGATCGCGCAGTTCAACGGCTACGAGGCCGCGCCGGGCGCCAAGGTCAACGGCAAGCTGACCCTGGGCGAGAACATCGCCGACCTGGGCGGCCTGGCCACGGCCTACGACGCGATGGTCAAGGCCACCGCCGGCCAGCCCGACCCCAAGACCGACGGCCTGACCCGCGACCAGCGCTTCTTCCTCAACTGGGGCACCGTGTGGCGCCGCAACTTCAAGCCCGAAGAGCTGAAGGTGCGCCTGGCCACCGACCCGCACGCGCCGGCCAACTTCCGCGCGATCGGCGCACCGTCGAACCTGCCGGCCTTCGCCGCGGCGTTCTCGTGCAAGCCGGGCCAGCCGATGGTGCGCGAAGGCGACAAGCAAGTCGTGATCTGGTGAAACCCGGCGCCGCCGGCCAGGCGGCGCCGTCAAGCGTTACTTGCCCTCGTCGGCAGGCGCGAAGGCCCGGGTTTCCCGGGCCTTCGCTTTTGGGGGCCGCCGAAGCCGAACCGGCGGCCGCCATCTTCCGCAACCGCGAAACCCGTTCATGGGCAAGCGCCGGTCGCTTGTTAAACTGGCCCGATCACCAGGACGGAATCCGCGATGACGACCCTACGCCCGCTTAGCTGCGCCCTCGCCCTCAGCCTGATCGCCAGCCTGGCCCTGCCCACCGCCGACGCCGCCAAGAAGAAGCGCGCCCCCGCCAAGCCCAAGGCCGCCGCCGTCGCCACCGCCTGCACCGACTTCTACGCCAACGCCGACTGGCTGCGCGGCAATGCCCTGCCCTCCGGCACCGCCTCGGTCTCGGCCCTGGAGCAGCTGGACGCGCGCACCCGCCAGCAGACCCTGGACCTGCTCAACGGCGCCATGACCGCGCCGCAGGGCAACGTGCAGAAGCTGCTGGGCGACTTCTGGGCCAGCGGCCTGGACGAGGCCGCGGTCGAGCGCGACGGCGCCCAGCCGATCGCCCCGCTGCTGTCGCGCATCGCCGCGATCAAGAAGGCCAAGGACATCCCGGCCTCGATCGCCGCCCTGCACCAGGTCGGCATCCCGGTCGCGTTCAACTTCGCCGCCGACGTCGACCTGCAGGACCTCAACCGCCACATCGGCTACTTCGGCCAGGGCGGCCTGGGCCTGCCCGACCCGGCCTACTACACCCGCAGCGACACCGAGACCCGCCAGCTGCTGGGCCACTACAACAACTACGTGCAGAAGATCCTGGCCCTGACCGGCACGCCGCAGGCGCAGCTGGCGGCCGAATCGCAGCTGGTGATCGACCTGGAGACCCGCATCGCGCGCGCCTCGCAGTCGCTGCCGGAGCTGCGCCAGCTGCGCAACCACTACGCCCCCGTGCAGGTGTCGGCGCTGGCCAAGACCTACAAGCGCCTGCAACTGGCCGAGTTCCTCAAGGCCCAGGGCGTCAAGGACGACAGCGTCTCGATCGGCAACGCCAAGCTGTTCGCCGAACTAGACAACCTGGTCGGCACCCTCAAGCCCGAGCAGTGGAAGGTCTATCTGCGCTGGCGCGTGGGCGACTCGATGGCGCCTTACCTGGCCAAGCCCTTCCGCGACGCCCAGTACGACTTCCACGGCCGTATCCTGCGCGGCAGCGCGCCGCCCTCGCGCCAGCAGGCCGTGCTCAACGCGATGAACCTCGCCGCCGGCCCGATGATCGGGCGCGAATACGCGGCCAAGTACCTGCCCGCAGCCACCGACAAGCGCGCCGAGGAAATCGCCTCGCAGGTGCTGGCGACCCTGGGCAAGGCGATCGACGCCGACACCCGTTTCAGCGAATCGGCCAAGGCCGAGGCGCGCGCCAAGCTGGCCAAGCTCAAGATCGAAGTCGGCACCCCGCACCGCGACCTCGACTACTCGGTGCAGCCGATGGGCCGCGGCAGCTTCGGCAGCAACATGCTGATCGCCTCCACCTGGCGTCATCGCGAAGAGATGAAGCGCATCGGCCGCGGCAACGCCGACCGCCGCTGGGACGTGCTGCCGCAGGACCCCGCCCTGGCCTACGACATCGCCCAGAACCGCCTGATCGTCACCGCCGCGGTGCTGCAGGCGCCGGTGCTGGACATGAGCAAGGACGCAGCCTCGCAGTACGGCTCGTTCGGCGCCCTGGTCGGACACGAACTCAGCCACGGCTTCGACAGCCGCGGCCGACTGGTCAACGCCAAGCAGGAAATCGGCGACTGGTGGACCCCCACCGAAACCGCGGCCTGGGAAGCGCTGGGCAAGCGCGTCGCCGCCCAGTACGGCGCTTACGAATACCCCGGCCTCAAGGGCGTGAAGGTCAACGGTCAGCAGACCCGCGACGAGAACATCGCCGATATCGCCGGCGTCGAACTGGCCTGGAAGACCTTCCGCGCCGAAGTGCCGAGCCCGGCCAAGGACGCCGACCAGGCCTTCTACCGCGCCTGGGCCGGGCTGTGGGCGCAGCAGGCCAGCACCGAGGCCTACACCCAGCGCGCGGCCACCAGCGTGCATGCGCCGGGCCAGTGGCGCACCAACGGCCCCTTGTTCAACCAGCCCAGTTTCGGCGAGGCCTACACTTGCAAGCCCGGCCAGCCCATGCAGGCCAAGCCGGAACAGCGGATCACGATCTTCCCCTGATCGGCCGCAAGCGCAGGCATAAAAAACGGCGCGGATTCCGCGCCGTTTTTGTTTGGCCGGGCGTCGTCTCGACGCTTAGCGCACCAGGCGCGGCCGCGGCGGTTTCGGCCGCCCGAACGGCGGTTGCCCGCGCCAGTAGCGGATCAGCAACCAGCCGAACAGCATGCCGCCCAGGTGGGCGAAATGGGCCACGCCGGGTTGCTGCCCGGTGATGCCCAGCAACAGTTCGACCACGCCGTAGATGATCACCAGCGTGCGCGCCTTCATCGGGATCGGCGGGATCAGCAGCATCACGCGCTGGTTCGGGAACAGCAGGCCGTAGGCGAGCAACAAACCGAAGATGCCGCCGGACGCGCCCAGCGTCGGATAGGCCTCGCCGCCCTGCGACATGCTCCAGAAACCGACCGCGAGCTGGCACAGCGCCGCGCCGACCACGCATACCAGGTAATAGCTCAGATAGCGGCGCGGCCCCCACACGTGCTCGATCTGCGCGCCGAACATCAGCAGGGTGAGCATGTTGAACAACAGATGGGCGAAACCGCCGTGCAGGAAGGCGTAGGTCAGCACCTGCCAAGGCATGAAGCCGTAGCCGGCGTAGGGGCCGGCCTCGGCGCCGGGCGGCCACAGCATCAGAGGGTAGAACGTCGCGTCGCTGAGCGTGAGTTGCAACAGGAACATCAGGCCGTTGGCGATCAACAGGCCCTTGGTGACAGGCGGCAGATTGGAGAACATCGGTACTCCCGGGGGATGCGGCTATGGTAGCCGTTGCGCGCGCGCGTCGTCTTGAACGCCGCGCGCGCGACTGCGCCGGTTCAGTCCGGCGGCCCCCAGATTTGGGCATCCAGCGTCGCGGCGGCGCGAACGCCGATCACCCGCCCGGCTTCCACCCGCAGGCCTTCGGCGCGCAGGCGCCGGCATTGCTCGCGGTAGCCCCTGGAGCCTTCCGGCAGGGCGATCCGGCCGTCGGAGCGCAGCACGCGGTGCCAGGGCAGCTTGGGGTCCTCGTTCTGGCTGAGCAGGCGCGCGACCAGGCGCGCGCGCCCGGGCAGGCCGGCACGGCGGGCGACTTCGCCATAGCCGGCGACTTCGCCCTTGGGGATGGCGGCGATCGCGGCGAGGATGCGTTGGGCGGCGACCTCGGAGTCCATGGGGGTTAGCATAGAGCGTGTCATGCCCTTTGCAGCACTTTCCCGCAGCCCAGGCAGCCGGATAAAACACCGCAAAGGGCACGACACGCGCTATCAGGCCGTACGAACAAAGAAGCCCGCAGGGAGCAGACCCATGAAATTCGAACAAATCCGCAAGCACCTTACCCAGTCCGGCTTCCACCTCACCCTGCACGACGAGGGGGTGCTGTGCATCGAGCTGTCCCTGGAACAGGGCACGCGCCATCAGGCGATCTTCCTGTCCGAGCTGGAGGACGACGACCAGCGTCCGTTCCTGCGCGTGAGCACCGCGGTCGCGCCGACCACCGGCCTGGACGCGCGCCGCGCCCTGATCTTCAATTGGCAAAGCCACGTCGGCTACCTGGCCATCGGCGACCTCGACGGCGTGCCCTACCTGCAGCTGTGCGAGAACCGCCCGCTGGAGGGCCTGGCCGCATCCGAGATCGACCGCCTGGTGCTGGAGATCGGCGGCCTGGGCGACCGCATGGAGCGCATGCTGTCGGCGGACGGCGACCTGCTCTAAGCATCCTACGGGCTGCGTAAACGCGTCCGCCTTGGGTGGGAGCGGCGTGAGCCGCGATCGCGCCGGCCGGCGCGGTAGCGCAATCGCGGCTCACGCCGCTCCCACACGAAGCGACAATCACGAAGCCACAAACACCCCACAAAAAAGCCCGCATCGCTGCGGGCTTTTTCGTGGAACTCGGGCCGTGGCTCAGGCCCAGCCCAGCGCCTCGATCAGGCGCCACAAGCCGTAGGCGATGCCGCCGGCGGCCGGGATGGTCAGGATCCACGCCCACACGATGCGTTCGATCACGCCCAGCTTGAGCTTGCGCGGATTCTTGGCGAAGCCCACGCCCATGATCGCGGTGGAGATGCTGTGGGTGGTGGACACCGGCATGCCGAAGTGCGCCGCGGTCACCAGGATGGTCGCCGACGCGGTTTCCGCCGCGAAGCCGTCGATGGTCTGCAGTTTCACCATCTTGTGGCCCAGGGTCTTGATGATGCGCCAGCCGCCGGCGGCGGTGCCCGCGGCCATCACCAGGGCGCAGGTCGCGATCACCCAGGTGTCGATGTCGTCCTTGCCGCCGTCGGGGTGCAGGAAGGACAGCCACGCCGGCAGGTCGTTGAGGATGCCCGAGGACTGCGCGCCGAAGATCGACAGGGCGATGATGCCCATGGTCTTCTGCGCATCCTGGCGGCCGTGGGCGAAGCCCATGTAGGCCGCCGACACGAACTGGGCCTTGCCGAAGAAAGCGTTGACCCAACGCGGCTTGGCCATCTTCGCCAGCGGGCCTCCGGCCTTCATCATCGCCGCGATGATCAGGTACAACAGGGTGATGATGCCCACGCCCAGCAGGAAGCCCGCCAGCGGCGAGGTGATCATCGGCACCACGACCTTCCACAGCAGGCCCTTGTTGCTGGTCCAGTCGGCGTCGCCGGCCTTCGACCAGATCAGCGCGGTCCAGTTGTTGTGCGAGGCCGCCAGCGCCGCGCCGCACAGGCCGCCGATCAGCGCATGCGAGGACGAGGACGGCAGGCCGCGCCACCAGGTGATCAGGTTCCAGATGATCGCGCCCAGCAGGGTGCAGATCAGCACCTGCGAGGTCATGGCGACCACGTCGGTGTCGACCAGGCCCGAGGCGATGGTCTTGGCGACCGCGGTGCCCATGAACGCGCCGATCAGGTTGGTGCTGGCGGCCAGCATGATCGCCTGACCGGGCGTCAGCACCTTGGTCGCCACCACCGTGGCGATGGAGTTGGCGGTGTCGTGGAATCCGTTGATGAACTCGAACACGAGCGCAGCCAGGATCACGACCAGGACCAGAGTCAGCATCACGAGGAGAGCCTCAGCTGTTCTTCAGCACGATCTGGTAGGCCACCACGCCGGCTTCGCGGCAGCGGTCGATGGCCTTTTCCAGAATCTCGAAGAACTCCTTGAGCAGGAACATCTGCAGGTTGTCCAGGCGGCCGGAATAGATGTCGCGGTACAGCTCCAGCATCAGGCGGTCGGCTTCGTTCTCCAGCGAGCGCAGCTTCTCGTTGAGCTCGGTCATGCGATCGATGTTCATCTTCTGCAGGTCGTGGACCATTTCCACCACCACCGCGGCGGCCTGCTCCAGCATCGCCGCGCGCGGCGCGAAGTCGATGCCGTCCAGGTGCTGGATGGCCAGCGAGTAGCGGTCGGCGAACTTCTCGACCTGCTTGGGGATCTTGTACAGGGCCGAGCCCAGCGACTCGATGTCCTCGCGCTCGATCGGGGTGATGAAGCTGTCGACCAGGGCGTGGCTGATCTTGTCCGAGGTCGCGCGCTCGCGCTGGCGGGCCAGCTTGAAAGCGTCCAGGGCCGGCTGACGATCGGCGGCCTTCATCATGGCGTGCAGTGCCTTGGTGCTGTCGTAGGCGGCCTGGGCGGCCTCGTCGAGCAGGGTGTAGAACTGCTGGCCGGAGCCGAAGATGGTCTGCAGCGAGAACATGCGTGAAAGCCTCTGAATGCCGGCCGCGACCGGCCCGGGGTGGTTGTGCGGGCGCGATTATGACGGTTTGGTGGCAAACGCGCCCGTCTTTCGCGCCGTCGTCGGCCCCGGACCCGGCGAAAACCGCCCCGGCCGCCCCCCTCACCCGCCGCTCACGCGGCCGGCGGGGCGGCGCCTGTTAAGATCGGGGCCGCGCATCCCCCGCCCACCCTGCACTATGGACGACGACCCAACATCGCCCGCCCGCGCTTCCGCGGCCTTCCTGCCCGGCCCCCGGCGCACCGCTCACGCCCCCGGCATCCCCGCCACTGACCCCTCGATGGAGCAGCCCGCATGCTCGAGCTGCTGATCGTCGCCGCCTTGATCGTGCTCAACGCGTTCTTCGCCTTGTCGGAGATGTCGTTGATGACCTCGCGCAAGCTGCGCCTGAAACAGATGGCGGAGACCAGCCGCGGCGCGCGCATGGCGCTGGCGCTGGCCGAGCATCCGGACAACCTGCTGTCGACCGTGCAGATCGGCATCACCGGCATCGGCGTGCTGACCGGCTATTTCGGCGGCGAGTCGATCGGCCTGGTCATCACCGGCTGGCTCGGTCACCTGCTGAGCGGCGACTTCTCGCAATACGCGCGTCCGATCGGCATCGGCACCGCGATGGCGCTGATCACCGCCGCCCAGGTCATCTTCGGCGAGCTGATCCCCAAGCGCCTGGCCCTGACCAATCCCGAGCGCATCGCCAGCGCGGTCGCGATCCCGCTGTACGGTCTGTCGCGCGGCGCCCGGCCGGCGGTCATGACGCTGGGCGCGATCAACCGCCTGGTCCTGCGCATCCTGGGCATCAAGGACGACGCCCGCAGCGAGATCAGCGAAGAGGAAATCCGCCTGCTGGTGACCGAAAGCCACGAGCAGGGCGTGATCGACGCCGACGAACGCAAGATGATGAACCGCGTGCTCAGCCTGGGCGACCGCACCGCCGAAAGCCTGATGACGCCGCGCACCCGCATCGCCTGGCTGGATGCCAACTCCAGCTTCGCCGAGAACCTGGCGACCATGCGCGAGAACGCCTATTCGCGTTACCCGGTCTACCGCGACAACGACAGCGACGTGCTCGGCGTGCTGGAGGTGAAGTCGCTGCTGGACCGCCTCGACCAGACCGCGCCCGACCTGTTCCCGGACCTGCGCCCGCCGCTGTTCGTGTCCGAATCCACCCACGCCCTGAAGCTGCTGGAGATCTTCCGCGAGGAGCAGCAGTCGCTGGCGCTGGTGGTGGACGAATACGGCGACGTCGCCGGCCTGGTCACGGTCAACGACCTGATGGGCGCGGTGATCGGCCGCTTCCAAACTTCACGGAACCAGACCAACGAGACCGACGACGACGCCGCGCCGGTGGTCCAGCGTTCCGACGGCTCCTACCTGCTCGACGGTTCGCTGGCGCTGGAGGACCTGCGCGAACTGGTCGGCGGCGGCCGCCTGCCGGACGAGGACGAGCACGACTTCCATACCGCCGCCGGCATGGTGATCGCCCACTTCGGCCGCATCCCGCACGTCGGCGAGCATTTCGATTGGAGCGTGTGGCGGATCGAAGTGGTCGACCTGGACGGGCCCCGCATCGACAAGCTGTTGCTGCAACGCATCGCCGCGCAACGCGAGGATGCCCAAGAGCCGGTGGCCGATGACGCCTCCGGCTGACCGCAAGCCCGCGGCGCAGGAAGCCGGCACGCGCGCGCTGCTCGACGACTTCGCTTCCGGCGACCCCGCCGAGGTGCTGCGCCTGGGCGACGTGCTGGCCGGCCTGGGCAACCGCTCCTTCGGCATGCTGCTATTCGTCTCGACCATCCCGGCCTTCATTCCGATCCCGGGCGTGGGCGGCGCGGTCAGCGGCCCGCTGGTGATCCTGATCGGCCTGCAGTTGCTGATCGGGCTGCGCAAGCCCTGGCTGCCGGGTTTCCTGGCCCGGCGCGGACCGCACCGGCAGGCGATGGCGCGCTTCCGCAACCTGCTCTCGCCCTGGCTGGCGCGGCTGGAGCGGCTGGTCCGCCCGCGCGCGACCGGACTGCTCGATCACCGCCTCGCCAACGCCTTCACCGGCCTGTTGCTGGTGCTGCTGGGCGTGCTGCTGTCGCTGCCGATCCCGTTCACCAACTTCCTGTTCGGCGGCCTGTTGCTGCTGTACGCGCTGGCGCTGCTGGAACGCGACGGCCGCCTGATGGCGGTGGCCTGGGGCACGGGCGCGATCGCGGTGGCGATCTTCGGCGTGCTCTCGGGCAGCCTGGCGACGCTGATCGGCGGCTGGATCGATCGCTTGCAGTGAGGCTGCGAGGTCGGGCTTCCGGGTAGGAGCGGCGTAAGCCGCGACCGTGACCCCGTAGGAGTTGCGTGGTCGCGGCTCACGCCGCTCCTGCACCAAGCCCAGCGATACGCGATCAACCCAACAGGGTCAGGAACTCTTCCGCGCCCACCGGGTGGCCCAGCCAATAGCCCTGGGCGAGATCGCAGCCGCGTTCGCGCAGCACCGCGTACTGGCCTTCCTTTTCCACGCCCTCGGCGACCACGGTGATGCCCAGCGAATGCGCCATGGCGATGATCGCGGTGGTCAGGGCCAGGTCGTCGGGGTCGCGCAGCACGTCGGCGATGAAGCTGCGGTCGATCTTGACGCCGTCCACCGGCACCCGGCGCAGATGGCTGAGGCCGGAGAAGCCGGTGCCGAAATCGTCCAGCCACACCTTCACGCCGGTCGAGCGCAGCCGCGCGAGCAGGCTGCTGGCGTGGATTTCGTCGCCGATCACCGCGGTCTCGGTCAGCTCCAGATGCAGGCGCTGCGCCGGCAGGCCGGTTTCGTGCAGGCAGGCCGCGACCACGTTGGGCAGGTCGCCGCTGCGCAGCTGGCGCGGCGAGACGTTGACCGACACGAACAGCGGTTCCGCGCCCGGACGCACGTGCTGCCAGCGCACCGCGTCCTGGCAGGCCGCGCGCAGGACCTGCGGGCCCAGGGTTTCGATCAGGCCGCTCTGTTCGGCCACGTCGATGAACACCGACGGCGCGACCAGGCCCTGCTCGGGATGGCGCCAGCGCAGCAGCGCTTCGGCGCCGACCATGGCGCCGTCGCCGAGTCGGTACACCGGCTGGTAGACCAGGCTGAGCTCGCCGCGGTCCCAGGCGCCGCGCAGCTCGTGCTCCAGGTGCACGCGGCGCTCCACCGCCTGGTCCATGGCGCGGCTGTAGAAGCGATAGCAGTTCTTGCCCGCGACCTTGGCCTGGTACATGGCGATGTCGCCGTTCTTCATCAGCGAGGTCGCGCCGGATGCGTCCTCGGGGAACAGGGTCACGCCGATCGAGGTGCCCAGGAATACCTGGCGGTCGTGGACCACGATGGGCTGGCCGAGCTCGGCCACCAGCACGTCGGCCAAGTGGCTGGCGCGCGCGCGCACCCCGCCGTCCAGGTCGTCGCCGTCCTGCACCAGGATCACGAACTCGTCGCCGCCGAAGCGCGCCAGCAGCGCATCCTCGCCGCCCAGGCGGGTCACGGTCTCCTGGATGCGGTTGGCGAACTGCAGCAGCACGTCGTCGCCGGCGTCGTGGCCCAGGGTGTCGTTGACGCGCTTGAAGTCGTCGATGTCGGCGAACAGCAGGCCCAGTTGGCGCCCGGCGCCGCGCAGCTGCAGCAGGCGCTGGTCCAGGGTCTCGCGGAACGCCAGGCGGTTGGCCAGGCCGGTCAGCGCGTCGGTGTAGGCCATGCGCCGGATGTCGCGGTCGTGGCGGGCCAGGCTCTGGCTCATGCGCCCGAACGCGCGCATCAGGTCGCCGACCTCGTCGTGGCGATTGCTGGCCGGGGTGCTGGTGTCGAAATGGCCGGCCTCGATTTCCATCGACGCATCGGCGAGTTGACGGATCGGCTGGACCAGGAAGCGCTGGATCAGATAGATCATCAGCGCGCCCAGCGCGAGCAGGCCGGCCGCGAGCAGGCCGATCCAGATCATGTGCTGCTGGGCCAGGGCGTCCAGGCGCCCGCGCAGGCTGCCCAGGGCCTGGTCCTGGAACTGGTGCACGGTCTTGAGGTCGTAGCCCACGCGCACGCCGCCCAGGCGCTCGGCGCCGATCATGATCGGCGCCGACACGTCCATCACCGTGTCGCTGGACTGGGTGTGCAGCTTGCGCGCGGCGATCACCTCGAACGCCATCGGATCGTCCATGCGCTTGCCGTAGCTCGGAATCTCCTCGCTGCCGTCGTGGACGATGTTGCCGTCGTTGTCGTAGACCAGGACGTAGCTGATGCCCGGGTTGCGCAAGGTCGCGCGGCTGAGCACGCCGACCGCGTCCAGATCGAAGTAGTACAGGGGGTTGGCCAGCGATTCGGCCAGCTGCGCGACCATGCCCTCGCTGTGGCGCTTGAGGTTGTCGGCGATCATGCCGCTCATGGCCTCGCGGCTGACCCCCACCACCTCGCCCTGCATGCGCTCCTGGCGATTGAGCAGCAGCACGATCAGGGCCAGCACGACCAGCAGGGCGATGGCCATCATCGCCAGGAACTTGGCCTGCAAGCCGAAGCGCAGCTTCATTCGACCTCCGACCGGACCTGGGCGACGCCGTTGCCGATGCGCTGCAGGGCTTGGGCCGATGCCGGGTCGATCGGCATGAAGCGGGTGGTCTTGAAGAAGCGCAGCAGGGCCTCGCCGGCGTCCGGGTCGCCGGCCGCGTCCAGCAGGACCTCGCGCAGGCGCGCCTCGACGCGCGGATCGATGTCGCCGCGCACTACCTCGACCGCGCGCGGATAGTCGCCGGTGCGGCCGATCTCGGTCATGTCGCGGCGGAACGCGGGCGGCATCCGGCGCGGGTTGTCCCAGTCCAGATTGCTCATGACCCCGACATCGACCAGGCGCTTGTGCACCCAGGTCGAGATATTGAGCTCCGAGCGCGCGAACAGATAACCGACCTCGCCGTGTTCGATGCGGTCGGTCGGCGAGAGCAGGATTTCCAGGCTCAGGCCGCGGTCCAGCAGTTCGGCGACCGGAACGAAATAAGCGCTGGTCGAGGACGGGCGCTGGAAGGCCACGCTGTGCCCGCGCAGGTCGTCCAGCGAGCGCAGGCCGCTGTCGCGGCGGGCGAAGAACACGCTGTGGTAGTGGCTGGTGCCGTCGCGCTCGGTCAGCAGCAGCGGCTTGGCGTCGGCGCGTTGCTTGAGCAGCATCGCGGTGCCGGCGGTCTCGGTGACCCAGTCGACCCGGCCGCGGCGCAGGTAGCTGGCCATCTGCTGGGAGTCCTTGGCCATCAGGATCCGGCCCTCGCGGATGCCGACGCCGGCCATGCGCGGGACCACGTAGTCCAGCAGCGGCTTGAGTTGTTCGTAGTGGGCCTTGGGGTCGTCGCTGATCCGGCCCAGCACCAGCACGCCGCGGGCGTCGCTGTCGGCCGATTGCGCGGGAACCGGCACCGACAGTCCCGCGACCGCCAACGCGAGCCCGAGCAGGACAGCGATGCAACGCGCGCTAGCGATCAAGAAAGTGACTCATCGGGACTGCCCGCCGCAGCGTAATCGAAACCGGCCCTGGCCGATACCACCGAAGGCCGGCCGGGCGCCCCCGGCCCTCAACGCCGCTGGCCGGCCAGCATCGCCATGCGCTCGGCATCGGCGAGGATGCCGCGCAGCAGCCGCACCTCGCGCTCGTCCAGTTCGGCGCGCAGGAACAGCCGGCGCAGCTTGCGCAGCGCCGACTCGGGCGCGCGCCCCTTGTGGAAGTCGATCGCCTCCAGGGTCTCGCCGAGCTGGGCGAAGAAACCCTCCAGCTGCGCATGCGAGGCCGGCGGATCGGCGCGCCCGGGCGCAGGCGCCGGCGGCGCCGCCGCGAGCGCGGCCATGCGCAGCTCGTAGGCCAGCACCTGCACCGCCGCGGCCAGGTTCAGCGAGCTGTAGCCGGGGTTGGCCGGGATGTGCACGGCGGCGTGGCACAGCTGCAGCTCCTCGTTTTCCAGGCCGGTGCGCTCGCGGCCGAACACCAGCGCCACCTCGGCGCCGTCGGCGGCCTCGCTCAGCATGCGGCCGGCGGCCTCGCGCGGGTCGTACTGCTCCAGTTGGACCCGGCGGTTGCGCGCGGTGCAGCCCAGCACCAGCCGGCAGTCGGTCAGGGCCTCGGCCAGGGTCGGGAAAACCGTCGCGGCCGCGAGCACGTCGTCGGCGCCCGCGGCCAGGGCCGCGGACTCGTGGTTGGGGGCCTTCTCGGGCGCGACCAGGACCAGCCGGGACAGGCCCATGGTCTTCATCGCGCGGGCCGCGGAGCCGATGTTGCCGGGGTGCTGGGTGCCCACCAGGACGATGCGCAGCCGCGACAACGAGGCGGTTTGGTCAGGATTCGGATCGTTCGCCATGCGCAATGGTAAACTCCCCGCCCCGGCCATAGCGCCGGTTCGTTCTTTCAGCCCGCCAGCCCGTCCCCCACCTCCGTTCCCGAGGCCGTTCGCCATGCAGAAACCCGCCGTCACCCTCATGGTCAAGGCCGCCCGCGCCGCCGGCAACGTGTTGCTCCGCCACATGTACCGCCTGGACGCCCTGAACGTGGTCGAGAAGGACCGGATGGACTACGCCAGCGAAGTCGACAGCCTGGCCGAGGCCGAGATCATCAAGGAGTTCCGCCGCTCCACGCCCGACTACGCCATCCTCGGCGAAGAGAACGGCTCGATCGGCAGCGGCCGCTACACCTGGGTCATCGATCCCCTGGACGGCACCAGCAACTACCTGCGCGGCATCCCGCACTACTGCGTCTCGATCGCCCTGGTCGAGGGCGGCGAGCCGATCCATGGCGTGATCTTCGATCCGCTGCGCAACGAGCTGTTCACCGCCAGCCGCGGCAGCGGCACCCAGCTCAACGAGAAGCGCGTGCGCGTGGCCGAACGCAAGGACTTGAACGGCGCCATGGTCGTCACCGGCTTTCCGCCGCGCGAGCGCCCGCGCGCCAGCGCCCATCTCAAGTGCGTGGATTCGCTGCTGACCGAGGCCGAGGACATCCGCCGCACCGGCTCGGCCGCGCTCGACCTGGCCTACGTGGCCTGCGGCCGCGCCGACGCCTATTTCGAGGCCGGGGTGAAGCCCTGGGACATCGCCGCCGGCGCCCTGATGGTGCGCGAAGCCGGCGGCAAGGTCTGCGACTTCCGCGGCCGCGGCACCGGCCCCATGGACGCGCGCGGCACCATCGGCCGCCAGTTGGTCGCCGGCAACCTCAAGGTCTGCGACGCCCTGCAGAACCGCATCGTCAACACCGGCTACGCCGCCGCGTTCGACTGAGCCGCGGACATACGGCGCACACGAGAAGGCCGCGCGGATGCGCGGCCTTTTTCTTTGTCCGGCCCGCGCGCCTACACTCGCCCGGCCGCAACAGACGGCCTCGGCTACCTGTAGGAGCGGCGTAAGCTGCGACCGCGAATCCCGGCCAGCGCGCAGGCTCGATCGCCTTCGCGGCTCCGGGTCGCGGCTTACGCCGCTCCTACCCCAAAGCGGAGAACCAGGCCGCACGATCCGCCTACGAATTCCTCCTGTAGGAGCGGCGTCAGCCGCGACCGCGAAGCCCGGCCAGCGCGCCGGTTCCGACGCTGTCGCAGCTCCGGGTCGCGGGCTGACGCCGCTCCTACCCCAAAGCCGGCCCCATGCCTCTTGTGGGAGCGGCGTAAGCCGCGATCGATTGCCGGCGTAGCGGCATTGACCTATGGGATCCGCAGGCCGGCCTCGCATGGCGATGCAAGTCGCGCGGCCGCGCGTGTTCTCGCTATCGCGGCTCACGCCGCTCCCACAGAAAGCCGCGGAGCGCGCGTTACGCGGTCACGCCCCCGGTGCGACGCCCCGCCCCATTGCCTCGACGCAAACGAAAAGGCCGCGCATCTGCGCGGCCTTTTCGTTGCCTGGAGCCGACGCCCCAGCCCGGGACTCAGGGTCGGCGCGCCAGCGCCGCCTCGTCCTTGGCCTTGGGCATCAGGTCCTGCTTGGTCACCTTGAGCCAGCCCATGGTCAGCAGCGGGCAGGCCACGAAGATCGAGGACAGGGTGCCGATCACGATGCCGAGCATCTGCGAGATCGCCATGCCTTCCAGCGAACCGCCGCCGTACAGGTACAGCGCCAGCACGGTCAGGAAGGCCACGAACGAGGTGATCACCGTACGCGACAGGGTCTGGTTGATCGACTTGTTGAGGATGGTCTCCGGATCGGCGCGCATGGTGCGGAAGTTCTCGCGCACGCGGTCGAACACCACGATGGTGTCGTTGATCGAATAGCCCATCACCGACAGGATGCCGGCCAGCACGGTCAGGTCGAACTCGTTGCCGAACAGCGCGAACCAGCCCGCCACCACGACCACGTCGTGCAGGGTGGTCAGCACCGCCGCGACCGCGAACTTCTTCTCGAAGCGGAACGAGATGTAGATCAGGAAGCCGACCACCACGAACAGCAGCGCCCAGACGCCGTTGGCGGCCAGGTCGCGGCCGACCTGGGGACCGACGTAGCCGCCGCCCTTGATCTTGCCGGGGTTGTCGGGCGTGGACGCGATCGACTGGACTTCGTTGATGGTGTTGTCGGAGTCCTTCTGGCTGCCGCCCTTGGGCTGCAGGCGGATCAGCAGCTCGTTGCCGGTGCCGAAGGTCTGGACCTGGGCGCCGGTATAGCCGGCCTCATCCAGGCGCGAGCGGATGCCGTCGACGTCGACCGGCTTGGCGAAGCTCAGCTCGACGCTGGTGCCGCCGGTGAAGTCGAGGGCGAAGTTGAAGCCCTTGGCCACGATCGCGCCGATCGCGACCAGCATGATCAGGGCCGCGACCGCCAGCGACACCCAGCGCAGGCGCAGGAAGTCGATATTGCTGCCGTAAGGGAACACGTTGAAGGGTTTCATGTCGCGTGCTCCGTCAGATCGCGATCGATTTCAGCTTGCGACGACCGCCGTAGATCAGCGTCGCGATGCCGCGCGACACAGACACCGCCGTGTAGGCGGAGGTGGCGATGCCGAGCATCAGGGTGATACCGAAACCGCGCAGCGGACCGGTGCCGAACACCGCCATCGCCAGACCGGCGAGGAAGGCGGTGACGTTGGCGTCGATGATGGTGCCCGAGGCATGTTCGTAACCGCTGGCGATCGCGGCCTGCGGCGGCAATCCGGCACGCAACTCCTCTCTTATTCGTTCGTTGATCAGCACGTTGGCGTCGACCGACATGCCCACCGTCAGCGCGATGCCGGCCAGGCCGGGCAAGGTCATGGTGGCGCCGAACAGCGACATCAGCGCGACCACCATCAGCAGGTTGATCAGCAGCGCCAGACAGGTGATGACGCCGAACATGCGGTAGTAGACCAGGAAGAAGATCAGGGCGAAGGCGAACGAGAAGCTCACCGCCTTCAGGCCGCGCGCGACGTTCTCGGCGCCCAGGCTGGGGCCGACCACCCGCTGCTCGATGAAATCCATCGGCGCGGCCAGCGAACCGGCGCGCAGCAGCAGCGCCAGGTCGGACGCTTCCTGCTGGCTGTCGAGGCCGTTGGTGTTGAATTCCTTGCTGAAGACGCCCTGGATGGTGGCGACGTTGATCACTTTTTCGTCGATCCGGGTCGAACGCACTTCCTTGCCGTCGACCGTGCGCGACTCGGGGATGCGCTCGATGTAGACCACCGCCATCGGCTTGCCGACGTGTTCGGTGGTGTAGTCGAACATGCGCTGGCCGCCGACGCCGTTGAGGCGTACCTGCACCGCGGGGGTGCCGCTCTGCGAGTCGAAGGCGGCGGTCGCGCCGATCAGCTGGTCGCCGGAGGCGATCACGCGCTTGTTGAGCAGGATCGGAATCGGCTTGCCGTCCGGGCCGGTCTCGCGGCGGAAGTAGATGCGCGCTTCCGGCGGCACGCTGCCGCTGCGCAACGCTTCCTGGGCGTCGCCCTCGACCACGCCGCGGTACTCCAGCGTGGCGGTGGCGCCGAGGATGCGCTTGGCCTGGGCGGTGTCCTGGATGCCGGGCAGCTGGACCACGATGCGGTCGGTGCCCTGGCGCTGGATGATCGGCTCGGCCACGCCGAGCTGGTTGACGCGGTTGCGCAGGGTGCCGACGTTCTGTTCGACCGCCTCGGCCTGCATGCGCGCGATCTCGGCCTCAGGGACCTGGATGCTGATGGTGTTGCCGACCACGTCCTGGCCCATCGTCGGCATGCCGCGCGCGATCTCGGCGCGCGCCTTGGCGGCGTCTTCAGCCTTGGTCAGGGTCACGACGATGACGTTGTTGGCGCGGCGCTCGACCGACTCGTAACGCACGGCCTTGTCGCGCAGGGTCACCCGCACGTCCTCGATGGTGGCGTCCAGGCGCTTGTCCAACGCGGCCTTCTGGTCGACCTGCATCAGGAAGTGCACGCCGCCCTGCAAGTCCAGGCCCAGCAGCATGGGCTTGGCCTTGATCGTCTCGAGCCAGCCGGGCACGGTCGAGGCCAGGTTCAGCGCGACGATGTAGTCGCTGCCCAGCGGATCGCGCAGCAGATCGGCGACCTTGTTCTGGCGGTCGTTGTCGGCGAGCCGGACCAGCAGGGTGCCTTCCTTCTCGATCGCCACCGACTTGGCCGGCACGCCGGCCTTGCTCAGCGTGTCGGCGACGCGCTTGCGCAGCGCTTCGTCGACGGCGGCGCCGCGGGCCGAACTGATCTGCACCGACGGGTCCTGCGGGAACACGTTGGGCAACGCATACAGCGCGCTGAGCAGCAACACTACGAGGATGGCCAGATATTTCCAGCGCGAGTAAGTCAGCATCGATTGCCCCTGCGGCGGCCACCCCGGCCGCCGTGCTTCATGTGTCGTGGCGTCGGCTTAGGCCGACTTCAAGGTGCCCTTGGGCAGTACGTTGCCGATCGCGCCCTTCTGCACGCGGATGCGCACGTTGTCGGCGATTTCGACGGTGATGAAGTTCTCGCCGATCTCGGACACGGTGCCGGCGATGCCGCCGTTGGTCAGCACCTCGTCGCCCTTGGAGAGCTTTTCCAGCATCGCGCGGTGTTCCTTGGCGCGCTTCATCTGCGGGCGGATCATCAGGAAGTACATGATCGCGATCAGGATGACGGGCATCAGCAGGCCGCCGAGGCCGCCGCCGAACAGTCCGCCGCCGGCGGGCGCACCGGCCGCGGCCTGGGCGTGAGCGGGGGCGATCAGAAGGTCGAGCAGGTTCATCTAAGGAAGTCCTGAAACGAAAATAGCCGGGGATTATGCCATGGCCGGCTGGCGGCCATGGCTGGGCCCGAAATGGGCCCTGGCGCACGCTTTGCCGGCCGCGAGGGGGTCGGGACGGGCCCCGGCCTCGCGGTGGCCGCCTGGGCGCCGGGCGGTCCTGAGGGGCCCCGGTCGAGGGGGTTCAGGATCGCTCGGCAGGCGGCCCTTATCCCGGCCCACCCGGCCCGACCGCAGGCGGGAGAGGGGGAAAGGGAGTCCGCCAGCCTTGCGGGCGAACGGCGTTCTACAGGCGTGCGGCGTAGAAGGACTCGCGGAAGGCGGCAAAGGTTCCCTGCTCGATCGCCGCGCGCATCTGCGCCATCAGGCGCTGGTAGTAGCGCAGGTTGTGCAGGGTGCCCAGCATCGGCCCCAGCATCTCGTTGCAGCGGTCCAGGTGGCGCAGGTAGGCGCGGCTGAAACCGTTGGCGCAGGCATAGCAGTCGCAGCCTTCCTCGATCGGGCGCAGGTCGCGCTCGTACTTGGCGTTGCGCACGCGCACGGTGCCGGCGGCGGTGAAGTAATGGCCGTTGCGGGCGTTGCGGGTGGGCATCACGCAGTCGAACATGTCGACGCCGCGCGCGACCGACTCCACCAGGTCCTCGGGCCGGCCGACGCCCATCAGATAGCGCGGGCGGTCCTGCGGCAGCTGCGGGCAGGTGTGTTCGAGCATGGCGTTGCGCTCGGCCTCGGGTTCGCCCACGGCCAGGCCGCCGACCGCATAGCCGTCGAAGCCCAGCTCCTTGAGGCCGGCCGCCGAACGCGTGCGCAGCTCGTGGTGGACGCCGCCCTGGACGATGCCGAACAGCGCCGCGTCGTTGCCCTCGTGGGCTTTCTTGGAGCGCTCGGCCCAGCGCAGGCTGAGTTCCATCGATTTGCGCGCGACTTCCTCGGTGGCCGGGTACGGCGTGCACTCGTCGAAGATCATCACGATGTCGGAATCGAGCACGCGCTGGATGTGCATGCTCTCCTCCGGGCCCAGGAACACCTTGCTGCCGTCGACCGGCGAGGCGAAGGTCACGCCCTGCTCGGTGATCTTGCGCCGGTGTGCCAGCGAGAACACCTGGAAGCCGCCGGAGTCGGTCAGGATCGGGCCCTGCCAGCGCGCGAAGCCGTGCAGGCCGCCGTGGTCGCCGATCACGTCCAGGCCCGGGCGCAGATAGAGGTGGAAGGTGTTGCCGAGGATGATTTGCGCGCCCAGCGCGCTGACGTGCTCGGGCATGATGCCCTTGACCGAGCCGTAGGTGCCGACCGGCATGAAGGCCGGGGTCTCCACGCTGCCGCGCGGGAAGCTCAGGCGGCCGCGGCGCGCGGCGCCGTCCTGGCCCAGCAGTTCGAACGACATCCGGCTCATGCGCCGGCCTCCGGGTACAGCAGCATGGCGTCGCCGTAGGAGAAGAAGCGGTAGCGCTCGCCGATCGCGTGCGCATAGGCGGCGAACACGCGCTCGCGGCCGGCGAAGGCGGAAACCAGCATCAGCAAGGTGCTCTCCGGCAGATGGAAATTGGTGATCAGGGCGTCGACCGAACGGATCTTGTAGCCGGGCAGGATGAACAAGCGGGTCTCGCCGGCGAAGGGCCGCAACTCGCCGTCGGCGCCGCCGTTGCGCATGGCCGACTCCAGCGCGCGCACCACCGTGGTGCCCACCGCGATCACGCGGCCGCCGGCCGCGCGGGTGCGGCGGATTTGTTCGATCAGGCCGGCGCCGACGTTGAGCCACTCGCTGTGCATCACGTGCTGCTCGAGGCTGTCGACGCGCACCGGCTGGAAGGTGCCCGCACCCACGTGCAGGGTCACATGGCCGAACTCGACGCCGCGCGCGCGCAGGCGCGCCAGCAGCTCTTCGTCGAAATGCAGGCCGGCGGTGGGTGCGGCGACCGCGCCGACTTCGCGCGCGAATACGGTCTGGTAGCGCTCGTCGTCGTCGCTGCCGGGCTCGCGCTGGATGTAGGGCGGCAGCGGCAGTCGGCCGGCATGCAGCAGCCAGTTCTCCAGCGAGTCGCCGCGCGGCTGGCCGTCGAGATGGAACTGCAGGCGGTAGAACTCGCCCTCGCGGCCCAGCACCTCGGCTTCGCCGCCGGCGTCCAGGGCGATGCGCGCGCCGGGCTTGGGCGACTTGCTCACGCCCAGCTGCGCGCGTGCCTGGGCGCCGCCGAGCAGGCGTTCGATCAGGATCTCGACCCGCCCGCCGCTGCTCTTGTGCCCGTACAGACGCGCCGGGATCACCCGGGTGTCGTTGAACACCAGCAGGTCGCCGGGTGCCAGCAGCTCGGGCAACTCGCGGAAGCTGCGGTCGGCGATCTCGGCCGGCGCCGGCGGCACCAGCAGCAGGCGGCTGGCGGAGCGCTCGGCGAGCGGCGCCTGGGCGATCAGTTCCGGCGGCAGTTCGTAATGGAAATCGGATTTTTTCAAACGGGCGGGTCTTGGTCGGCGGCGAAGAGCCGCTATGCGGTCGGGAGCGATGAGACCGGATACCGGTCGAGGGCGCGGGGCCCCGGCAGCCAACGGCGCCGGAAGCCGGGCATTATCGGCCGCCAGCGGCCCCGGGGCAAAAGCGGCCGTTGGACCGGTTCAGGGCACCTGGCAATTAGCCCGGCCGGACAGGCAGCGCGCGAGAGACGATCTTAAGGCGTAGGGCCCTGCCCGCTCCCCGCCTCGCTCCCCGCCTCGCTCCCCGCCTCGCTCCCTGCCTCGCTGCCGCTGCCGCTGCCGCTGCCGCTGTCGTTGCGGTTGCGGTTGCGGTTGCGGTTGCGGTTGCGGTTGCGGTTGCGGTTGCGGTTGCGGTTGCCGTCGCCGTTGCCGTTGCCGTTGCCGTTGCCGTTGCCGTTGCCGTTGCCCCGGCATTGAAATCCATAGCGCCGCACTCGCCTATCAACCGTAGACCCGAAGGGCGGCGCGCAGGACGCGCTCCGATCTCGCAGGGGAGGTTTGGCGAGACACTGCCCTTCTCTTTGGTTACTTTCTCTTGGGCAAGCAAGAGAAAGTGACCCGCATGCGTAGCAGGCGGAAGCCGTTGACTTTGCTAACCACCATTCGCAGCAACACCCGACGAAGCGCTGAAGTCACTGGATCCCCGCCTTCGCGGGGATGACGAGCAAAGGCAAATCCTCCCCAGCCTTCCTTCAAAAGAAGGAGTCAAAAGCAAAGGCGGGCGCAGGAGCGGAGAAGATGCGCGCGCGCCGAAGATGGCGACGATGCGGTTCGCCTGCGGCTCACCACATCCTACGATCCCCGCCTTCGCGGGGATGACGAGCAAAGGCAAATCCTCCCCAACGTTCCTTCAAAAGAGGAAGTCAAAAGCAAAGGCGGGCGCCAGGAGCGGAGAAGATGCGCGCGCGCCGAAGGTGGCGACGATGCGGTTCGCCTGCGGCTCACCACATCCTGCGACCCCCGCCTTCGCGGGGATGACGAGCAAAGGCAAATCCTCCCCAGCGTTCCTTCAAAAGGAGCGAGTCAAAAGCAAAGGCGGGCGCCAGGAGCGGAGAAGATGCGCGCGCCGAAGATGGCGACGATGCGGTTCGCCTGCGGCTCACCACATCCTGCGATCCCCGCCTTCGCGGGGATGACGGGCAAAGTCAACAGCGGCGCGACGGAGTTCAACCATGAATTCAAACTCGCACAGAAGGCGGAGTTCGCGGTCGCGGCTCACGCCGCTCCTACAGGGAGCTACGGGAAGCTACAGCCAGCCGTTCTGACGGGCCTGGCGATAGGCCTCGATGCGATTGCCGGCACCGAGCTTGCCGATCGCCTCGGACAGATAGTTGCGCACCGTGCCCTGGCTCAGGTGCAGGCGCTGGCCGATCTCGGCGGTGGACACGCCCTCGCCCGCCAAGCGCAGGACCTGGCGCTCGCGTTCGGTCAGCGGGTCTTCCTCGCCCCAGGCGGCGACCGCGAGCTGCGGATCAATCGCGCGGCCGCCGCGATGGACCTGGCGCAGCGCCTCGGCCAGCTGTTCGGCCGGCGCGTCCTTGAGCAGGTAACCGCGCACGCCGGCGTCGAGCGCGCGGCGCAGGTAGCCGCTGCGGCCGAAGGTGGTGACGATCACCACCTTGGTGTCCAACCCGGATTCGCGCAGGCGCTGGGCCAACTCGATGCCGGTCATCTGCGGCATCTCGATGTCGGTGACCAGCAGGTCCGGCTGCAGCCGTTGCACCGCCGCCCAGGCCGCCTCGCCGTCGCCGACCGCCGCCACCACGTCCAGATCGGATTCCAGGTTCAACAGCGCGGCCAGGGCGCCGCGCACCATCGCCTGATCCTCGGCCAGCACCAGCCGGATCATGCCGCGCCCCGCTCGCCGATGGCCCGCGCCTGTAGCGGAGCGTCGTCGTTGCGGCGCGCGGCGGCCAGGGCCTCGCGCGGCAGGATCAAACGCAGGCGGGTGCCGCCGCCCACCGGGCTGTCGATTTCGACGCTGCCGCCGACCTCGCGCAGGCGCTCGCGCATGCCGGTCAGGCCATGGCCTTCGCGGCCGGCGCCGCCGCGGCCGTCGTCGGCGATCAGCAGGCTGAGGCCGCCGCGGGTTTCGCCGACCAGTTCGACCTCGACCCGGGTCGCGCCGGCATGGCGCAGCACATTGGTCACCGACTCGCGCAGGGCCAGGGTCAGGGCGGTCTCCAGCTTTTCCGGAATCTCGACCGGCGCCAGCCGGTGATCCAGGCTGATCTCGGCGCTCAGCAGGGCCAGGCGCGCGGCCGCCAGTTCGGCCTGCAGGCCGTTGGCGCGGATGCCGGCCACGGCCTCGCGGACCTGGGTCAGGGCCTCGCGCGCGACCCGCTCGACCTCGCCGATCTGGACGCGCGCGCCCTGCGGATCGCGTTCGAACAGACGCGCGGCCAGTTGCGTCTTCAGCACCACCAGCGACAAGGTATGCCCGAGCACGTCGTGCAGATCGCGGCCGATGCGCTCGCGTTCGGCCAGGCTGGCCAGTCGCCGCACCTCGTCCTGGGTCAGGCGCAGTTCGGCGTTGCGCAGCTCGCGGTTGCGGATGCTGACCACGCCGACGAACACCATCGCCGCCACGATCACGTTGATGATGAAGGTCGACAGCGGCATCGCCGCGGCCGGCACGAAGCGGTAGAAGCACACCGCTTCCAGCACCATCATCGCCACGCACAGCGCCAGCGCGCGCCCGGTCGGCAGGCTGGCCGCGGCCAGACCGACGGCGAAGATCACATAAGCCGCGCCGCTGCCGACCGGCATCGTGGCGAAACCCAGCGCGGCCACCGCCAGGGTCAGGGCGACGCGCCGGCGCCGCGACACCGCGTAGTGGTGGGCGAAATACAACAGCACGAACAGCAGCGCGGCACCGATGAAGATCGCGAGCACCCAGGCCGGCACCCGCGGCCAGTAGAACAGCGGCAGGAACGCGAAAATCAGATACAGCAAGGACACCCAGCGCCAGACGGGCGGATGTTCGTGGGCGTGGATGAAGGCCTTGATGCGCATGCGGGTGTTTCCTTCGCTGCCGCGACTGTAAGTAATCCGGAGGCAAAAGTTCAGGGCGCTGCGCCCCGGACGCAAAGCCGGTCGCGCGCGGCGGAGGCGAGGAAGGGCCCCGTAGAGCGCGACCGTCGCCGAGGATCAGCGCAGTTCGACCGCCTCGACGGCGAAGGCGAACGGGCCCGGCGCGCTCGCCGCCAGGGAGATGCCGCGCAGGCGGCTCAAGTCGACGTTGGCCAGGCTCGCCAGCGGCACCTTGACCTCGCGCCAGTCGCTGCCGGTCTCTACCCGGAGCATGCCCGGACGGCCGTTCATGTCGGGGCCGGAGAACACCAGCAGGGTCAGCGGCCTGCCGTCGCCGCGCACCCGCAGGACCAGCTCGCGCACGCCGCCGGCGTCGGTCGCGGCCATCGGCTCGCCGCCCGGGAACAGGATCAGGCCGCCCCAGGGAGACGCCGCACCGGCCGCGACTTCGCCGGCTACCTGCAGCGCCGGGCCGCCGTCGCGGCCCCGGCCGACGGCCAGCTTGGACTGCGAACGGCCGCCGATGATCTGGTCGGTGGTGGCGGCCCAGTTCGGCGCCGGCTGGTCGCCGCGCAGCAGTTCGACCGCGCCCACGCCGACTCGCGGCGTTGGTTTGTCGGCGACGCGGGCGATGCTGTAACCGTTCTTCCACACCGTGCGGATCGCGCGCGTGGCGGCGATGTCGGTGGCGGGATCGCCGTCGACCAGGACCAGATCGGCGCGCAGGCCGGGGGCGATGCGGCCGCGGTCGCTCAGCCCGAAGCGCTGCGCGGGCGCCGAGGTCGCGGCGCGCAGCGCTTCCAGCGGGCTCAGGCCGGCCCGCACCAGCAGCGCCATCTCGGCGTGCTGGCTGGCGCCGTGGGTGGTGCCCGGATTGCCGGCGTCGGTGCCGGCCAGCACGGTCACGCCGGCCGCATGCAGGCGACGCACGTTCTCCAGCGCGTTGCGCAGGTGATGGTCGATGTTCTTGGTCAGCGGGAAGGTCTGCCCCAGCGTGTCCTTCTGCGCCGGCTGCAGCATCGGCGCGATGCGCGGATCGGCGGCCAGCTTGGCGCCCTCGCCGGCGCGCGACAGGGTCGCCATCACGCTCAGCGTCGGGGTCACGAAGGCGTCGCGGCGCTTGATCTCGGCGACCAGGGCCTGGTCGGCGACGCGGTCGCTGTAGACGTGGATCAGGCCGTCGGCGCCGGCGTCGATCACCTTGCGGGCGTCGCCGGCCTGGGCCACGTGCACGATCGCCAGCTTCTTCTGCCGGTGCGCGGCCGCGATCGCCGCCTGCATGGATGCGTCCGACAGGGTCGGAGTGCGCGCACGGCCGACATAGGCGGCGCCGTTGTCGACCACCAGCTTGATGTAGTCCGAGCCCTCGCCGATGCGCTCGCGCACGAAGGCGTCGGCCTGGGCGGGATCGTCCAGGGTCGGGATCGCCATGCCGTATTCGGTGCCGTGGCCGCCCTTGGCGGTGACCAGGGTGCCGGCCGACCACAGATCGGCGCGGTCGGTGCGCGCGTGGCCCTCGCGTTCCTTGCGCGCTTCGGGGATCAGGCGGTGATCGGTGAACATGTCCAGCTCGGTGGTGACGCCGAAACGCAGGGCGTCGCGGCGGGCCTCGCCGAAGCTGTGGGTGTGGGCGTCGATCAGGCCCGGCAGCAAGGTGCCGCCGCCGCCCTCGACCACCGGCACGCCGGCCGGGATCGCGAGCTGGGGCCCGATCGCGGCGATCAGGCCGTCGCGCACCAGCACCGTGGTGGCCGGCAGCATGCGCTGGCCGTCGAACACGCGCACGTCGCGGATGGCGACGTCGCCGCCGCCGTCGCCGACCGGGTCGGCCGCGACCGCGGCGCCGCTCAGTACCGCCAACGCCAGCACGCCCAACCAGGTGGCCTGGGGAATCTTCATCGTGGAACTCCATGGGGACCGGCGCGGCCGGCTTCGGGTGACGCCACTGTCGCGATCTTGCCGCGGCCGCGGCAGTGGGCGCCGTCACCGGGCCCGCATGACAGCTGTCATCCGCGCCGGCCCGGTGGGGGTTATCGCCGTGCCCCGGACGTGGTAGACTCACACAAGCTATTGAATTGAAACGAAAAACAACCGCGAGGCCGGCCGCAAGCAGGCCGCCGCGATGGGCTTCGTTTCGGACATGCGCGTTTCGACCTGCATGAAGGGCGGCGCTTGGCGACCCGGACCCTATCCGGGGCGCTGCAACTGCGAGCGCCCGGCCACGGAGGCCGGGCCTGTTCTTCATCCCACGATGCTTCGGCCGGACTGCCGACGACCATTGGAGATCCCGTGATGACCCTGCTCAGCCCTCTCGCGCCGCTGCGTGCCCATGCCGGCGCGCGCCGCACCACCGGCCTGGACGACGCCACCGTGGCGCGCTTCGCCGCCAGCCACCCCGAATTGGTCGAGGCCATCGAAGCCGCCGCGGTGGAGTACGCCGCCGTGCGCGCCGACATCGCCGATCTGCTCGATCTGGACGAAGACGCGCAGATCCGCGCCGTCCAGGGCGGTTACGTGAATTTCTACACCGACGATGGCGTCAATCCCTACATCGCCCTGGTCGCGCGCGGCCCCTGGGTGATCACCCTCAAGGGCGCGGTGCTGCACGACTCCGGCGGCTACGGCATGCTCGGCTTCGGCCATACCCCGGGCGCGGTGATCGCGGCCATGGCCAAGCCGCAGGCGATGGCCAACATCATGACCCCGTCGCTGTCGCAGCTGCGTTTCGAGCGCGCCCTGCGCGGCGCGATCGGCATGATGCGCGGCGGCTGCCCCTACGCCCGCTTCCTGTGCCTGAACTCCGGCTCGGAATCGGTGTCGCTGGCGGCGCGCATCGCCGACGTCAACACCAAGCTGATGACCGACCCCGGCGCCAAGTACGCCGGCCGCGCGGTCAAGCGCGTGGTGGTCAAGGGCAGCTTCCACGGCCGCACCGAACGTCCGGCGCTGTACTCGGATTCCTCGCGCAAGGCCTATGTGCAGTACCTGGCCAGCTTCCGCAACGAGGACTCGGTGATCACGGTCGAGCCCTACGACATCGAGGCGCTCAACAAGGTCTTCGCCGACGCCGACGCCAATGGCTGGTTCGTCGAGGCGATGTTCCTGGAGCCGGTGATGGGCGAAGGCGACCCGGGCCGCGGCGTGCCGCCGGCGTTCTACGCCGCCGCGCGCGAGCTCACCCGCAGCCACGGCTCGCTGCTGCTGATCGACTCGATCCAGGCCGGCCTGCGCGCGCACGGCGTGCTGTCGATCGTCGACTACCCAGGCTTCGAAGGCCTGGACGCGCCCGACATGGAAACCTATTCCAAGGCCCTCAACGCCGGCCAGTACCCGCTGTCGGTGCTCGCGGTCGGCGAACGCGCGGCCTCGCTCTACCGCAAGGGCTTGTACGGCAACACCATGACCACCAACCCGCGCGCGCTGGACGTGGCGGTGTCGGTGCTGTCGCAGGTGACCCCGGAACTGCGCGAGAACATCCGCGCGCGCGGCGCCGAGGCGCTGCAGAAGCTGGAGCAGCTCAAGACCGAGCTCGGCGGCCTGATCACCAAGGTCCAGGGCACCGGCCTGCTGTTCTCCTGCGAACTGGCGCCGCAGTTCAAGTGCTTCGGCGCGGGTTCGACCGAGGAATGGCTGCGCGAGCGCGGCATCGGCGTGATCCACGGCGGCGTCAATTCGCTGCGCTTCACTCCCAACTTCACCATCACCAGCGCCGAGATCGATCTGCTGGTGTCGATGGTCGGTCGCGCGCTCAAGGAAGGTCCGCGCGCGCAGCAGGCCGCGGCCGCCTGACAAGGAAAAGGAGTGAGCGTGGAGGAGTGAGGAGCGAGCGAAAGCCGCTATCCGATTCACTCACCGCTCACTCCTCCGCGCTCACTTCTGCTCCAAAGGGGTCACGGAATGATTCGTTTATCGAACAAGGACCGCGGCGCCGACATCGGCCAGTTCCGCGGCGAACAACGGCGGCCCCTGGTGCGCGCGGCCATCGGCGGCAGCGACGGCGTCGAAATCCGGCGCCTGCGCACGGCCTGAGGCCGAAGCGCGTGCCGGCCGCGGCGACGCGGACCGGCTTGCGCGGGCCCATCCGCTGATGTCCCTCGACCTGATCCAAGCCCGGCACGAGCGCGAGATCCACCTCTCGCGCAAGTCGTTCGCCCTCGACCAGCGGTTCCATGCGCAATTGCTGGCGCGCGCGCAGCCGCACGAGGAGTACCCGCTGCTGCACCGGTTGCGCTACCACGCCGACACCGCGTTTACGCGCGGCGAATTGCCGCTGCTGCATGCGGAATTGGAGCGGATAACGGCCCAGTTCACCGAGCGCACGCAGATTCGCGCGGTTTCGCGCTTCGTCGAGCAGGCCATCGCCGACGGCGACAACCTCTACGCCAGCGCCGACTGAACTTGCGCCCCGGTTTGCCCCGCATGGCCAGGTTCCCAGCGATAACGAGAGCCGGGATTCGCTTTGCGCTTCCCCGCCCGCAGAACAGAGTCCATCCGTCGCGCCGACGTCCGCGTCTTCGAAGCAGCGGCGGCCAGCGCCCGCGACGGCCCGAGCCGCGCTTGCGTCCATCCCCATAACCAATCAATCCTTTGCGGCAAGGATCGCCCGCCCCACCCGAGGCCGCTCATGAAAATCGTCGAAGTCCGTCACCCGCTGGTCCAGCACAAGCTCGGGCTGATGCGTCGCGCAGGCAACAGCACCAAGGAGTTCCGCGAGCTCGCCTCCGAGGTCGCGACCCTGCTCACCTACGAGGCCACCGCCGATCTGGAAACCGAGGAAGCGGTGATCGAAGGCTGGGCCGGGCCGGTCAGCATCCGCCGCATCAAGGGCGCCAAGGTCACCCTGGTGCCCATCCTGCGCGCCGGCCTGGGCATGCTCACCGGCGTGCTGGAGCTGATCCCCTCGGCCAAGGTCGGCGTGGTCGGCCTGCAGCGCGACGAGCGCACCCTGCAGCCGGCCGGCTACTACGAGAAGCTCACCGGCCGCATGGACGAACGCACCGCGCTCATCCTCGACCCGATGCTGGCCACCGGCGGCACCCTGATCGCGACCGTGGACATGCTCAAGGCCGCGGGCTGCCGCCGCATCAAGGGCCTGTTCCTGGTCGCCGCGCCGGAAGGCCTGCGCGCGCTGGAAGCCAAGCACCCCGACGTCGAGGTCTATACCGCGTCGGTGGACCAGCGACTCAACGAAGTCGGCTACATCCTGCCCGGCCTGGGCGACGCCGGCGACAAGATCTTCGGGACCAAGCACGACGGCTGAGCCCCGCGATCCCTACGCGGATCGCTAGGCGGCGCTTCCCAGATGCACCAGCGCCGCCACCGCCAGCAGGCCGATCCAGCCGGGATGCCTGCCGCGGGTGCCGATCAGCACCAGCATCGAACCAGCCAAGCACGCGAACAGCATAGCCTTGACGATGACCGGATCCGGCGCCGTATCGCCCTGCGCAATCGACAGCAGCAGGTAGGCGAAGCCGAAACCGAACGCGCTCGCCAGATGCCAGGTCGCCCACAGGATTCCGATATGGCGCACCTGCAGCGGAGGCGCCGGCTCTTTCGGCACCAGCCCGGCCTTGCGCAGCCTCCTGAAGATCAGCACTTCGCCGAACACGGAGTGCACCAGCCCCACCAGGATCAGGGCTATCGCGGCGGCAAGAAAATAGGCGTGCACGCGTTTCTCGTCGGTGGTGGCGGAACCGGCATCGCGGGCGCGACGCCCTACTCCGACGTCGCCTTGGCTTTCGCGCGCCGCCGTCTGCGCGCCACCAGCGCGATCGCGATCACCAGCGCCGCGCCGCCGAACCATGGCCACAAGCGATGCGCGCCCTCCGCTTCGGGCGCGGCCACGGGCGCCGGCACCGGCGCGGCGTTCAAGGCCGCCGCCGCGGTCGCCGCCGACATCCGCCAGCGGCCGTCGACCAGTTCCACCTTGCCTTCCAGCGGCGGCAGCTGCAGTTCGCGCCAGCTCACGCGCAGATCGCCGATCTGCGGATCCAGCGGATTCTCGGCGCTGCCCAGGCCGTCGCCCTCGGGCTGGAAGGTCGCCGCCAGATTGGCCGGCAGGCGCGAGAAATTGGGCCGGAACACCCTCCACTCGCCCAGCGCATGCAGCACGCCCGAGTCGATCGGCCGCCCGTCCAGGCTGGCCGATTCCGACCACCAGCGCCGGTTCTCCAGCGGCAGCGTGGGCGGGTTCTGGTGTCCGGGCGCATAGCCCTGCGAATCGATCGGAGCCGCGTTCCAGACCCGCTCGTAGCCGGTGGGCGTGGCCCGCCACTGATACATCTCGACCCGCCGGTCCAACCCGAACCGGCGGCTGCTCACGCCGAACTCGCGGTCGCGCAAGATGCCCGCGGTAGTCGGCTCGCCGACCGGCTCGGCCGTGCTGGCGGTTGTCGCCTTGCCGCCCGGCGGCGCGGGCGCCTGCGCCGCGGCCGCGGCGACGAACAGCGCGATCGGCAGCAGCAGCGCCGCCCGCGCCGATCTCATGCAGCCAGGGCCCGCGCGTGCAGGGCCGGCACTTCGTGCGCGGTGCCGAACTTGCCCTTGTCGTCGCGCACCACCTGGGCCAAGGCGCAGCCCGGGTCGTGGGTGAAGAACAGATGCACATTGCGTTCGAGCTTGTCGGCGAGGAAGGCCTTCTTCTCGTCGATCAGCAATTCGGCATTGCGGTCGTAGCCCATGGTGATGGGCACGTGCACCCAGGGCCGGCCGGGAATCAGATCGGCGCAGAACACCACGCCGCCGTGCGGACGGCCGGCCACGATCTCGGGACCGACGATCTCGGCCAGCATCAAGCCCGGCGTGTGGCCGTCGCTGTAGTGGAAGCGCACGCTGTGGCCCAGCGTCCGCGAATATTCGCCGTCGACCAGCTCCAGACGGCCGGTGGCCTCGAGCAGTTCCGGCAATTCCGGGATGAAGCTGGCGCGATCGCGCGCATGCGGCTGGCGCGCGCGCTCGTAATGCGCGCGCCCGACCAGGTAGCTCGCGTTCGGGAACAGCAAGCTCGGCGCCTGGCCCTCGGCCCAGGGCGCGAGCAGGCCGCCGGCATGATCGAAGTGCAGATGCGACAGCACCACCACGTCGATGTCCTGCGGCGCGAAACCCGCCTCGGCCAGCGATTCCAACAGCACATGGCGCTCCTCGACCACCCCGTAGCGTTCGCGCAGCTTGGGCTCGAAGAAGGCGCCGATGCCGGCCTCGAACAGCACCGTCTTGCCGGCCAGCGGACTGGCGAGCAAGGCGCGGCAGGCCAGGTCGATGCGATTGTGTTCGTCCGGCGGCGACCACTTCGCCCACATCGCGCGCGGCGCGTTGCCGAACATGGCGCCGCCGTCGAGTTTCTGGCTATTGCCCAATACGGACCAAAGTTTCATCGCGGCCATCCGGAGGATCAGCGGGAACAGTGCGGGCGCCGGCATGCGCCCGCATACGCGGACATCCACGCACCACCGGCATAGGGTAACTCCGCGAGCGTTAGCGCCGCGATAGCGCGAGCGGGTGCAGACGGCCCTGAGCGCGACCAGGCGGCTCCGCGCGCGCCCGGCTCAATCCTGCGGGGTGGCCACGGTCGAGAAATGGAATACGAACTCGCCGGCCTTGCCGCCCTCGGCGGCGACCCGGATCGGCGCCAGGCTGGCGTCGGCGCGCAGTTTGGCGCTGCCGCGCGCGACTGTGCTGCTGATCAGGCCCGAGGCATGGCCGGTGATCTTGATGGTCATCTCCTGGCCCGGCACCAGCACCACCCGCGCGATCGAGGGGTCGCTGGCGCGCGGGCGCGCGATGGCGTCGGCGCCGGTGTCGACGTAATCGCGCGCGGCCAGCGAGAACAGTTCCTCGCCGCCGCCTTCGATCTCGAACGACCAGGAAGTGCTGCCGTTGGTGCCGTCGTCGATCACCTCGATCTGCTTGAGGGTCAGCAGCACCGCGGTCTTGCGCGGCGCTTGCGGCGCGGACACCGGCGCCACCGTCGGCTTGGCCGGGACGGTGGCCGGCGCGGGCGCGGGCGCGTTGAGCCAATCGCGCACGTTGTTGACCAGGGTGCTCAACCCGACCAGAAACGCGAGCACCGCGACCGATATCGCCGGCACGCGGGCGTACCAGGGCTTGTCCTGTTGATCCGTCACTGTCCGCCCGCCCCTGTCCGTCGCGCCGTTGTGTCGAAGGCGCAATCTACTGCACCGCGCGCGCCGGCTCTAGCGCCGCGCGCGCGACTATCGCAACCGGGTTCAGGGCTGGGCGAGCACCGCGGCCTTGCCCACCGGGTTGCGCGGATCGGTGCCGCCGGCCAGCGTGCCCGCGGCCTTGTCCCACATCACCGTCTGCAGGTTGCCCCAGCTGGCTTCGCCGGCGTTGACCTTGTGGCCCATCGCCTGCAGCGCGGCCACGGTGGCGGCGTCCAGCGCGCCGGCCTCGGCCGAGATCGCATCGGGCATCCACTGGTGGTGGTAGCGCGGCAGGGCCGCGACCTGCTGCGGCGCCAGGCCGGCGTCGTAGGCCAGGATCGCCAGCAGCACCTGGGTGATGATGCGGCTGCCGCCCGGGGCGCCGACCGCGATCACCTTGTCCTTGGACTCCAGGAAACTGGGCGTCATCGAGCTGAGCATGCGCTTGCCCGGCGCCGGCGCGTTGGCCGAGAAGCCCATCACGCCGAACGCATTGGGCGTACCGGGACGCAGGGCGAAATCGTCCATCTCGTTGTTGAGCAGCACGCCGGTGCCCGGCGCGACCATGCCCGAGCCGTACAGCAGGTTCACCGTCTGGGTCGCGGCGACGCGGTTGCCTTCGGCGTCGATGATCGAGAAATGGGTGGTCTCGTCGTCTTCCAGCGGCGCGGCCTGGCCCGACAGCAGGTCGCTGGGCGTGGCTTTCTCGGGATGGATGGTCGCGCGCAGGCCGGCGGCGTAGTCGGCGCTGGTCAGGCGCGCCAGCGGCATCTTCACGAAGTCCGGATCGCCCAGGTAGAGCGTGCGGTCGCGATAGGCGCGGCGCATCGCTTCGGCCACGATGTGGACGCGGTGAGCGTCGTCGAGCTTGGACAGGTCCCAGCCCGAGATCGTCTGCAGGATCTCGGCCAGGGCCACGCCGCCCGAGGACGGCGGCGGCGCGGTGACGATGTCCCAGCCGCGGTACTTCAGGCGCAGCGGTTCGCGTTCGCGCACCTGGTAGCCGGACAGTTCCTCGGCGCGCCATTGGCCGCCTTCGTGCTTGACCGCGGCCAGCAGCTTCTTGGCGACTTCGCCGCGGTAGAAGCCGTCGTAGCCCTTGCTGGCCAGCAGCTCCAGGGTATGCGCCAGTTCGGGCTGCTTGAGGATCTCGCCGGCCTTGGGCGGGTTGCCGTCGGCCAGGAACACCGCGCGCGTGCCGGCGTAGCGCTCCATCACTTCGCGCCGGCTGGCGTAGCCCTTTTCCAGGCGCGGGTAGATCGGGAAGCCTGCGTGCGCGATCCGGATCGCCGGGGCCAGCGAAGTTTTCAGCGGCAGCTTGCCGTAGCGCTCGGCCAGGTGCACCAGCGCCGCCGGCAGGCCGGGGATGCCGGCCGACCAGGGGCCGTTGGTGGCGCGGTCGCGGTCGAGTTCGCCGTTCTTGTCCAGATAGGCGGCCGGAGTGGCCGCGGCCGGCGCGGTCTCGCGCGCGTCGACGAACACGTCGCGCCCGCTCTTGGCGTCGTGCAGCAGGAAGAAGCCGCCGCCGCCGATGCCGGAGCTGATCGGCTCGACCACCGACAACGTCGAGGACACCGCCACCGCGGCATCGAAGGCGTTGCCGCCCTGACCGATGATCTCCAGGCCGGCGTCGGTGGACAGCTGATGCGCGCTGGCGATGGCCGCGCCCGGCGGATGCGCCGCGCCCGCCTGCGGCGCCTGTGCGGCCTGCGCGGGCGCCAGCAGCAGGGCCGCGCCCGCCAACACCAGGGACAGCAGACCTGCGCGTACTGCGGACGCCTTGCGCATCGGGATCACTCCTGTTGCAAACGCTGCAGCTTGAGCAGCAGCTGTTCGTGGGTTTCGGGATGGGCCGGATCGTTGTCGATGCATTCGACCGGGCAGACGACCACGCACTGCGGTTCGTCGTAGTGCCCGACGCATTCGGTGCAGCGCGCCGGGTCGATCACGTATATGGTCTCGCCCTGCGCGATCGCCTGGTTCGGACAGGCCGGTTCGCAGACGTCGCAATTGACGCAGAGCTCGTTGATGCGCAGGGACATGGGGGGACTATGCCACTCGGTGCGGCGATTTTCGCGGCGGGACGCTGTGTTTCGGATCTAGCCGGTTACGCAGCGGCTTGGGTCGCCCGGCGCGAGCGCCCAGCGCTCGGGCGTGCGCGGGCCAGAGGCCCGCAGACGCATCCGCTCAACCCCGCCTTCGCAGGGTAACGCTCCGGCAGAGGCGTGGCCGCCCTCGGCGACCACCCGCCGGAGCCTTACTTGGCTTCGATGAACGAGTACTCGACGCCGTACGGAGCGACGGCTGCCTTGACGCGCTCGCTGTCGGCGGCGGCGCCGATGAACAGCACCTTCACGCCCTTCATCGGCGGGGTTTCCTTGGTCGGCGCCGGGAAGGCCTCGACGATCATGTCGGCCATCTTGGCCGAGGCCGGCGAACCGTAGGCCAGCAGGGTGCCTTCGACGATGCCGCGGGCGATGTCGAGCTTGGCCTTGTCGGCCTGGCGGCTGTAGTAGCCCTGGAAATCCGCGCTGGTCTCGGCCGGCAGGTAATACAGGTAGGGGCTGACGGCAATGCCTTCGGCCTCGACCTTGCGCTTGACGACGTCGGTGAGGTACTTGCTCCACTCGGTGTCGTCGCTGCTCTTGGGCGCGGTCAGCGGGGCTTGCACGGCGGCGGCCGGCGCGGCTTCTTCCTTCTTGCACGCGGCCACGAAGGGCAGCGCGAGGCAGGCGATCAGCATCAGGCGGGAGGTGGTGTTCATCGGGATCCCCGTTTGTTGGAAGTCATCGTTTCTGATTGCGCTGCCATTCGGCCTGCAACGCTTCGGCTACCGCCGGTGGCACGAACCCGGAGACGTCGCCGCCGAGGCGGGCGATCTCGCGTACCAACGACGAGGAAATGAATCCGTACTGCTCGGCCGGGGTGAGGAACAGCGTCTCCACCTCCGGGATCAGGTGGCGATTCATGCTCGCCAGCTGGAACTCGTATTCGAAGTCCGAGACCGCGCGCAGGCCGCGCAGCAGCACCCCGCCGCCGACTTCGGCGACGAAATGCGCGAGCAGGCAGTCGAAACCGCGGACTTCGATATGCGGGTGGTGGGCCACCGCCTGGCGGGCCAGCTCCACGCGCAGATCCAGCGGCAGCGCCGGACCCTTGCCGGGGCTGGCGGCCACGCCGATGATCAAGCGTTCGAACAGCGGAGCGGCGCGGTCGACGAGGTCGATATGGCCGTTGGTGATCGGATCGAAGGTGCCGGGATAGACGGCGATTCGAGTACGGGCCACGCTCATGGAGTGATCGTTCGCGTCTGCTGGCGGAAGGCGGCGGATGCGCGCCGGAGCGGGCCTGAGGCCCCGCTACCGTCGCGACGCGTCCGTCGGGACGGGTCGAAGTGTAGCAGCCGCGCGCATTCGCAGGGTCCGCTGCGACCGGGGCGGCCGCCCCGGCATTCCGGACCGCCGATACGGCTCAGTCCGTCGCCGGCCGGTGCCGGTACAGGGCGTAGCTCACCTCGCGGGTGCCGCCCTCGCGGTGCCGCAGCCAGTCCGGCGGCAGAGCCGGCGTCGTACCCTGCGGCGCCTCGACGTACAGCCAGGCGCCTGCGGACAGTTTCGGCAACAGCGCCGGCCAGACCGCGTCCCACAAGCCGGCCGCGAACGGCGGGTCGACGAAGGCCAGGTCGTAGCCGGCCTCGGGCTGTGCGCCCAGCCAGACCAGGGCGTCGGCCTGCACCACCTGCGCCGCTTCGCCGCCGGGCAGGCGCGCGGCGGTCGCGCGCAGGGCCGCGGCCAGGGCCGGGTCGCGTTCGACCAGGGTCGCGACGGCCGCGCCGCGCGACAGCGCTTCCAATCCGAGCGCGCCGGTGCCGGCGAACAGATCCAGCACGCGCGCGCCGGGCAAGGCCGGCGCCAGCCAGTTGAACAAGGTTTCGCGCACGCGGTCGGAGGTCGGGCGCAGGCCCGGCGCATCGGCCACTTCCAGACGGGTGCCGCGCCAGCGGCCGCCGATGATGCGGATGCGGCCAGGAGCCGCGCCGGCGCGCGTGGGCCGGCCTGCGGTGGATTTGTTCATCGGGAGCGTGCGGGAGCCGGTGCTAGCATGTGCGCATTCTCGCGCATTCGTGACGCTTCCCCCTGATGATCGGTTTTTTCCGCCGCAAGAAGCCCGAAACCCCCGCCAGCGAACCCCGCCTCAGCACCGAGGAACTGGCCGCCGCATTCCCGTCGGCGCCGACCGGCGCGCCCGCTCCGGCCGACCCTGCCGCGCCTGAAGCCGTGGCCGCGGTCGAGCCCGTGCCGGCCGAGGTGATCGCCGCCGCGCTCGAGGTCGACGCCGAGGTCGCCCAGGCCGTCGCCGACGAACCGGCCGCCCCGCCCGCACCCGCCGGCAAGCCCGGCTGGCGCGAACGCCTGCGCGGCAGCGCCTTCGCGCGCAGCCTCGGCGGCCTGTTCTCGCGCAATCCCAAGCTCGACGACGATCTGCTCGACGAGATCGAAACCGCGCTGATCACCGCCGATGTCGGCGTGACCGCGACCACCCAGCTGATCGAAAGCCTGCGCCGGCGCATGAAGGCGCGCGAGTTCGCCGATGCGCCGGCCCTGCTGACGGCCCTGCGCGCCGATCTGATCGCGCTGCTGCGGCCGGTCGCGCAGCCGCTGCGCATCGACCCCGCGGCGCGCCCGTTCGTGCTGCTGACCGTGGGCGTCAACGGCGTCGGCAAGACCACCACCATCGGCAAGCTGGCCAAGCGTTTCCGCGACGAGAACCGCGCCCTGATGCTGGCCGCCGGCGACACCTTCCGCGCCGCCGCGGTCGCGCAGCTGCAGGCCTGGGGCGAACGCAACGGCGTGCCGGTGATCGCCCAGGGCCAGAACGCCGACGCCGCCTCGGTCGCGTTCGACGCGCTGCAGGCGGCCAAGGCGCGCGGCACCGAGGTGCTGATCGCCGACACCGCCGGCCGCCTGCACACCCAGCAGGGCCTGATGGCCGAACTGGGCAAGATCAAGCGCGTGCTGCAGAAGGTCGACGCCGCTGCGCCGCACGAAGTGCTGATGGTGATCGACGGCACCACCGGCCAGAACGCCCTGTCGCAGCTGCGCCAGTTCCACGCCGCGGTCGGCGTGACCGGCCTGGTGGTGACCAAGCTGGACGGCACCGCCAAGGGCGGCGTGGTGTTCGCGCTGGCGCGCGAGTTCGGCATTCCGATCCGCTACGCCGGCATCGGCGAGCGCCCCGAAGATCTGCGCGTGTTCGACGCCGAGGCCTTCGTCGACGCGCTGCTGCCAGAAGCGCTAGGCGCCTGAGCCAGGCCGCCGGCGCGCGCATGGTCGCCGACACCGCCAACACCGCCCGGCCGCCGCGACGCGCGCGCCGGCTGCTGATCGCGCTGGCCGCATCGGGCCTGCTGGGCGTGCTCGCGCTGAGCTGGGTCTCGCGCCCGAACCGCGCCGCCGCACTGGTCCTGGGCCAGGTCGGCGCCGCGCTGGGGCTGCAGATCAGCGCCGCCGGCGTCAGCGAATACCGATTGCGCGGCACGCCGATGCTGCTGGTGCGCGATGTGGTCGTGCGCGAACCCGGCGCCGCCACGCCGCTGCTGAGCGCGAGCCGTATCCAGCTGTCGCTGCCGTGGTCGACGATCCGCAGCCGCGGCGGCCAACTCACGGTCGAACGCGTCGAACTCGACGCACCGCTGTTGAACCTGCCGGCGCTGCAGCATTGGCTGGCGAGCCGGCCGCCGTCGACGCAGACCCGCATCCCCACCCTCACCGACGGCCTGCGCATCGTCGACGGCCGCATCGTCAACGACGACTGGCGCATCGAAGCCATCCAGGCCGAGCTGCCCGCGCTGTACCCGGATCGCCCCGTGCGCGCGCGCCTGCGCGGCCGCTATCTGGACGCGCCGCTGGCGATCCCCTTCGATCTCGCGGTCGCGCTGTCGCGGCCGGCGCCGGCGGCCGGGCTGGGCGCGAACGGCCGCATCGCGATCGAACAGGCCGGCTGGCGCCTGCCGGCGACGGTGGCCTTGTCCGGCCCGCTGCGCATCGGCGACGACGAACTCACCATCGTGCCGGCCCTGCTGGGCGCGGCGGCCAGCTACGAATCCGGCGACACGCGCCTGCCGTTCGCGCTGGGCCTGCACGGCCCGCTCAAGTTCGACGAGGCGGTGTGGTCGCTGGAACCGGTCGCGCTGGCGCTACGCGCGCGCGGCGGCGACGACAATCCGATCCCCAGCCTGGACGCCGGCGGCGCCCTCGCGCTGGGCCGGCGGCTGGTGCTGCAACTGGACGGGCGGCTGGCGCGCTGGCCGCAGGCCTGGCCGGCCCTGCCGGCGCCCTTGGACGCCGCCTCCGAACCGCTGCCGTTCGAGCTGCGCTACGTGGGGAGGCCGGACCTGTCGGAAAACATCGGCCTGCGCCTGAGCCGCGGCGACACCCAGGCCGACAGCGAGTTCCGGCTGCCGGCGGTGCTGGCCTGGATCGACGCCGGCGAACGCGGCGCGCCGCTGCCGCCGCTGCGCGCCCGCGTGCGCACGCCGAAACTGGAAATCGCAGGCGCCACGCTGGAAGCGGTCGAGATCGAACTCGGCGACGAGGACTTGCCGTGAGCCGCGCCGCAGGCGCTAGCGCCAAGGCGCCCGCCGCGCCGGCCGCAGCCAACGCGGACGCATTCGCGAGCCGATTGCTGCGCTGGTTCGAGGTCTCCGGCCGTCACGACCTGCCCTGGCAGCATCCGCGCACGCCGTACCGGGTGTGGCTGTCGGAGATCATGCTGCAGCAGACCCAGGTCAAGACCGCCGCGCCCTACTTCGAACGCTTCGTCGCCGCCCTGCCCTCGCTGGCCGAACTCGCGGCCGCGCCGCAGGACCAGGTGCTGGCGCTGTGGTCGGGCCTGGGCTACTACGCCCGCGCCCGCAACCTGCACGCCGCGGCCAAGCGTTGCGTGGAACTGCACGGCGGCGAACTGCCGCGCGATATCGACGCGCTCACCGCCCTGCCCGGCATCGGCCGCAGCACCGCGGCGGCGATCCTGTCGCAGGCCTGGAACGACCGCCACGCCATCCTCGACGGCAACGTCAAGCGCGTGCTCAGCCGCTATCACGGCGTCGCCGGCTATCCCGGCCTGCCGGCGGTGGAAAAGCGGCTGTGGGCGCTGGCCGAGCAGGCCGTTTCGAGCCCGCAGCTGCCGGCCGCGCGCCTGGCCGACTACACCCAGGCCCAGATGGACCTGGGCGCGACCCTGTGCACGCGTGCCGATCCGGCCTGCGTGCTGTGCCCGCTGCAGGACGACTGCGTCGCCCGCCGCGAGGGCCGCGTCGCCGAACTGCCCACGCCCAAGCCCGGCAAGGTCGCGCCGCAGCGTCATGCCCAGGTGCTGTGGCTGATCGACGCGCAGGAGCGGGTGCTGCTGCAGCGGCGCCCGCCGGCCGGGATCTGGGCCTCGCTGTGGACCCTGCCGCAGGCCGACGACGCCCAGCTCGCGCAACACTGGTTCGCCGCCCATGTGCGCGGCGATTTCGCCGATGCCGAAACCCTGGCCCCGATCGCGCACGCGTTCAGTCACTACAAGCTGGAACTGCAGCCGCTGCGCTGGCGCGGCATCGCCCTGCGCGACGCGGTGGGCGACAATGACGAGCTGCGCTGGGTCGCGCGCGCGGAACTGTCCGCGCTGGGCATACCGGCGCCGATCCGCAAACTGCTGGAAAGCAACGACTAGCGCCGCAGCCCCACCGCCGCGCACCACGCCCGCGGCGTCCGCCGCGAGCCGTCACACTCAGGAACTCCGATGCCGCGCACCGTCCATTGCCAATACGAACACCGCGACACCGACGGCCTGGACTTCGTGCCCTGGCCTGGCGAATTGGGCAAGCGCGTGTTCGCCCACATCGGCAAGAGCGCCTGGGCCGCCTGGCTCGCGCACCAGACCATGCTGATCAACGAAAACCGCCTGTCGCCGCTGGACCCCAAGCACCGCGCCTTCCTGGAAACGGAAATGGAGAAGTTCCTGTTCGGCGGCGGCGCCGACAAGCCGGCCGGCTACGTGGCGCCGCAAGACTGACCGGCGCCGCGCCTTAGCGGTTCACTTGCGGTCCTGCGGCGAGACGCTGTCGTCCTTGGTTTCCGGCATCGAGCCGGCCGAACGCATGTCGCGTTGCGCCTGCTTGATCGCCTTGACGTCGAGCGGACGGATCTGGCCGATATGGCAGGGGAACGGGATCGCGCCCTGGCCGAGCACCATCACCTTGTCGAAGCGCGAATAGACCCGCCCGGCCTGGTTGCTGACGGTGATCGCCGAGGCGAAATCCAGGTCCGAACAACGGCCCTGCAGTTCCAGCAGATAGGCCTGGTTCGGCCGCGTCCACACCGCCAGGGCGCTGTCGCCCAGCGGGGTCCAGCCGTCGAGGCGGCCGTAGTACTGGAAGGCCGGCACCGGCGCGCCGGCGTGGGCGCGATACAGGGCCAGGCGGTCGGCGTCGCGCATCTTCGGATCGGTCGCGCAGGCGCTCATCGCGAACAGGGCGAGCAAGGCGGATACGGCGAATAGATAGCGTTTCATGACGGCTCCTGATAGAGGCGTACAGGCCATGCCTACGAACTCCGGCACCATCATGCTCCGCCGCCGGCACGCTGCACGCGCGCCTGCTCAAGCCGTTCAGCGGACATGCGGCTTGCCAGATCGTTCAGCGCTACGTATCATGCCGCTCCTCATCACGGCCTGCCGTGAAATGGCCGGGTAGCTCAGTTGGTAGAGCAGGGGATTGAAAATCCCCGTGTCGGGGGTTCGATTCCCTCCCCGGCCACCATTTCGCAAGCCTTGAACCGTCAACCCCGCATGGCGCCCGCCCTGCGGGGTTTTCTGTTTCTGGGCCCAGGTCTGCAAGGAAGCTGCGCAGGCCGCTCGCGCTGCCGCTCCCGCGCGCATCCGGTTTCGTCCCTGCCCCGTATAACCAGGCATGGATTTCCAAGCGCGCACCCGCACGACGGCCCGCCCTCGCCCGCCTACGCGTCCACGACGCGTCGTGCCGGCGCGCCGCGACCGCGACGAGCCGCGGCCATGAACCGCCATTTCGCCGCAGCGCGGCGCGCGCATCGGGCCGCAGCGTCGCGCCGACACGGATGGCCTATATTCGGCCGGTCCGATCGACGGCCGGCGCCGCACCCTCCACGCCGCGCCGCGCACGCAAGCCCGATCCGTCTTGGTCCTACAGGTGCAGGAATGCCCGAATCGCCGCAACGTCAGCGCACCCCGGAAAGCGAACGCCTCGACGGCCTGTTGAGCGCGGTCGCCGGCGGCGATCGCGCCGCCTTCGAAGCGCTGTACCGCGCCACGTCCGGCAAGCTGCTCGGCGTGTGCCTGCGCGTGCTGCCCGACCGCGCCGAGGCCGAGGACGTGCTGCAGGAGGTCTACGCCAGCGTCTGGCGCAAGGCCGTGCAGTTCGACGCCGGACGCGCCAGCGCGGCCACCTGGCTGGCGATGATCGCGCGCAACCGGGCCATCGACCGCGCGCGCGCCACGCCGGCGCCGCAGCGCACGGCGGCGATCGAACTCGCCGACGAACTCGCCGACCAGGCCGCCTCGCCCTTGCAGCAGGCCGAAGCCGCGAACGACCGCAGCCGCCTGGAACAGTGCATGCAGCGCCTGGAATCGCGCCGGCGCGCGCTGATCCGCACCGCGTTCTTCGACGGCGCGACCTACGAGGAACTGGCGGCGCGGATCGGGTCGCCGCTGGGTTCGGTCAAGAGCTGGATCCGGCGCGGCCTGAGCCAACTGCGGACCTGCCTGGAATCATGAGCGCGAACGATCCCCGTTTCGAGGACGAGGCCGGCCCCGAGCCGCCCGATGCCGATCTGTTCGCGGCCGAATACGTGCTCGGCGTGCTCGACGCCGGGCAACGGCTGCAGGCGCAGGCGCGTATCGCCGCCGATCCCGCGTTCGCGCAGGCCGTCGCCGATTGGGAACGGCGCCTGGCCAGCCTGCTGGACGAGATCGCGCCCGCGGACGTGCCCGCGCAGCTGTGGCCGCGCCTGCGCACGCGCCTGGGCTGGTCGCCGGTCGCCGACCAGCGCCACGGCCTGTGGCAGAACCTGGGCTTCTGGCGCGCCGCCACCGCATTCGCGGCCGCCGCCGCGCTGGCGGCGATCTTCGTCGGCCGCCCGCCGCGGCCGCCGGCCGCCGCGCCGACCCCACCGGTCGCGGTGCAACCGGCCGCGCAAGCCAAACCGGTGACCACCCTGGTCCACGACGACGGCAGCCCCGGCTGGATGGCCTCGCTGGACCTCGAGCAAGGCCAGGTGCTGATGGTCCCGGTGCGCGCCCCGGCCGACGCCCAGGGCCGCATGCCGGAGCTGTGGCTGATCCCGGCCGGGCACGCACCGCTTTCTTTGGGCATGGTCTCGACCGAATGGCCGAACAAAGTCACCGTGCCCAAGCAACACCAGTGGGCGCTCAAGCCGGGATCGACCCTGGCGGTCACCCTGGAACCGGCCGGCGGCGCGCCGCAGGGCGCCCCCACCGGGCCCATGGTCGCCAAGGGCGGCCTGAAGACGATCTAGCAGCCCCGCGAGCCGCGGCGATCCGCGCGGTCGCCGCCGCGGCCGGCCCATGCTTGCCGCCGCCGGCGCCGCGATAGCGCCTCCTGCCGCGAGTCATCGTGCACGGCGACATCAGGCCTCCAACGTCCTGGCGACCGCCGAGGGCAAGGCGCGACTCATCGACTTCGGCATTCCGATGCTGTGCGATTCGACCGCACCCACTGCCGAATACGCCGCGCCGGAAGTGCTGTCCGGAAACCACGAGCGAGAGAAAGCCGAACAGGCTCGCCGGCTCTAGCCCTGCTTCATCCAGCAGGCAACGACCCGGATTTTATTTGCCTCCGCCCATTGCATCGTCAATCTGAAATCCCCGTACCCCCAGAAATAATCGGACAAAAAAGGGCCCGGCGAAGGCCGGGCCTAGTCTCGCCGGGACGGCGAGGGGGATGCGATGACTTCCACTCCTGCTCTATGGCGCTAACGCGTACGGCCCGCGTGGACGGCCATCGCGCCCGCAATGCGCCGGGCCTTCGGCAAAAAAATGGGCATCCGCTACGACCCGGATGCCCCCGATGAAATCGGCAGAGAGAGCGAGAGAGGAAACAACGACGGCCTTGCAGGGCGTCCCTGGCCTTCCGTGGCCGGGGGTGCGCCCGGGATCAATAGCCCTGCGCGACCTGCGCCGCCTCGTAGGCGTCGGCATGGCCGCTGCCGACCTCGAAGGGCAACCGGCCGGGCATGGGATTGGCGGTGGCGGTGAGGATCTGTTTGACCTCGGCGGGCGTCAGCGAGGGATTGGCCTCCAGCAGCAGGGCGACGATGCCGGCCACGTGCGGGGTCGCCATCGAAGTGCCGCTCATGTGGGTGTAGTACAGGGCCTTGGCCCCCAGCGAGAGATCCTGCTGCGCGGCCAGCACCGGCAGCAGGCCGGTCAGGGCGCGGGTCGAGACGATGTCGACGCCGGTGGCGACCAGGCTGGGCTGGTTGCTGTAGGTCCAGCTCACGCCGTCGGGCATGGTGAAGCTGGCCGTTTCGCCCGGATTGCCGCGCGAGGAGAAGTCGGCGAGCGTGCCGTCTTTGTTGCCGGCGCCCACCGAAATCACCCACGGCGCTTGCGCGTAGGGGTTGTGGGTGTTCGCGGCGGGGCCGTCGTTGCCGGCCGCGAACACGCTGACGATGCCGCGCTTGTAGGCCTCGTAGCTGGCGAGGTTGACCGGATCGGCGGGGTCGAAGGCGCCCGAGCTGCCCCAGGAGTTGGAAATCACCCGGATCGGCGCGGCGAAGCTGTTCTGCTTGCTGATCGCGTAGTCGTAGCCGCCGACCGCGTCCAGGATCGAGATCACCGCGCCGGAGCCGTAGCCGATCAGATCGGCGCCGGTGGCCACGCCGCGGTAAAGACCGGCCGATTGCACGCCGCTGCCGCCGACGGTGCCGGCGCAATGGGTGCCATGGCCGGAGCTGATGTCGGTATTGAGCTGGTTCTCCAGCACCACCACCGGCAGGACATCCAGCACCGAATGCAGATTGGTCAGGGCCTGCACGTTCTGGACCACGCGCACGCCGTACTTGAGGTCGGCATGGGTGGCGTCGATGCCGGAGTCGTTGATCATCACCGACACCCCGCGCCCGGTGTAGGGCGTGGTGCGGCCGAAGTCGCCGGGATTGGCCTGGACCCGGTTGACCCCGGACAGCTCGCGCGCTTCCTGGTTGTAGTACTCCAGGGCGCGGTTGAGGTGGATCGCGCGCACATCGCTGCGTTGGGCCAGGGCGCGGATCTGCGCCGGCGTGGCCAGTGCGCCGGCGATCGGCAGGTTGCGCATGCCGATGCCCTTGCCGATGCCCAGCGTGCGCAGCGCCTGCAACTGGGTCGCATTCACCGCCCCCTGCTGCTGGTAGGACACCACCACTTCCAGCTTGTCGAGCGCGGTGGCGGTGCCCAGCACGCGGTTCAGGGCCGCGTCGATATGGGCGCCGGCCAGGGCCATGCCGCTGGCCATCATGCCCACGGCCAGTGCGGACAGCTTGAGGAAGTTGCGGCGGTTGCGATGCATGCTGGGCTTCTCCATGAAAACGTTTGTCGGCGCCGGGGACGAAGGGGGGCCGGCCTGGGCACCTTGGCCGGCCGGCGCGGGATCCGACCATCCGGATGAACGCCCATGCTGCGTGGGGGAAAATCCCTAGAGACTTGAAGGGGGCACGCGGAGTACGCTCGGCGCATGCCGTTGCTCTGTCTGCGCCCACGGCGGACGCCGACCTGGGCCACGGTCTACGGGGGGTGCGAGATGGGAAAGTGGGCGTGGAGCGCGCTGCTGGCGGCAGTGCTGTGGAGCGGATGGGGGCCTGCCAAGGCGCAGTCGCTGCCGGTCAACGTCACCGTCTCGGGCAACGAGGCCAGCGCCTACGTCGGCCTGCCCGGGCTGACCATCCTGGACCTGAGCCTGGAATTCGAGAACGCCCAGGGCCTGAGCGCGAACAGCCTGGGCATCGGCGCCAAGGTCGTCAGCCCGCTCAGCCCGCTGCTGCAGGGGCGGCTGCCCAACCTCAACCTGACCTCGCTGACCGCGGCCCTGCCGGTGCTGATCACCGTCGAGCCGCCGGCCAGCGGCGGCCTGCGCTTTCAGGGCACCGGCCGCTTCGAGCTGCACACCCACGTGCTGCCCTATGCCCTGGGCAGTTCGCTGCGCCTGTTCAAGGCGCCGCTGGGCGGGCCGTTCCAGGACATCACCGACGAGATCGCCCAGGGCAGCGTGCGCGCGCGCGGCACCTACGGCGGCTTTTCGCAGTTCCTGATCCTGATCGACCTGCGCCCCACCGGCATGGTCATCGACGAGAAGATCCTGCGCCTGCGCAACCGCGTCGCGCTGCTGCCGGCGGCCTTGCAACCGGCCTACACCGCATTGCTGGACGACACCGAGGACGCGCTGGACGGCAACGACTACCCGGCCGCGATCGCGGCGGTCGACGGCATCCGCAGCCTGGCCCAGTCCCAGGGCGGCACCACCCTGTCCAACGAATGGCGTGCCGACCACAGCACCACCAACCACGCCGGCGAGTTGATCGCGGGCGCGGCGACCTTGCGCTTCAGCGTGGTCTACCAACGCGACTACGGACAGTGATGCGCGTTCGCGATAGGGCCGCCGGCCGCGCTTAAGATGCGCCCATGCCGGCGCGCCTGATCGCTTATCCGCCCGAAACCGCAGCGATCACGCGCTGGATCGCCGCGGGCGGTCGCCTGCGCATCGGCCGCGCGGCCGACTGCGACCTGGTGCTGGACCACCCCTCGGTCTCGCGCGCCCACGCCGAACTCAGCTACGACGGCCAACGCTGGCAGTTGCGCGACCTGGGCAGCAAGAACGGCAGCTACGTCGACGGCATCGCGGTCGAGGACTGCCTGGCCCTGGCGGTGCCGTCCTGGCTGCGCTTGGGCGACGTCCACTGCGATTTCGCCGAATTCAACGAAGCCCAGAGCAACGGCCTGCGCCTGCGCCAGCAGCAACGCCGGGATTTCTCGCTCGCGCTCACCCGCCGGGTCGAGGCCGAATCCGACCAGGCCCGCCTGCCCGAGGAAGTGCTGCGCGGCGTGGTCGAGTTGGCCGACTGCAGCCGCGGCTTCCTGCTGCTGGCCAGCGGCGGCGATTACGCGGTGCGCGCCAGCGTGGTGCTGGACCCGGCCATGCTGCGCTCGCGCGTGTTCTCCGGCAGCGTCGGCGCGGTCGAACGCGCGCTCGCGCTGCGCCAGCCGGTGGTGGTCAACGAGGTCGCGCGCAGCGACTGGGCCGCCGAACGCGCCTCGATCGTCGACAGCGGCCTGAAATGCCTGGTCTGCCTGCCGCTGCTGGACGGCCCGCGCACCCTGGGCGCGATCTACGCCGACCGCCGCAGCCCGGGCGAACCGATCACCCAGTTCGACCTGGAACTGCTCAGCGCCTTCGCCGAGAGCGCCGCCCTGTGGCTGCTGGCGCGCAGCGCGGTCGAGGCATTGGACGATGCGCCGCGTTGGAGCACGATAGTGGCGGGCCCGCACGGCAGCACGCCATGACCGATTCTTCCGCGCCGACCGCCACCGGGCTATACGCGCAGCAACGGCTGGCGCCGGGCACGGTGCTGGCCAGGCGCTTCCGGATCGAGGCGGTGCTGGGCGTGGGCGGGATGGGCGTGGTCTACCGCGCCACCGATCTCACATTGGATGTACCCATCGCGCTGAAGCTGCTGCGCCCGGAGCTGGCCACGCGCGCCGACGCCTTCGAGCGCTTCCGTCAGGAACTGCTGATGGCGCGCCAGGTCTCCAGCCCGCGCGTGGTGCGCATCCACGACCTCGCCCAGCACGACGGCCAGTGGCTGATCGGCATGGACTACATCGACGGCGAGGCGCTGGACCGCAAGCTCGACCGCGAGGGCCCGCTGCCGATCGAGGATGCGATCCGGATCGCGCGCCAGCTCGCCCAGGGCCTGAGCGCGGCGCACGCGGTCGGGGTGATCCACCGCGATCTCAAACCCGCCAACGTGCTGGTCGACCGCGCCGGCGACGCCTGCATCACCGACTTCGGCGTCGCGCGCTCGCTGGCCAGCACCGGCCTGACCCAATCCGGCGCGGTGGTCGGCACGCCCGACTACCTGTCGCCCGAACAAGCGCGCGGCGAAACCGTGGACGCGCGCAGCGACCTCTACGCGCTGGGCCTGATCCTGTACGAAATGCTCGCCGGCGCCCTGCCCTTCGCCGGCGGCACCGTGCACGAAGTGCTGGCGCAACGCATGCTGCGCGCGCCGGCGCCGGTGACCGGGCAACGGCCGCAGACGCCGGCCTGGTTGGCGCGCCTGGTCGATCGCCTGCTGCGGCCGCAGCCCGGGCATCGCCTGGGCAGCGCCGACGAGGTCATCCGCGTGCTCGACCAGCGCAAGCTCGCGCGCGACTACCGGCCGCGCCGCGGCACCTGGCTGGCGGTGGCGGCCGCGCTCGCCCTGGCCGCGGCCGGCGGAGCCTGGCTGTGGCGCGCGCAGACGCCGACGGTGCCCGCGGGCGTGGCCGCGGTCGCGCCGCTGCACCGCCTGCTGGTGCTGCCGCTGGACGCGCCGGAGCAGGCCGCGCTGGCGCCCGCGCGCCGCGCCGCCCTGGCCGCGCAGTTGCGCAGCGCCCTGTCCGGCGTACCGGGTCTGGCGGTGGTCGACGAAGACCGCACCCAGCAGGCGCTGCGCCAGCTCGATCCCACCGGCAGCGCCCGGCTCGATCCGGCCGCGCTGCGCCGCACCGTCGGCGCCGACCGCGTGCTGCGCGTGAGTCTGCGCCCCGACGCCGGCCGCTGGCTGGCCGACGCCGAATTGTCGGACGAACGCGGCGGCATCCGCCGCAGCAGCGGCCGCGGCGGCGATCCGCAGGCCGCGTTCGCGGCGCTGCCGGACGACGCCGGTTTCCGCGGCGACCTCGGCCTGCGCGCGCCGCTGGCCCTGGACCTGCCCGCCGCGCCGGCCCTGGACGCCTACGGCGAAGGCCTGCGCGCGCGCCAGGACAGCGCGCCGGTGGAAGCGCTGGCGGCGTTCCGCAAGGCCGCCGACAGCGCGCCCGGGTTCGCCCCGGCCTGGATGGGCGCGGCCGAATCGGCGCAGGCGATCGGCGACCTCGACGGCGCCTACGATGCGATCGAACGCGGCCAGCGCGTCGCCGCCAACGCGCCGCCAAGCCTGCGCCGCCGCTTCGCCGCCGAACGCGCCCTGCTCGACGGCGACGCCGAGGCCGCCGCGCGCGAATGGCGCGCGCAGCTGCAGGCCACGCCCGACGATACCCGCGCCGAACTCGAACTCGGACGCGCGCTGGGCGCCGGCGGCGACCTCGCCGGCGCGGTCAAGCAATTGCAGGCCTTGAGCGCGCGCGACGCCAACGACCCGCGCGCCTGGTACGAACTGGGCAAGTTTTCGATCCTGCACGGCCAGGCGCGGCGCGCGGTCGACGACTACCTGGTGCGTGCGCTGGTGCTCTACAAGCGCAGCGGCAACCGCTACGGCGAAGCCGAAACCGTCAACGCGCTCGGCATCGGCTACAGCCGCCTGGGCCAGAACGACCACGCCCAGGAGCAGTACCGAAAAGCGGTGGAACTGCGCGGCGCGGTCGGCAACCGGCGCGGCCTGGCGACCAGCCTGCGCAACCTCGGCAACGTGCTGTCGCTGTCGGGCCGCTACGACGAAGCCGCGGCCAGCCTGGAGCAGGCGCGCAAGCTGCACCTGGCGCTGGACGATCGCCACGGCCTGGCCGCGGTCGACAACGAACTGGGCCTGCTGGCCGAGGAGCGCGGCGACTACCCGGCCGCGCTGCGCGCGTTCCGGCTGGCCCTGCAAGGCTGGCAACAGACCGGCGACGCCCAGGGCACCGCGCAGGCGCTCAACGACATCGGTTTCGCCCATTACCAGCTCGGCGCCTACGACGACGCCCAGGCCTATCTGTCGCAGTCGGCCGGCGCCTACCAAAAGCTCGGCGACCAGACCGGCCGCATCCGCACCTTGCAGAATCTCGGCCTGCTGGCGATTGCGCGCGGCCAATGGGACGCGGCGCGCGAACAGCTGCAGCTCGCGCTCGCCGACGCCGAACGCGAACAGATGATCGAGGAAGCCGCGGTCAGCCGCCGCAACCTGGCCGAGCTGGCCCTGATGCAGGGACGCTACGACGAAGCCCTGGCCGAGGCCGGCAAGGCCGAGGCGCTGTTCCGCCAGCGCCAGGACCCGCGCGGCATCGCCGACGCCGGCCTGCTGCGCGCGCAGACCCTGATCGCGGCCGGCGCCCGCGCCGATGCGCTCAAGGCCCTGGACGCGATCGCCGCGCCGGTATCGCAGGCGCCGGCCGAACAGCGCGGCATCGACGCCTTGCTGCGCGCGCAGCTCGCGCGCCAGGGCGGCAACGGCAAAAGCGCCGCGCAGCAACTGGCCCTGGCGCGCCGCTACGCCGATGCGTCGGGCGTGCGCCTGCTGCGTTTGCAGGTCGATCTGGAGGCGATGAAGGCCGGCACCGGCGAAGCCCGCCTCGGCGCCGAAGTCGCCGCCCTGGGCCACGTCGCGCTGCGCCTGGACTGGGCGGAAACCGCGATCGCCCAGGCCTTGGCCGCGGGCGATGCGGATGGCGCGGTGAAGCGCTACCGCGAGATCCTGCCGCTGCTGCGGCGTGGCGATTACGCCGGCGCCTTCCGCCTGCACGAACTGGGCGCGCAGGCGCTGAGCCAGGCCGGCGACGCCTCCGCCGCCGCGCGCGCGCGCGACGACGCCCTGGCCGCGCTGCAACGCCTGCGCGGGCGCATGCCCGCGCCCCTGCGCGGCGGCTTCGACGCGGCGCCGCAGATCGCCCGGCTCGAACCGGCGCGCAAGCCCTGAGCCGCGGCCGTGGACGAACTCGCCAGCCTGCGCCGGCAATACCAGGAACTGCTGGAGCGGCTGGAACGCAACGAGCGCGAATTCCGCCGCCTCGGACGCGCGGTCTGGCGCGTGCAGGAGGACGAGCGCCGCCGCCTCGCGCGCGAGCTGCACGACGGCATCGGCCAGAACCTGACCGTGCTCAAGCACCGCCTGGGCCAACTCGACGGCGCCCTGCCGGCCGACCGCGAGGATGCGCGCGCCGCATTGGCCACCGCGCTGGCCCTGTGCGGCGACACCTTGCAGGACACGCGCGAACTCTCGCGCCTGCTGCGGCCGCCCATCCTCGACGACCTGGGCCTGGAGGCCGCGCTGCGCTGGCTGGTGCGCAGCCAGGCCGAAGCCTGCGGCGCCCGCATCGATCTCGACGTCGATGCCCTGCCCGCCCTGGACGGCGAACTGCAGACCCTGCTGTTCCGCGTCGCCCAGGAAGCGCTCAACAACGCGGCCAAGCATTCCGGCGCCAGCCATATTCACGTGCAACTGACCGCCCGCCACGGAGGCTTGCAACTGCGCGTGCACGACGACGGCCGCGGCTGCGAACCCGAACTGGCCCTGCAGGCCGGCGGCAGCGGACTGGGCGGCATGCGCGAACGCCTGCGCCTGTACGGCGGCGTGCTGCAACTGCGCAGCGCGCCCGGCGAGGGCGCGCGCCTGAGCGCGCGCGTGCCCTTGTCGCCTCCCTGAACACCGGCGCTTGACGCGCGCCGGACACGCGAGCAGCGTAAGCGCCATGGGGACCAAGACCGTGCGGGTACTGATCGCTGACGACCACACCATGGTCCGGGAGAGTCTGGTCGGCCTGTTGCAGGCCGAAGGCGACGTCCAGGTCGTGGCCCAGGCCGCCGACGGCTTGGAGACGCTGGAAAAGGCGGTCGCGACCCGCCCCGACGTGGTCATCACCGATATCTCGATGCCGCGCCTGAACGGCATCGAGGTCGTGCGCCGCTTGTGCGAGGCCCTGCCCGACACGCGCGTGCTGGTGCTGACCATGCACCAGGAGAACGAATACGTGCTGCAGGCCGTGCGCGTCGGCGCCTCCGGTTACATGGTCAAGGACAGCGCGGCCTCCGAGCTGCTGGCGGCGGTGCGCGGCGTGCACGCCGGCCACGGCTACTTCGGCCCGCAGGCGGCGCGCGCGCTGGCCGAACAACTGCAGCATCCCGAACGCGATCTCGGCGACCCCTACGGCCGCCTGACCGCGCGCGAACGCGAGGTCTTCCACCTGATCGCCGAAGGCCACACCACCAAGGAAATCGCGCGCGAGCTGACGATCAGCGTCAAGACCGCCGAAAACCACCGCGCGCGGGTACTGGCCAAGCTGGACGTGCGCAACACCGCCGAGCTGGTGCGGTACGCGCTGCGCAAGGGTCTGGTGGACTGAGGGGCGGAAAGCAAATCCCCTCTAGTCCCCCTTTTTCAAAGGGGGGAACGGCACGGTTTCACTGGGGAGAAACCGCGGTCGAGCAGACGCGCTCGAATTAGCACGCTTCCCGCTCGTTTTTTGAAACGCGCTTTATTCCCCCCTTTGAAAAAGGGGGACTAGGGGGGATTTGCTTTTGCCCTTCCCCGTCCCCAACCCCCACCCTACGCCGTAGTATCCTCAACGCCCCATTACGGCTTACGGCGGAGCGGCAGCATGAAGGCGATGCGTTGGACTCGTGGTTTGGCCCTGATGGGCTGCGCCTTGCTGTTGGCGGCCTGCATCGGCGGACCGGTGCGCCGCGTGTCCGAGCCCTCCGCACGCATCCAGCAGCTGACCGTGCGCGCCGACGGCAGCTGGTCGGCCGAGCTGCGGATCGAAAACTTCAGCAGCATCCCGATGCGCTTCGACCGCTTCGACCTGGTCCTGGCCCTGGGCAGCGACGAGGCCGGCCGCCTGCAAGGGACGCCGGCGGTGTCGATCGGCCCCGAGTCGGCCGACGTGATCGCGGTGGACCTGCGCCCCAACGGCGCGGCCAAGCTCGCCGTCGCCGACGCCCTCGCCAGCGGCCGCAGCCTGTCCTACACCCTCAAGGGCAGCATCGACGCGACCCCCGACGAAAAGAAGCAGCGCAATTTCGCCATCGACCGCAGCAGCGCGCTCAGCCCCGCGCCCGGCCTGCCCGGCGTGCTGCGGTAAAGCCGGGAATCGGGAATGGGGAATCGGCAATCGTTTGTAGCCACGGCTTATGAACGACCCCACACCCCACCTCCGCTCCTGAGCTCTATCCGATTCCCTATTCCCCATTCCCTATTCCCGAACAGCCTATGAGCACCTACAAAGCCCCACTCGCCGATATGCGTTTCGCCCTGTTCGACGTGCTCGGCGCCGAAGCCGCGTTCCAACGCCTGGGCTTCGCCGAGGCCACGCGCGACGTACTGGACGCGGTGCTGGACGAAGGCGCGCGTTTCACCGAGACCGTGCTGGCCCCGCTCAACCGCGTCGGCGACGAGATCGGCTGCAGCTACGACAAGGCCAGCGGCGCGGTGACCACGCCGCCGGGCTTCAAGCAGGCCTACGCGCAGTACGTCGAGGGCGGCTGGGCCGGCCTGGTCTCGCCCAGCGAGTTCGGCGGCCAGGGCCTGCCGCACGCGGCCGGCGTGCCGTTGAAGGAAATGATCGACGCCGCCAACCTGGCCTGGGGCAACTTCCCGCTGCTCTCGCACGGCGCCACCGAAGCCCTGCTGCACCACGGCGAAGCCTGGCAGCAGGAGGTCTTCCTCAAGCCGCTGGTCGAAGGCCGCTGGACCGGCACCATGTGCCTGACCGAGCCGCATTGCGGCACCGACCTGGGCCTGCTCAAGACCCGTGCCGAACCGCAGGCCGACGGCAGCTATTCGATCACCGGCACCAAGATCTTCATCACCGCCGGCGAGCACGACTTCACCGACAACATCGTCCACCTGGTGCTGGCGCGCCTGCCGGACGCGCCGGCCGGCAGCAAGGGCATCTCGCTGTTCGTGGTGCCCAAGGTCCAGGTCGCGCGCGACGGCACCATCGGCGCCGCCAACGCGGTGCGCTGCGGCGCGCTCGAACACAAGATGGGCATCCACGGCTCGGCCACCTGCGTGATGAACTTCGACGGCGCCCAGGGCTATCTGATCGGCCAGCCGCACAAGGGCCTGATGGCGATGTTCACCATGATGAACACCGCCCGCCTCGCGGTCGGCCTGCAGGGCCTGGGCCTGTCCGACCGCGCCCTGCAGAACGCGTTGACCTACTCTCGCGAACGCCTGCAGATGCGTGCGCTGTCGGGCGCGAAGTTCCCCGACAAGCCGGCCGATCCCATCATCGTCCACCCCGACGTGCGGCGCATGCTGCTGACCTGCAAGGCCCTGGTCGAAGGCGGCCGGGTGATGGGCTACCACGGCGCGCTGCTGGTCGACGTCGCCCACAATGCGCCCGACGCGGCCGAACGCGAACGCGCCGACGCGCTGGTCGGTTTCATGACCCCGATCGTCAAGGCCTGCCTCACCGAATGGGGCGTGGAATGCACCTATCACGCGCTGCAGTGCTACGGCGGCCACGGCTACATCGCCGAGCACGGCATGGAGCAGCTCGCGCGCGACGCCCGCATCACCACCCTGTACGAAGGCACCACCGGCATCCAGGCCCTGGACCTGCTGGGCCGCAAGGTCATGCAGCTGCAGGGCGCCGGCCTGCGCGTGATGCTGGAGGAGATCGAAAGCTTCTGCGCCGCCAACGCCGACAACCCGGCGGTCGCCGAGTTCATCGGCCCGCTGCGCGAACAGGCCGCGCAGTGGCAGCAGCTGACCCTGCGGATCGGCCAGCGCGCGGTCGCCGACGCCGACGAAGTGGGCGCGGCTGCCTACGACTATCTGATGTATTCGGGCTATGTGGCGCTGGCCTATTGGTGGGCGCGCAGCGTCGCCGCCAGCGAAGCCTCGTCGCAGTCCGAGCGTTTCAAGGCCGGCAAGCGCGAGACCGCGCGCTTCTACTACGCGCGCCTGCTGCCGCGCACCCGCGCCCATGCCGAAGCGATCGCCGCGCCGGCCTCGACCCTGACCGCGCTCGACGCCGAGGCCTTCGACGCCTGATCGCAATACCCGCGCGGCCACGGACGGCCGCGCAGCGGGCATCGCGCCCGCGCGAGCCGCGCATCGGCTACCCAAAACGTCATCAAACGGGTATAAGCTGATATCCCGATGGAGACCGATAGAGCGAGCCTACGCTTGGTCCGAACCGGAACCCACGCAGAGCGACTGCTGCGTGAGCCGGAAATCCTCGGCGTCTCCGGCTTGGACCTCGCCCAGCGCTACGCGCACCCCCGCCCGCCCAGCGACCGCCTCAACGCGGTGCGACTGCTTTCGCTGGATGCGCACGGCCGCGTGCTCGACTGGATGAACTGGCAGGAAGCGACCTGTCTGTACGTGCGCGGCGCGGTGGCCTGGACCCTCGGCGACCCCTGCCTGCGCGTGCACGGCGGCACCAGCCGCCTCAGCGGCGAACAAAGCCTGATCGAACTGCATCCGATCGTGGCCGCGCGCGGCCATGCGCGTTCGCACGCGCTCGACCCGACCCCGGCCCTGACCAATGCCGCCCTGTTCGCGCGCGACGACTACCTGTGCCTGTACTGCGGCCGCGACTTCAACCGCCCGCACCTGACCCGCGATCATGTGATCCCGGTGTCCAAGGGCGGCCGCGACATCTGGGAGAACGTGGTCGCGGCCTGCTTCCACTGCAATTCGCGCAAGGGCAACCGCACCCCGCAGCAGGCCGGCATGCCGCTGCTGGCGGTGCCGTACCGGCCGAGCTGGGTCGAGCACCTGATCCTGTCCAACCGCAACATCCTCGCCGACCAGATGGCGTTCCTGCGCAATCAGCTGCCCAAGAACGCGCGCCTGAGCGGTTGAGCCCTGTCCACGCCGGTCGGAGCGCGTCGTGAATCGCGATCCGCGCGGAACCGCGCGCGCATCGGCCATGGGTCGAAAACGGTCGTTTCGCCGGGACTTTGCGTATTAAGCCGTGACGCCGGTCGCGATCTGCCCGCAGCCCGAGCGGGCACCTGCCGAAGAACGCTGGTTTGCGACGCGTTGCGCGCGTTGACGACGTGAGTGCCGTCCGCAACACTCGTCCACCACCGCAACGATGGACGCAACGATGGCCCTGACCCTCGGTCTGACCGGAATGGACCCGGCGACGGAGACCGCACTGCAGGCGGCCTTCAAGGACGCCAACTCCCGCCTCGGCGGGCGCTGGCAGCTGCTGCCCGAGAGCCAGGCCGACTACGTCGTCGTGGATATGGACAGCATGTACGGCCCGATGAGCTGGCTGCGTCTGCATGCCGCGGGCAAGAGCGTGATCGCGCTGACCAGCGCCCAGCGCACCCAGGCCGACTATCGCCTCGGCCAGCCGTTCGACGCCAACGGTATCGGCGATTTGTTACGCGAAATCGCGACCCAGGCCGGCCAGCCGCTGGAAGCCGCGCCGGCGCCGCCGACGATCGCCAACGCGCCCAACCCGGTGGCTCCGAGCCCGGCACCGGCCGCGCCCAAGCCTGCACCCGCACCCGCGCCGGCCGCGGTGCCCGCCCTGGACCGCGCGGTCGAGATCCCGCTGGGCATCGCGCCCACGCCGGCTCCGGCGCCTGCTCCGGCAGCGCCGGCTCCGGCGCCCGCGCCTGCCCCGGTGGCCGCGGCGCCCGCTCCGGCTCCTGCGCCGGCACCCGCACCCGCGGCTCCCGCATCCGCTCCCGCGCCTGCAGCGGCCGCCGGCGAATCCCTGCTGGTCTGGTTGACCTCCGGGCGCTTGCGCGGCCGCGTGCGCCTGCGCGGCGACGAGCCGCTGCTGATCGACGCCGAGCGGCGCCAGTACCACGGCCACTCGGCGCTCAAGCCGCTGTCGCCCTATTTCGAGAAGAACGTCTCCGCGGCCGACTTCCTCGCCGTCGACGACAAGACCTGGGCCATGACGGTCGCGCCGCTGGGCGAGCCCATGCCGCTGGTGCGCCTGGTCTGGTTCGGCAGCCTGCTCGCCGGCCATGGCGCGCTGGCGCCCGGTTACGACCCGCAGCGCCGCTATCAGATGGTCAAATGGCCGCAGACCGAACGCGAGTTCCCCAAGCACTTCCGCATCGCCACGGTGATGATGAAGGGCCCGGCGAGCCTGGCCGAGATCACCGAGGCCAGCGGCGTGCCGGCCGCGGATGTGGCCGACTTCGTCAACGCCAACCTCGCCACCGGCTTCGCCGAGCCCGAGGCCGAGCCCGATCCGGCCGAACCGGCCAAGGCCGGCGGCCTGTTCGGACGCCTGCGCGGCCGCTGATCGCGGGCGCCCCAGGCGCGCTCCCCCGCGGCCGCGCCTGAACCCGCCACGCACTCGCTTCTTGCCCGCCTCACACAGGGGCGGGACAATGACCGACTGAACGCCAGAACCCGTCGGTAATGATCGATCCGCAGCGCTACCCGCGTCTTTCCCGCATCCAAGTTCCCGCCGACCTGCGCCAGTTCGGCGAAGACGAACTGCCGGCGATCGCCGAGGAGTTGCGCAGCTACCTGATCGAACAGGTCGCCCTGGTCGGCGGCCACTTCGGCGCCGGCCTGGGCGTGATCGAACTGACCGTGGCCCTGCACTGGCTGTTCGAGACCCCGGTCGACCGCCTGGTCTGGGACGTCGGCCACCAGTGCTACCCGCACAAGATCCTCACCGGCCGCCGCGACGAGATCCACACCGTCAAGCAGAAGGACGGCGTCGCGCCGTTCCCCAAGCGCGAGGAATCCGAGTACGACACCTTCGGCGTCGGCCATAGCTCGACCTCGATCTCGGCCGCGCTGGGCATGGCGATCGCCCTGCAGCGCGCGGGCGACGAGCGCAAGGTGGTGGCGGTGATCGGCGACGGCGCGATGACCGCCGGCATGGCCTTCGAAGCCCTGGCCCACGCCGGCGGCATGACCGACCCCGAGCCGAACCTGCTGGTGATCCTCAACGACAACCAGATGTCGATCTCGGAGAACGTCGGCGGCGTCACCAAGATGCTCGGCCGCCTCACCGGCAGCCGCACCCTCAACGCCCTGCGCGAAGGCGGCAAGAAGCTGCTCGGCGACAAGCGCAAGCCGGCGGCCAAGTTCGTGCGCCGCTGGGAAGAACACTGGAAGGGCATGTTCGTGCCCTCGACCTTCTTCGAGGAGGTCGGCTTCCACTACACCGGCCCGATCGACGGCCACGACCTGCCGGCCCTGCTCGGCGCGATGAAGACGCTCAAGACCCTCAAGGGCCCGCAGCTGCTGCACATCATCACCACCAAGGGCAAAGGCTACGAACTGGCCGAAGGCGACCAGATCGGCTACCACGCGGTCGGCCCCTTCGACCCCGAAAAGGGTCTGGTCAGCAAGCCCGGCGCCAAGAAGCCGACCTACACCGACGTGTTCGGCGAATGGCTGTGCGACATGGCCGCGGCCGACGACAAGCTGCTCGGCATCACCCCGGCGATGCGCGAAGGCTCGGGCCTGGTGCGCTTCAGCAAGGAATACCCGGCGCGCTACTTCGACGTCGCCATCGCCGAGCAGCACGCGGTCACCCTGGCCGCCGGCATGGCCTGCGAAGGCGCCAAGCCGGTGGTCGCGATCTACTCCACCTTCCTGCAGCGCGGCTACGACCAGCTGGTGCACGACGTCGCGATCCAGAACCTCGACGTGCTGTTCGCGATCGACCGCGGCGGCGTGGTCGGCCCGGACGGCGCCACCCACGCCGGCAACCTCGACCTGTCCTACCTGCGCTGCGTGCCCAACATGGTGGTGATGGCGCCGGCCGACGAGGACGAGTGCCGCAAGATGCTCAGCACCGGCCACCGCTATCCGGGCCCGGCCGCGGTGCGCTACCCGCGCGGCACCGGCCCCGGCGTGGCGGTGCAGCCGAATCTGGACACGTTGCCCATCGGTAAGGCCGAGCTGCGCCGCAGCGGCTCGCGCATCGCCCTGCTCGCCTTCGGCGCGATCGTGCCGGCGGCCGAACAGGTCGCGGCCGAGCTGGGCCTGAGCCTGGTCAACATGCGCTTCGTCAAACCGCTGGACCGCGCCCTGATCCTGGAACTGGCCAAGGGCCACCACGGCTTCGTCACCCTCGAGGACAACGTGGTCGCCGGCGGCGCCGGCAGCGGCGTGGCCGAACTGCTCGCGGCCGAAGGCATCGTGCTGCCGATCCTGCACCTGGGCCTGCCCGACGAATTCCAGCACCACGCCAGCCGCGAACAGCTGCTGGCCGAATCCGGCCTCGACCCCGCCGGCATCCGCCACGCCGTGCTCGCGCGCTGGCCGGAACTGCTGGAAGCGCCGCCGCGCAGCGCGGCGCTTTGAGGAACACCGAACGTAGGATGCGGTGAGCGCAGCGAACCGCATCGCGCAAGCAGCGCAGCGGCCCATGGTGCGGTTCGCTGCGCTCACCACACCCTACGGCAGGACGGCATCGCCGCTCTCGGCCTCGAGCACGACGCGACGACAAGCTTTCTGTAGGAGCGACGTAAGTCGCGACCCCAGTCGCCGGATTGCACGGATCCGGTGGAGTCCAGTCGCGACTTACGTCGCTCCCACAGGAAGCGAAGCCACGACACGAACCGTAGGACGGTAGAACCGTAAGACCGTAGGATGCGGTGAGCGCAGCGAACCGCAGTGCGTAGGCAGCCGCGCCGACGCATGGTGCGGTTCGCTGCGCTCACCACACCCTACGGCAGGACGGCATCGACGCTCTCGGCCTCGAGCACGACGCGACGACAAGCTTTCTGTAGGAGCGACGTGAGTCGCGATCCCCAGTCGCCGGATTGCACGGATCCGGTGGAGTCCGATCGCGACTTACGTCGCTCCCACAGGAAGCGAAGCCACGACACGAACCGTAGGACGGTAAAACCGTAAGACCGTAGGATGCGGTGAGCGCAGCGAACCGCATCGCGTAGGCAGCCGCGGCGGCGCGCATGGTGCGGTTTGCTGCGCTCACCGCACCCTACGCAGGACGGGGATCGACGCCCTTCGGCGTCGGCTGCGCCACCGCGATCAGGGCAGCGATAAGGCCGCCACCGCGCCGCCGAGCAGCACCGCCACCGCGAGCCTGGCGCTGGCCTTCGGCCACAAGGTCAGCACCAGCGACCAGGCCAGCGCCGACAGCATCAGCACCGCAGCCCAGAAGATCGGGCCGAACTCCCAGCCCTTCCAGGCCGCGAAACCGGCGAAGGCGGCCGCGTGCAGCGCCCAGCCGCAGCCGCGCAGGACGCGCGCGCGGCGCGCGTCGTAGCGCGCGGCGAACACCTGCGCATGGTGCTTTTCCATGCCCAGGCTCAGCAGGCACCAGGCCAGCGTCGATACGGCGAATCCCAACCACAGCATGCGGGCGTTCTCAGGGTTCGGCGAGTGCGGGTTCGCGCTCGCCGCCGCGCTGGCGCGCGCGCTCCGGCGCCGGCCGGCGTGCGGCCGCGCGTGCGCGCAAGGCCAGCACCGCGAAGCCCAGCGCCAGGCCGAGCGCGGTCAGATCGACCGCGGCCAGGGCCCAGTCGCCGCGCGCGACGCTCGCGAACAGATGGCTGTTGGGCGCGGTCGCCAGATTCACCAGCGGGATCGCCGCCAGCGCGATCGCGTTCAAGCCGAAGTAGCGCCCCCAACCCTGCTTGCGCACCGACGGAATCGCCGCATACAGCGCCGCCAGCGCCCACAGCGCGCAGAACACGCCGATCTCCCAGCTCGCGCGCTCGGCCAGCCCCGCCGGCAGCACGCGGTTGGCGATCAGCATCGCCGCGCAGCCCAGCGGCAGGCCGCCGACCACGCCCAGGTTCAAGCTCTGCACCAGCCCGTAACCCGACACCGCGCCGGCCTCGGCGACCTTCCTGGCGCGCTTGTTGACCCAGACCTGCATGCCGCTGGCGATCATCACGCAGCCCGCCAGCCCCATCGCGAAGTACAGCCAGCGCAGCGCGCTGCCGCCCCACTGCGCCATGTGCAGGCCGCCGAGGAAGGTATAGACCTTGTAGCCGGCCGCGGACGGTCTGGAGGTGTGCAGCAGCTTGCCGTCGTTGGCGTCGTAGACCACCTGGTCGAAGTTCCAGGCGACGTGGCGGCTGTGGTCGCCGCCGAAGGCGATGGTCGCGCTGCTGTCGTCGGGATGGTGCACGTTGACCCAGGCCGGCGCCGTACCGAGCCGGCGCGTGGCGTCGGCGATCAGGTCATCGACCGGATACAGCCGCGCCAGCGGCTTGCCGGTCTCCGGGCGCTCATAGCTGTCGGCGGCCTCGGCGAAGAACTTCTCGGCGTCGCTGTCGTAGGCCACCTGCACGCCGGCGAACATGTACGAGGCGACGAAGATCGCCACGCCGGTGTAGGCGATCATCAGATGGAAGGGCAGGCCGAGCACGCCGGTCAGGTTATGCCCGTCCAGCCAGGCGCGCTGGCCGCCGGTCTTGGGCCGGAAGGTGAAGAAGTCCTTGAAGATGCGCTTGTGGATCACGATGCCGGTGACGATCGCGACCAGCATGAACATGCCCGCGATGCCGACCAAGTACATGCCGATCGTGCCCGCGTGCAGGTTGTAGTGCAGGGTGAAGAAGAAGTCGCCGCCGGCGGTGTCGGGCAGGCGCTCGCCGCTGGCGGGATTCAGCGCGTGCTGCTCATAGCTGCCGTCGTCGTAATAGACATAGGCCTTGCTCGCCGCCTCGCGCTCGCTCGGCGCGACGACGTACAAGGCGTGCGCGTGCGGCTTGGCCTGGCGCTGGGCCGCGGCGATCGCCGGCGCGAAACTCGGCTCGGCGCGCTGCGCGCCATGCAGGGCCGGCCGCATCCAGTCGCCGATCTCCTTGTCGAAGCAGGCCAGGGTGCCGCCGACGAAGATCACGAACAGCAGCCAGCCGATGATCAGCCCGGCCCAGGTGTGCAACCAGGCCATCGCCTGCGAGAAGCTGTTCTTCATGCGCGCATGCTCACGGCCGGGCGGCGAATTCGGGGAAGGCCAGGGCCACGCCGTACAGGGCCAGCGCCAGCAGCAGCGGCAGGCACACGGCGCGCGCGGCGCTCTTGGCCGCGAACGCGTACATCGCGGCCGCGCACCAGACCGCGAAGCACAGCAGGCTGGCGGCGACCACGCGATCGCTGCGCGAGAACGGCAGCACCACGGTCAGGAACGCGGTCGCGCCGTAGGCCAGCAGATAGCCGACGACCACGGCCGCGAACGCGCGTACGCCGACCTCGACGCGGTATCGCGCCGGCAGGGCCTTGGATTTGCGCGCGGGCGCTGCGGATGCGGAGACTGGGCTCATGCGGCGGCGTTGGTAGGTTGCGGCGGGACGCGGCGGAATCGCCGGACCCGCATCGGATCGAGACCCGCAGTCTAATTGTTAATGGTTCTCATTAGCAAATCACGCGAGGCGGCGCCGGCTGAACGGATTCCGCACGGCAGACCGCGCGCGCGCCGATCCGCACTGCGCCGCGCCTCGCGAATCTGGCAGGCTCCGGGCTCGATCCCCACCACGGAAACGCAACGGATGCGCCCTGCTCTGCTCGCCTGCCTCGCGCTCTCCCTAATCACGCTCGCAACGCCCGCGCTCGCGCAAACGCCGCCGATCGCGCCGGCGCAGGAAACCATCCGCGACATCGATACCGTCGTCGTCTCCGGCGTGCAGCCCGGCCCCGGCATGTGGAAGGTCAGCCGCGGCGAACACGTGCTGTGGATCCTCGGCACCCTGAGCCCGGTGCCGAAGAACATGAGCTGGCTGTCGCGCGACGTCGAGGCCACCATCGCGCAGTCGCAGGAGGTGCTGGAACCGCCCTCGGCCTCGATCGGCACCGACCTGGGCATGTTCCGCAGCCTGTTGCTGGTCCCCTCGGCGCTGAAGGCGCGCCGCAACCCCGACGACAAGAGCCTGCGCGAAGTGGTGCCCGCCGACCTCTACGCGCGCTGGCTGCCGCTCAAGGCGCGCTACATCGGCGGCGATCGCGGCGTCGAGAAGTGGCGCCCGGTGTTCGCCGCGCAGGAGCTTTACGAAGCCGCCATGCGCCGCTCCGATCTCGCGCTCAAGGGCATCGTCTGGCCGGTGGTCGAGCGCAGCGCCAAGGAGCACAAGGTCAAGATCACCTCGTCCAAGGTCGAACTGAAGATCAAGGACCCCAAGGCCGTGCTCAAGGACTTCGCCAACACCACGCTCAGCGACACCGACTGCTTCGCCAAGACCCTGAGCCGGATCGAGGGCGACATCGAGGCCATGCGTGCGCGCGCCAACGCCTGGGCGATCGGCGACATCGAAGCGCTGCGCGCGCTGCCGCAGGGCGACCAGTACGAGGTCTGCCTGCGCGCGGTCGCCGCCTCCGGCGTGGCCCAGCGCCTGGGCTTCGGCGACCTGCGCGAGCGCGTGATCCGGAGCTGGCTGGCCAACGCCGACAAGGCCCTGCTCAACAACCGGGTCAGCTTCGCCAGCCTGCCGATCGCCGAGCTGCTCAAGCCCGACGGCTACCTGGCGCGGCTGCAGGCGCGCGGCTACGACGTGGAGGCGCCCTGAGCGTGCCCGCTTGAAGCCAGGCGCAGCCGCGCCAAGAATGGGATTCCGACTTTTTCGCGAACGACAAGATGCAGCACCGCAACAATTTCGACGGTCTGCGCTTGCTGGGCGCGGGAATGGTCTTGGTCAGCCACCAGTACGCGGTGCTCGGGCTCGACGAGCCGCGCCTGGGCGGCAGCACCTTGGGCCGTACAGGCGTCATGCTGTTCTTCGCGATCAGCGGCTATCTCATCGCGCAAAGCTGGCGACGGGACCCGCAGCCGTTTCGTTTCGCCACGCGGCGGTTCCTGCGAATCGCTCCGGCATTGGCCGTCCTGCAGTTGCTGACGATGTCGTTGCTGACCGTCCTCGGCATCTCCACGTTCGACCGCAACCCCCTGCCCGCGGTCAACGGCTCGCTGTGGACGATTCCGCTCGAGATCGAATGCTATCTGGTGTTCCTGGCGATTGCCTTGATCATGCGCCGGGTCGGGATTGCGATGATCGGCCTGTTCTTGCTCGGCTGGGCCACCGGTGCATTCGCGTACCTGCCGTGGATCGATGGCCAGCTCACGTTTTTCGGCATTGCCTTCGGCTTCGGCGTGCTGCTGCACGAGCATTCATGGCTGAGGCGGCCTGTGGCCGCCGCGGCGATGGTCGTGCTGGCCGTACTGGCATGGCGATTGAGCATTCCTTCGTTCGGCGTGGCCATGCTTGCCGCCGCAGCCGCTATTCAGATCGGTGAACGTTCATGGCCTGGCTGGAGGGACGCAGGCCGCTACGGCGATCTGTCCTATGGCCTTTATTTGTACGCTTTCCCGGTACAGCAGTTGCTGGTGATGTGGCTGGGCCCGCATCGCCCTTATCCGCTGATGTTGACGCTCACGCTGCTGGCGAGCCTGGCACTGGCCTGGCTGTCCTGGCACATCATCGAACGCCCAGCCCTGTCCTTGAAGCCCAAGCCGGCGCAACCGGACATCGCGAACGGTGGAGGGCGCCTGCGTACCGCGGCGGACGAAGCCGCGAGCAATTCGCCCGGGTAGAGCGGATCAGCCCCAAAAACGCAAAACGCCCGGCCAGGCCGGGCGTCGCGTATGACATCGGAATGGTCGGGACGGCCGGATTTGAACCGACGACCCTCTGCCCCCCAGGCAGATGCGCTACCAGGCTGCGCTACGCCCCGAACGTGTTTCGATGTCCCCGCCCTTGCGAGCGGGCGGCAAGTATAGCTTTAAGGCGGGGATTTGGGATACGGGATTCGGGATTGGTTGAGCAAAAGCAGGCCGGCTTCGACCGATCCCGCCCCCAATCCCTGCCGTTCAGCGCCGCAGCAGCTGCAGCACTTCTTCCAGTTCCATCCGCACTTGGCGGATGATCTGCGAGCTCAGCGCCGACTCGTCCTTGGCGGCCTCGCCCTCCAGGCGCAGGCGCGCGCCGCCGATGGTGTAGCCCTGTTCGTACAGCAGGCCGCGGATCTGCCGCACCATCAGCACCTCGTGGCGCTGGTAGTAACGGCGGTTGCCGCGGCGTTTGACCGGGTTGAGGGTCGGGAATTCGGTTTCCCAGTAACGCAGCACATGCGGTTTGACGTCGCACAGCTCGCTGACCTCACCGATGGTGAAGTAGCGCTTCGCCGGAATCGGCGGAAGTTCGCGATTACTGCCCGGATCCAGCATAGGCCTCCACCCGCTCCTTGAGTTTCTGTCCCGGACGGAAGGTCACCACCGTCCGCGCCGAAATCGGAATTTCCTCGCCGGTCTTCGGATTGCGCCCCGGCCGCTGGTTCTTGCGGCGCAGGTCGAAATTGCCGAAGCCCGACAGCTTCACCTGCCGGCCGTGCTCCAACGCCTCGCGCAACGCGTCGAAGAACGCGTCGACGAATTCCTTGGCTTCGCGCTTGTTGAGTCCGACTTCGTCGAACAGCCGCTCCGCCATTTCCGCCTTGGTCAATGCCACATCGTTTCCCCTGTTCTAAACCCGCGATGCGCGTGTCAGGCGCGGATCTTGGCGCCGTGTTCGCGCTCGATCGCCGCCATCACCGCAGCCACCACTTCTTCCACATCGCGGTCAGTCAGGGTGCGTGATTCATCCTGCAGAATCAAGCCCATAGCGAGACTCTTGAATCCCGTTTCCACCCCCTTGCCCTGGTAGCGGTCGAACACCACCAGATCGCGCAGGGACGGGCCCGCGGCCGCCTGAACGGAGGCCGAGATCGCCGCCCAGGCCACGTCCTGCGCGACGACGAACGCGAGGTCGCGGCGGACGGACGGATACCGGGACAGGGTGCCGGCGCGCGGCACGGCGCGCTGCGACAGCGGTGCCAAATCCAGCTCGAACGCGACCACCTCCACGTCCAGATCCAGGGCGCGCTGCAGGCGCGGGTGCAGCTGACCGATCCAGCCCAGGCGCTGGGCCTGGCCGGTCTCATCGACTCGGTAGACGTCGGCGGAGCGGCCCGGATGGGCCCAGGCCGGCTGCGAGGGCCGGTATTGCAGGCGGGCGCCGGCCAGGGCGGCCAGGCTCTCGAGGTCGCCCTTGAGGTCGTGGAAGCCGACCGCGCGGCCCTTGCCGCTCCATTGCTCGGGGCCGGCGTCGCCGCAGGCGGCCGCGGCGATGCGCTGGATCTCCAACGGCGCTTCGCCGGCACGCGCGGCGAAGGCGTTGCCGAGCTCGAACAGGCGCAGGCGCGGCTGCTGGCGCGCGGCGTTGCGGGCGAGCGCGGCGACCAGGCCCGGCAGCAGGCCGGTGCGCATCACGCCGAGTTCGGCGCTGAGCGGGTTGGCCAGCGCCACCGCGCCCTCGCCGAGCTGCCAGGTCGCGAGCAGGTCGGCGTCGACGAAGGCGTAATTCACCGTTTCCAGATAGTCGCGTGCGGCCAGCTGGCGGCGCAGCACGCCGGCGTCGACGCGGGTTTCGCTGGGCGCGACCAGGCGGGTGCTGCCGCCCGGCAGGGTGGTCGGGATGGCGTCGTAGCCGTGGATGCGCGCGATCTCTTCGATCAGGTCCTCTTCGATGGCCAGATCGAAACGGCGGCTGGGCGCGGTCACGCTCCAGCCTTCGGCGGTGGCGGTCACCGCCAGGCCGAGCGCGCCGAGGATGCGTTCGACGTCGGCATCGGCGATGCGCAGCCCGAGCACGCGCGCCAGGCGCTCGCGGCGCAGGGCCACCGGCTGCGACTGCGACAGGTGCTGCGGCAGCACCGCCTCGGTGACCGGGCCGGGCGCGCCGCCGGCGATCTCGACGATCAGGCGCGTGGCCACTTCCACCGCCTGGCGCGGCAGCTCGGGATCGACGCCGCGCTCGAAACGGTGGCCGGCGTCGGTGTGCAGGCCGAGCTTGCGGCCGCGGCCGATGATCGCCGACGGAATCCAGTGCGCGGCCTCCAGGAAGACGTTGCGGGTGGCGTCGGTGACGCGGGTGTCGTAGCCGCCCATGATGCCGCCCAGGGCGACAGCGCGCGCGCCGCGACCGCCCTGGCTGTCGGACACCACCAGGAAATCCGGATCCAGCGCGACGGTGCGGCCGTCGAGCAGCTTGGTCTCTTCGCCGGCGCGCGCGGGGCGCACCACGACCGGCTCGGTCAAGCTGTCGCGGTCGAAGGCGTGCATGGGCTGGCCGAGTTCCAGCATCACGTACTGGGTCACGTCGACCAGGAAGCTGATCGGGCGCACGCCGCTGCGGCGCAGGCGCTCGACCATCCACACCGGGGTGACCGCGCCGGCGTTGACGCCTTCGATCACGCGGCCGACGAAGCGCGGCACCTTGGCGCCGGCGTCGAGTTCGACCGCCAGCTCGCTGCCGATCAGGGCCGGCATCGGCGTGGCGTCGAACGCCACCACCTGCGAACCGCAGGCGGCGGCGACGTCGTAGGCGATGCCGCGCACGCTGAAGCAGTCGGCGCGGTTCGGGGTCAGCTTGATCTCGATGCTGGCGTCGGGCAGGCCCAGGTACTGCGCCAGCGGCGCGCCCACCGGCGCGTCGGCCGGCAGTTCGAGCAGGCCGGAGGCATCGGGGTCCACGCCCAGCTCCTTGGCCGAGCACAGCATGCCGAAGGACTCCACGCCACGCAGCTTGGCGGCCTTGATCGCGATGCCGCCGGGCAGGTTCGCACCGACGGTCGCCAGCGGCGCCTTCAGCCCGGCGCGCGCGTTCGGCGCGCCGCACACGATCTGGACCCTTGCGCCGTCGCCGATCTCGACCTGGCAGACCTGCAGGCGGTCGGCCTCGGGATGTTTTTCGGCGCTGACGATGCGCGCCACGACCACGCCGTCCAGGCCTTCGCCCAGGGCGGTCACTTCCTCGACTTCCAGGCCGATCGCGGTCAGCGTCGCGGCCAGCTGCTCGCGGCTGGCGTCGGTCGGCACGTGCTGGCGCAGCCAGTTTTCGCTGAATTTCATAGGTTGGGGCCGGGAATCGGGAATGGGGAATGGGGAATCGGAAAGCAGCGGCGTCGAAAATCTGAAACGGGGCGGGAAGCGGGCTTTGGCTCTTACGATTCCCGATTCCCCATTCCCGATTCCCGTTCCTTAAGCAAACTGCTTGAGGAAACGAACGTCGTTGTCGAAGAAGCTGCGCAGGTCGTCGACGCCATAGCGCAGCATCGCGAAGCGCTCCACGCCCAGGCCGAAGGCGTAGCCGGTGTACTTCTCCGGATCGATGCCGACGTTGCGCAGCACGCTCGGATGGACCATGCCGCAGCCCAGCACTTCCAGCCAGCGCGTCGAGCCGTCGGGCTGCTGCCAGGCGATGTCGACTTCGGCCGAAGGCTCGGTGAAGGGGAAATAGCTCGGGCGGAAGCGCATCTCGAAATCGCGCTCGAAGAAGGCGCGCACGAATTCGCTCAGCGTGCCCTTGAGGTCGGCGAAGCTGGCGTGCTCGTCCACCAGCAGGCCTTCGCACTGGTGGAACATCGGGGTATGGGTCTGGTCGCTGTCGCTGCGGTAGACCTTGCCCAGGGCGATCATGCGCAGCGGCGGCGGGTTGTCCAGCATGTAGCGCACCTGCACGCCCGAGGTGTGGGTGCGCAGCAGGCGGGCGACGCCGGCGCTGTCGGGTGGGAAATAGAAGGTGTCGTGCATCGCCCGCGCCGGATGGTGCGGCGGGAAATTCAGCGCCTCGAAGTTGTGCCAGTCGTCCTCGATCTCGGGGCCGTCGCTGAGCGCGAAACCGAGCCGGCCGAAGATGTCGGCGATGCGCTCCATGGTGCGGCTGACCGGGTGCAGGCCGCCGACGCTGGCGTCCAGGCCCGGCAGGGTCACGTCGATCGATTCGGAAGCCAGGCGCGCGTCCAGCGCGGCATCGTCCAGGACCTGCTTGCGCTGGTTGAGCGCGGCGGTCAGCTCGTCGCGCGCGCGGTTGATCGCTTCGCCCGCGGTCTTGCGCTGTTCCGGCGGCAGCGCGCCCAACTGCTTGAGCTGGGCGGTGACGCTGCCGGACTTGCCCAGCAGGGCGATGCGCAGCGCCTCGACCGCGTCGGAACTGGTGGCCGCCGCGATCTGCGCGAGCGAGTGCTGGCTGAGTTGCTCGATGTCACCCATGGGGGTCTGCTTCCTTCAATGCCCTGCTGCGATCGGTGGGCGGATCGATTCCGCCCGGTTCTTCGCGCGCCGCCTTGGCGGGCGCGATTTTCCCGGCGCCCAAAACGGCAATGGGGAAGGACTTGCGCCCTTCCCCATGCCTTAACCACGTTGTCCCTCGCACCGAACCAGTGCGGGGCACGTGGCTCGGGACGGGGATGGAAACAGGTTACGCCGCGAGCGCGCTCTTCGCCTTTTCGGCCAGCGCCGCAAAACCCGTCGCATCGTGCACGGCGATATCCGCCAGCACCTTGCGGTCCAGGGTGATGCCGGACTTGAGCAGGCCGTTCATGAAACGGCTGTAGCTCATGCCGTTGATGCGGGCCGCCGCATTGATGCGGGTGATCCACAGCGAACGGAAATTGCGCTTCTTCTGCTTACGACCGATGTAGGCGTACTGCAGAGCCTTCGTGACCGCCTGCTTGGCGACGCGGAAGACTTTGCGGCGGGCGTGATAGTAGCCCTTGGCCTGCTTCAGGATTTTCTTGTGACGGCGGCGCGCCGTAACACCACGCTTAACTCGTGCCATTGTTCAGTCCTCCTCAGAGATACGGCAGCATGCGAACCAGACGGCCCGCGTCCTCGGGACGAACATGGTTCGTCTGCCGCAGGTTGCGCTTCCGCTTGGTGGCCTTCTTGGTGAGGATGTGGCTCTTGTTGGCGTGGCCGCACTTGAACTTGCCGGAAGCGGTCTTCCGGAAGCGCTTGGCTGCCGCCCGATTGGTCTTGATCTTGGGCATTGCGATGTCCTTTCGGAGTTATGTCACTGGCCTGGGCGGTGGCTGAGCCACTCTTTCCGTCCTGCCCTTGCCGGCTTGTAAGTCATTGATCGAAAACGAGATCAGTAACAGGTCCTGGGTATTGCGCACAACAAACCCGGCGAACCGGGCCGCACATTATGCAGACCCGGGGATTGTGATGCAAATCAGCGGTTTAGTCGGCCGCGGATGGCCGCGGACGGCCGCGGGCTCAGCGGCCGCGGGCGGCGCTCAGCTGGGCATCCTGGGCCGGTGCGGCCACAGCGGCGCGCTGGGCCAGCTGCAGGGACTGCTCGCTGCTCTGGGCCAGCGGCTGCTCGCGCCCGCTGGCGACGTCGACATGGGCGACCCGCTGCGATTCCGGGCGCTGTCCCTCCACCGCGAAGGCGCGCCGGCCGTCCTCGCCGAACACCACCTGGTCGATCCGGTTCAGGCCGCCGCGCTGGGCTTCCAGCGCCAGCGCCCCGGCCAGCTGCTCGGTCTGGCCGCCGTTGAGGCCGCGCGCGCCGGCGCTGCCCTGGAGGGCGTCGTAGGACTGGCGATAGAGCCCATTGGCCGGATGCGCGGGGTCGTTCATGCGCGCGCTGCGCTGCTCGAAGTCCTTGCCGAAGACCTTCTCCTGCGCCTCGATCACCGAGTCGATGTAGTGCATGGCGACGCCGTGCTTGATCGATTTGACCGGGTTGAGCTTCTGCCAGAAGGACTGCGGATCGGGATCGGGCAGTTCGATCTTGTGGCCGACCGCGTCGGGCATCAGGTGGCGGATCAGCGGCTTGTGTTCCTGCAGCTCGGTCAGGATTTCGTTCTGCACCGCGTAGCGCCGGATCAGGCCCTGCCCGGCCTCGTGCTTGACCGCGTCCGGGTCCAGGCCCACGCGCTCCAGGGTCTTGTCGTGCACGCCCGAGGCGTTGAAGGTGACCGCCGGAGTATCGGTGGCCACGGCGGCCGCGGCCGCCAGGCCGCCGCCCAGGGAATGGCCGGTGATCACCATGTCCTGGCCGAAGGCGACCTTGGCCTGGCGCGCCAGCGCCATGGCCTGGTTGTACTGCGAGGTTTCGAAGCCCAGGCCCTGGCCGAAGTTGGTCAGCCAGTCCTTGCCCTCGTCGGTGCCGCTGTAGGCCAGCACGTGGCGACCCTGGCCGTCGCCGTAGACCACGGCGAGGAAACCGCTGCTCTGGTTCTTCAGCAGGGTCGGGTCGATGCCGGCCTGGCGCAGTTCGTCGTCGCCCATCGGCTTCCAGGCGCCGACGCCCTCTTGGCGGCCGTTGCGGTCGTAGTCGTAGACGTCGCGCATCAGCTTGGCCAGGGTCATGTCCACCGGCAGCGCGGTCTGCCCGCGCACTTCGTCGGCGAACGAGGGCCGCTGGCCCTGCTCGCGCACGCGGTCCGGATCGATCTGTGCATTCATCCTTGACGCTCCCCTAGCCCCACCACCGGATACGGCCGGCCGCGATCGGCCGACGCTCTGTCCTGCCGCTACGCGCTCAGCGCGCTCCTTCCAACGCGATGCCGTGCGCGCTCAGCCAGGCCTCGACCGCTTCGCGCTGCTGGCGCGCCTGCGCGGTCAGCAGCGAGGCGCGGGTCATGAACAGGTAGCGCTGAAACGTCACGCCCTGGGCATTGCGCGCGTTCGCGTCGGCCCCGGCCTTGAGCAGGTCGAGCGCGCGCTCGGGATCGTTGATCTGGCCCGCTATGTGCAGGGGCGTGTTGCCGACCCGGTCGGCGAGGTTCGGGTCCGCACCCGCGGCCAGCAGGGCGCGGAACTGGACCTCGCGCTCGCCCATCAGCGCAGAGCGCAGCGGGCCGGCGCCGGATTCGGGATTGCGCACATTGGCGTCGACGCCGCGCGCCAGCAGTTCGGCCAGATAGGACGCGTCGTTGGCCGCCGCGGCCATGTGCACGACGGTGTCGCCGTCCACGCCGGGCTGCCTGGGATCCGCGCCCGCGTCCAGCAACGCCTTCAGGCTGTCCAGGCGCTGGTTGAGCAGCGCCCATTGCAGCAGGGTCACCTGCTTGTCGCCGCGCGCGCCCAGATCGGCGCCGGGCGCGAGCGCGCGGATGCGGGCGGTATCGCCGTCGGCGACGGCCTCGGCCAGGGCCGCGACCGCCGGATCGGCGAAAATCTGCTGCGCGCTCGGGCGGGCTTGGGTTGCGAGCATTGCGTTCTTCTCCATGGCGCAAGTCGTACATGCCGCGCATGCGGCGGTCGTCAGCAGGACGGCCATCGCCATCCTTCGGGCCTTCGCGCTATCCAGTCGCATCAGCACCTCTTGGCGCGCGCAGCGCGCACCTACCCCACCGCATGGTGCCGCGAAGACTTGACCGGAACAAGTCGGGGGCCGGCGCCGTCCTGCGCACGGGATCACAGTTCGCCCCACCCGTCTCAGCCTTCGATGCGTCGGAGCCCGGCCGGCGGCGCCCGGCCAGGGCGCGCCGCAAACAAAAACCCCCGCACGCGGCGGGGGCTTTCGGACTCGGCAGGCGCAGGCGCGGCGGTCAGGTCTTCTTCTTGGGCGCGATCATCATGACCATCTGCCGGCCTTCCAGGCGCGGACGCGACTCGATCACGATGTCCTCGCCCAGGTCGGCCTCGATCCGGGCCGCCATCTCGCGGCCGAGTTCCTGATGGCTCATCTCGCGGCCACGGAAACGGATGTTGACCTTGACCTTGTCGCCTTCTTCCAGGAACCGGCGCATGTTGCGCAGCTTGATCTGGTAGTCGCCTTCGTCGGTCACCGGACGGAACTTGAGTTCCTTGATCTCGACCTGCTTCTGCTTCTTCTTGGCCTCGTTGGCCTTCTTCTGCTGCTCGAAGCGGAACTTGCCGAAGTCCATGATCTTGCAGACCGGCGGATCGGCGTTGGGCTGGATTTCGACCAGATCCAGGCCTTCCTCTTCGGCCTGGCGCAACGCCTCGTCGCGCGTGAGCACGCCGATCATTTCGCCATCGCTGCCGATCACGCGCACGCGCGGTACGCGGATTTCCTGGTTCTTACGGTTCGGCTTCTCGGGGGTACTGATTGTTGCAATCTCCAAAGTGGACACGGCGTTCCGTGTCGGGCCGTCCCGGACCGATCCGGGACGGAGTCTGAAACTGGTTGCTGCGGCTTATGCGACGCTCTCGTCGTGCAAACGCGAGGCGAACTCGGCGACGGTCATCGTCCCCAGGTCCTCCCCTCCCCGAGTGCGTACCGCAATCATGCCATTTTCCTTCTCGCGGTCGCCGGCCACGAGCAGGTACGGCACGCGCTGCAGCGTGTGCTCGCGAATCTTATAGCCGATCTTTTCGTTCCGCAAATCGGACTGAACCCGGAACCCTTGATTTGCAAGGAGTTTCCGGACCTCCTCCACATAATCGGCCTGGGCGTCGGTAATGTTCATGACCGTGGCCTGGATCGGGGCCAGCCAGGCCGGGAATTGGCCTGCGTGGTGCTCGATCAGGATGCCGATGAACCGCTCCATCGAGCCCACGATGGCCCGGTGCAGCATGACCGGGGTCCGGCGCTGGCTGTGTTCGTCCACGTATTCGGCGCCCAGACGGCCCGGCATCATGAAATCGACCTGCATGGTGCCCAGCTGCCAGGTCCGGCCGATCGCGTCCTTGAGGTGGTATTCGATCTTGGGGCCGTAGAAGGCGCCCTCGCCGGGCAGCTCCTGCCATTCCACCCCGCAGGCGCCCAGGGCGCTGCGCAGGGCGGCCTCGGCCTTGTCCCAGGTGGCGTCGTCGCCCAGGCGCGAATCCGGGCGCAGGGCGATCTTGATCTGGATGTCCTCGAAACCGAAATCGCCGTAGACCGCCAGCGCCTGCTGGTGGAAGGCCGTCACCTCGGCCTCGATCTGGTCCTCCAGGCAGAAGATGTGGCCGTCGTCCTGGGTGAAGCCGCGCACGCGCAGGATGCCGTGCAGCGCGCCGGAGGGCTCGTTGCGGTGGCAGGAGCCGAACTCGCCGTAGCGGATGGGCAGGTCGCGGTAGCTGTGCAGGCCCTGGTTGAACACCTGGACGTGGCCCGGGCAGTTCATCGGCTTGACCGCGTAGGTGCGCTTCTCCGACTCGGTGAAGAACATGTTTTCCTTGTAGTTGTCCCAGTGGCCGGACTTCTGCCACAGCGACACGTCCAGGATCTGCGGGCAGCGCACCTCGCCGTAGCCGCTTTCGCGGTAGACGCGGCGCATGTACTGCTCCACCACCTGCCAGATCGACCAGCCCTTGGGGTGCCAGAACACCAGGCCCGGCGCCTCTTCCTGCAGGTGGAACAGGTCCTGCTGCTTGCCGATGCGGCGGTGGTCGCGCTTCTCGGCTTCCTCGATGCGCTGGATGTAGGCCGAAAGCTGCTTCTTGTCGGCCCAGGCGGTGCCGTAGACGCGCTGCAGCTGCTCGTTCTTGGAATCGCCGCGCCAGTAGGCGCCGGAGATGCGGGTCAGCTTGAAGGCCTTGAGGAAACGCGTGTTCGGCACGTGCGGGCCGCGGCACATGTCGACGTATTCCTCGTGGTAGTACAGGCCCATGGCCTGCTCGTCGGGCATGTCCTCGACCAGGCGCAGCTTGTAGTCCTCGCCGCGCGAGGCGAACACCTCGATCACCTCCGCGCGCGGCGTGACCTTCTTGATCACGTCGTAGTCCTTGTCGATCAGCTCGATCATGCGCGCTTCGATCGCGGCCAGGTCCTCGGGGGTGAACGGGCGCTCGTACCAGATGTCGTAGTAGAAGCCTTCCTCGATCACCGGGCCGATCACCATCTTCGCGCTCGGGTACAGCTGCTTGACCGCGTGGCCGACCAGGTGGGCGCAGGAGTGGCGGATGATCTCGACGCCTTCCGGGTCCTTGGGGGTGATGATGCGCAGCTTGGCGTCGTGGTCGATGCGGTCGCTGGCGTCGACCAGCTTGCCGTCGACTTCGCCGGCGACGGTGGCCTTGGCCAGGCCGGCGCCGATCGAGGCGGCGACTTCCATGACGGATACGGGCTGTTCGAATTCGCGGCGGCTGCCGTCGGGGAGCGTAATGGCGATCATGGCGTTCGGGATCTGGATTCTTGTAAGGGAAGCGGCGCGCGTAGCGGCCGGGGATTGCGGGCGGCGTCGCCTGGGCGGCGGGGACGCGACCTGGGTCGCGGGCACCGGCCGTTCAGGGAACGGAACTCGAAGCGGGATTCGGTAGCGGAGCAAGAAAAAAGCGCCGCGAGGGCGCCTGCGTACGCAGCAGCCTCGGGCGGTTCAACGATGGGCGCGGGTAGTGTCCATGTCGCACGCTAGGCCGGCGGTTAGGCGGGCCACCTGTTCGCGGGACGCGGCCGGATGCCGCGTCGATACCGCTAATAGTTGGGGACGGACCGGGCCAAGTCAACGAGGACGACGCCCGCGGCCGCGCCGGACGGGCCAGGAGCGCGTCGCGCGCGCCGTCGGCGCCGGGCCCGGCGCCCGAAAACAGAAAGGCCCGGCTCGCGCCAGGCCTTTCGTCACCGAATTGGTGGGCGGTACAGGGTTCGAACCTGTGACCCCTACCATGTCAAGGTAGTGCTCTACCGCTGAGCTAACCGCCCGTCGCCGAACTTGCGTGCAACTCCCCGGCGAGGGGCGCGCAGTGTAGCCCAGCGGCGCGCGGCCGACAAGCGCCCGCGACGCTCGCGCGACCGCCGCGGGCATGCGGCCCCGGCGGCCGCGCTCAGGCCGCGAAACCGGCGTCCTTGAGCTTGCGCAACTGGTCGCGCACGGCCGCGGCCTCCTCGAATTCCAGATCGCGGGCGTGCTGGTACATCTGCTGCTCCAGCGCCTTGATCTTGGCCGAGAACTGGGCCGGGCTGAGCGCGGCGTAATCGGCCAGGGTGTCGCCGACCTTGCGCGTCTTGCCGCGGCCGCGCGCGGTCTCCGACGGATCGGTGCGCGCGCCCTCGAACAGGTCCACCACGGTCTTGGACACCGATTTCGGGGTGATGTTGTGCTCAAGGTTGTATTCGACCTGGCGCGCACGGCGACGGTCGGTCTCGTCGATCGCGGCCTGCATCGAGCGGGTGATCTTGTCGGCGTACAGGATCGCCTTGCCGCGCAGGTTGCGCGCGGCGCGGCCGATGGTCTGGATCAGCGAGCCGGTCGAGCGCAGGAAACCCTCCTTGTCCGCGTCCAGGATCGCCACCAGCGACACCTCGGGCATGTCCAGGCCCTCGCGCAGCAGGTTGATGCCGACCAGCACGTCGAACTTGCCCAGGCGCAGGTCGCGGATGATCTCCACGCGCTCGACCGTGTCCACGTCCGAGTGCAGGTAGCGCACGCGCACGCCGTGCTCGCCCAAGTACTCGGTCAGGTTCTCGGCCATGCGCTTGGTCAGGGTGGTGATCAGCACGCGGTCGCCCATCGCGACGCGCTCGTTGATCTCGCCCAGCACGTCGTCGACCTGGGTCCCGACCGGGCGGATCTCGACCACCGGATCGATCAGGCCGGTCGGGCGCACCACCAGCTCGGTGATCTGCCCTTCCGACTTCTGCAGCTCGTAGGGACCGGGCGTGGCCGAGACGAAGATCGCGCGCGGCGAACGGCCCTCCCATTCCTCGAACTTCAGCGGCCGGTTGTCCAGCGCCGACGGCAGGCGGAAACCGAACTCGACCAGGGTTTCCTTGCGCGAACGGTCGCCCTTGTACATGGCGCCGATCTGCGGCACGGTCACGTGCGATTCGTCGACCACCAGCAGCGCGTCCGGCGCCAGGTAGTCGAACAGGCACGGCGGCGGCTCGCCCGGCATGTGCCCGGTCAGGTGGCGCGAGTAGTTCTCGATGCCGTTGCAGTAGCCGACCTCGGCCAGCATCTCCAGGTCGAACTGGGTGCGCTGGGCCAGGCGCTGGGCCTCGACCAGCTTGTTCTGCGCGTACAGCTGCTCCAGGCGCAGGCGCAGCTCGTCCTTGATCGCGTCGATCGCGTCCAGCACGGTGCGGCGCGTGGTCACGTAATGCGACTTGGGATAGATGGTGTAGCGCGGCAGCTTGCGCAGGGTTTCGCCGGTGAGCGGGTCGAACGCGGTCAGGTTCTCGATCTCGCCGTCGAACAGCTCGATCCGCAGCGCCTCCATCTCCGATTCGGCCGGATGCACGTCGATCACCTCGCCGCGCACCCGGTAGGTGCCGCGGCGCAGTTCGGTGTCGTTGCGCGCGTACTGCATCTCGGTCAGGCGGCGGATCAGCTCGCGCTGGTCGATGCGCTCGCCGCGCACCATGTGCAGGACCATGCGGAAGTATTCGTTGGGATCGCCCAGGCCGTAGATCGCCGAGACCGTGCACACGATGATGGTGTCGCGGCGCTCCAGCAGGGCCTTGGTCGCCGACAGGCGCATCTGCTCGATGTGCTCGTTCACCGAGCTGTCCTTCTCGATGAAGGTGTCGCTGGAGGGAACGTAGGCCTCGGGCTGGTAGTAGTCGTAGTAGCTGACGAAGTACTCGACCGCGTTGTGCGGGAAGAACGCCTTGAACTCGCCGTACAACTGCGCGGCCAGGGTCTTGTTCGGCGCCATCACCAGGGTCGGCTTCTGCACCGACTGGATCACGTTGGCGATGGTGTAGGTCTTGCCCGAACCGGTCACGCCCAGCAGGGTCTGCTGGGCCAGGCCGTTCTCGAAACCGGCGATCAGGCTGTCGATCGCCAGCGGTTGGTCGCCGGCCGGCGAATACGGCGCGACCAGCTGGAAACCTGCGGGATGAATGAGTTCGTTCATGGTCATCGGCTGCGGTCGATCCTCAAGTTTACCCAGACTGCGCGGCGCGCGATCGGGCGGTTTTCCTACACGACCCGACGGGTCCTTCCGATGGTCCGGCATGGCCCCTGCGCGAAAACTGGGGCCTCCCCCGAACGGAATCGGTCGACATGAACACAGGACAACGAGGCCGCGTCGGCGGCTACGCCCTGCCGTCGCTGCTGCTGGGCCTGGGCCTGGTCGGCGGCGGCCTGGGCCTGGGCGCTCCGGCCATGGACACGCTGGAACGCCAGGAGCTTTCCGACACCCTGCAATCGCTGGGCGCGGACGTCGCCTATGCCAGAGGTGCGGCCGTCACCCGCCGGACTCAAGTCGTGCTGTGCCCGCGCAGCGCCGACGGACGCTGCCGCCCGAACGGGCGCTGGGAGTCGGGCTGGCTGATCTTCGTCGACCGCGACGGCGATCGCCGCCCCGACGCCGCCGGCGCGCCCCTGCGCGAAGTCGTCTACGCCCGGCGCGCGCTGAGCATTCGCTCCACTCGCGGTCGCCCCGTGCTGCGTTACGGCCACGACGGCCGCAGCCCGGACAGCGGCCAGCTGCTGCTGGCCTGTCGCGGCGAGACCCTGCTGGGCGAAATGCGCATCGACGCCGCCGGCCGCGTACAGACCAACCGCCCCAAGCACCCTTCGCGCTGCCCGCCGTGACCGCGCAGCGCACGATTTGGACGCTCAGGGCTTGACCCTCCGAGGGGCGCCCCCTAGGATATGCGTCCCCGCCCGAATAGCTCAGCCGGTTAGAGCACTTGACTGTTAATCAGGGGGTCGTTGGTTCGAGTCCAACTTCGGGCGCCAGATACTGAAAGACCCGCGATTTCGATCGCGGGTCTTTTTTTGCGCCTGCGTTTGCCGGCGTCCGGCGCCGGGCCGGACTGCGCAGTCAGCGTTTACGAACGCGCACTCGCCGCACTCGCGCCGCGCCCGCTAAGAGGAACATGCGCAGTCGCCGACGAAGGTCTTGCACTCCGACGGCACCATCCACTGCTCGCGATAGCCTTCGCTGTCGGGAGTGAGCCGGAGCACCCCGCGGCGCGCGCCGATGTACCAGCGCCCGCGGTGCCCGACGATGCTGGACGGGTTGAGCCGCCACCATTGCATGTTGCGATGCAGCTGCGTGGCCGCCAGCGTCTGCATGTCCAGGCGGGTCACGCCGATCACCGTGACCAGGTACCAGCTGCCGTTGCGCGCGTAGGCCGCCAGCGGCGGTTCGTCGAGCCGGAGCACCTGCTCGACCTGCCAACGCCCGCCCTCTGAACGCAAACGATGGATCGTGCCGTCCCTGAGCGTGCGATTCGACACGCCGACGACGTAGATGTCGCCGCGGTGTTGGGCGAAGGCGACCGGGTTGATGTCCAGCAGCGTGCGCCGCTGCCGACCGCCATCGGTCACCCAATCGACGGAACCGCCCCGTAGGCCCTGATTGCGCCCGACCAGCTGGCCGCGCTTGCCGACCGACCACACCAGGTCACCGTTCCTGCCGCCCTGCGCCCGCGGCGAAAACATCAGCTTGTCGCCGCTCACGCGCGCGCGCCATTCCTGCGGGGCCAGGCTGGAGCAATGCCAGTCCAGCTCGGCCCGCGGCGGGTCGACCACCGTCCAGGACGAAGCCGCGGTGGCCGCGATCAGCGCGATGCCGGTCAGCATGGCGCGTTCGCGCCGCGCGCATCGCGCTTGCGCCGGCCCGCGCGCGCACCGCGATCGACGCGGGACGCACGGCCGCCGCAAGCCGGCGGCAGGCCGATAGACCGGCGGTACGTCCGAACCGGCCAATGCAATTCGCAATCCATCGCTCCCCCTTCCCTTTGCCCGGCGCTCGGGCGTTGGCCGCATCTTGGCAGAAGACGAACGCGATCGCTTCGAACCCGGTGCCGCTCCGGCTCAGCGAGCCGCAGGCCCGGGCGCGGCTGCGGGAACCGCCTCCACGAAGCTGCCCGCATCCCCGGCGGCGACCGTCTGCAGGTACTCGTACCACTCGCGTTCGATCTCATCGACCGGGCCGATCCGACGCTCGAAATCCGCCAGCGAGCCGCCGTCGCCGATCAGTGCGCGGAAGCCGGCGGCGTACTTGCCGTCTTCGTAGTGGAACAGGAAGTGGCTCAGGCTCCAGTAGCCGATGTAGTACTGGTTGAAGCGGCGGTTGAGGTCGGTGCGATCGTCGCTGGCGATCAGGGTGCGCAAGGCGACGATGCGGCGGTCGCGGATATCCGCCTGGACGTCGCCGCTCAGGCGCAGGTCGGCCAGCCACCAGATCGGATAGGCGTCGGGATCGATCGTGCCGGGATGCAGCCGCCCGTCCTGCAGGCGGCTGGCGCCGAAGTAGCTGGCCAAGCCCTCGCTGAGCCACTTAGCCGGCTTCAAACCCGCGACCTCGTGGTTCAACTGATGCGTGGCCTCGTGCAGCATCCAGTGATACGGATTGGCGGCGCCCTCGGGGTAATAGGCGTAGCAGGTCGGCGCCAGATAGTAGGCTTCGGCCCAGGCGCTGCTGCGGTTATGGGCGCGGAATTCGCCACGGTTGGCGTAAAGCACGAGCTGGCGCTTGCCCTGCCCAGCCTGGTCCTGCAGGCCGAAGGTCTGCAGATAGGCCGCATGCAGGGCCTCGGCGGCGGCGAGTACGGTACGCGTCTGTTCCGGGGTGGCGGTGCTCCTCGCGCGGTAGTGAGCGCTTTCGTAGGTGGCGCCCGCCTCTTGCGCTGCCGCGGGTGCGCCAGGCCCGGGCAGCGGCGGCGCGCGCTCGCGCGAGCATCCGTGAGCCACGGCGACCACGATCGCCACCAACACGATCGAACCCCAGGCCGAACGCGAACTTCGCATCTGCGCATCCCGATAGGCCGCCCGTCGACGCGGCCGTACGCGAACCATCGCCGAACCGGCGCTGCGATTCAACGGCCCGGGGCGCAAACGAAAAGAGCCGCGGTTTCCCGCGGCCCTCTCGTATCGCAACGAACGTCCAGGCTTACCAGCAGCGCGAGATGTCCGTCGTGGCCGCGGTTTTCACCCCGGCGGCGTTCAAGCCCAAGGTGCCGCACAACGTGTCTTCGGCCTGCGGGCCCTGCGGCGTAGCCGTCAGGTTGTAGCCGTTGACGGTCTGGTTGGCGATCGCGATGTTGTAGTAGGTGGTGCCCTGGCGCGGCGACACATTCATGCCGGTCGGCAGGTTGAAGCCCACATAGGTGTTATTGACCGTGCGGAAACGCTCGGCCAACTGCGCGATCTCGACCAGGTCGGCCTTGGCCTGGCCGCGCCTGGCCTTGCGCACGCTGTCCTGGTACGCCGGCACCGCGACGGCGACCAGGATGCCGACGATCGCGATCGCGATCATCAGCTCGATCAGGGTAAAGCCTCGAATGGCGTTGGGACGGTTCATCTCTCTGGCTTCCTGATTGCGTTAACGGACCTGACGCCACGACTGACGGCCGCACATGCCCCACTTGTACAAGTCGGGGCCACCGGCTGCCTTAACGATACGCGAGCAGGTCGGCATATTCAGGCGGGCGGCGATCTCCGCCGCGGTCGCGTTGGCCGGCAGATCCGGCGGCGGCGGCGGGCTGAAGATGTTCACGTCGGTGATCGGGCCGCTGGTGTCGGATTCCAGCTTCACCGCACCCGCATTGCCGGCCATGGGATCCGCCGTCGGCGAGCCGGACCTCACGCTGCTCATATAGGCACTGCCGCTGAGTGCGCTCAGGCCGTAGAGCCAGTTGGTGCCGCCCGCCGCGCAGCCGGTTTCGGCGGCGTTGGCCGCGGTCGAGACGATCGGCTCGAAGGTCGGGAAGAAGAAAGTACCGTCCTGAATGCGCGGACGTCCGACCATGCGCTCGCCGGTCTGCACCGGCGCGGCCGCGCCGGTCTGCACCGCCAGATCCAGGTACCAACCCGACTTGGTCAGGAAGTTGACGGAGTTCTGGGTGATCTCGCGGACGCCGTCGGCGGTGTCGTTGCTCATCACCTGCTGTTGCAGCGCGGTCTCGCGCGCCGTCGTGATGCGCACGCCGTTGTCGACCACGCCGTACACCGACTGCATGTCCTTGTTGTCGGAATCGCCGCCGAAGGAGTAGGCGCCGGTGCCGAACAGGATCATCACGCCGCTGGACGGACCGGCCACCGCGTTCAGGCCGCCGGTGATGGGCTGGCGCTTGCCGTTGGCGTCCTTGGCGGTGAAGAAGGGCTTGTCGGCGCCGAAGACGACGGTGTTGGTGCGCAGGTCGAACTTCCAGATATTGCCGTGCAGGTCGCCGCCGTAGACGGTATCGACATAGCCGTCGCTGCCGGCCGTGTAGGTGCCGCCGCCCGCCGCGTCATAAACGTAGCGATCCAGCGCCATCACGTTGCCCATGCCGTTGGGGTCGGTCGGCACGCCGGTACCGGCGGCCTCGGCGACCTCGATCGTCGTCACCGAGCCGTCGGCCACGTCGACCACGAACAGCGAAGCCTTGCCGCTGATGCTGCCGTAGCCGTTACCGAAGATCGCCTTCCAACGGGTGCCGCCGGAGGTGCGCACGGGGACGATCAGCGGCTTGCCCAGCACGTGGCCGATACGCTGGCCGGTGGTGCCGGTGACCTTGTCGTTGACCTCCCACATCACGTTGCCGGCGGTGAACAGAGTGGGATCGCTCACGTTCAGACCGAACACGCTGCGGCCGCCGGCGCCGGAGCTGCCGACCAGGACCGTGGCCCAACCGGTGCCGGTGTACGCGTCGGAGACCGTGATCGGGCCGTCGACGAAATAACGGTGCTGGAAGATCTGGTCGCCCTTGCGATCCGGATCGTACGGGAACAGCAGATTGCCCATGTGCCCGACCGAGGTCGCCGGGATGTAGCCGAACGACTCGCCGCCGTTGTCGCCGCGGAAGGCGTGCAGCATGCCGTCGTTGGCGCCGACATAGACCATCGGTATGCGGTTCTTCTTCAGCGTCAGGTAGGCCTCGTAGTTGTACGGGTCGAACTCGGTGGCGTTGGCGCCGCGCAGGGTCATATAACCGTAGTTGTCGAACGACGAGGACACCACCGGCGAGGAATTGATGACGTCGCCCAGCCGGGTGGTACGGTCGCGCATCTTGCCGCCGTTCCTCTTCTCGCCCGTATCCTGGCCGGCCAGATAGGCCACGGCTTCGGTCTCGGTCACACCCAGCGTGGTGACGGCTGCCTTGGTGCAGGTCGAAAGGGTATCGGCGCACAACGTGGTGAACACGTCGCCCAGATTGCTGGACGAGAACGACTTCACCACCGGCTTGACGGCGCCGCCGCTGGTCGTGCCGAACAGCAGGTTACGGCCGGTACGCGGCAACTGCGCGCTCGCCTCCCACTTGGTGGTGAAGGCGATCTGACCGGTGGTATTGACGCTGACAGTCGACGCGGTCAAACGGCTGTACCAATCGGTGTTGTTGTTCTTGGCCTCGTAGAACGGCACCACCGACAGCGAGTTGCTGGAAATGCGCGCGCCGCTCAGACCGGTGCTGCCCGAGGGGCTGGCGCCGCCGGAGACCGAAGCCAGCACGCGGCGCATCGCCGCGGTGATGTCGGCCGGGGTCTTGGCGTTGATGTACTCGCCGCGGGTGTTGACCGAAGCGTGCCAGATGTCGTCGACCGTGGTCGGGTTGTCGTTCTGCCAGCCGGGCCAGGCCGGGTTGGTCACGAACGGATCCTGGGCCACGTCGGGATTGAAGATCGTGCCGCGCGCACCGAGCGTGATGCCGTAGAAATTGATGTGCAGGCGGCGTTCGCAATCCAGCTTATTGCTCGGCGAGGGGCCTTTGCATTCGTCCGGCACGGGCACGCGGCCGGTGCCGCCATTGAGGGCGAAGTTGCCGTCGGAGCGCAGCGGCACCAGGCCGCCGGCTTCGGTGCCCAGGTAGTACTGGCTGACGATGTCGGCCATCGTGTCCGAGTTGGCGTCGGCGAACGGCGCGCCCATATTTCCGTCGACGTTGCCGGTGGTGATGGTGCCGCCGTTGCTGTAGCCGTCGGTGAACAGCATCACCGCGTTCTTCTGGCAAACGCGCAGGACCGGCGCACCGCCCTTGCCGTCGGCGACCGCGTCGGTGCGCCGGAACTGGCTGGCCGCCGCGCTGACCGCCTGGCGGTTCGGCGTGCCGCCGCTGGCGCCCAGCGCGAACACGCCGTTGGTGTACAGGGCGTCGCGACGCGCCTGCACGCTCATGTCCTGCATGTAGACGCGTTCGTTGGCGTTGCCGATCGGATCGTTGAAGCTGCCGTTGGAGTTGATCGGGAAGAAGCCGACGCGCATGTCCTTGATGTCGGCCAGCGAACGGCTCATGCCCGCGACCATCGCGCGGTTGCGGTTGCCGTAATAGCTGAACCAATTGGCGAAGTTCTGCAGCAGCGCGTTGTAGTTGGCGGTGGTGTCGAAGTTCCCCGACGCGATGGTGTACTTCCACATGTTGCAGCCGGTGCCGCAGGCGTTGGCGATCACCGGGCGCGAGGTCGTGTCGGTCTTGTAACCCACCGGCTGCTGCGCTGCCGGCGTGGTCGTCTTCATATAGAAGGTCGCCGGGTAGTACTGCATGTAGACGTTGGTGGTGCCGCCGTTCCAGGTCAGGCCGCCGGTGCCGACGGTGGTGGCATTGCCGCCGACGACCCGATAATTGGTACCCGCCGGCAGGAACATGCCGTTACGCAGAGTGAATACGTCCGTATCGGTGTTGTAGCGGGTCGCGGCCAGATTGACCGTGGTACCCGCGTTGCGCGGATCTACCTTGGTGGCCGTAACCGAGGCGTTGCCGTTGGGATTGGTCGCGCTGTAGTCGTACGGCACCTTGGTCGGCGGCATCGCCGAGGTCAGCCAGGCTTCGTACTTCACGTTCGGATTGAAGAACGAGGGGTTGAAGTCCGACGAGCGCGCGGCGCCCAGCGAATCCAGCGGAGGCAGGCCGAGGAAGCCGGCACCGATACGCGGACCGGGCAACAGGTAGAAGTGGTCGCAGCCGCCGTTGGTGCGCGGCTTACCGGCATTGGCGCCGGTGGTGTAGAACAAACCGTAGGGCTCGGTGGTGCTGTCGCGGCCGAAGCAGACCTCGCCGTCCTGGCCGGGGAACATGGTCTGGAAGGTCATCGAACCGGAGTCGTCGACCGCCATCATGAAGGCCGGCGGCACGCCGTCGCCGCCCAGGTTCAGCGGCGCCTGCGCGAGCGTGCCCGCACCCTGGGTGGTGGTGTTGGCGCTCAGGAAGGGGGTGCGGACGCCGAGCACCACCAGACCGGTCGCGGCAAGAGTGAGGAGAATGCGATTCGCGTTCATGGCCAGGGCCCTCAACGGCCGATGAAAATGGTGTCGACGACGGCGTCGGACGACGGTTCTGCGGCGCGATCGGCGCGATAGGCGGTGATGCGATAACGCACGAACACCTTTTCGCTGGCCGGGATCTCGCCCACGTTCAATTGCCCGCCGCCGATGCACTGATCGATGTTGCGCACGCGCGCGTCGGGCTCGGGCGTGCCGGCGGGCGCGATCGAGGCCGCGGTGCCGAACGCCGCCGGGTCGAAGCCGCCGCAGCGCTCTTCCAGCCGCGTGGAGGCGCCGACCAGGGTCTCGGCCTGACGCGCCAGGTCCTCGGCGCGCTGGAAGGCCACGTTGGTGGCCAGGTAGTTGGCCGACATGCGCTCCTGCATCGTCGCGACCTGCATGCCGGTGATGCCGAGCAGGGCCAGGATGATCAGGAAGATCAGCGCCACGTACAGCGCGGCGCCTTGTTGCTTGCGCGGACCGTTGAATCCGGAACGACTCATGGGGCCTGTCTCCTCAGTTCTCGAACAGGCGGTTGCGCTGGGCAACGGTGGTTTCGTAAACGGAGCGGTAGTAGCCGTCGTCCTGCGGGGTCACCAGGGTGCCCAGCACCGACATGCGCTGCGTGGCCGCATCCATCTGCGCCGAGACGGCGCCTTCGGAGCTGCGCATCACCAGCCCGACCTGGACCGAGCCGATGCGGCGCCACAGACTGGCGTTGTTGCCGTTGGGGTTGGTCACGCCGCCGCCGACCTGGTTGGCGGTCCAGCTGGTGGTGATGTAGCCGCTGGGCGGCGCGTTCGCCGCGGTGACGCGGTCCTGGCCATAGAGCAGTTGCAGCGACTCGACGCCCTCGACCAGTTCCTCGCGCCGATCCGGTCCGACCGCATCCAAGCCGCCGGCGGCGTTGCGCACGAAGCGGGCGCGATACAGGGACGGACCGGGCGTGCCGGTACCGCCGGAACCCGCGCCGATCCCGACGAAATACACCACCACTTCAGCCCGATACAGCGTGGCCTTGGCGGCGTCGTAGAAGTCGCGGTCGCCCATGAAATTGGAGCGGTTCAGCGGGTCGGCGGCCGAAGACACCGTGATCGCGCCCGTGCCCGCGTTCACCGCGCCGGCGAATACGCTGGCGCGCTTGCAGTCGCCGATGCCGAACAGGCCGGAACCGCCGGTGGTGACGTCGGTCGTTTCCGGGGTCAGGGTGCTGACCGGATCGCCGCCGGTGAAGGCGGTCATGCCGGTACCGATCGGCCAGAAATAGCGCAGCACCAGGATGTCGCTGCCCGCGACCGGCTGCAGACCGCCGATCTCGGCCGGCAGGGCCGGATTCCACTGGTTCACGTTACCCAGCACCGGCGCGCCGCTGGCGACGTTGACGGTGTCGCCCGGCGCGGTGTTCACCGCTTCGAAGCCCTGCATGCCGACGTCGAAGCGCAGCAGATAGGGCGCGTTCTGGAAATTGCTGGCGACGCGGTCGGCCTGATTCAGGAACAGCAGGTTCAAGCCCTCCTCGGCCGGCACCGCCGCCTGCAACAGCGCGGTGTCGTTGATGCAGCCCAGGTGTCCGGCCATGCGCAGGTCGCGTTCCAGCGAGTCCATCGCGAAACGCGCGTTCTCCTGCGCGCGGCCGATGCCCTCGGCCAGACGGTAGGCCGAGCGCGAAGCCGACATCACCTGCACCAGGCCCAGCATCAGCACCATGCCGATCGCCAGCGCGACCATCAGCTCGACCAGCGACAGACCCTGCTGGGAGCGTTCGGAAATATTCGGATGACGAGTCATAGCCGTGTGGTCACCACGTAAGTCGATTGAGCCTGGCCCAAGGCGGCCTGGCTGAGGTCGTCGGCCCAACGCAGGGTCACGGTCACGACGTCGCCGTTGAACACCACCTGGCCCTGCCCGCCCGGCAGGCTGGAGCTGACTTCGCAACGCCACACGTTCATGTTGGCGTTGAAGTCGATCGCCGCGCCGCGGCCGCAGCCGCCGGCGGCGGGCGTGGCGGGGAAGCTGTTGAAGGTCAGCGAGCTGTACTGGCGCGCCACCACCCGGTTGGTGCGCATCATGTCGATGACCTGGTGCGACAGATTGACCGCGGTGGTGCGGTGGTTCGCACTTTGGGTGTAACGGATGTTGAGCGTCTGCAGGAAGGCCAGGCCGAGCAGGCCGAAGGCCAGCACCAGCAGCGCGATCAGCACTTCGATCAGGGAGAAGCCGCCGACGGAACGCCGCGACGGCGCCCCGGCGCGTGAGGGGCACCGGCTCATGAGCAGCTTTCCTTCTGGATGCGGACCTGACCGGCGCGGGTAATGGTCAGGCGACGTTGCTTGTTGGCGGCCCCGGTCGTGCAATCCACGGTGTGGGCGGTGAGCACGGCGTTGGCCGCCGGCGCCGTCATGCGGCCACGGCGGTCGAACACGATGCTGGGCACCGCGGCCCCGGCCGAGGCCAGCGCCACCTGCGCCGGGTTGCCCTGGAAGTAGCGGATCGTCGGCTCGTTAGCCGCCTTGGCACCGTCGGTGTTGGCGTCGTTCCAGACCAGCCAGCCCGCGCTCCAGTCGGCGGCACAGGTCGCACCGTCGGCACTGGGGCATACACCGCCGGCACGGTTGCTGCGCATGGCCTCGCTACGAGCGAGGTTGACGCCGGCGATCATGGAATTGGACGCCGCGGCCAGGCGGTTGTTGTTCAAGGATTCGGTGAACGACGGCCAGCCCAAGGCCAGCAATACGCCCAGGACGGCGATCGCGATCATCAATTCCATCAGGGTAAAGCCCTGATTGGCACTCAATCTGGACATGCTCTCTCCCCAGCATTCACGAAAACGATGCTAAAGGAGTGTTCTTAAGTAACAAGTCTTGACCGGACAGGCGGTCAAGCGGTGCGGACAGGCGTGCCAAACAGTGTCATTTTGTGACAAAGAACTGGCCACGAATGCGACTTAAATCCGGAACGCGCGCACGCCAATGCAGTTTTGCGCGGATCACGCAGTCCGGTGACGGTGCAAGAAGCCAGCCTTCCGCGATGCGGCAGCATCGAGGCCCGGGCTTTGCGGGACGCCTGCCGGTCGTAGCGCATCGGGCCATGGAGTGCCCGGGCAAGCACGGGAGGCGTGCGTAGTTATACAGCGCTCAGACGAGCGCTTGCCTGCTGGCCATGGGGGTGCTTCCTGGCCCACGCCACGCGCACGCTAGCGGCCAGGCAGCAGCCGCAGAGAGACTCGGTCAGGACGATGAGGCGCCTGTCCACTGCCACGGCACCGGCACCAGAACCGGCCCTGCGCCGCGCCGATGCCGGGCCTTAAATCTGCGTGCCTGAGCCGGGCAACGTCACCAGCAAGACGACAGATCGGCGCTACCGCTGCTGGTCTTGGTGCCGGCCTGATTGAGCCCCAGGGTCGCGCAGGCGGTGTCGCTGGCCTGGGCGCCCACCGGTGTGGCCTGGAGCGTAAAGCTGTTGGCGGTCTCGTCTCCGGAGCGGCTGTAGGTGTACGCGGCCGTTCCCTCACGCGGAGATCGCCGATCCGCCGCCGGCACCGAGGCCCAGAAACCTTCGTAAGTATTGTTGATGGTATGGAAGCGCTCGGCGCGTTGAGCCAACTCGACCAGATCGGCCTTGGCCTGCCCCCGCCGCGATTTGCGCACGCTGTCCATATAGGCGGGATAGGCGACCGCGGCCAGGATGCCGACGATCGCCACCGCGATCATCAATTCGATCAGGGTGAAACCCCGCGGCGCCCATGCGGGGGCCGCACGGCCGCGCCGTTGTTGGGGGTACGGCATGGTTCCATTTCCGAATGGGCTCATCGCACCTGCCTCCACGACTGCCGCCCGCAGGGGCGCTCCATGTAGCCGCCGCGATCGAGGATCAACGTGCACGGCGGCGGCGGCGGCGGCGGGCTGCCCGGCGGCGGCGGATCTGCCAGGTTCGGCGGCGGCTTGGGCAGGTAGATGTCGGTGGTGCGATCCGGCGCGCCGGTATCGTCGCCCGTCGAAACCGCGCCGCAATCGGCGCCGCAGATCGCCGGACCGTCCGGGCCGTTGCGCAGGCCGCCGAGCGCGCCCGCACCCGAGTTCATGTCCAGGCCGTAGCGCCAATTGCGCACGCCGGCCGTGCAGTCGTCGCCTTGCGGTTCGAACGTAGTGAAAAATACCTTGCCGCTCTGCAGCCTGGGCGTTCCGATGAAACGCTCGCCGCGCCCCGGATCTCCGACCTTCAGGTCGACGAACCAGCCGTCGCTGCCGCTCGAGGCCTGGCTGACGCCGCGGCTCTGGGTGCCAGTCGCATCCGCCGGCAGCGCCCGCAAGCTCTGCTCGCCCAGGGTGCTGCGCCCACCGGAGATGCGGATGCTGCAGTTGGCCTGCGTACAACGGTCGAAGATGGCGTACAGGCTTTGCACAGGCGGATTCGGCGGCACGATTTCGTCGCCCACGACGAAGTAGCGGCCGGTTCCGAAGTACAGCGAGGTGCCGCCGCCAGGGCCGTTGGCGATCTCGATGCCGCCGGTGATCGGCTGCGCCCGGCCGGCGGCATCGGTCGCCGTGAACAGGGGCTGGCCGCCGAAGGCCACGTTCCAGGACGAAATCGCGCTGCCGGACAGGTCGAAACGCCAAAGGTTGCCCTTGAGGTCGCCGCCGTAGACGGTGTCGACCAGACCGTCGGTGTTGTACAGCGCGGCCGCGGCGATGTTCATCAGGCCATTGGCGGCATTGAACGAGGCCGCGTTCGGCTTCAAGCGCGCAAGCACGGCGCCGGTGTTGACGTCGACCACGAACAGGGCCGGCGCGCCGCCGTGCGAATTCACGCCATTGCCGAACAGCGCCACCCAACGCGGACCCGCCGGCCCCGCCACCGGCACGATCACCGGCCGCCCCATCACATGGCCCAGATCGTCGAGCACGGCATTGCCGCCGTTGGTGCCGCGCAGTTCCCACAAGACGGAGCCGTCGCCGAACTGCGTCGGATCGGTCACGTTCAAACCGGAAACGGAGCGTCCGCCCGCACCGGCAGCGGCCACCAGCAAGGTGCGCCAGCCCCCGCTGTTGGTATTGGGCACGTCCGAAGCCGCGATCTCGCCGTCCATCGTATAGACGTGGAGGTAGCCCGGGTTGGCCAACTGGCCCATGCGTTCGCGCGCGGCGGAAGGAATGTAGGCGAAACGCTCGGCGCCGCCGCTGGCGCCGGCATCGAAGGCGTGCAGCATGCCGTCGTTGGCGCCGACGTAGGCGGTCGCGTGGGCCGGGTTCTTGGCGGCCAGGAACTGCTTGTAGCTCTGGCCCAGCGCCCCCTTCCATGCCGGCGTGGTCGCACCGTCCCAGGCGCCGTAACCGTAGTCGTCGCGCGCACCGACGATCTCGACGGAGGAGTTGACGATATCGCCCAGCAATGCCGAGCGCACGCGGAACGGACGCGCGTTGAGCCCGCCGCGCAGGTAGGTCACCAGGTTGTCGTCGCTTTGGCCCTGTAGCCACAGATCGTCGGCCGGCTGCAGACCGAGCCTGGCGCGGGCCGTCGATGCGGGCGCGAACCCGGCCAGGTTGGCCGCGGTGAACTCGCGCACGCTGACCGTACCCTGCACCGCGCCGCCGTTGCCGAGCGCGGTCGGCGCCATCACGGTACGGATATTGCGGCTGCCGGGCGTGCGTGCGGCCAGCAGGCCGGCCGCGCTCCAGCGCTGCGTGCCCTTGCTGCCGTCGGCGTTGAGGTTATAGGCGACCAGATCGCCGGACCAGTCGTTGGAGTTGTCCGGCACCCGGAACGAAGACTCGATCGCGAACGAGGTGCCCTGGTTCAGGCGTACGCCGGATGCGGAACCACCACTGACCGGCGCCTTGCCCAGGGCGCGGTTGATCAGTTCGCGCAGCTGTTGCTTCAGCTTCGACGGATTGCGCGCCATCAGGTAGTTGTCCGGCTGGCCATCGCGGTCGTTGTCCCAATCCGGGGCGCCGTCGCCGTTGGTGTCGACGGCGCTGGCGCCGTATTTGGCCGCGTACCACAGCGGACTCTGCAAGGAGCCGCCAGCCTGACCGGCCGGCGTGAAACGCTCGACCTTGGGCCTGCGCCAGGCATTGTTGACCGGGCCGTTCATCGGGTAATTGGTCGCGTGGGGAGTCGCGCCGGTGAGCAGGTTGAAGGTCGCGCCGCCGCTGCAGTTCGGGCAGGGAGGCGAGCTGCCGGCATTCGGCGGCGCCGGCCGGAACACGATCGGATAGACGCCGTCGCGCCCGTTGCTGCCGGAGATGCCGAAACCGACGTTGACGGGGTTGCCGCTGGAGACGCCGATGAACTCGGTCCGCACCAGCACTTCGTTGGCGCCGACCAGCGGCCGGTTATTGGCGCCGGTGCAGGCCGCCGAGTCGCTGCCCCAGCAGATGTCGTAGCCGTCGAAGTCGCCGTTGGCGTCGTACTGGCAAGCGTTGCCGACACAGTAGGTCAGCATGTAGACGAAGTCGCGATCGTTGGCTTCGCCTTCGGGCGAGCCGTCCCAGCTGAACATGAAACTGCCGGCGCGGCCGTCCGCGGCGATGTCGCGGCCATAGACGTAGCCCTTGGCGGTCGCGGCCTTTTGCGCGCCGGCCAGGGTGTCGCCGAGCTGGCAGACGCGTTCGTGGGGGTCGTTCGGATTGGGCACGCAATAAGGCGTCAGGCTCAGTGTGCCGGCGCCAGTACGGACCTCGATCTTGGGCAGGGAATCGGCCAGGGCCACCGCATACGTGGTGACGTTGATCTTGGTGGCCGCCGGCTTGCCGGCCAAGCCGGGACGCAGGTCGGTGGCGTAGGCGGCCTTGGCCAGGCCGGCGACCAGGTAGCTGCCTTCGCGGTACGGCGCGTCGTCGCAGACGCCGCGCACGAACGACAGATCGCTGATCGGCGTCGCGCGGCAGACGAACTTGTGCGAATTGGCCAGGTTGCCGCTCGCGCTGGCGTCGTCCGGCGCCTGGGCGCCGAAGCCGACGAAATAGTTCTTGCCGTACAGGCCTTCGTCGGCGCCCAGGGCCGCGGTGGCGGCGGCCGCCGACTGCAGCCCGGGCACGCCGGGCACGCTGTTGCCGTCGTAGGTATTGGTGCCGCTGGACAGGATCATGATGCTGCAGTCGGCGCAGTAGGGGTTGCCGCCGCCGTAGGCGCCGGCCGCGGCGGCACCGTAGGGATCCACCCAGGCCGGCCTGGGGCCGCCCCTGACGTCGTTGCCCGGGTTGGCGACGAAGCTCGCGGTGGGCGTGGTCTGCCCGGCGATGTAGCGCAGCGCCTCGGCGTACATCTCGCCGACCGGATTGCCCCAGGGCGTGCAGGCCCAGCCGGCGCCAGGATCGTCGATGGTGCCGTTGCCGATGCTGGTGCGATTGGTGGCGCCCCAGCCGCCGCAGTCCGCGCCCCAGCCGAAGCCGTTCCAAGCCGTGTTGGTTCCGGCCCAGGCGACGATCTTGAAGCGGCTCAAGGTATTGACGATGCCCTGGCTGCCGTCGGTCTGATTGCAGAAGGTGCCGTCGGACAGTCGCACTTCGTCGCCGGCCGCGCATTGCGCGGGGTCGCCGCCGTTGCCGGCGAACCGGCCCACGTTCTTGCGCAGCACGCCGCCGGCACGCGGCTTGCTGTAGCTGCCGGAGACCAGGCCGAAACGCATCTTTCCGGACTCGCCGAATTCCTGCAGCAACCCTATCGGCTTGAAAGAACTGCCGTAGCGCGAGCAGAAGCGCTCGCGCGAGGCCTCCGCCACGTTCGGATCGCAGACGTGCACCCGCAAGGTGAAGTCCTGGATCGCCGTCGGGCGGTCGCCGTCGCCGTCGCCGCCGTTGCGCGCGATGCATTGGGTGAACTCGGTGACGCCCCAGCTCGGGAACGCGCCCTGCGCCATCCGCAACAACGGCGGGCCGTTGTCCGCCAGGCTGACGTTGCAGAACGTCATCGCCTGGCCCGACGGGGCGACGCCGACGTACTGCGCCAGGTCGGCGCCCCGGTAGATCTTGGCCCAGGCGTGCATGTCGCTGGGAATGTGCGCGCGCTCCAGCACCGTCAGGGCCGCGGTGTCGACGACGCGCCGTCCTCCGTACAAGACGTACTGCAGGACATCCAACCGGCTCATCGTGACCCAGTTGAGGAAGTTGCCGCTCCAGCCGTTGCCGCCGCACTTGTGGTCGGTGGTGCGGCCGGCCCGCGCCTTGAACCGACCGGCGCCGCTGTCGTAGAGGTAGCACAGGAAGGGATCGAAATAGCCTTCGTAGTCGAAGTTGTTGTTGTAGCTGTTGTCGACCACGCCGTCCCCGTCCAGGTCGGTGTAGTCGGTATAGGCCTTGTCGAACAGCTGTTCGTCGCGCGAGGCCACCAGCATCATCAGCGGCGGGGTATTGCCGCCCAGATACAGCGGTTTGTCGGCCAGCATGTAGTCGTTGACGGCGGCCTGGCTTGGCAAGCCGCGCTCGAGCAGCAGCACGGACAGCAACAGCAGGGCGCCAACGCGGCATCGGGTCCAGAGGCTCATAGGGGGCACCCGTCCGCTCAGGGAATGTAGATGGTGTCGACCACCGCGATCGCGGTGGCCGAGGCGTCGTGGTCGCCGCTCAAGGCGCTGACCTGGTAGATGTTGTCGGTCTGCTCGTTTTCCTTGCCGCCGCGCTTGAGGCTGCCGGGGCCGCCCGCGCAGCGGTCGATGCGCCGTACGTGGGTGTCGCGCGAGTTGGGATTGCTGAGCGGGTCGGACCAGGCGCCGACGTCGAAGGCCTCGTCGCAGCTCTCTTCGTCGGCGGCGAAGGTGCCCTTGCCGCCGAACATCGCCGTCGCGATCGCGGCCTCGCGCTCGCGCGCCACCGCCTCGGCGTTTTGAAACGCGGCGTTCACCCGGTTGTAGTTCGAGGACATGCGCTCCTGCAGGCTGGTGACCTGCATACCGACGATGCCGAGCAAGGCCAGCAGGATCAGCATGATCATCGCCACGTACAGCACGGCGCCGCGCTGTCGCTGCGGGAAACGTTGAGGAAGGCGCGGATGCGGCATGACGACTCCGTTACTTGCCGTAAAGACGGTTGCGCAAGGCGATGCTCGACTCGTACACCGAGCGATAGCGACCGTCGCCCGGCGGCGTCACTCGCAGGCCGAGCAGGCTCGGAACCGCGACGGCGGGCGCCACACCCGCGCGCTCGGTGCTACGACTGAGGAAGGCGACCTGGACCATGCCGACCCGCCGCCACGGCAGGCGATCGCCGCCGGGCTGGATCACCCGCGCCACGTCCTGGCGCGCGACATAGCCCGAAGGCGCGCGCGTCTGGTCGGTGGTGAGGTCCATGCCGTAGATCAGCTGCATGTTCTCTATTCCTTCGACCAGTTCCTCCGGCCGCCCCCCGACCACGGCGACCGCGCCGCTGCCCGGCGCGGCGGTGAAACGCGCCCGATACAGGGCAGGCTCGCCGGCGGCGTTGAGCGCGACGTAATAGGCCTCGCTTTCGGCGCGAAACAGCTGGCTGCCCTTCAGCGTTTCCAAGGACAGGTCCGAGCGGTTGAGACCGGTCGGGTTGACCGTGATCGTGGCGCCGGAAGCGGCGACGCTGACCGCCGTGGCCTGGAACGCGACCGCCTTCTGACAGCTGCCGACCGCGAACAGGCCGGGGTTGGCGATACCGGAGGCCTCGTTCAAACGGGCCCAACCCGCGCTGGCGACGCTGATCGTATTGGCCGTGGCCGCGCGCACCGGCACGCTCTCGGCGGTGAAGTAACGCAGCAACACCACGTCGCTGCCCGCCATCGGCGCCGGCGTCAGGCCCTGCACATACGCAGGCAAGGCCGGCGAGCCCGCCCAGGCGCCGCCGCCGGCCGGCAGCGTCAGGCTGTCGCCGGGCGCGGTATTGGCCGCTTCGAAGCCCTGTATCGCGGCCTGGAACTGCAACGGCTCGGGTGCGGTTTCGAGTTGCGCGTTGGTCGGCACGGTCTGGGCGACGAAGGTGGAGCGAAACCCCAGCACGCCCGGCAGGAAGCGGACCTGATCGCTGTAGCAGCCCATATGCCCGGCCATGCGCAGGTCGCGCTGCAGATAATCCATCGCGAAACGGCTGTTCTCCTGCACCCGCGACAGGCCTTCGGACAGCTTGTAGGTGATGCGCGAGGCCTCGAACACCTGCACCAGCCCCAGCATCAACAACGCGCCCAGCACCAGCGAAATCATCAGCTCGACCAGGCTGAAACCCCGCGGCAACGCTGCCGGCCTCATAGCTGCGTCTCCAGGGTCACCCGCCCGTTGCTGTTGGCGCCGACCTCGCCGACCTCGCCGTTGGCGTCCGACCAGCTGATGGTGACCGTCATCCGCATGCCGTTCTGGACCACGTCGGCGTAGGCCTGGCCGCCCAAGGCGGCGCGCACCTGGCAGCGCCAGCGCTCCATGCTGGCGGCCGGCGACACCGCGGCGACGGGACGCGAGCAGTTGCTGCCGCTCACGCTTCCGAAGCTGGCGCGGTTGATGGCGGTGTACTGCGGCGACTGCCAGCGGTTGGCGCGCACCTGGTCGAGCAGGTCGTAGGCCAGGTTGGTCGCCTGCGTGCGCAGGTTGGCGCTCTGGGTGTAGCGCACGCTCAGGGTCTGCACCATCGCGAAGCCCAGCAACCCGAGCGCGATCACCACCAGCGCGACCAGCACTTCGATCAGGGTGAAGCCGCCCTGCGCGCGGCGACGCGGCGGCGTTGACCGTGCGCGCGCGCTCACGAGCACAGCTCCCGTTGCATGCGCAGCTGGCCGGTGGCGGCCACCACGATGGTGCGCACCTGGTTGGCGCCCGGGCTGCACTCCTGCGGCCGCAGGGTGAAATTGCGCGCGTTGCCGTCGCGCAGGCGGCCACGGGTGTCGAACTGGAATACGGTGGTGCTGCCGGCATCGGCCGCGACCGTCAGCGCGATCTGCGCGGGCGCGCGCACGTAGCGCATGACCTCGTCGGCCGTAGGCGCGTTGTCGTTGTTGCGGTCGGTCCAGACGATCCAGCCGTCGCCCCAGCCGCCGCCGCAACTGCTGCCGTCGGCGCTGGTGCAGACCCGCCCGCCCTGCGGACTGCGCAAGGCCTCGCTGCGGGCCAGGCTCATGGTCGCGATCAGTTCGTTCGCGGACGTGGCCACGCGGTTGGAGCGCAGGCTCTCCTGGAAGCTGGGCAGCCCCCAGCCCACCAGGATCGCCACGATGGCGATCGCGACCACCAGTTCCAGCAGGGTGAAGCCCTGGCTGTTTCCGCTCGGCATCGCACCCCTCCTCCGTAGACGGGTGCATGCTTATTCTATAAACGGAAAATTAAAACCCGATCCGGACAAACGGTCGGCGACCGAGGGCGGACGGCTTGCGGTCCAGCGTCTTGGTGCCGTGCGCGCACAGGATTCGCTCCTGTACGCACGCGGTGCGCAAACTACTGTTTCTCCGGCTTATTCTCGCCCACCGGGCCTAGTGCGCAAGAAAACCACTAATCGCGCTGGGTAATGTCATGTCGAAGACCGACACGAGGCACAGCTTTTCCATTCAGGAAAACCCATCTAATCGGCCGTCGCTGTTGGCACGGCTGCAGTCCGCGCCCCGAAGCCAGGGCGCCCAGATGACGCCCCTGCTCGTCCGAACCGGTGCGGCCAAGCCCGCCGCTCAGGTCACGACCCGATAGCAAGGCCGGTACTCACCCGCGATCTTCATGCGGCGCTGTTCGACGAAGGCGCGCAGCAGCGCGTCCAGCGACTGCATCATGTCGGCGTCGCCGTGGATCTCGAACGGGCCGAACTCCTCGATCCGGCGCATGCCGTCTTCCTTGACGTTGCCGGCGACGATGCCGGAGAAGGCGCGGCGCAGGTCGGCCGCCAGCTCGTGCGGCTTGCGGCCGTGGTGCAGGTCCAGCCCCGCCATCGCCTCGTGGCTGGGTACGAACGGCTGCTGGAACTCGACCGGAATGTCGATCGACCAGTTGAAGTAGAACGAGTCCTTCTGGGCGATGCGGTGTTCGCGCACCTTGCGGATGCCCACGGACATGCGCTTGGCCACCGCCTCCGGGTCGCCGACGATGATCTCGTAGCGCGAGGTCGCCGCCTCGCCCAGGGTCAGGCGCAGGAAACGGTCGATCTGCTCGAAGTACGGCGCCGAGGCCACCGGGCCGGTCAGGATCAGCGGGAACGGCAGATGCGCGTTTTCCTCGCGCAGCAGGATGCCCAGCAGGTACAGGATCTCCTCGGCGGTGCCGACGCCGCCCGGGAACACGATGATGCCGTGGCCCAGGCGCACGAAGGCCTCCAGGCGCTTTTCGATGTCCGGCATGATCACCAGGTGGTTCACGATCGGATTCGGCGACTCGGCCGCGATGATGCCCGGCTCGGTGATGCCGATGTAGCGCATGCGGCGCTTGCGCTGCTTGGCGTGGGCGATGGTCGCGCCCTTCATCGGCCCCTTCATCGCGCCCGGGCCGCAGCCCGTGCAGATGTCCAGGCCGCGCAGGCCCAGCTCGTAGCCGACCTGCTTGGTGTAGATGTACTCGTCGCGCGAGATCGAATGGCCGCCCCAGCAGACCACCAGATTGGGGTCGGCCGGGTGCAGGATGCGCGCGTTGCGCAGCAGCCCGAACACCGCGTCGGTGATGCCGTCGCTGCTCTTGAGGTCGCGGCCGCCGTCGGCCGCCAGTTCGATCGCGGTATAGGCCAAGTCGCGGACCACCGCGAACAGCAGCTCGGCGACGCCGCGGATGATCTCGCCGTCGACGAAGGCCATGGCCGGCGCGTGGACTAGGTCGATGCGTACGCCGCGGTCCTGCTGGTGGACCTGGATGTCGAAGTCCGGGTACAGCTCGCGCGCCGCGCGCGGGTCGTCGGAGGCGCTGCCGCTGGTCAGCACGGCCAGGGCGCAGCGGCGCAGCAGGTCGTGCATGCCGGTGGAGGCGTCGCGCAGGCGCGCGACCTCGTCGCGGGACAGGACGTCCAGCCCGCCCTTGGGGTAGATGCGTGCGTTCACCGTCGGCAGGGCGGTGGTGATGGTTACGGTCATGCTTGCCTTCTCTTGGGTGTTCATCGTCGATAGTTGGACAGCGACTCTAGCGCAGGGGTCCCCATAAAAGAAAACGGCCGGGTTTCCCCGGCCGTTTCCTGGTGTCGCAAGGCTGGTTTCCGATCAGAACTTGTAGCGGAAGCTGATCTGGGCGGCCCAGCGGGAGATGCCCTTGTCGTCGTAGATGTTCAGGGCGTCCGGACCGTTGTAGCGGTACACGTACTTGCCGGCGTTGCCGACGCAGGTACCGGTCAGCGGAGCGCCGCCGGCGCCGCAGATGCCGCCGTACTCGACGATGCCGCGGTAGCCCGGGAACGACATTTCCTCGACGCTGCCCCACTTCTTGTTCAGCAGGTTGCCGACGTTGAGGATGTCCAGGGCGATTTCGGCCTTGTGGCCTTCCATGAAGCCCGGGATCTCCTGCGAGATGCGCATGTCGAACTGGTTCACCCAGCGGCCGTGCGCGGCGTTGCGCTCGGCGACTTCGCCCTTGTGCTGGCTCAGGTAGTCGTTCGAGTTGACGAACGCCCAGAAGCCGGCCGCTTCCGCCGCGCTGCCGAAGACCACGTCGGTGAGGTCCTTGGGGATGTACAGCAGGTCGTTGGCGCGGCCGTCGCCGTTGGCGTCGTTGTCGAAGGTGTAGCTGTACGGACGGCCCGAACGGCCTTCGTAGAACATCGACACGCTGGTGTTGTAGTCGCCGAAGAAGGCGTGCTTCCAGCTGACCGCCGCGGTGAAGCGGTTCTTGATCTCGTAGCTGGAAGTCGACGAAACCTCTTCGTTGGCCTGGAACACCGCGACGTTACCCAGCTGCGAACCCGAGGTGGAGCTGGTCAGCGGGCTGACTTCGTTGGCGTGGGTGTAGGTGTAAGCGAGCAACCACGACCAATCGCTGTCGTTGAACGGCTTGTTCAAGGACAGGGTCAGCTGCTGGCTTTCGCCCTTGCTGGTCGAACGGGCGATGATCGCGTCGTTGTAGCCGCGGTTGCGGTTGAAGCGCGCATCGGTACCGGTGCCCGTGCCCAGCTGGTTCCAGCTGTTCGGGCGCAGGCCGTTATTGGCGCCGGTGTTGTTCCAGTAGATCGCGCGACCGTCCTGACCGATGTAGGTCGGGGCACCGAGGTTCAGCTGCTGGTAGTAGATGCCTTCCTTGACCGAAGTCAGGACGACTTCCGCGGCGCCGACAACGCCCCACCACGGCAGCTCGGTATCGAACGCCAGGTTGGCCTTCCACACGGACGGCTGGCCCAGGTCGGGATCGATGAAATCGACCGACTGCACGCCCGGGGTGCCGCCGGTCTGGGCGATCGCGAGCTGGCCGTTCGGGTCCGGCGAGAAGACGTTGGTGCCGTTGGAGTCGAAATAATCGATGTACGACAGGCCGTTATTGGCATACGGGTTGGCCAGCCACACGGTCGCGGCCGAGCCCTGGAACAGGCCGATACCGCCGCGCAGCTGGGTCGGACGCTCGCTGTCGAAGGTGTAGTTGAAACCGAAGCGCGGCGAGAACAGGCCGTTGCCGTCGATGGTGGCGTCGTTGCGGTAGCCGAACGCGGTGGACGCAGCGGCGTTGTAGGTCGGCTTCTGATCGACCATCGGCTCGTCATAGCGCAGACCGAAGGTCAGGGTCAGGTTGTTGTTGACCGCCCAGCTGTCCTGCACGAACAGGCCCAGGTTCTTGAGCTTGAACTCGGCGGCCATGTTGTTGAGGTCGCCACCGCGCGGGTAGAACAGCTGATAGCGGCTGGAGTTGTTGCTCTCAAAGGACTTGGCGCAGCCGGCGCCGAGCGGACCGGCGGCGGTGTTGATGCAGTCGAAGGTGTAGACGCCGTTGGTGCGGCGGCCGAACAGGTTGTAGACCTCGTTCTCTTCGTAGTCCACACCGAACTTCAGGGTGTGGTCGCCGAGGAACAGGTTACCGGCGAAGAACGCGTTCTTCGTGGTGGTTTCCAGCACGTTGGCGTGGGTGTTCTCTTCGGTACCCAGGTTCAGCGTGGCCGAACCGATGCGGATCGCGATCGCCGGCAGGTTGGCCAGCGGGTTGCGCACGGCCGAGTAGTCGCGGTACGAAACCTTGGCTTCGGTGGAGAAGTTGTCGGTCCAATCGCTGAACAGCTGCGCGGTGTACGACTCGAGTTCGAAGTCGCGCACGTAGTGGTAGGTGTTCAGCGCCAGGGAGGTGTTGCCGAAGCCCTGCAGGTTGGCGGTGTTCTGCTCGGACTTGCTGTAGCGGAAGCTGGCGCGGTGGTTGTCGGTGATGTTCCAGTCGATCTTGATGCCGTACTCTTCGGCCTCCGAGTTCAGCGCCGGCTTGGCCAGCGTGCCCGGGTTGAAGCCCTTGAGGCCGGCCAGACGGATGACTTCGTCGATCTGCGCCTGGGTGATGTTGACGATGTTGCTCTCGCCCGAGCCGATCGGACCGAAACCGGAGTTACCGGTGAACAGGCCCTTGCCCTTGTAGTTCTCGTAGTTGGCGAAGAAGAACAGCTTGTCCTTGACCAGCGGGCCGCCGAAGGTGGCGCCGTAGGTGGTCTCGTTGTCGAACAGCTGCGGACGGATGTTGTTGCGGTTCTTGCCCGACCAATCGCCGTCGCGGTAGATGCCGTACAGCGAGCCGTGGAACTCGTTGGTGCCCGACTTGGTCACGGCGTTGATCACGCCGCCGGTGCCGCCGGAGATGGTGACGTCGTAGTTGGCGACGTCGACCGCCACTTCGTCGATGGTGTCCATCGAGAACGGCTGGCGCGGGGTCGGCAGGCTGTTGGATTCCAGGCCGAAGGAGTCGGCGGTGCTGATGCCGTCGACGCGGACCACGTTGTAGCGCGGGTTCTGGCCGCCGACCGAGATCTCGTTACGCGACTTGTCGGTCTGGGTGACGCGCGGGTCGAGGCGGACGTAGTCCTGCAGGTTGCGGTTGATCGACGGGAACGATTCCAGCTGCTGGCGGGTGACGTTGGAGCCGGCGCCCATCTTGGTCGCGCTGAACACTTCCGAGCCGCCGTAGGACACGGCCTGCACCGATTCCAGCGTGGTGACCGAGTTGTTCAGCGACACATCGACGTTGTTGACCTTGTCGAGGTTCAGGAACACGCCGTCCTGCGAGCCCGTACCGGCGCCTTCCTTGGTGGTGGTGATCACGTACGGACCGCCCACGCGCAGACCGCGCGCGTTGTAGCGGCCGTCGGCGTCGGTCACGGCACGGCTGACGGTGCCCGACTCGGTGTGGGTGATCGTGACTTCGGCGCCTACGACGGGTTGACCATCTGCGCCGACCACGCGACCGGCGACGCCGGCGGACGTGCTCTGCGCGAATACGGGCGCGGTGGCGAGAACGGCGAGCAGACCAAGCGTGAGCTTGGACAACCGGACGCTATTCGGATGGGTCATTACGATGGCCTCGGTAGCTTGGAAAACGTGGAATTCGTGGCGTGAGTCGGCGGGCGCCATGCGCCATACGCCGAAGACTGGTGGTGTTCCGCCCCTACCCGGGTGCAGCGCGTGCAGCCCCGCCGGGTTAACAGCAGTTTAACAGGCTAAGGGCGCTGTGTGACAGAGACGTGACCGGCGTCAAGGCTTGTCACACGGTGATGCAGTGCCAAGCTGAACGGGCCGATCGGGCAAAGTCCGGGGCCCGGGGCGGCAGGAGCCGCAGCGCCGCGGGCGCTTGTCGATCAGGCACGCTGGAGGCAGCGTGCGCGTGGATTTACATCCTCAGGTTGGCACTGGAAGCATGGGCGCTGAGGCTCCGCCCCGCCCGCCCTCAGGGCGGCGAAATCTGCAGATAGGTCCCCAGCCCGTCCAGGAACATCTGCACCGAGATCGCCACCAGCAGCATGCCCATCAGGCGTTCGATCGCGATCAGGGCGCGCCGGCCCAGCAGCTTGTACAGCAGGGTCGCCGAGAACAGGATCGCGGCGGTGGCGCCCCAGGCGATCATCAGCGCCAGGCTCCAGTCGCCCAGGCGGGTGGGCTCGTTGCTGCCCATCAGCATCACCGCGGCCATGCCCGAGGGGCCGGCCACCAGCGGGATCGCCATCGGCACGATGAAGGGCTCGCCCTCGGGCAGCTCGCCCATCAGACCTTCCGGCGGCGGGAAGATCATGCGGATGCCGATCAGGAACAGGACGATGCCGCCGGCGATCGAGACCGACTCCTGGCGCAGGTGCATCAGCTCCAGGGCGTACTTGCCGCCCCACAGGAACAGCATCAGCACGCCCAGCGCTATCAACAGCTCGCGCGCGAGCACGATGCGCTGGCGCTTGGGCGGCAGGCCACGCAGCAGGCTCAGGAACACCGGGATGTTGCCCAGCGGGTCCAGGATCAGGAACAGCAGCAGCGCGGCCGAGGCGATGGTCACGGGGCCGCGCGCTCCGGCAGCGGATGCCAGACCTGGCCGCGATGGACGGCGCCGGCGGGCGCCAGCAGGGTCACGCAGGCAGCCGCGTAGTCGCCCGGGTCGCGCGCTTCGCGGTCGTTCTCTTCGACATAGGCCTTGCCGCGCAGCGCGGTGCGCATCGGCCCCGGCTGCAGGCCGGCCACGCGCACCGGCGAGTTGCCGAGCTCGGCGTGGAGCATGCCGACCAGGGCCGCCAGCGAGTGCTGGGCCAGACCGTAGCCGCCCCAATAGGCGCGACCGACCCGGGCCGGGTCGTCCAGGGCGAACACCAGGGCCGAGTCCGGGGCCTGGGCCAGCAACGGCAGGCAGGCCTGCGACAGCCACCAGCGCGCGGTGAGGTTGACGTGGATGGCGCGCGCGAACGCGGCCGGATCGGTCTGCAGCAGCGGGGTCAGGCCGGGGAAGTCGGCCGCGCAATGCAGCACGCCGTCCAGACGGCCGAATTCGTCGCCGATGCGCTGCGCCAGTTCGGCGTAGTCGTCGGGCGAAGCGCCTTCCAGGTCCAGCGGATACAGCACCGGCTCCGGGCCGAGCTTGGCGGCGGCGTCGTAGACCCGGTTCAACTTGGCCGGCTTGCGGCCCAACAGGATCGCAGTGGCGCCGGCGCGCGCGCAGGCCAGGGCCGCGGCGGCGCCGAGGCCGCCCTGCGCGCCGCTGACCAGCACGACGCGGTCGGCCAGGGCCTGGTCGCCGACGGGTGCCGCTACCGCGCTCACTGGCGCTGGGTCTCGCTGATCATCCGCGCCAGCTCGCCGGACTCGAACAGCTCCAGGGTGATGTCGCAGCCGCCGATCAACTCGCCGTGGATGAACAACTGCGGGAAGGTCGGCCAGTTGGAATAGCGCGGCAGATTGGCGCGGATCTCCGGATCCTCCAGCACGTTGACCGTATGCAGCACGGTCGCGCCGGCGGCCTTGAGCGCCTGCACCGCGCGGCTGGAAAAGCCGCACATCGGGAACTGCGCGGTCCCCTTCATGAAAAGGACGATCGGATGGCCTTCGACTTCGGCTTGGATCCGTTCCATAACGGACATGGGGCAACTCCTGCAATGCTCTGTTGCGCCGTATACGTTCAGGCAACAGGGCGTGGGGATAGAATGAGCAATTGTAAGCCTTCACGGCAGCGGACACGCGACCCGGCAGCGGTAAGCGGCCCGTCGCCTCCCCCTAGCCAGCCCCCAGAATCCAGCAAGGAGCCCGCCAATGGCCATCGAACTGCCCGCCCTGCCCTACGACCGCACCGCGCTCGAGCCGCACATCTCCGGCGAGACCATCGACTTCCACTACGGCAAGCATCACCAGGCCTACGTGACCAACCTCAACAACATGATCCCCGGCACCGAGTTCGCCGACATGTCGCTGGAGGACATCATCCGCAAGTCGCAGGGCGGCGTGTTCAACAACGCGGCGCAGATCTGGAACCACACCTTCTACTGGAACTGCCTGTCGCCGAAGGGCGGCGGCGAGCCGACCGGCAAGCTGGCCGAGCTGATCACCAAGTCCTTCGGCGATTTCGCCAAGTTCAAGGACGAGTTCACCAAGGTCACCGTCGGCACCTTCGGCTCGGGCTGGGGCTGGCTGGTGCAGCGCCCGGACGGTTCGCTGGCCCTGGTCAGCACCTCCAACGCCGCCACCCCGCTGACCGGCGAAGACACCCCGTTGCTGACCTGCGACGCCTGGGAACACGCCTACTACATCGACTACCGCAACGCTCGCCCGAAGTACGTCGAGTCGTTCTGGAACCTGGTCAACTGGGACTTCGTGGCTTCGAACCTGAAGTAAGCGTCGGACCGATGCGGTAAGCGAAACGGCCGGGGAGACCCGGCCGTTTTTCGTTGCGCGCCGGCGGTATCCGCATCGGCGGCGGCGGCGCGGTTCGCTCAGTCGCAGCTGAGGCCGAACTCGCGCTTGAACGCCTCGGCCTGCTCCGGCGGTTCGTGACTGAGCAAGGCGCAGCCGGTGAAGTTGCCCAGCGAGGCCTGGCGCTGGTCGTCGCGGTAGGTCCAGTCGACGATCTCCTTGCGCGCGAACTCGTAGCGCTGCCCCATGCGCACGCGATCCACGCGCTCGGGCCGGTTGTCGATGATCGCGGAGTAACCGCTGGCGGTTTCCTCCAGATCGGACAGCCAGAAAAATTCGGTGTAGCCGTCCTGTTCGATACCGACTTTGACCGAGAACGCCGACAGGTGCGGCGGCGGGTCCTTTTCGAGTGTCAGGAAACCGTCCAGCGAGGCACGCGCCTTGGCGAATGCGGCTTCCATGGCCGGATCGCCGGTCGCCACCTCGGTGACGTCGTCGGCCTTCGCGCGTTCCAGCACGGTCTTCGCACCGGTCGCTTCGGCGCAACCGGCCAGCAATATGACGGTCAACAAAACCTTGCGCATCCATGCCTCTCCAGTTCAGTGGACGCCCGCGTACCCCAGCGCAACTCGTAGGATGCGGTGAGCCGAAGGCGAACCGCATCGTCGCACGGCCGCGAACGCCGCCGCCACCGCGGCCAGTGCCTCGCTGCGATCAGCGCAGCCGCGCGATCACCGGCGCGACTTGCTCCTCGCGCCCCAGCGCACGGCCCACGCGCTCCAACGCCGCCGCGAGATCCCGCGCATCGTCGGCGCGCAGCGTGGCATGACCGACCTTGCGCCCCGCGCGCGAGGATTTGCCGTAGTCGTGCCAATGGCCGCCGGCTTCGCCGAGCATGGCCGTCGCATCGGGCATCTCGCCGATCCAGTTGAGCATGCAGGCCTGGCCGAGCATGCGCGTGTCGCCCAGCGGCAGGCCGAGCACGGCACGCAGGTGGTTCTGGAACTGCGAGGTCTCGCTGCCTTCGATGGTCCAATGGCCGGAGTTGTGCACGCGCGGCGCGAGTTCGTTGGCCAGCAGTTGGCCGCCGCGGCAGAACAGCTCCAGCGCGAACACGCCGACGTAGTCCAGGGCTTCGGCGAGCTTGCGCGCGTAGCCGTGCGCGGTGGCCGCGAGCGCCGCGTCCGCCTGCGCGGGCGCGAGACTGGCCGAGAGCACGCCGTCGACGTGCCAGTTCTCGGTGAGCGGCCAGGCCCGGAACTCGCCGTCGCGGCCGCGCACGGCGACCACCGACAGTTCGCGCTCGAAGCGCACGAAGCCTTCCAGGATCAGCCCCACCGTCGCCGCCTGCGCGCCCAGGGCGGCCCAGGCGGCTTCGGCGTCGGCCGGCGTCTTGATGCGGAACTGGCCCTTGCCGTCGTAGCCCAGGCGGCGAGTCTTGAGGATGCAGGGCGTGCCGATCGCGGCGATCGCCGCGTCCAGCGCGGCGCGGCTGGCGACGTCGGCGAACTCGGGCACCGGAATGCCGAGTTCGCGGAACAGGGTCTTCTCGGCCAGGCGGTCCTGGGCCACGGCCAGCGCGCGCGGGCTCGGGAACACCGGCACGCGTTCGGCCAGCCACTGCCCGGACTCGGCCGGGACGTTCTCGAAATCGAAGGTGGCCACGTCGATCTTGGACGCGAACTCGGCCAGCGCGGCCTGATCGGTGTAGTCGCCCACCACCATCGGCGCGAACTGACCGGCGCAGGCGTCGTCGGCGCTGTCCATGACCAGGAAGCGCAGACCCAGCGGCGCGCCGGACAGAGCGAGCATGCGGGCGAGCTGCCCGCCGCCGAGGATGCCGACCGTGGTCATTTGCGCGGATCGTCGTTGGCGAGCACGTCGTCGGTCTGCTTGGCGCGGAACGCGCTCAGGGCCTGACCGATCGCGGCGTGCTCCGGCGCCAGCAGCGCGGCCGCGAACAGCGCGGCGTTGGCGGCGCCGGCGTTGCCGATGGCGAAGGTGGCCACCGGGATGCCGGCCGGCATCTGCACGATCGACAGCAGCGAATCCATGCCATTGAGGGCCTTGGACTGCACCGGCACGCCCAGCACCGGCACCGCGGTCTTGGACGCCAGCATGCCCGGCAGGTGGGCGGCGCCGCCGGCGCCGGCGATGATCGCGCGCAGGCCGCGCGCGGCCGCGGTGTCGGCGTATTCGAACAGCACGTCCGGGGTGCGGTGCGCCGAGACCACGCGCACCTCGTACGGCACGCCCAGGGCCTCGAGCTTGGCGGCGGCGTGCTGCATGGTCTCCCAGTCGGAGCGCGAGCCCATGACGATGCCGACCAGCGGCGGTGCGGCGGAAGCGGGCGTGGGATCGGGCGAACCGGGTGCGGACATTGGTCGGGCCTTGGCGCAAAGACGTATTCTAACGCCCTGTCCCGTCGTATCGGCATCGCACCGTATGGATCGTAAACTGTTGGACCTGCTCGTCTGCCCGCTCACCCGCCAGCCCCTGCTGCCCCTGGACAACCGCGGCCTGCAGGCGCTGAACGCCGCGATCGCGGCCGGCGGCGTGGTCCGCGGCGACGGCAGTGCGCAAACCCAGGCGCTGCGCGAGGGCCTGATCACGCGCGACCGCAAAACCGTCTACCGCATCGACGACGGCATCCCGGTACTGCTGACCGAAGAAGCCATCGCCACCGCCCAGCTCGACGGCTTCCCCTCGGCATGAGCGCGCCTTTCGCGCCGCCGCCGGCCGAGCAGGTCGAGGCCGACGTCGCCCAGGCCCTGGCCGAGGACCTCGGCAGCGGCGACGTCACCGCCGCCCTGCTGCCGGACGTGGCCGACAGCGCCTACCTGCTGTGCAAGGAGCCGGCGGTGGTCTGCGGCCGGCCCTGGTTCGACGCCTGCCATCGCGCCCTGGACCCGGACGTGCGCATCGACTGGCGCGTGGCCGAGGGCGACCGCGTCGCCGCCGGCACCGTGCTGGCCACCCTGCAGGGCCGCGCGCGCGCCCTGGTCAGCGCCGAGCGCGCCTCGCTGAATTTCATGCAGACCCTGTCGGGCACGGCCACGGTCACCGCGGCCTACGTCGAGGCCGTGCGCGGCACCCGCGCCAAGATCCTCGATACCCGCAAGACCCTGCCCGGCCTGCGCCTGGCGCAGAAGTACGCGGTGCGCGTGGGCGGCGGCGTGAACCACCGCATCGGCCTGTACGACACGGTGATGCTGAAGGAAAACCACGTGCGCGCCGCCGGCTCGCTGAGCGCGGCGATCCAGGCCGCGCGCGCCATGCACCCGGGCCTGCCGCTGATCGTCGAGGTCGAATCGATCGCGCAATTGCACGAGGCCCTGGCGCAAGGCTGCGACCGCATCCTGATCGACGACTTCGACGCCGCCACCCGCCGCGAGGCGGTGCGGATCGCGTCCGGCGCGCCCTATCTGGGCAGGATTCCGCTGGAAGTCTCCGGCGGCGTCGACCTGGCCGGCCTGCGCGCGATCGCCGAGGACGGCGTCGACTGCATCTCGATCGGCGGCCTGACCAAGCACGTGCGCGCGATCGATCTGTCGCTGAAGCTGGGCCCGCCGCCGGGCCAGGCCTGAGGTTCTGGGGCAGGAGCGGCGTGAGCCGCGACCGTCTTCCATCGCCCACCGCGTCATCGCCGCGACTGCGGTGAGGCGGTCGCGGCTTACGCCGCTCCTACACGAGGCAGCGGCAGTCGTGCGTCAGCCGCCCCTCGTAGGATGCGGCGAGCGCAGCGAACCGCATCGCCGTGTACGACCCGCGCTCAACGCAACAGCACGAACCCCGTCAGCGCCGCCAGCACCACGCCGGCCAGCGCGGCCCAATGCCAGGACGGCCGCCCCAGCTTGACCGGGGCGGTGGCCGGCGCGGGCGCGCCTTCGGCCGCAGGCGCTTCCTGCAGGGAACCGGTCAGGCGGAAACGCAGCTGATCGAAACCGATCTCGTCGCCGACCTGGGCGATCGCGCGCAGCACGCGCTTGCCGTTGACCGTGGTGCCGTTGGTCGAGCCCAGGTCCTCGATCTGCAGACCGTCGTGGGTCGGGATCAGGCGCGCGTGCTGGCGCGACAGGCCGGCCTGGTCCAGTTGCAGCGCGCAGTCGGACGAGCGCCCGACGACGGTCGCGGCCAGCAAGGGGAAGCTGCGCCCGAACAGGTCGCCCGAGACTCCGCGCAACACATAGCGCGGCAGCACCGGCCGCACCGCGGTCACGCCGGGATCGTCGTTGGCCGAAGGCGGCAGCGCGCCGGACACACCGCCCTGGTGGCGCACGGCCGAGGGCCCGATCGCGGCCAGGCGCGCGCGCACTTCGTCGAAGCTGACGTCGTCGCCGGGCCGCAACGCGATCAGGCCGGCCGCGACCTGGCGGCCGTTGACGCGCACCTGGGCGCCGGGCGGCACGTCCAGCATCACGCCCTGCGCGCTCACGTGCAGCTGGCAGTGCTGGGGCATGACCCCGGGGCGGTCGAGCACGATGGTGGATTCGGGGTCGGAGCCGACCCGGTTGACGCCGTGGCCCAGCAATACCTGCGGATGCTCGCCGTCCGGAAAGACCAGTTTCATAGAGTTTGCGTTTTCCCCTGATGCGCGACAGCGTAGGGCATAACCCTTGCGAGTTGCGCATACCGAGGCCACATTAAAAGCATGCCTACTTTGATTCTGTTAATGATCCTGGGCGCCGCCGGGTTCTCGTTCTGGAGCGCCGGCCGCGCCGCCGCCGAGCGCGCCGAGGCCCTGGGCCGCGACGCCTGCAAGGCCGCCGGCGTGCAGTGGCTGGACCAGAGCGTGCACGCGACCGGGATGCGCCTGTGCCGGCACGACAACGGCTGGCTGGGGCTGGAGCGGACCTTCCGCTTCGACTACTCGCTGGACGGCGAGGACCGCCATATCGGCCGCATGGTGCTGCGCGGCGAGCGCCTGATCGCGTTCAGCGGGCCGGTGATGCGAGAGCCGACGCAGTTGCACTGAAGGGTGTTCGCCTTCGGAGCAGGTTCCCCGCTTTGCCCCGCCGCGGCTTGCGCTCTTTCTGTGGGAGCGGCGTAAGCCGCGATCGCGAAACTTCAGTTGCGGCGCCGATCCCTTGGCGCGATCGCGGCTTACGCCGCTCCCACAGGAAGCCGTGGTGACGTGGGAAGCTGGGCTGGCGGCGCCGATCCCTTGGCGCGATCGCGGCTTACGCCGCTCCCACAGGAAGCCGTGGTGACGCGGGAAGCTGGGCTGACGGCGCCGATCCCTTGGCGCGATCGCGGCTTACGCCGCTCCCACAGGAAGCCATGGTGACGCGGGAAGCTGGGCTGGCGACGCCGATCCGCTGGCGTGGCGCGGCTTGCGCCGCCCCTACCCCGCGACTAAACGCGGTGGGCTTACTTCACGACCCGCAGGTGGCCGCCGCGGCGCGGCGTGGGGGTGTGGGGGCCGTCGTCGTCGCCGTCGGGCAGCGGTTCGCTGGGCACCGCGGCCAGGGGCGCCGGGGCCGGCGACGTGGGCTCGTCGAAATCCTCGGCCGGGTCGTCGTGGCCGCCTTCGTTGGTGGTGGCCTCGTCCGGCAGAGCCATGCCCTGGCCGGTCTCGCGGGCGTAGATCGCCAACACCGCGCCCACCGGCACCGACACCGGATGGCTGACGCCGCCGAAGCGGGCGCTAAAGCGGATGGTGTCGTTGCCCATTTCCAGGCGCGAGACCGCGCGCTCGGCCACGTTGAGCACGATCTTGCCGTCCTTCACCGCGTGGGTCGGAACCTGGACCATCGGCCGGGTCGCATCGACCAGCAGGTGCGGGGTCATGCCGTTGTCGGCGATCCACTCGTACAGCGCCCGCAGCAGGTACGGGCGGTGGCTGGTCATGCTGGGGGCGTTCTCATCGCTCATGCCCGCCAGTTTAGCGCCTGGCCGGTGGTCCCGACGTGCCTGTCGTCCGCGATCCGGCGACCGCCGGACCGCGTCGGGCGACGAGCGTCAGGCCGGCATGTCGCGCAGCTTGCGTTCCTGGTCGGTCAGGCTGCGGGTGAAGCCCGGATTGCGGAAGATCCGGTTGCCGTAGTCCTCGATCGCCTTGCCGTCCTTGGGCAGCGGCACGCCCAGCGATTCCAGGCGCCAGATGATCGGCGCCATGGCGCAATCGGCCAGGCTCATTTCCGGGTTCAGGAAGAACTTGCTGGCCTTGAACAGCGGCACCGACGCGGTCAGCAGTTCCTTCAGGCGCTTGCGCGCGGCCTCGGCCTGGGCCTTGTTGCCGAGCTGGATGGCCTGCACCTGCGGCACCCAATCGTGCTCCAGGCGCAGCGTCGCCAGGCGCAGGCGCGCGCGCGACAGCGGATCGACCGGCATCAGCGGCGGATGCGGGTAGCGCTCGTCCAGGTATTCGCTGACCACGCTGGCCGCGTACAGGACCAGGTCGCGCTCGACCAGGGTCGGCACCGAGTGGTAGGGGTTGAGATCGACCAGGTCTTCGGGCGGGTTCTGCGGATCCACCGGAATCAGGTCGTAGGTGACGCCCTTGGCGGCCAACACCAGGCGCACGCGATGACACAGCACGCAGTCGGTGGAGGAAAACAGGGTCAGGGCATTACGCATACGTGGACTCGCCGCCATCATCGACCTCTCCAGCAACCGGAATCCGCCGGTCGCAAGACGCCCCCCACCCCGTGTGGGCGGTCGTCACGGTCCCCGAGCGTATGCGGTTTCCCCCCTTCAGCGAAAGGCTCCGGCATCCCGGCCGGCCTTACGAAGAAGGCCCGCGCATTGCTGCGCGGGCCGTTCGGGGAAATCGCTTAGTGCTCGACGTCTCGCCAGTACTCGCTCTTGAGCAGGTAGGCCAGGAAGGTGAACACCGCCAGGAACAGGATCACCCAAACGCCGAGACTTTCGCGCTTGAGGGCGGCCGGTTCGCCGGCGTACTCGAGGAATGCGGTGATATCGCGCACCGACTGGTTGAACTGCTCCGGCTCGAGGGTGCCGGCGGCGCCGGCCTCGAACTTGGTGAAGCACTTGCCGTCGATTTCGCTGGTGCCGTGCGGGCACTCCATGATCGGCTTGCCCTTGTCGTCCTTCTTTTCGCCGAACAGGCCGTGCGCCGGCTCCTTGTCGGTGAACTTGGGAGTCTGGGTGCCCTGCATCTGCCACAGCGGATTGGGCATCGAGGCGTTCGGGAACAGGGCGTTGTTCCAGCCCAGCGGACGCGCCTCGTCCAGGTAGAAGGACTTGAGGTAGGTGTAGATCCAATCGCTGCCGCGCACGCGCGAAATCACGCTCAGGTCCGGCGGCATCTTGCCGAACCACTGGTTGGCGTGCTCCGGGGTCAGGCTGACCTGGATCTGCTCGCCGAACTTGGCGCCGGTGAAGTTGAGGTTGTTCATCACCTCGTCTTCGGTCAGGCCCAGGTCCTCGGCGAGGCGCGAGTAACGCAGGTACTTGAGCGAGTGGCAGCCCGAGCAGTAGTTCATGTACAGCTGGGCGCCGCGCTGCAGCGACGCGCGGTCGCCCAGGTCGGTGCCCGCCTGCATCAGGTTGCCGCCGCCGGACGCGAAGGCGGTAACCGACACGAGCATGCCGGCGGCGAAAGTGGCGAGCTTCTTCACGATGCGGTTCTTCATCAGAGGCTGGCTGGTCTTAGTCATGCATCGTCACCCGTTCCGGAACCGGCTTGGTCTTGTCGAGCTTGGTCCACAGCGGCATGGTGATGAAGAAAGCGAAGTACAGGAAGGTCAGCACGCGGCCGATATCGGTCTCGACCGGATCGGTACCCGGACCGGCGCCGATCTTGCCCAGCCAAACGAAGCTCAGCGCGAACACGCCCAGCAGCACCTTGGACAGCAGGCCGCGGTAGCGGTAGGACTTGACCTTGGCGCGGTCCAGCCACGGCACCAGGAACAGGATCGCGATCGCGCCGAACATCACCAGCACGCCCGACAGCTTGTGCGGGATCACGCGCAGCATCGCGTAGTAAGGCGTGTAGTACCACACCGGCTTGATGTGTTCCGGCGTCACCAGGCGGTTGGCCTCGGTGAAGTTGTCGTGTTCCAGGAACCAGCCGCCGAACGCCGGCGCGAAGAAGATGATGAACGCGGCGATGATCAGGAAGAAGCCGACGCCCACCAGGTCCTTGACCGTGTAGTACGGGTGGAACGGGATGCCGTCCTTGGGCTTGTTCGCGTCCCAACGGTTGCCCTTCGGACCCTTCTTGATGTCGACGCCGTCGGGGTTGTTGGACCCGACCTCGTGCAGCGCGCCCAGGTGCAGCACGACCAGCAGCAGCAGCACCAGCGGCAGCGCGATCACGTGCAGGGCGAAGAAGCGGTTGAGGGTGGCGTCGCCGGGCAGGTAGTCGCCCATGATCCACTCGGTCAGGCCGTTGCCGATCACCGGGATCGCGCCGAACAACGAGATGATCACCTTGGCGCCCCAGAACGACATCTGGCCCCAGGGCAGCACGTAGCCCATGAAGGCTTCGGCCATCAGCACCAGGTAGATCAGCATGCCCAGGATCCACACCAGCTCGCGCGGCTTCTGGTAGGAGCCGTACAGCAGGCCGCGGAACATGTGCAGGTAGACGACGATGAAGAACAGCGAGGCGCCGGTGCTGTGCATGTAGCGGATCAGCCAGCCCCACTCCACGTCGCGCATGATGTATTCGACCGACGAGAACGCTTCGGCCGCGGACGGCTTGAAGTGCATCGTCAGGAAGATGCCGGTCAGGATCTGGTTGACCAGCACCAGCAGCGCCAGCGAACCGAAGTAGTACCAGACGTTGAAATTCTTCGGCGCGTAGTACTCGGTCATGTGCTTGCGGTAGACCGGCATCATGCCGGGGGCGCGCGCGTTGACCCAGTCCCAGACGCCGTTGGCGGTGCGGGTAATGATGTTGGACATGACTTACGCCGCTCCCTTCGGATCCACGCCGATGATGATCGTGGTGTCGTTCTCGTAGTGGTGCGGCGGCACCAGCAGATTGGTCGGCGCCGGAACGCCCTGGAACACGCGGCCGGCCATGTCGAAGCGCGACTTGTGGCAGGGGCAGAAGTAACCGCCCTTCCACTCCGGATCGAAGGGCTCGGGGCGGATCTCGGCCTTCATTTCCGGCGAGCAGCCCAGGTGGGTGCACAGGCCGACCAGGACCGAGATGTCCTCCTTGATCGAGCGGCCCTCGCCCTTGATGTAGGCCGGCTGCTGATCCTTGTTCTCGGACTTGGGATCGCGCAGGTGGCCGTCCAGGGTCGGCAGGGCCGCGAGCACGGCCTTGGAACGCTTGACGATCCAGATCGGCTGACCACGCCATTCGTAGACCAGGCGCTGGCCTTCTTCCAGGGCGCTGATGTCGGCCGTCACCGGAGCGCCGGCGAGCTTGGCGCGCGCACTGGGGTTCCAGGACTTGATGAAAGGCACCGCCGCGAAACCGGCCCCGACTGCGCCGACCACTGCCGTGGTCGCCGTCAGGAACCGACGGCGGCCCGTATTGATAGGATCGTTGACCCCTTGGTTGGCCATCCGGCACTCACTCCGCAAAACTGTAATTTCGAAGTTACGCCGCGCCGACCATGCCACTGGCGACGGCTCGCGGCTCAAAAGACGGGGAAGTGTAACGGAACGGTTAACGGCCCGACAATCCGCCGTTGCCGCGCCGAGCCGCCGTTGCGGGGCCTGCCGCGCCGCCGCAGCGGCGCCGAGCGCGCGCGCCAGGGCGTCGATCGCGTCGCGATCGGTGCGGAAACGACCGCGGGACGGGGATCAGCGCACCACGGGGCCGGCGCGGTAGCGCTGCGCCAGCAAAGCCACGCGCTGCACGTAGCGCTGGGTTTCGCTGTAGGGCGGCACGCCCTTGTACTTGTCGACCGCGCCCTCGCCGGCGTTGTAACCCGCCGCGGCCAGGGTCAGGTCGCCGTTGAAGCGCTTGAGCAGCCAGGCCAGGTACTGCACGCCGCCCTGGATGTTCTGGCCGGCGTCGAAGGCGTTGGATACCCCGAAGCGGCGGGCGGTGGCCGGCATCAGCTGCATCAGGCCCTGCGCCCCGACCCGCGACAGCGCATTGGGGTTGTAGGCCGACTCGGCGTGGATGATCGCGCGCACGATCGCCTCTTCGACCCCGTGCTGGCGCGCCGCCGCCGCGATTTCGTCGCGGTAGGCCTCCATGTTCAGCCGGATCGAGCCGAAGTTGACCCCCGGCCGCGCCGCGCAGGCGTAGCAGGTCTCCATGAAGCTGTATTTGATCGTCCGCACCGCCGAGGCATTGGCCAGGCCCTTGGGGCGCTTGCTGGTGTAGTGGCGGACGCCGTCCTTGATATAGGAGTAGACCTGGCCCTGGACCAGGCGCGAGGCCGACGCCGAGGGCGCCGCCGGCGTGGGGGCGGCGACGGCCGCTTCCGGCGCGGCGGCGCTGGCCGCGACCGCGCCAGGCGAGCCCATGAAGGTCGCCGGCGGGTTGGAGTGGATGGACGCCGGAGAACCGGCGACCGGATTGGCCGGGGTGGCGCTGCCGACGCCGCCGGACGCGGCCCGCGGCGGCGCATAAGGCGCGGCCCGGCTGGGCCGGAACTGGCTGACCACGGTGCACTTGGCGCCGGGCACGCGCTTGCTCACGTAACTGCGCTCGCCGCCCGCGCTGTCGCAGCGGTACACGGTGCCGGCCACGGCAGGCGCCGCGGCCAACAGGCAGACGATCCCCAGCAGTAGCGAGCCCCCCCTCATGGCGGCGAGTGTCTCCCTTCGCGCTTGAGTTGCCAAGTCCTTGATTCGAAAACGTGACGGCTGCCCGCGACCGGCCTGGCGGCGTTAAACTGGCGCCCCTTTCCGGCGCGGATTAACCGCCGCCCTCCCCGGACACCGCCATGACCGACACCGTTTTGCCCGCCGCGCCCGATGCCGGCGCGGCCACCGCCCCTCGGGGCAAACTCTTCATCGAGACCCACGGCTGCCAGATGAACGAGTACGACTCGGCCAAGATGGCCGACGTGCTCGCCGCCAGCGAAGGTCTGGAACTCACCACCGACGCGGCGCAGGCCGACGTCATCCTGATCAACACCTGCTCGATCCGCGAGAAGGCCCAGGAGAAGGTGTTCAGCCAGCTCGGGCGCTGGAAACAGCACAAGCAGGGCGACCGCCCGGTCATCATCGGCGTCGGCGGCTGCGTCGCCTCGCAGGAAGGCGAGGCCATCGTCAAGCGCGCGCCCTACGTCGACCTGGTGTTCGGCCCGCAGACCCTGCACCGCCTGCCCGAACTGATCGCGGCCAAGCGCGCCACCGGCAAGCCGCAGGTCGACATCAGCTTCCCCGAGATCGAAAAGTTCGACCGCCTGCCCGAGCCGCGCGCCGACGGCCCCAGCGCCTTCGTCTCGATCATGGAAGGCTGCAGCAAGTACTGCTCGTTCTGCGTGGTGCCCTACACCCGCGGCGAAGAGGTCAGCCGCCCGTTCGAGGACGTGCTGGTCGAGGTCGCCCAACTCGCGGCCCAGGGCGTGCGCGAGGTCAACCTGCTGGGCCAGAACGTCAACGCCTATCGCGGGCCCTACGGGGACGAAGGCGAGATCGCCGACCTGGGCCTGCTGATCCGCACCATCGCCGAGATCGACGGCATCGACCGCATCCGCTTCACCACCTCGCACCCGCTGGAGTTCAGCGACTCGCTGGTCGAGGCCTACCGCGACGTGCCGCAGCTGGCCAACTACCTGCACCTGCCGGTCCAGGCCGGCAGCGACCGCGTGCTGGCGGCGATGAAGCGCGGCTACACCGCGCTGGAGTTCAAGCAGAAGATCCGCAAGCTGCGCGCCGTGCGCCCGGACATCTCGATCTCCTCGGACTTCATCGTCGGCTTCCCGGGCGAGACCGAGGCCGATTTCGAGAAGACCATGAAGCTGATCGAGGACGTCGGCTTCGACCAATCGTTCTCCTTCATCTACTCGCGCCGCCCCGGCACGCCCGCGGCCGATCTCGAGGACGCGGCCAGCGACGCCGACAAGCACGCGCGCCTGTCGCGCCTGCAAGCCGCCATCAACGCCAACGCGATGCGGATCTCCGAGTCCATGGTCGGCAGCGTCCAGACCGTGCTGGTCGAAGGCCCCTCGCGCAAGGATCCCAACGAACTCACCGGCAAGACCGAGAACATGCGTTCGGTGAACTTCCCGGCGCCGGCGCGGCTGATCGGCCAGTTCGTCGACGTGGTCATCACCCAGGCGCTGTCCAACTCGCTGCGCGGACGGGTGCTGACCGAACAGGACCGCAGCGCCGCCTGAGCCCGGAGACCCGCATGGACCGCGACTTCAACATCCGCGAGATCGGCCCGGACGAGTTCGACCGGCTGTGGCCGATCTTCCACGAAGTGCTGGCGCGCGGCGAAAGCTACAACTACCCGGCCGAGCTTTCGCTGGAACGCGCGCGCGAGATGTGGACCGCCCCGCCCTACCGCTGCTTCGTCGCCGAGGGCGACGACGGCGAGACCCTGGGCGGCTACAAGATCGGCCCCAACTACGCCGGCCGCGGCGATCACATCGCCAACGCCAGCTACATGGTCGGCGAGCGCTACTGGGGCCAGGGCGTGGGCTCGGCCATGTGCGAACACTCGCTGGCGCAGGCGCGCCAGGCCGGCTACGCGGCGATGCAGTTCAACTACGTGGTCAGCAGCAACGCGGCCGCGGTGCACCTGTGGCTCAAGCACGGCTTCCAGATCGTCGGCCAGATCCCCGGCGCCTTCCGCCACGTCAGCCTGGGCCTGGTCGACGTGTACGTGATGCACCGCATGCTGTGAGGCGACGCGTCGCCGCGCCGCCTACGCCCTAGACCATGAAGCCCAGATCGCGGCTCGGGTAGTTGCGCAGGTTCGGGAAGATCAGGTCCAGCTCGGACTCGCCCACGCCGAACCAGCGCGCCAGGGTCGCCGCGTACTGATCCACCGACGTGGTCGGAATGATCTGACCCCAGCCGGCGTCGTCCGGGCCCTCGTTCTGCAGGGTCGGCATGCGGCCGAAGAAACGCCCGCCGCGCACCGCCCCGCCGACGGCGAAGTGATGGCTGCCCCAGCCGTGGTCGGAGCCGTCGCCGTTGGACGACAGCGTGCGGCCGAAGTCCGAAGCGGTGAAAGCGGTGACGTTGTTGGCCACGCCCAGTTCGACCGTGGACTGGTAGAACGCGGTCATCGCCTGCGACAGCTGCGACAGCAGCGCCGGCTGCTCGGCCAACAGGCGGTCGTGGTGATCGAAACCGCCCATCGACACGAAATACACCTGCCGCTTCAGGCCCAGCACGCTGCGCACCTTGATCAGCCGGGCCACCATCTTCAGCTGGCCGGCCAGGTCGTTGTCGGGGAATACCGTGGTCAGCGGCGTCGAGCTCTCCAAGGCGGTGGACACGGCCTCGGCGTTCTCCCGCGCGCGCCGGAACGCGTCCGCATAGCTGCGCTCGAACACGTGGCTCTGCGTGCCCTGTTGCATCAGCCCCAGCATCGCCTCGCGGGTGTCGCCGTCCCATTCGAAGTAACTGAACCTGCGCGGGCCGTCGCTGCCGATCACGTACTGGCTGCCGCCCTGGCCGCGATGCAGGATGCTTTCGAAGTTCAGGGCGATGTTCATCGGGATGAAGGCGCCGGGGTTGGCGTCGTGCAGCAGGTCGGCGATGCGACCTCCCCAGCCCAGGCCGCTGCCGTCGTTGGCGCGCGAGATCTGCCAATACGACTGCTGGTCGTTGTGCGAGAACAACTGCGGCGGCACGTCGGCGCCGCCGGCCTGGTACTGCGCCTTGGTCACCGGCCGCACCAGCGTGCCGACGTTGCCCAGGATCGCCGCGCGCCCGCCGTTGAACAGGCCCTGCAGGCCGCTCATGCCGATGCTGTCGTTGTCGCCGGTGGACGCCTGCAGGCCGTAGTCGGCACCGTCGGAGGCGGCGCCGCCGGCCTGCGGGGTCAACGCCAGCAGGCGCGACTGCGGTACCGCCAGGGTCGCGCGTGCAGCGGCGTAGCGCTGGTAATGGGTGGTGCTGCGCGGCACCACCATGTTCAAGCCGTCGTTGCCGCCGAACAGGAACACGCACACCAGCGCCTTGTAGTCGGAGAACGCGTTCGGGCCGTAGGCGCGGGTCGCCGACTCCAGCAGGCGCAGGTTGCCGCGCGCCGAGTACAGGCCGGCACCGCCCAGGCCCGCGAGGATGGCCCGGCTCAGGAATTCACGACGCCTCATGATCGTCTCCTCGTGCGTTCATTTCTGCACCACGTATTCGGGCGAGTTGACGATGATGTACAGCGCTTCCTGGACCCGCACGCGGCGCTCTTCCGCGGTGCCGGCCGGCATGCCGTTCAAGCGATGCAGCAGCACGCTGCGCATCCGCTCCGACATCTGCCCCGACAGGAACAGGGTGTTGTAGCGCTGGATCAGCTCGGCCGGCCGCGTCGCATAGGGCAGATCGTCGGTCAGGTCGATCGCGACCTCGTGCGGGCTCAGGTCCGGCGCGCCGACGAAGACCTCGTAGATCTTGGCGCCGAAGTAGCCCTCGGTGCCTGGCATCATGTAGTCGGTGGCCAGTTGCATTTCCGGCGCGGCCAGCCCCAGCTGCGCGGGCTCGCCGATCGGCGAATAGGTCGGACTGAAGAAGTTGAACACCGACGGCGAGGACAGCGGCGCCTGGCCCATGCCGTAGCCGATGGTCCAGAACTCGTCCATGAAGCCCGACTGCGAGCGCGCCTTGGTCGCGCGCCAGACATGGGTCAGGCGCAGCAAGGGCTCGCGCACCTTGCCGAAGTGGGCCGGGCGCTGGCTGGGGTCGCGCGCCTCCGGGTCCAGCAGCACGGCCTTGACCACCGCCTTCATGTCGCCGCGCACGCCCTGCCCGTTGTCGTTGAAACGCGCCGCCACGCGGCCGACATAGGCCGGGCTGGGATTGCTGGTGACCAGGCGCTGGATCAACTGCCTGCCGATGAAGGGCCCGACGTTGGGATGCTGGAAGATGTTGTCCAGCGCCGCGCGCAGATCGGCCGGGCCGTCGCCGCCGGCCGGCAGCACGCCGCCGGCCAGGGCCACGCCCGGATACACCAGCAACTGCTTGGCCTGCGCCGAGGCATGGTAGGCGGCGTGGTTCTGCATCGGCCGCACCCAGGCCGGCGCGTCGGAATCGTAGTAGTAGCAATCGAACTCGCTGCAGCCGTTGAAGGTCCAACCGGTGAACACGTGGGCGAAGCCCTTCACCGTTTCCTGGTCGTAGGCCGGTACGCTGCGGCCGTTCTCCAGCACCGGCGTGCCGTCGGGATTCAGCCGCAGCAGACCCACGCTGAACAGCTGCAGCACCTCGCGCGCATAGTTCTCGTCGGGACGGATGTTGCGCGCCGGGTCGGGCTTCTGGTTCTGCATCATCGACAGGTAGATGCCCATCGCCGGATGCAGGGTCACGTCTTCCAGCAGCTGGCGGAAGTTGCCGAAGGCGCCGCGTGCGAGCGTGTCGTAGTAATCGGTGACGCCGTGCGGTGCATTGCCGAGCAGGTCCGAGTTGGCGTCGGACACCACCAGGATCTCGCTGAGCGCGAAGGCCACGCGCTGGCGCAGCTGGTCGCGGTGCACGAGTTGCGGATCGAAGGGGTCGCGCCCGCCCAGGGCGTGCAGGAACCAGGCGTCCATGCGCCATTCGCGGCGCATGTCGCCGCCGGTCGCGGCGCTGGCGGCGTTGAGGAAGCGCAGCTGCGACGACAGCGGCAAGCTCGCCTGCTCATCGATCCATCCCGCATAGCCGAGCTGCTGGACGCGGTCGATGTCGCTCCAGGTCGGACCGAACGTGGCCTGGGCGAGGAAACTCGCGGCCTGCGCGTCGTCGATCACCAGTTGCGCCGGCAGCGGTCCGGACTTCGGCGGCGCCGGCTTGGCCGCCGTCGCGACGGCCTTCGGCGCGGGCGCCGGTGACAAGGCACGCCACCAGCGGTCGGGCACCGACACCAGGCCCAGCACCAACAGCAGCACCGTCAAACGCGGCCAGACGGTCGCCCATCCCGCACGCAGCGCAATCCATTTCATGCCGCTCCCCAGCCCCCTGAACCGGCGCGATGCTAACGCGCCTGCGAGCTCGGATTCTTGATTGCACGCACAGTAATCGAAGCCGACGCCGCCAAGACCATCTTGACTGCCGGCGCCGCCGTTGATCTCAATCCAGTCGTTTGCGGAAACGCAGGATCGCCAGGGTCATCATCACCGCGATGAAGGCCAGCAGCGCCAGCACGTCCGGCCACAACTCCCACAGGTTCGCGCCGCGCAGCATCACCCCGCGGATCAGCCGCAGGAAATGGGTCAGCGGCAATACCTCGGCCAGCCACTGCACGACCTTGGGCATGCCCGCGAACGGGAACATGAAGCCCGACAGCAGGATCGACGGCAGAAATATGAAGAACGCCATCTGCATGGCCTGGAACTGCGACTGCGCCTTGGTCGAGATCAACAGCCCCAGGCTGAGGTTGGCGACGATCAGCAGGACCGCGGCGCAATACACCTCGAACACGCTGCCGCGGATCGGCACCTCGAACAGCCACAGACCCAGCAGCAGCACCAGGGTGGTCTGGATCAGGCCGATGCCGGCGTAGGGCAGCACCTTGCCGACCATCAGCTCGCTGCGGCTCAGCGGCGTGGCGATCAGCAGCTCCATATTGCCGCGTTCGCGCTCGCGCACCACCGCCACGGCGGTGAACATCACCATGGTCATGGTCAGGATGATGCCGATCAGGCCGGGCACGATGTTCACCGCCGAGCGCCGTTCGGGGTTGTAGAACGCGACCACGCCGATCTGGCCGCTGCCCTGCCCCGGGCCCGCGCGCAGCGGACGGTCGTTGCTGGTCGGGGCCGAGTTCAAGGGCAGCTGCGCCAGCTGCGCGGCCGCGGCCTGGACGCTGGTGTCGCTGCCGTCCACCAGCACCTGCACGGACTCGCGGCCCTCGTAGCGGCGGCGCTCGAAATCCGCAGGGATCACCACGCCGACGCTGATCTCGCCGCGGCGCAGGCGCTGCATCAGCTCCTCGGGCGTGCGCGCGGCCACGGTCGGATCGATCACGCCGGTGGCGACCATATCCATGACCACCGCGCGCGAAGCCGCGGTGTTGGCCTGGTCGGCGATGCCGGTCTCCAGGCCGCGCAGGTTGAGGTTGATCGCGTAGCCGAACAGCACCAGCTGCATCACCGGAATGCCGACGATCATCGCCAGGGTCACGCGGTCGCGGCGCATCTGCCGCAACTCCTTCAACACGATCGCGAACAGCCGGCGCAGGTTCATGCGGCACGCTCCGCGGGCGGATCGTCGCGGCCCTGTGTGGCGGAGACGAACACATCCTCGAGATTGGGTTGGGAAGGCTCGACCTGGGCCTCGACGCCGGCCTGGGCCAGCGCCTCGCGCAGGCGCGCGGCGGCATCGCCGTCGCGGTCGGTGAGCACGCGCAGGCTGTTGCCGATCTGGGCGACGCTGAGCACGCCCGGCACCGCGACCAGAGCCTTCTGCGCGCGCCGGGGCTGCGCCGCCAGCACCTCCACCGTGCGCCCGGCCAGGGCGTCGGTAAGCTCCAGCGGGGTGCCGTCGGCCACCAGCACGCCGCGGTCGAGGATGGCGATGCGATGGCAGCGCTCGGCCTCGTCCATGTAGTGGGTGGACACCAGCAAGGTGGTGCCGGCGTCGGCCAGATCGAACAGCTTCTCCCAGAAGTCGCGGCGCGATTCCGGATCGACCGCGCTGGTGGGCTCGTCCAGGAACAGCAGCTCCGGTTTCTGGATCACCGCGCCGGCCAGGGCCAGGCGCTGCTTCTGGCCGCCGCTCATGGTCCCGGCCAGTTGCTTCTGGCGATCCTGGAAATGGTATTGCTCGACCAGCTCGTCGATGCGCTGGCGCGCCTGCGCGCGCGGCATGTCCTGCACCGCGGCCAGGAACTCCAGGTTCTCGCGCACGGTGAGGTCCTCGAACAGCGAGAACTTCTGGGTCATGTAGCCGATCCGCTTGCGCAGCGCTTCGGCTTGTTCGGGAATGCGCAGGCCCAGCACCTCGATCTCGCCGGCGCTGGGCGTGAGCAGGCCGCAGAGCATGCGGATGGTGGTCGACTTGCCCGAGCCGTTCGGGCCCAGGAAGCCGTAGACGTGCGCGCGCGGCACGGTCAGATCGACCCGGTCGACCGCGGTCAGCGCGCCGAAGCGCTTGCTCAGGCCGCGTGCGCGGATCGCCGGCTCGGCGGCCGGTTCGGCGCCCTTGCGCGCGAGGGCGGGGTCGCCGTTCACTGACGCGCCTCGCCGGAGGCGGCATCGTCGAACTCCACCCGCACCGGCAGGCCCGCCGGCAGCTCGGCCGCATCGCGACCGGTCAATTCGACCTCGGCCAGATAGCTCAGGCGCGCGGCGTCCTCGCCGATCAGGGCGTAGTAGGGGGTGAAGTTGGGATCGCTGCGGATCGCACGCACGCGCCCGCCGTAGGCCCGTTCGCGGCCGTCGATGTAGACCCGCGCGCTCTGGCCGACGCGCACCTTGGCGCGGATCGGCTCGGGCACGTAGACGCGCGCGTAGGGCGCCGCGCCCACCAGCATCACCGCCAGCGGCGCGCCCACCGGCGCCTGGTCGCCGAGCTTGTACGGCAGGCTGTCGATCACGCCTGCGCGCGGCGCGACCAGGTCCAGCTTCTGCAGACTGACCTGCTGCGCCGCCGCCTGGGCCTGGGCCGCGGCCAGCGCGGACTGGCCCTGCGCGATCTGTTCGCTGCGGGTGCCGTGCTCGAGTTCCAGCAGCGCCGCCTGCGCCGCGCGCACCTGCGCCTCGGCATTGCCGGCGGCCGCGCGCGCGCGGTCGACGTCGGCGGCCGCGACCAGCCGTTGCCGGCCCAGCGGCTGCAGGCGGGTGTAGTAGGCGCGCGCGTCGGCGGCCTGGGCCTGGGCGGCGCCGAGCTTGGCGCGCGCCTGGGCGATGGCCTCGCCGCGCGGCCCGGCCTGCAATTCGGCCAGGGCGTCGCCGGCCTGGCGCGCCTGCGCCTGCAGGGCCGCCAGTTGCGACTGGGTGCGGTCGAGCTCCAGTTGCAGCAAGGGCGCGCCGGCGGCGACGCGCTGGCCTTCGCGCACGTCGATGCGCACGACTTTTTCCGCGGCCGGCGCGGGCAGGCTGATGCGGTCCCATTCCAGCGTGCCCAGGGCCTGCGGGCGGTCGTCGCCGCAGGCGCACAACATCAACGCCAGCAGCAGCGGCGCGGCCCAACGCGGACGAGGTTCGATCGGATGGCTCATCGGATCACTCCGGTAGACGGACAGCGTTCGGGTTCGAAGGGTCTCAACCGCAGCCCAGGCCACGATCGAGCAAGGCGATGGTGTGTTCGCGCAAGGCGGCGGTGTCGAAGGTCTCGATCCCGAACACGCGCTGCCAGACCGGCGCGCCGGCGATCGGGAACAGGGTCAGGCCGACCAGGGAGACCACCAGGAAGCGCGGGTCGAGATCGGCATTGAGTTGGCCGTCGCGCTGCGCCTGGGCGAAGCGCTGCGCCATCATCTGCGGCAGCTGCGGGCCGATCTGGTTCACCAACAAGTCGCGCAGCGCACCGCCCTCGCACAGCACCTCGCGCACCCACAAGGAGGGGAACCAGGGGTGTTCGGCCACGGTCTCACCGACCCCGCGCACGAAGGCCGCGATCAGGCGCGCGGTGTCGTCGCCGGCGGCCTGCAGATGACCGCGCAGGGTCGCGATCGCGGGCATCACCCGCTCCTGGATCACCGCCGCCTGCAACTGTTCCTTGTCGCCGAAGTAGTAGTGCAGCAGGGCCGGATTGACCCCGGCCTCGATCGCGATGCTGCGCAATGCGGTCGCGGCGATGCCCTGGCGCGTGTAGCAGACGATGGCCGCGTCCAGCAGCCGCGAGCGCAGGTCGGGGCCGTCCGCGACCGGACGCCCGGCGCGCCGGGCGGCGGTGGACTTGCGGGGACGGGACGGCTTGGCGGCTTGGTCGGTGCTCATGGCCCATATTTAATTCAATGATTAATTAGTTTACAAGAACGAGCCGACGAACGGTCGCGAGGCCAAGAACCCGGCCGGGCCGAAGGCCAAGGCATCAGCTCCAGGCGACCCGATCGATCGGCGCCGCGTCCGCAGCTTGCGATGACGCTTCAGGTCCGAGCCGGCGCTGCTTGCTCGCGCGGCGCTGGCGGCCAGACCAGTGGCGCTCCTGCAACCAGTCCGCGACCGCCGCTTGCCGCTCCCGCTGCCGCGCCGTCACCCGCGGAACTCGCGCCTGGCCAAGCCGCCCCTTCGCGCAAGCTCCGCTCACGTCGCGCCCGCTAAGCTCTCGCCCATTCCGCCACGGTGCGCTGCTCCATGCCCAACGCCTCCCCGCCCAGCCTGCTCGCGCGCGCCGCCGTCGGTTTGTGGTTCCTCGGCCTGGGCGTGCTCGGCCTGCTCCGCGGAGCGATGCGCGCATACCGGCACGGCCCTTTCGCCGCCGACACCGTTACCTCGCTATGGCTGATCGGCTCGGCGCTGCTGGTGGCGGTCGGCGCGATCGCGGTCGTACGCGCGGCCCGTCGCCAGCGCCAGCGCGACAGCGACTGAACACCGCCGTCGCCAGGCTTTGCGAAACCGCGCCGACGGGCGCAAGCTGATGCACCGGCGCGCGACGACGCGCGCGGTCCATGGAAGACATCCGCTCCCGATGCAAGCACGTACCGCCTCCGAATTCGTCCTGGAACCGGCCGAAACCGAACGCCTGGCCAACCTCAGCGGCCCGTTCGACGGCCACCTGCGCCAGATAGAACTACGCCTCGGCGTGGAAATCGCCAACCGCGGCAATGTGTTCCGCGTGGTCGGCCCGCAAGTCGCGGTCGGCAAGGCCGAGCGCCTGCTTCGCCAGCTGTGGAAGGACGCCGCCGAGGAAACCCTGGACGACGGCGCGATCCACCTCGCCCTGACCGAGTTCGACGCCGAACAGGTCGTCAACGACGACATCGAACCGCAAGAGGTCGCGATCCGGGTCAAGCGCGGCACCATCCGCGGCCGCGGCGCCAACCAGGCCAAGTACCTGCATGCGATCGCCAGCCACGACATCAATTTCGGCATCGGCCCGGCCGGTACCGGCAAGACCTTCCTGGCCGTCGCCAGCGCGGTCGAGGCGCTGAACGAAGCGCGCGTGCATCGCCTGATCCTGGTCCGCCCCGCGGTCGAGGCCGGCGAAAAGCTCGGCTTCCTGCCCGGCGACCTGACCCAGAAGGTCGACCCTTACCTGCGCCCGCTCTACGATGCCCTCTACGAGATGTTGGGCGTGGAGAAGGTGGTCAAGCTGCTGGAAAAGAACGTGATCGAGATCGCGCCGCTGGCCTACATGCGCGGACGCACGCTTAACGATGCCTATGTGATTCTGGACGAAGCGCAGAACACCACGATCGAGCAGATGAAGATGTTCCTGACCCGTATCGGTTACGGCAGCACCGCCGTCGTCACCGGCGACCTAACCCAGATCGACCTGCCCAAGCACATGAAGTCCGGGCTCAAGGACGCTCTGGACGTGTTGCGCAACGTCAACGGCATCAGCTTCACTTTCTTCGAAGCGCGCGACGTGGTCCGGCACCCGCTGGTGTCGCGCATCGTCAGCGCCTACGACGCCCGCGACGCCCAGGACGCCCAGGACGCCCAGACCGGTCCGTCGGCCTGACCCGACCCACTCCCATTCCGACAAGCCGATGACCAAAGGCCCCGTCCGTCTCGATGTCGCGATCACTTACGCGGTCCCGCGCACCGGCATTCCGGCCGCGGTGAGCTTCCGTCGTTGGGTCGCGGCCGCGCTCGACAGCCGCATCCGCGAAGCCGACCTGGCGATCCGCATCGTCGGCAGCAAGGAAGGCCGCGCGCTCAATCGCCACTACCGCGGCCGCGACTACGCGACCAACGTGCTCAGCTTCCCGGCCGAGGTGCCCGAAGGCCTGCCCAAGGGCGTCAAGTTCCCCTTGCTGGGCGACCTGGTGATCTGCGCACCGGTGGTCGCACGCGAGGCGCGCGAACAGAAGAAGCCGCTGGCCGCCCACTACGCCCACCTCACCGTCCACGGCGCCTTGCACTTGCTGGGCTGGGACCACGAGGACGAACGCGAGGCCGAGTGCATGGAGCAGTTGGAGCGCGAGATCCTGGCCGGGCTCGGCATCGCCGATCCGTATCTGGAAGATTGAAGCTCGGCATCGCCGCTGCGCACCCGCAAGATCGAGGCCAGGGCGGCCGAATCCGAACCATCGGCTCCGGAACCGCGCCGCATCGCCGGCGCCTTGGCGCCAGAGCTTGGGCGAACGCCGGCGACCTGGCCCGAACTCGGAGCCGCTGCCAACGCCACTCCCCCGAACCATCCGTGACGAGCCCGTCGAACCATGAACCGTGGACCGACAGCGCCGCATTAGCACTGCGCTGAGACGACAGCCTGGGCCGAAGAGCCCCTGCGCCACGCCTGGGCGCCACCGGCGGATGACAAAGCAGGCCGACGTCAGGATGCCGGATTCGTGCGAATACCGGCCCAGGGCCGCGGCTGCACGGCTCCACGCAACACGGGCCCCACAGCCGGCATGCGAACGACCAAACGGCCAGGCCGGCCCACCGGCTTCGGCCAATAGCGCTCGGTGCAGCCGCCCAGTCCTTGTCCGCATGCGTGACGGCTACGACCGATCCGGCCCTGGTCTGCGGCCGCGCCCTTCACAGCACCCGCCCTGCCCGCGTTGAACAAGAGCGAACGCAGCACGCAGCGGCTTGCGTTGCCCAACGATCAGGAGAGAAACATGCCTTACATGACCCAAAGCATGAGCTCGGGCATTCTGCCCGTCATCCAGTACTACCGCCGGCAATCGCAACCTCACGTCAGCCATGCCGAGTCCGGCGCCTTCACCACAGACGCGACCGCCGCCTACGCCACGGCCAACAACATCGCCACCAACGCCGTGGTACCCGGGAACTACCGCAGCGGTCAGGGGAGACCCGCGAACCGGAACGCCGTAGAGATATGACAACCGTGCGCCGGCCGGACGGGTCGATCTCCAGAGGCGCCCGCCCCCGCATCCGCCGGCGTTGTCGCACTGCGCTCCCACGGGGCCTAGAGGCAGTCGATCAGGCCGTCGTAGAGCGTGCTTTGCGTACCCGGCAAAGGCGCGCGCAATGGGGTATCGCCGGCCAGCGCACCCAGCAGGGCCTCCATCGTCGTGCGCGGCGCCAGCGGCGCGCGGCAACGCCAGTGCTGGAACTGGGCCTGGATCCGGCCGGTCGCCGGATCGATCTCCTCGTTGCTGGCGGCGAACGACCACAAGCATTGGCCGACCCGCCCGTTGGAGCGCTCCACCGAGCAGCTGAAGCGCAGCGACTGGATGTTGCTGTACTCGCCCTCGCAGAAAGTGTCGCCACAGATGTCGTCGAAGTTTCGACGCAGATGATGGAGCAGGCCGTACCAGGCCTCTAACTCGGCGTCGCTGCGCAGATAGCTGCCGGCTTCGACATAGGCGCCCTCCGGCTCGACGATCGCGAACGCCGCCGGCGCGGCAAGCAGGGACAGGGCAGCCGTAGCGGCGATCGACCAGCGACGAAGTGGGTAACGATGCATGTGCGCTCCTCCTTGAGTGATGGAATCGCCTGGCGACGCTGGCCTCGGCGAGCAGGCTCAGATTGCGATCTGCGCGAGAACGAAACCATCGGGCGATTCCCCATGCGGACGTAGGAAATCGCCGCATGCGTTTTCTATGTCTTGTGCGACGGGAACCGGCACATCGAACGACGCCATCGCCGCGCCGTTCACCGACGCGCCAACGGGAGGATTTCCTACTGTGCGGCCACGCAAGCCGGCCGACACTGGGTCATCACCGCAAAGGACGGCCGTATGAATCGCATGCAAGGAATCACCCTGCTGGAAATGCTGATCGCGCTGGTAATCGCCGCCGTGGTGGCCGGCATCGCGGTGCCGGCCGTGGTCGGCGCCTGGGCCAAGGCGCGTCTGTCCGGCGTCGCCATGGCGATGACCGACAGCTTCCTGACCTCGGCGCGCGTGGCCATGTCCAGCGGCAGCGCGGCCATCATCTGCCCGGCGGCGGGCGCCGGCTGCGACGACAGCGTGGAATGGAGCCAGGGCTGGATGATCTACACCGACGTCGACGGCAACCGTCGTTACGACCCCTACGACCCGGTCATCCAGCGCGCTCAGGCGCTGACCGGCGGCCTGCGCATGTACAGCACACAGGGGCGCCGGCGGCTGGTGTTCCAGTCCGACGGCGGCAACGAGGGCAGCAACGTCAGCTTCACCCTTTGCGCGGACAGCGGCGAGCAGGTCGGCTCCCTGGTGCTGTCGAACGCCGGGCGCTTCCGCCTGGCCGAACCCACCGGCTCGCAGCGCCTGCGGTGCGAGGGCGGCTGAGCGCTCGGCGAAACGCCGCGGCGTCGGCGCGTGCCGGCCCGATGACACCGGGAACACCGCCGGCACGCGCCGACCGTCGGTCCGCAAGCGCCGCTCGGCGTTGTCCGCGCCCCCTGACCGACGCCCACCCCGACACCCCGGCAAACCATCCGGGTTAGACTGGAGGCCACGCCCTTCCCCCGACGGGCATAGTGCAAGCATCGAATGTCCGAGGACGACAGTAGTCACACCGAGCAGCCCGAGAAACGGCGCTCCTGGCTAGAACGGATCAGCTCGGCGCTGTCCGGCGAGCCCACGACCCGAGAAGACCTGGTCGAATTGCTGCGCGACGCGCAGGCCGACGGGCTGATCGCCGCCGATACCTTGCGGATGATGGAGGGTGCGATCGCCGTATCCGACCTCACCGTGGGCGACGTGATGATCCCGCGCTCGCAGATGGTCGTGCTGCCGGCGGACGGCAAGTTCCTGGATCTGATGAAGCTGGTGGTCGAATCCGGCCACTCGCGCTTCCCGGTCCATGGCGAGGACAAGGACGAGATCCTCGGCGTGCTGCTGGCCAAGGACCTGTTGCGCGGCGTGGTCGCCGACAACGGCCCCGGCACCATCCACGAGCTGCTGCGCCCGGCGGTGCTGATCCCCGAGTCCAAGCGCCTGGACGTGCTGCTGCGCGAGTTCCGCCAGTCGCGCAACCACATGGCGATCGTGATCGACGAGCACGGCGGCGTGGCCGGCCTGCTGACCATCGAGGATGTGCTGGAACAGATCGTCGGCGAGATCGACGACGAGCACGACGATGCCGAAGACCCGAACGCCCTGATCGCGGCCCAGGCCGACGGCCAGTACGTGGTCGATGCGCTGACCCCGATCGCCGATTTCAACGAGCGCTTCGGCGCCGACTTCGACGACGACGAGTACGACACCATCGGCGGCCTGGTCACGGCCGCGATCGGGCACCTGCCGGAAGCCGGCGAGGAACTCACCCTGGGCCGCTTCGTGTTCCGGGTCGCCGGCGCCGACGCGCGCCGCGTGCACGCCTTCCACGTAGGCGTGCTGGGCAAGGACTGACGGATGCGGTGCCCGGCGGTGGCGCCGATCCGTCGCCGACGCGATCATGCCCGCGTCAGCAGCGCCGCTTAGAATGGCCCGACCCGACGAACGGCTGCCCGCCTTGAACCCCATACGCCGCGCCCTGCCCCCGCTGTTCGCCGTCGCCTTGTGGCTGTACGCCCTCGCCGCCTTCGCCGCCCCCGCGGGCCAGACCGCGCTGCAGGGCGCGCCGCCGCAGAGCGCGCCCGCCGTCGCCGCGCAAGCCGAGGCGGTGCCGCGCATCGGCATGGCCACCATGCAGCCGGGCGAAATTTTCTGGGAACGTTTCGGCCACGACTCGATCGTGGTGCTGGACCCATCCACCGGCGCGGCGACCTCGTACAACTTCGGCTTCTTCGACCCGGAAGCACCCGACTTCATCGCCCGCTTCGTGCGCAACGACATGCGCTACCGACTGGCCGCGCTGCCGTTCGAGCAGGACCTGGCGCTGTACCGCGAGGAAGGTCGCGGCGTGTCGATCCAATGGCTGGACCTGGACGACGACCAGGCGCGCACGCTCGCCGCCACCCTGGCCGAGAACGCCAAGCCCGAGAACGCCTACTACCGCTACCAGTACTTCGACGACAACTGCGCCACCCGCGTGCGCGACGCCATCGACCGCGCCTTGGGCGGCGCCCTGCGCCGGCAGATCGAAGGCCGCTCGCATGGCAGCACCTTCCGCAGCGAAGCGGTGCGCCTGGCCTCGCCGGCGCCGTGGATGTGGCTGGGTTTCGACATCGGCCTGGGGCCGTCGGCCGACGCTCCGCTGCCGGTGTGGAAGGAGTCCTACGTGCCGATGCGCCTGGCCGCGGCCCTGCGCGAAACCAAGAACACCCAGGGCCGGCCGCTGGTGCTGTCCGAACAGGAGGTCCTGCCGCACCGGATCGCGCCCGAGCCGGTCGATGCGCCGATCGACTGGGTGCCGTGGGCGCTGTCGGGCGTGGTGGTCGGCCTGGGCCTGGCCTGGCTGGGCCGGCGCCGTCCGCGCCTGTTGGCGGCGATCGCGCTGCCACTGTGGGGCCTGTGCGGCATCCTGTCGGCGCTGATGCTGTTCATCTGGTTCGGCACCCAGCACACCTACGGCTGGGCCAACCAGAACCTGCTGCTGTTCAATCCGCTGTGCTGGCTGCTGTGGCTGGGCGGCTGGCGCGTGCTGCGCGGGCGCGAGGCCGGGCCCTGGTTCGGACGCCTGCTGGCGGCGGTCGCGGCCTGCGCGGTATTGGCGCTGTTCGCGCACTGGTTGCCGATGCAGCCGCAGCGCAACGTGCATTGGATCAGCCTGATGCTGCCGCTGCACCTGGGCCTGATGCTGGGCTTTCGCAAGCGCTGAGGCTGGCGCGCGGCTTGCCCGCCAGGCCGCGCACGGGCACGATGCGCGGGATGAAGGATCCCAATCTCCCCCAGTGCGTGATCAATTGCGCGGCCTATAGCCGCGAAGGCGTACGCACCGACATCAGCCTGGACCGCATCAGCGACGTGCTCGCCGTCGACGACGGCAGCTTCGTCTGGGTCGGCCTGTACGAGCCCGACGAAGGCATCCTGGAAAAACTGCAGGAGGAGTTCTGCCTGCACGACCTGGCGATCGAGGACGCGCACAACGCGCACCAGCGTCCGAAGATCGAAACCTACGGCAACTCCCTGTTCATCGTCGTGCATACCGCGCAGACCGTCGACAGCCATATCCGTTTCGGCGAAACCCACCTGTTCGTCGGCCCGCGCTACCTGGTCACGGTGCGCCATGGCGCGTCCAGCAGCTACGCCTCCGCGCGCCTGCGCCTGGAGCGCGAGTCCGAAGAGCTGCGCCACGGCCCGGCCTCGGCGCTGTACGTGGTGCTGGACATGGTGGTGGACAACTTCACCCCGATCGTCGACGAGTTCAGCCAGGAGCTCAACGAGTTGGAGAAGGACGTCTTCGCCGAGGACTTCCGCAAGGGCACGGTCGAGAAGCTCTACGATCTCAAGCGCGAGCTCACCCGTCTGCGCATGGCGGTGGCGCCGCTGCAGGACATCCTGGGCCAGCTCGCGCGCTCGCGCAGCGCGCTGATCGACGAGGAAAGCCAGCTGTATTTCCGCGACGTGCTCGACCACGCCGTGCGCATCAACGAAACCACCGACACCCTGCGCGAAATGCTGACCGCGGCGATGAGCGTGAACCTGTCGCTGGTGACCATCCGCCAGGGCGAAGTGGTCAAGCGCCTGGCCGGCTGGGCGGCGCTGCTGGCCGCGCCGACCCTGATCGCGAGCTGGTACGGCATGAACTTCGTCCACATGCCCGAGCTCGCCGGCGAGCACAGCTACTGGGTGGTGATCGGCGTGACCGCCGTGGTCTGCGTGGTGTTGTTCGGTCTGCTGCGGCGCGCGAAGTGGCTGTAGCGGCGACGCGGCGGCGATAGACAAGCGCGCCGGACGCCGATTCGTACTGCCCCGCCTTGGTGTAGGAGCGGCGTGAGCCGCCACCGTCGTGCCGCCAGCCGCGCGGCCATCCCGCAATCGCGTCCTCCCATTGCACCCACCGCACAACCGCCTTGGTGCAGGAGCGGCGTAAGCCGCGACCACGTGGCGGCCGAAGTCGCGCGGTCGCGGCTTACGCCGCTCCTACCCCCGGAGTCTCGTCGGGTCCTCGACGAACGCGGAAACTCCACGGCCGCACTCGCCGCCGTCCGCGCCGCAACGATGAACAGCCGCCCGCGGCCCCCTTAGACCAAAGTACTAAGCCCCGATGCCGCACTGCGCATTGACCCGCGTGGACGCAGGGGCGACGCTGCCGAAGTCCATTCGGAGGCTCGTCATGAAAGGTCTGTCCTGGCTCGGTTGGGGCCTGATCGCGGTGCTGGCGGCGTTCTGCCTCGGTACCGTGGCCCTGAACCGCGGCGAATCCATCAGCGCCATGTGGCTGGTGGTCGCGGCGGTCTCCACGTTCACCATCGCCTACCGTTTCTACGGCCGCTACATCGCCCAGCGCGCGCTGCTGGTCGACCCCAGCCGCGCGACCCCGGCCTGGCGCCGCAACGACGGCCTGGACTACGTGCCGACCGAGAAAAGCGTGGTGTTCGGCCACCACTTCGCCGCCATCGCGGGCGCCGGCCCGCTGGTCGGCCCGGTACTGGCGGCGCAGATGGGTTACCTGCCCGGCACCCTGTGGATCCTGTTCGGCGTGGTCCTGGCCGGCGCGGTCCAGGACATGCTGGTGCTGTTCTTCTCCACCCGCCGCGACGGGCGATCGCTGGGCGAGATGATCCGCGCCGAGATGGGCCCCGCGGCGGGCGTGATCTCGATGATCGGCATCCTGATGATCATGGTGATCCTGCTGGCGGTGCTGGCGCTGGTGGTGGTCAAGGCCCTGGCGGAAAGCCCCTGGGGCACCTTCACCGTCGCCATGACCATCCCGATCGCGATCCTGATGGGCGTGTACCTGCGCTACTTCCGTCCTGGCCGCATCCTGGAAGTGTCGATCATCGGCTTCGTCCTGCTGCTGCTGGCGATCTGGCTGGGCGGCCAGGTCGCCGCGCACCCGACCTGGGGCGAGATCTTCCACCTCAAGGGCACCACCCTGGCCTGGCTGATGATCGGCTACGGCTTCATCGCCTCGGTGCTGCCGGTGTGGTTCTTGCTGGCGCCGCGCGACTACCTGTCGACCTTCCTCAAGATCGGCACCGTGCTGGTGCTGGCTCTGGCGATCGTGATCGCCGCGCCGCAGCTGCAGATGCCGGCCATGACCCAGTTCGTCGACGGCACCGGCCCGGTGTTCTCCGGCAAGCTGTTCCCGTTCCTGTTCATCACCATCGCCTGCGGCGCGGTCTCCGGTTTCCACTCGCTGATCTCCTCGGGCACCACGCCCAAGATGATCTCCAGCGAAGGCGACATCCGCCTGGTCGGCTACGGCGGCATGCTGATGGAGGCCTTCGTCGCGATCATGGCCCTGATCGCCGCCTGCGTGCTGCAGCCGGGCGTGTACTTCGCGATGAACTCGCCCGGCGCCCTGATCGGCACCACCGCCGAATCGGCCGCGCTGGCGATCTCCAACTGGGGCTTCGTGATCACCCCCGACGTGCTGACCGCGACCGCCAAGGAAATCGGCGAAGGCACGATCCTCTCGCGCACCGGCGGCGCGCCGACCCTGGCGGTGGGCATGGCGCAGATCCTGCACGGCCTGATCCCGGGCGAAGGCATGATGGCGTTCTGGTACCACTACGCGATCCTGTTCGAAGCGCTGTTCATCCTGACCACGATCGATGCAGGCACTCGCGTGGCGCGCTTCATGATCCAGGAGCTGGTCGGCCTGGCCTACGCGCCCTTCCAGCGCACCGACAGCTGGGTCGCCAACATCGCCAGCACCTTGCTCGCGGTGTCGATGTGGGGCTACTTCCTGTATCAGGGCGTGGTCGACCCGCTGGGCGGCATCAACACCCTGTGGCCGCTGTTCGGCATCGCCAACCAGATGCTCGCCGGCCTGGCGCTGGTGTTCTGCTGCGTGGTGATGGTCAAGATGAAGCGCGAGAAGTACCTGTGGATCCCGCTGATTCCGACCGTCTGGCTGCTGATCTGCACCCTGACCGCGGGTTGGCAGAAGCTGTTCGACCCCAATCCCAAGATCGGCTTCATCGCCAACGCGCGCAAGTTCGCCGACGCCGCCGCGCGCGGCGAGGTGCTGGCGCCGGCGAAGTCGGTCGAGGAGATGCAGCGGGTGGTGTTCAACAACTACCTCGACGCCGGCCTGACCGCCTTGTTCGTGGCGGTGGTGGTGGCGACGGTGTTCTTCGGCCTGCGTGCGGCCTTCGCGGCCCGGCGCAACAACGTGGCCACGGCCAAGGAGAGCGATTATGTCGCGCTCGACTCGCTGGCTCGCTGACGCCGGTCTGCTGGCCTGGTCGCTGCTGCTGCGCTGGTGGCGCACGGCGGCGCAGACCGCGCGCCTGGCGATCGGGATACCGGACTACGACTATTACGTCGAGCACATGCGACGCATGCATCCGGGGCTGGAACCGATGTCGCGCGACGCCTTCTTCCACGAACGGATGTTGGCGCGGTACGGCAAAGGCCGGTCGCGCTGTTGTTGAACGCGTCGCGTCGTCGACCGGCGAAAGGCCGCCCCAGGGCGGCCTTTTCTTTGATCGTAGGATGCGGCGACAACCGCATCGTCGCCATCTCGAACCGCCGCGAGCGATGCGGTGCGCCTTCGGCTTACCGCATCCTACGTTTCTGAAGACCTCGGCTCACCACAAGAATGGCCGCCTCAGGGCGGCCTTTCTTTACTGCCGAATCCGAACTCGTAGGATGCGGTGACAACCGCATCATCGCCATACCGAGCGGCCGCGAGCGATGCGGTGCGCCTTCGGCTTACCGCATCCTACGGCCGTATCGCATGCACTCATCCCAAGCCTCTCCCGCACCGCGGGAGAGGCTGCGAGGGATCACTGACCGATGTGCTGCTTCAGCCAGCCGTTGACCGTGTCGTGCCAGAGCACGCTGTTCTGCGGCTTGAGCACCCAGTGGTTCTCGTTCGGGAAATACAGGAACTTGGACGCGATGCCCTGGCGCTGCAGCGCGGTGAACGCGGCCAGGCCCTGCTCGACCGGGATGCGGAAGTCCTGCTGGCCGTGCACCACCAGCATCGGCACACGCCACTTGTCGACGTGGTTGACCGGGTTGAAGCGCTCGTAGTTCTTCGGCACTTCGTACGGCGTACCGCCCTGCTCCCACTCGGTGAACCACAGCTCCTCGGTGGCGTAGCCCATCATGCGCTGGTCGAATACGCCGTCGTGATTGACCAGGCACTTCCAGGGCTGGTTCCAGTTGCCGGCGATCCAGTTGACCATGAAGCCGCCATAGGACGCGCCCAGGGCGCAGGCCTTGTCGCCGTTGAGGAAGGCGTACTTCTTCTGCGCCGCCGCCCAGCCCTTCTGCAGGTCTTCCAGCGGTCGGTCGCCCCAATGCTGGCTGATCGCGTCGGTGAAGGCCTGGCCGTAACCGGTGGAACCGTGGAAGTCGATCATGACCACGGCATAGCCCTGGCCGGCGTAGGTCTGCGGATTCCAACGGTAGCTCCAACCGTCGCCGAAGCTGCCCTGCGGGCCGCCGTGGATCAGGAACGCGACCGGGTAGCGCTTGCCCTCTTCGTAGTTCCAGGGCTTGACCACGTAGCCGCGCACGGTGTCGCCGTTCCAGCCCTTGAACTCGAACTGCTCGTACTCGCCGAAGCTCACGTCCTTGAGCATCTCGCCGGCGCTGGGCGTGATCGCGCGCACCGGCGCCCCGTCGACGCCGCCGACGAAGACCTGGTCGCCGCTCTTGAGGCTGTTGCGGGTGAAGGCCACGGTCGGACCGCCGCGCACCAGCGAGGACACGCTGCCCTCGCCGATCAAGCGGGTCGCGCTGCCGTTGGCGATGTCGACGCCGAACACCGGCAGCTGGCCCAGGTCCTGGGCGGTGGTGTAGAGGGTCTTGCCGTCGGCGGACAACAGGATGTTCTCGGCCGAACGGTCCCACTTCGGCGCGATCTCGCGCCGCTGGCCGCTGCCCAGGTCCAGCGCCATCAGGCCGAAGCGATCGGCCTCGAAGCCCGGGCGCTTCATCGCGCGGTAGTACAGGGTGTTGCCGTCGTCGCTGAACACCGGGCCGGTGTCCCAGGCGGGATTGTCGGGGGTGAGGTTCTGCGCGGCGCCGCTGCCGTCGGCGCGAACGCGATACAGATCGAAGTTGGTCGACCAGGGCTCCTTGGCATCGGCCTGGCGCGCGCTCAGCACCAGCGACTCGCCGTCGGGGGCCCAGGCGTATTCGCCGCTGTCGCCGAACGGGCGCGAGGGCACGTCGCCGATCACGTCGGCACCGATCAGGGTGGCGCTGGCAACCGGTTTGACCACGCCCTGCTTGTTGGCCAGCGGCAGCGCGGCCACGAACAAGCGGTTGAGGCGGCCGTCGTTCCAGGCATCCCAGTGGCGCACGAACATGCGGTCGAAGACCACGCCGCTGGCCTTGCTGGCCGCGCGCTCGTCGACGCGCTTCTTGCTGCAGCCCAGGTCGGCCGCGCAGTCCACGTAGGTCTCGGCGCTGAAGGCCACACGCTTGCCGTCGGGCGAAAGCTGGTAGCTGCCCACGTCGGCCGCGAACGCGGTCAGCTGCTTGGGCGTGCCGCCGGTGGCCGGGATCGAGTACAGCTGCTGGCTACCGGACTTGGCGCTGAGGAAATAGACGCTGCGGCCGTCGGGCGAGAAGCTCGGCGAGTTCACGCTCCAGCCGGACGGCGTGAGCGGCTGCGGCGGCGCGGCGTCGCGCGCGAACAGGTCTTCGACGAACAGCCCGGTGCTGGACTTGTTGGCGGCGAAATCGACTTTGCGCTTGGCGAACACCAGCCGGCGCCCGTCCGGCGACACGGCCGGCGAGGACACGCGGTCCATGGTGGCCAGGTCGCGTATTTCGAAGCCGCGCGCTTCGGAGCCGCCGGGGGCGGCGGTGGCGGGCAGCGCGGCCGCGATCAGCAGCGGCAGGACAGCGTGACGCAGGGTCATGGGAACTCCGGGCGAGGCCAAAACGCCGATGGTAGGGGGCCCGGCGCGGCCCCGCAAAGGCCGGGGGCGGGTCCGGGCCGGGCCGGACGGCCGGGCCGGCGCCGCTATACTCCCCCGATTGTCCCGAATGCCGTCCCGAATGTCGTCCCGAAAGCCCCTCCCTACGGAGCCCGTTGTGACCGTACCCGCAACCGCATCGACGCCGGCCCACGGCGAATTCTTCGGCCATCCCAAGGGCCTCTACGTCTGCTTCTTCACCGAGATGTGGGAGCGCTTCTCGTTCTACGGGATGAAGGCGTTGTTGCTGCTGTACCTGCTGAAGTACCACCTGTTCACCGACGACGCCGGCTACGACCTGCTCGGCGCCTACGGCGGACTGGTCTACGCCATGCCGGTGATCGGCGGCCTGCTGGCCGACCGCTACCTGGGCATGCGCAAGGCGGTGGTGCTGGGCGGCGTGCTGTTGGTGCTGGGCCACCTGGGCATGGCCTACGAGGGCCACCAGGCCGTCCGCCTGGCCGACGGCACGATCCAACGCGACGCCGCCGCGCTGCAGGTGTTCTACCTGTCGCTGGCGCTGATCATCATGGGCGTGGGCTTCCTGAAGCCGAACATCTCGACCATCGTCGGCAAGCTCTACCCCGAGAACGACGCCCGTCGCGACTCCGGCTTCACCCTGTTCTATGCCGGCATCAACGTCGGCGCGCTGTTCGCCAGCCTGATCTGCGCCTTCCTGGGCGAGACCTACGGCTGGAAATACGGCTTCGGCGCTGCCGGCGTCGGCATGGTCGCCGGCCTGATCATGTTCATCTGGGGCCAGAAGTACCTCTACGGACATGCCGAACCCAACAACCCCGCGTTGCTGCGCGAGCGCGTCGCCGGCCTGTCTCGCGAGTGGTGGATCTACCTCGGCGCGGTCGGCGGCGTGGCGGTGGTGTGGCAGCTGATCCAGCGCACCTGGACCGTGCATGGCGCGATGCACCTGATCGCGGTCGCTTTCCTTGCCTGGTTCGTGTGGTTCCTGGTCGCCAAGTGCAACAAGGTCCAGCGCGAACAGATGGTGTCGCTGGTGTTCATGATCCTGGGCGTGCTGATCTTCTTCACCCTGTACGAGCAGACCTACGGCAGTTGGATCACCTTCACCGATCGCCTGCTGACCAAGGACCTGTTCCCCAGCCTCAGCGGGGTCAGCACCAGCAAGCTGCCGTGGTCGCTGTTCCTGCTGGGCGCCAGCCCCTTCCTGATGATCGTCGCGCTCAAGGCCAGCGACAGCGGAAACGCCGGCCTGGCACGCACCATGGTCGCCCTGCTCGCGCTGGGCCTGGGCGTGGCCTGCTTCCACGACGTGGTGCTGGTGCCGCAGACCGCGGGCTCGCTGACCTTCCTGGGCGCGTTCTTCATCGTCGTGCTGTCGCCGATCTTCGCCTGGCTGTGGCCGTGGCTGGAAAAGCGCGGGCTCAACCCGAGCAAACCGGCCAAGATGGCGATCGGCCTGATCGTGGCCGGCCTGGCCTTCGTGCCGCTGATGCTGGCCGCGCAAGCCGCCGCCGGCGGCGCCATGGCCAGCGTGTGGTGGCTGGTGCTGGCTTACTTCGTGCTCGAGATCGGCGAAATGTGCCTGTCGCCGATCGGCCTGTCCGCGGTCACCCAGCTGTCGGTCGCGCGCGTGGTCGGCCTGATGATGGGCGGCTTCTGGCTGGCCACCGCGTACTCGGAAGTGCTGGCCGCGCAATTCGGCAAGCTGGCCTCGCTGGATCTGCCGGAAGGCGCCGCGGTCGACTTCGTCACCGCAGGCGCCAAGTACGGCGAGTTGTTCCAGTTGCTGATGTGGATCGGCATCGGCTCGGGCGTGCTGTACTTCGTGCTGACGCCGCTGCTGCGCAAGTGGATGCACGGGGTGAAGTGAGGCCGGTCCTCCTAGCTGACATCCAAAAAAACGGCGCCTTGCGGCGCCGTTTTTTTTCCCCGGGGCCGATGGCGGCACTAGGTCTTCACTTCGCCGCCGCGGGCTTAGCCGCCGGCGCCGTCGCTACCTGTCCACCCAGGCTGCGCGCCAGGAACGCGAGCAGCTTGGTGTAGTACTCGCGCTGGTGCGCTTCGGTGTAGAAGCCGTGGCCTTCGGTGTCGTAGTACAGGGCTTCCACGGGGGTACCGGCCTTGCGCAGCGCCTGTTCCATCATTTTGCTGTGCACGATCGGCGCGCGCTCGTCCTCGCCGCCCGCGGCCAGGAACACCGGCACCTTGATCCGATCGGCCATGCGCGTGGGCGATACGGCGCCGAGCTCCTCGCGGCTGCCGATCCACTCGCGCAGATAAGTCTCGCCCGAGCCGCGACGCTGGATGTCGCCGGTGTTGTGCAAGCTGGGTAGGTCGTAGACGCCGACATAGCCAGCCGCGCACTTGTACAGGCTCGGCTCCTTGGCCGCGCCCATCAGCGCCGCGTAAGCGCCGTAGCTGGCCCCGTAGATACAGATCCGGCCGCTGTCGGCGATGCCTTGCTGGATCGCCCAGCGGGTGGCGTCGGTGACGTCGTCCTGCATCTTGCCGCCCCATTCGCGCGCACCGGCGTGGGTGAACGCGCGGCCGTAGCCGCTGGAGCCCCGGAAATCCACCTGCAGCACCGCGTAGCCCGCCGCGGCCAGTATCTGCGCCCTATCGTCGAAGCCCCAGGGGTCCTGAACGCCGAACGGCCCGCCGTGCGGCATGACGACCATCGGCAAGTTCTTGCCGGCGCTGCCCTTGGGAAGGCTGAGGTAACCGTGCAGCGCCAGGCCGTCGCGCGACTGGAGAGAGATGCCGCGTTTGTCCGCCATTTCCGCTGGATCGAACCAATCTCGCCGACTCAGCAAATGCTCGGCCTTCTTCGTGGTGGTATCGAACAGGAAGAAGTCGCCCGGATTGCTGGCGCTGGAGACCTCGACCAGGGCCAGGCGCTGGTCGCTGCTGCGCGAGGTGACGCGCACCGGATCGCCGCCGAACGCGGATTCCAGACTGCGGTACAGCCTGGCCTCCGGCGCCGCGGTATCGAAGAACTTGGTGATCCGCTTGCCGTCGACGAAGAAGGCGCCGACCGGCGTTGCCGAGTTGCCGCGATAGATGAAACCGGCCGGATCGACCTTGGCGTCCTGCAGCAACTCGGTGCGCTTCCGGCTCGCGATATCGTAAGCGACGACCGCATCCGGCCCGTTTTTGCGCTCGGCCTGCAAGTAGGCGACGGTGTCATCGGCGGAGAAGCCGATCGGCATCTCGATGCCATCGCCGGTGTTGCTGGCGCTTATCAGCTCCCACTCCGCACCTTCGCCCTTTCGGTAGTACAGCTTGCGGACGTTGTCCACGCCAAAGCCCGTGGCGAAACGAACCACGCCCTTGCCGTCGGTGATGAAGTCGGCGTTGCGCACCGGCGCGCGCGCCAGCGGTGTGCGGCGGCCGGTGTATACGTCCAGCTTCTCCGCGCGGGTGTACGGATCGTCGCTGAACGGCTCTACCGAAATCACAACGTGCTTGTCGTCGCCCGGCAGGTCGTCGACCAGGAAAGCCGCGATCTGCTCGACTTTCTTGGGCTGTATCTTGGTGCCCGGACCGGCGCTCGCCACGTCCTGGCCGACCAGAATCGCCGGCTTGCTGCCGTCGGCATTGACCGCATACAGATTGCCGTCGAGCTGAGGGCTGTCGAGCTCGCCGAACTTGCGCGACATGCTGATCAGCACGCGTTCCGGGCTGACCCAGGAAAACGAATGCACATGCGTGTTCTTGCCGAGACGGAAATTAGCGGTGACTTTATTGTCCGCCCGACGCAGGATCACCAACGCGGTTTTGTCCTCGAACGGAACCGTCGCCGCCAAGTAGTCGCCGTTGGGCGACAATTTGACGTCGTTAAAGCGGTCCTTCTTGATGTAGGCGTCGACGTTGACCGCCGAGGCGGCCGGCGCCGCAAGCAGGCCGACGGCGCAAAGTGCGGCGGCACAGAATATTTGCTTCATTTGTGTCTCCCCCCCCTAGTTTCCACACACAGTTAGCGCCCTTCTGAAACGACTACGGCCACCCTATGCAGGTGGCCGCAGGTATTGCCGTCGAGCTCGCATCCGGCTCAATTGGCCTTGGATGCGCCTCCGACCTTGACCTTGCTGCCGATGTGGCGATCGAAGAAGCCCAGCATCTCGGTGTACAGGCGCTGGTTGTTTTCTTCTTTGTAGAAGCCGTGCATTTCGCCGGACTGGATGATCATGCCTTCCGGCGGATTGCCGGCCGCGATCAGGGCCTTGTTCATCGACTCGGTGTTCTCCGGCGGGCAGCGCGGGTCGCGGGCGCCAGCGGCGAGGTAGACCGGAATCTTGAACTTGTCGGCGTGCTTGACCGGCGACATCGCGTCCTGCTCGGCCTTGGTCTTGCCGAAGGCGCGCGCCATGTAGCGGCGGCCGCTTTCGCGATCGGAGGTGTCGCTCTTGGTCAACTGCACGTCGATGTCGTAGGCGCCGACGTAGCCGAACGCGCACTTGAACAGCTTCTGATCGATGGTCGGTGCCATCAGCGAGGCGTAACCGCCGAAGCTGCCGCCGTAGATGCAGACGCGATCGCCGTCGGCGTAGCCCTGGTTGATGGTCCACTTGGTGGCATCGATGATGTCGTTCATGATGCCCGTGGCCCAGGTGCCGTAGCCCATGTCCTGGAAGCCCTTGCCGAAGCCGCCCGAGCCGCGGTAATTGATCTGCATCACCAGATAGCCGCGGCTGGCCATCATCTGGGTTTCCCAGTTGAAGGCCCAGTCGTCGCGCGGCCCCATCGGGCCGCCATGGACGTTGACGATCATCGGCAGGTTCTTGCCGTCGGACCCGTGCGGGATGGTCAGGTAGCCGTGGATCTTGAGGCCGTCGCGGGTGGTCATCGAGAACGGCTTGACGCTGGCCATCTTCTTCGGGTCCAGCCACTTGCGGCCCTGCATCAGGAAGCGCGCCTTGCCGGTGTCGCGGTCGTACAGATAGAGCTCGCCCGGGTTCTTGTCGCTGATCACCGAGACGACGATTTTCTTGCCGTCCTTGGTCGCGCTGGAGAAGCGCACCAGCTGGCCCGGGAAAGCGCCGGCGAGCGAGGCGTAGATTTCGGCGTCGGGATGCTTCTCGTCGACCATGGTCACGCGCGGCGCGCCGGCCTCGGTGATCACGCCCAGGATGGTGTCGCCGTCGGCCGCGGTGATGTAGCCGGCCGGGTCGGAGACCGCATCCTCGAACAAGGTGTTGAAGGCGCCGGTGGTCTGGTCGATGGTGCCCAGCGCCTCGGGCTTCTTGCCGTCGCTCTGGTTGGCGTAGATCAGGCCCTCGGTTGAGGTACCGATCACGCTCAGGTGCTTGCCCGAACTCTTGGAGCTGTTGATCAGCGTCCACTTGCCGTCGTCGCCGCGGCGATAGAGCTCGTTCTGGCTGTCGAAATTGCCCTGCGCGTCCTCGTCGTCGTAGCAGATGGCGAAGCGCGGCGCCTTGGCTGCGTCGAGCGCGATCTCGCAGTTCTCGCGCGGCGCGCGCGCCAGCGACTTGCGACGGCCGGTCAGGGTATCGAACAGGACCAGTTCGGTACCCACGCCTTCGCTGGAGCGCGGCGAGGTCACGGCCATGATCACGTTGACGTCATCGTCGGGCAGCGTGTCGAGCAGCTGGAAACGCTCGTTGCCGACCTGCTTGCCGCGCTGCGTGGCGTCGCGGGTGCCATAGAACACCAGCGGCCGCGGCTGGCTGCCGTCGGCGTTGACGCCGTACCACTCGCCGGTGCCGAAGGGCGCGGCATAGCGGCCGAGCTTCTTGACCGAATTGAAGATCAGGCGCTCGGGGCTGACCCATTCGAACTGACCGACGCTCTTCTCGTCCGGCAGCTGATTGATCTTGACCACGCTCAGGTCCTTGGTGCGCAGTACGGTCAGCACGTCCTGATCGCCGCGGTCCACGGTCAGCGCCAGGTACTCGCCGCTGGGCGAGATCTTGGCGCCGCTGTAGGTCGGATGGCGGACGAAGTCGGCGATCGTAGGCGCGCCCGACGGCGCATCGGCGGCTTGCGCTGAGGCCGCGCACAGCGCCAGGCCCAGCACCGCGAGGTGCAGCTTTTTCATTTCGGTTATCCCCTAAAACGACGCGAAAAAACGGCTCGCGCCTAGCCTAACCCATCCAACGGGTCGGGGCACCCCTGCCCCTACCCCGTGCACAACAATTATGGAAGCTTTGCTGAGTCTGCCGTCAAGGTGCGGTCCAGGGCCTGGCGCCAGTGCGGCAGATCCAGACCGTATTCGCCGCGCAAGCGGCCGGTATCCAGCACCGAATAGGCCGGGCGCGTCGCGCGCGTCGGGTACTCGGCGGTCGAAATCGGATGCACCAGCGGGCGGCGCGCGATCAGGCCCAAGGCGTGGGCGCGCTCGAATATGGCCTCGGCGAAACCGTGCCAGGTGGTTTCGCCGCCGGCGACGAGGTGACGCACGCCGGGCTCGGCGATGCCCTGCTCCAGGATGCGCGCGCTGACATCGGCGATCAGCCAGGCCGGCGTCGGCGAGCCGATCTGGTCGGCGACCACCCGCAGCTCCTCGCGCTCGGCGCCGACTCGCAGCATCGTGCGCAGGAAATTGGCGCCATGGGTGGCGTAGACCCAGGCCGTGCGCAGGATCAGATGGCGCGCGCCGCTGGCCGCGATGGCCTGCTCGCCGGCGCGCTTGCTGGCGCCGTACACGCCCAGCGGCGCGGTGGCGTCGTCCTCGCGGTAGGGGCGCGTGCCGCTGCCGTCGAACACGTAGTCGGTCGAGTAATGCAGCAGGGTCGCGCCGCGCGCGGCACAGGCCTGCGCGATCCGCCCAGGGGCCTCGGCGTTGGCTCGGAACGCGGCCTCGGGTTCGTCCTCGGCGCGGTCCACCGCGGTGTGCGCGGTGGCGTTGACGACCGTATCGGGGCCGACCCGCTCGATCAGGGCCGCGATCGAATCGAGCTCGGTCAGATCCAAGGCCTCGCAACGGCCGCCGTCGGGCAGTTCGCCGCTGCGGGTGGTGACCACGACCTCGCCCAAGGGGGCAAGGCTGCGCCGCAACTCCTGGCCGACCTGGCCGTTACCGCCCAGCAGCAGGATCCTCATGCGGAGTAGACGGGCAGGCGGTCCGGCGCGACCTCGGCCAGCAGGGGCGCGCGCGCGTCCTTGTCCGACAAGCTGGGCTCGCTCAGCGGCCAGTCGATCGCCAGCGCCGGGTCGTCCCAGCGGATGCCGGCATCGGCCTTGGCGTCGTAGGTGGCGGTGCACAGGTAGGTGAACACCGCGCGCGCGCTGAGCACGGCGAAGCCGTGCGCGAAACCTTCCGGTATCCAGAAGTGGCGTTTGTTCTCGGCGCTCAGCAGCACGGCCGTCCAGCGCCCGTAGTGCGGCGAGCCGCGGCGGATGTCGACGGCGACGTCCCAGACCTCGCCCTCGATCACCGACACGTACTTGCCCTGCGGATTGGGCCACTGGTAATGCAGGCCGCGCAGCACGCCGCGCGCCGACGAGGACACGTTGCCCTGGACGAAATTCGGCGACAGGCCGTGCGCGGCCAGCTTGTCGCGATTGAAGGATTCGAAGAAATAGCCGCGCGCATCGCCGAACACCTGCGGTTCGATCACCACGCAGCCGGGCAGGTCGGTTTCGATCACCTTCACGGCACGAATCCCCGCTTGGCCAGGCCCATCAGATACTGGCCGTAGCCGTTCTTGGCCAGGGGCGCGGCCAACTCGGCCAGCCGGTCGCCGTCGATCCAGCCGTTGTTCCAGGCGATCTCCTCGGGACAGCAGATGCGCAGGCCCTGGCGCGCCTCGATGGTTTCGATGAAGTTGGACGCTTCCAACAGCGACTGGTGGGTGCCGGTGTCGAGCCAGGCGTAACCGCGGCCGAGCTGCTCCAGGTGCAGGGAGCCTTCTTCGAGATAGCGGCGGTTGAGGTCGGTGATCTCCAGCTCGCCGCGCGGCGAGGGCTTGAGCTCGGCGGCGAAATCGCTGGCGCGGCCGTCGTAGAAGTACAGGCCGGTGACCGCGTAGTTGGAGCGCGGTTCGGCCGGTTTTTCCTCCAGGCCGATCACCCTGCCCTCGCCGTCGAACTCGGCCACGCCGTAGCGCTCCGGATCGTTGACCCAGTAGCCGAACACGGTCGCGCCGTGCTCGCGCTGATCGGCGCGCTTGAGCATCGCCGTCAGGCCGGGACCGTGGAAGATGTTGTCGCCCAGCACCAGGCAGCTGGGACCGCCGGCGAGGAACTCGCGACCGATCAGGAAGGCCTGCGCCAGCCCATCGGGGCTGGGTTGGGCGGCGTACTCGATGTTCATGCCCCAGCGCGAGCCATCGCCCAGCAGATGGCGGAACAGCGCCTGCTCATGCGGGGTGTTGATGATCAGCACGTCGCGGATGCCCGCCAGCATCAGCACGCTGAGCGGGTAATAGATCATCGGCTTGTCGTACACCGGCAACAGCTGCTTGCTGATCGCCTGGGTGATCGGATACAGCCGGGTGCCGGAACCACCGGCCAGGATGATGCCCTTGCGATTCATCAATTGAACTCCGAATGGTTTTGCTGCCATTCCTGGCGCAACAACATCGCTTGCGGATGGTCCTGCCCGGCCATCCATGGCCGGGCGCTCGGCGGCGCGGCAGATGCCTTAATGGCATCCGCTGTCACGCGCCGTCTCCCCCGATGCGTTCGAGTCGGTAGCTGCCGTCCAGCACGCGCTGCACCCACGGCTGGTTGTCGAGGTACCAGTCGACGGTGCGGGCCATGCCTTGCTCGAAGGTCACGGTCGGCGCCCAGCCCAGTTCGCCCTGCAGCTTGGAGGCGTCGATCGCGTAGCGGCGGTCGTGGCCGGGGCGGTCCTTGACGTAGGTGATCAGGGACTCGCGCTTGCGGCCGTCGGCGAGCGGGCGACGCTGGTCGAGCAGGTCGCAGATGGTTTTGACCACGACGATGTTCTGGCGCTCGGCGTCGCCGCCGACGTTGTAGGTCTCGCCCAGGCGCCCGGCTTCGAGCACGCGGCGGATCGCGGCGCAATGGTCGCCGACGTACAGCCAATCGCGCACGTTCAGGCCGTCGCCGTACACCGGCAGCGGTTCGCCGGCCAAGGCCTTGGCGATGATCAGCGGAATCAGCTTCTCGGGAAACTGGTAGGGACCGTAGTTGTTGGAGCAGTTGGTGGTCAGTACCGGCAGGCCGTAGGTGTGGTGGAAGGCCCGCACCAGGTGATCGGACGCCGCCTTGGACGCCGAATACGGCGAGTTCGGCGCGTACGGGGTGGTCTCGCTGAACTTGCCGCTGTCGCCCAGGCTGCCGTAGACCTCGTCGGTGGACACGTGCAGGAACCGGAACGCGTCGCGGCCCGGCGCGTCCAGCGACTTCCAGTAGTCGCGGCTCTGCTCCAGCAAGCTCAGGGTGCCGACCACGTTGGTGTGCACGAACGCGGCGGGGCCGTCGATCGAACGGTCGACGTGGCTCTCGGCGGCGAAATTGACCACCGCATCGGGGCGATGCTCGGCGAGCAGGCGCGCGACCAGCTGCGCGTCGCCGATGTCGCCCTGCACGAACAGATGGCGACCGTCGCCATCCAGCGAGCCGAGGGTGTCGAGGTTGCCGGCATAGGTCAGCGCATCCAGATTCACCACCTTGACGCCGCGCTGCACCGCTTCGAGTACGAAATTACCGCCAATGAAACCGGCGCCGCCGGTCACCAACCATGTAGACACTCAGACACTCCCTGCTCAAGAAAATAGTCGCTGCACGCCGCCTCGCGCCGGCAAGACGGAATCGGGCCGGGGCGGCCGGGCCGGACGCCGAAGCCGCCCGAACGATACGGCAGGCAAGCTGAAGAACCCATCACGCCAGCACCCGGCCGTCGTCCGACGACGGTCGAGTCGTGCAAGCGGATGATTCTAATACTTTCTTTTTGCCGGAGGCGGCGCGGAAACGGGCCTTGTGCGGGGCTGCCGGCCGCCTCGTTCAGTCAGGCCGCCGCTTGCAAAGCCTTGCGCGGCAATGGTCTGCGCCGCCAAGTCGGCAGGGCTAGAGGCTCAGCCTGAACGAAGGCGAGCCGGATCCGGCCGCTTCGCTGTACGGGAACGCGAGGTCGGGGGCTGCAAATGCGGACGGAGGGCTTTGCGACGGGCTTCTCATTTCGATCGGCCCGAGACGCGCGACCCGCAGCGGCAGGCGCCGCCCAACGGCTAGTCGGCGCCCTGTCCGGCCCCGACCGCGGCCCGCACCGCCTCGGTGTCCTGATCCAGCATCGGCGCGGCGAACGGCGCCGGCCCCGGGGTGCGGCCGAACTTGATCGACTGCGCGACCGCGCGGTAACGGCCCACGCGCGGGTGTTCGATGGTGCCGACGATGCCCTCGGCCAGCACCTGAGGGTGTTCGAACATGTCCTCGATGCGGCGCGCGGCCGCGCACGGCACCTCGTCGCCGAACACGGCCTCCCACTCCATCGCGCCGCGCCGCGCTAGCGCCTCGTGCAGACGCGGCACGATCTCGGCCGCGTGCTCGGCGCGCTTGCGCACGCTGTCGTAGCGTGCCTGCGCGGCCAGATCGCCCAGCCCGGTCTTTTCGCACAACGCCTTCCAGAAACGCGGCGTGTTGGCGGAAATGTAGATATGGCCGTCGCGGGTGGGATGGATGCCGGTGACGCCGCCCGAACGCATGTCGCGGCCGATGTCCAGCGACTCGCCCTCGGCCCAGATCATGCGCGCCGACTGCATGGTCAAGGCGCTGCGCAGCAGCGACACCCCGACGAACTGGCCCAGGCCGCTGCGCTCGCGCTCATACAGCGCCGAGGACACGCCCGCCGCAAGCAAGGCCGCGGTGTAGTAGTCGACGACCGAGCCGTAGATGATCTCCGGCGGCCCGCCGCGCCGCCCCTGCAGCGCGCACATGCCGGTCATGGTCTGCAGGACCTGGTCGTAACCGGCCTTGTCCTTCATCGGACCGGTCTCGCCGTAGCCCGTCACCGCGCAATAGATCAGGCGCGGGTTGATCAAACTCAGGCGCTCGAAGTCGATGCCCAGGCGCTGCGGCACGCTGGGGCGGAAGTTGTGCACCAGCACGTCGGCGTCGCGCACCAGCTTGAGCAGCACGGCATGGTCGGCGGCCTGCTTCAGGTCGAGCACGATCCCGCGCTTGCTGCGGTTCACGCCGAGGAAGGCGCGGCTTTCGCTGGGCAGGGTCGAAGGATACTGGCGCAGATTGTCGCCGTCGGGCGGCTCGATCTTGATCACGTCCGCGCCCTGGTCGGCCAGCAGCGCGCAACCGTAGGGGCCGGCGATGTAGGCGCTCAGATCGAGCACGCGCACGCCGGCCAGCGGCCCCGCCGGCGTGCTGCGCCCGCTATCGGGGTCAGGTCGGAATGCGTCCATACGCTGCGCGTCCATGAAACTCCTGGCGTGATGCTCGACGCACTGTGCCTCCTGCCCGCGAAAAGAAACAGGCAGGCCGCATATGTTCTGGCGCCACAAAATCTTGCTTGGCGCGGCTCATGGCTCGGGCTCCGGCTCCACTCGCGGCTCCGGCGCCAGCGGCATCCAGGTCAGGCGCCAGGCGCCGTCGACGCGGCCGCCGGCGCGGTAGTACGGCGCGAACACCAGCGGCGAGCGATACCCCAGGCGCAGCTCGACGAGAGGCAGGCCGTCCTCGTCCCGCGCCGGCAGCAGCCAGCTCGCTTCCGGCGCCGAGGGCAGGCGCAAGGTTTCCTCGGTCTTGAAGCCGTCGATCAGGCCGGAGGCGTAGACCAGCGGACCGCGCGTGATCCCAAGGTACTCGTAACGCAAAACCTCCTGGCGCACCGGGCTGCCGTCGGGCGCGCGCGATTCCTGCACGTTGCGGTTGAGCGCGCGATGGCTGCGCGGCCGCATCGGAAAGCGCAGATCCACCACGTCGCCGTCGCGCCAGACGCGGTCGAGCACGGCATAGCCGCCGTGCTCGACCACGGCGCTGGCCGTGTCGCCGTCGACGCGCACGGTCGCGCCTTCGGCCCAGGACGGCATGCGCAACTTCAAGGCGAACCGCGCTTCGCGTTGCAGGCCGACGCGCACACGCACCTCGCCATCGAACGGGTAGCCGGTCGCCTGTTCCAGGCGCACGCGACCGGCCGCGCCCAATTCGATCTCGGCCCGGCCCGGGCCGTACAGGTTGACCGCGATCGCGTCCTCGCCGCTGCGCGCATAGGCGACCGCCGGCAGTTCCTCCAAGGCCATCGCGCCGCTGGATTTGCAGCAGCGCCAGTAGGTGGTGTGCACGCGGCGCCCGTTCGGGAACACGTAGTAGCACCAGTCCTCGCCGTTGGGCGCCTGCGCGCCCAGCAGGTCGTTGTAGGCCGCGCGTTCGATCTCCTCGGCATAGCGCGCGTCGCCGGCGATCGCCAGCAGCTCGCGGTTCAACTGGATCCAGGCCAGGGTCGAGCAGGTCTCGACGTAGCCGTGCGGGCTGAACACGCCGGGCGGATTGAACACTTCGCGCGAACGGTGCGCGACCCCGCCCCAGGGGCCGCCGCCCAGGCTCAAGTGATGTTCGCGGATGCTGCGCCACAGCGCTTCGACCGCATCGCGATAGGCGGCGATGCCGGTGGCGCGGTGCAGCTTGGCCAGGCCGACCAGGTTCCAGGCCAGTTGGTAGGCCTTGCCGGTGGCGATCTCGGCGGCGTCCACGCCGGCCAGGGCGCGGCTGAGCAAGGCCAGCGGCGGGTGGCGCTCGGCCTGCTCCAGCACCGTCGTCGCCAGATCGAGATAGCGGCGCTCGCCGGTGGCGAAGTACAGCTCCGTCGCCGGGTCCATCAACACCGTCGCCGACATGCCGTGGTGATTGCCGAGCTCGGTGATGTCGATGCCGCCCTCGCCCAGCGTGTGCGCGCACAGGTCGCCGATGCGGCGCGCGGCCTCGAGGTAGCGCGGTTCGGGAAAGTGCCGGTGGATCTCCAGCAGGCCCAGGATCAGGTAGGCGTGGGTCCAGATGTCCCAGGTCCGCACGCTGGGCGCGCCGTCCCAGCTCAGCGGCTTGGGCGGTTGCCGGCGCATGAAGCGGCGCTCGGGCGCGTAAGTGCCCAGGTAGCCGTCGGCCTCCTGGCTGTCGACCAGGAAATCGGCCACCCGCCGCAGCCGCGCCAGCAGTGGCGCATCGCCCGAGCGCGCGGCGGCCTTGGCGGCGGCCACCATCCATTTGCCGGCGTGTTCGCCGTACCAGTCGCCCTCGCGGTTCTGCGCGCGCCGCTCGGGCGCGAAGATCTCGATCGCCGGGCTGCGCTCGTCGACGATGAAATGCGACAGCCGACCGGCAAGATTGGCGTCCAACGCCCCGCCCAGCAGGCCTTCGAGACGGACGGCGGCAGCAGGAATGCGCTCCATGGGCTCAGGCCGCATCCACGACGCAACGGAAACCGACGCAACCGGAACGGTCCTTGCACGGCGCCATCAACAGATACTTGCCGTGCTGGTCGAGGCGGTGCGCCTGCGGGAAGTACCAGTGCGAGGTCTGCGGTTGATACGAGCTGCCGCCGCGCAGGATCGCCGCGCGCGTGTGCTCGTCGCGATACTCGTCGGTCCATTGCCAGACGTTGCCGACCAGATCCAGCACGCCGAAGGGGCTGGCGCCGGCCGGATGCGCGTCGACGTCGTCGGGCGCGCGCAGGCGGCGGCCGCGCTGGGTCGCCGGCACCGCGTCCTCGCGCCAGTCGTCGCCCCAGGGATAGCGGCGGCCGTCGCCGCCCTGCGCGGCGTACTGCCACTCCCATTCGCGCGGCAGGCGCTTGCCGGCCCATTGCGCGTAGGCGCGCGCGTCCTCGATCCCGACCCAGGTCACCGGCTTGCGCTCCCAGCCCGGCGGCGGCGCGCCGTCCAGCCAATGCCGCAGGTAGTTGTGAGTGTCGCGCGGACGGTAGCCGCTGGCCTCGACGAAGCGCCGGTACTCCTCGTTGGTGACCGGCGTGCGGTCGATATGGAACGGGCGCATGCGCATGCGCCGGCGATGGTTGCGGCGCGCGCTGGGCTCCCAGGGATATTGCACGTCCACGCCCTCCCAGGTCTGGCCCTCGATCTCGACGCCGCCGACCACGAAGTCGAAATCGCCGCCGGGAATCGCGACCATGCCGCTCGGCGCGTCCGACACGGTCGCAGTCGCTTCGATCGGCACCAATTGCTGGGCCAGCGCACGCCACTGATTGGAATACTCGCGCAGCGGCGTGGCCGCGCGCTCGGCCATGCCGGCCAGGAAGGCCTCGAAGCCCTCGCCTTCGGCCCCGGGCGCCAACGCCGCGACCGCGCCGAAGCCGCGGCCTTCGATCGCGAACTCGAACACCGCGCGCCCGTCCTCCAGGCACGGCGTCAGGGCGACGCCGTTCCAGACATCGACGTAGCGCAAGCCCTCGCGGTGCGGCACCGACAGCTGCTCACCGGCGACCTCGTACTCGTTGCGGTTGACCAGGGTCCACAAAGTCGTGCCCGCATGCGGGAAGCGGCTGGCGAACACGCCGGCCTGCAGGGTGCGTTCGTAGGGCCGCCAATCCAGGCTGACCATGCAGGCGGCGAAACGGCGCTCGATCGCGGCGATGCGGCGCAGGCTTTCGGCATCGCGCGGGGTGAGCTGGTTCCACAGGCCCCAGATGTTCTCCCAGGCGTTGTAGCCGACGCCGTTGAAGAAGATGTACTGCAGGTCGTGGTTGCGGTCGCGGCCCCAGCGGTTCTCGTAGTTGATCATGTGGCGCGGTTCCAGCCACTTGAACTTGGCCACCGGCGGCACGGGTTCGTTGGGCGCTTTCTTGCCCCAGCTCTGTACGTTCCAGATCAGGGCCTCCTCGGCGCTGATGGTGGACTCCGGCTGCAGCACCACCGGATGGCCCAGCGCATCGCAGGCGTCGAAAAACGCGCGCGGCACGCCGTTGTAGGTGTCGCCGTTGATGCCGTCGGCGCCCACCGCCTTGACCAGCTCGGCCATCGACTCCCAGTCGTTGCGGCCGTCGTCGCGGGTGCCGTTGTCCCAGGGCATGGTCGGCAGCAGCACGCGCACGCCGCGGCGGTGGAATTCCGCGATCGCCTCGCGCAGGCCGTCGAGGCCGCCGGGCAGATCGCCGGCCAGGTCGAATTGGTTGCGGTCGTCGATGCCGATGTTCGGATACACATGCCAGATCAGCACGCTGTCGATGCCGCCGTAGCGCTGCTTGAGGTCGTCCAGGTAGCGTTCGACGGTGTAGCGGCCTTCGACCGGATCGTAGAAGTAGCGGTCCTCGGCCATCATCTGCGCGTGCACGAAGTTGCGCTGCGCCCATTGCAGCTCGGGGCGCCGGTAGTTGGCGTCGTCGTAGCCGATCCGGGTCAGGTGCTCGCGGCGCCAGTCGATCAGTTCGGCGATCCAGTCGTCGACGCTGCCGTCCACGTCCATCTTCCAGTGCCCGATCTCGGCGAAGGGCCAGCCCGGCGCCTTGCCCGGCAGCGGCAGGTAACGCTGGGTGGTGACGTGCGAGAACTTGTATTCGTTGCGCACCGGACGGCGCGCGTCGGCGTCGCTGGGGTCAGCCTCATTGCGATCGGCTTGATTGCGATCGGCTGCGTTGGGATCGGAGCTGGAGTTCATCGGATCGGGTCGTATCGGAAGTTCGGAAAGGGGGACCGGCGACGCGGCGGGCTCAGGATGGCGTCGCGTCGCAGGCGCGCGCGAGCAGCGCATCGACCTCGTCGCGGCCGGGCACGCTGGATTGCGCGCCCGCGCGGGTGCAGGCCAGGGCCGACGCGGCGCTGGCGCGGCGCAGCGCCGCGGCGCCGTCCTCGCCCGCGGCCAGCGCCGCCGCCAGTGTGCCGCAGAACGTGTCGCCGGCGGCGGTGGTGTCCACGGCGCGTACCGGATACGCGGCTTGATGCAGGAAGTCGTCGCCGATCCGCGCGCAACAGCCGCGCGCGCCCAGGGTCACGATCACCCAGGGGGTGTTCAGGTGCGCCAGTGCGGCCTCGAGGTCGTCGTGCACACCGGTGATCGCGGCCAGCTCGCCCTCGTTGACGACCAGCACGTCCACGGCGGTCAACAGGCGCTCCGGCAAGGCTTGCGCGGGCGCGGCATTCAGGATCACCCGCACACCGGCCGCGCGCGCGGCCAGCGCCCAGGCCTCGACCGTGGCCAGCGGCGTTTCCAGTTGCAGCAGCAGATGGCCGACGCCGTGCAGGTCCGGCAGGTGTTCGGGCAGCAGCGCGGCGTTCGCGCCGGGAGCGACGGTGATCGCGTTCTCGCCGTCGTCGGACACGCAGATGAAGGCGGTGCCGGTCGCGCGGTCGGCGATGCGCAGCGCCTGCAGCTCCACCCCGGCCGCCCGCAAGGATGCCTCGATCGGCGCGGCATAGGCATCGTCGCCGAACGCGGCCAGCAGGCGCGTCGGCGCGCCCGCGCGCGCGCAGGCCACGGCCTGGTTCGCGCCCTTGCCGCCGGGGTAGGTCGCGAAACCCTGGCCGAGCACGGTCTCGCCGGGCGCGGGCACGTGCGTAGCGCGCACCACGAAATCCAGATTGGCCGAGCCCGCGACCAGCACGGCGCCGCCGCGCCCGCTCATGGCGCCAGCCCCTGATAGACCAGGCCGTAGAAACGGCGCGCCACCCGCGGCAGGTCGGCGCGATCCTCGCGCGGCAGATGCTGCAGCAGCAGGATCGCGACCAATCGTTCCTGCGGGTCGATGGTGTAGCTGGTGGAGGCCGCGCCCGACCAACCGAACTGGCCCACCGAACCGGGCTGACCGCGCAGAGCCGGGTCCAGCACCACGTAGCCGCCCAGGCCGAAGCCTTCGGCATCGCTGAACTGGGTGACCGGCGGATTCAACATGGTCAGGTGGTTGCGCATCATCAGCTCCACCGTCTTGCGGCCCAGCAGGGTCTCGCCGTCCAGCGTGCCGCCGTCCAGCAGCATCTGGCAGAAGCGCAGGTAGTCGCCGGCCGTCGAATACAGCCCGCCGGCCCCACTGGCATAGGCATTGAGCGGCGCGCCGGGTTCGCGGGCGCTGGGGCCCTCGTCCAGGCGCAGGCGGCCGTCCTCGCCCATGGTGGTGATGTCGACCACGCGCGCGCGCTGCGCGGCCGGCACCTGGAAGCCGGTGTCGCGCATGCGCAGCGGCGCGAACACGCGCTGCTGCAGGAAGGCATCGAAGTTCGAATCGCTGGCGACTTCGACCAGGCGCGCCAGGGTTTCCAGGGCCGCGCCGTCGTAGCCGAAGCGCGTTCCCGGATCGGCCGCCAGCGGCACCCGGCTCAGGCGCTCGACGAAGCCGCGCAGATCGCCGGCGCCGTGCGGATCGGCGCGCCGCAGCAACTGCTGGGCGATCTCGTCGCCGGGGCGGCCGGCGGCGAAGCCGGCGGTGTGGGTCAGCAGATGGCGGATCGTGATCGGCCGCGCCGCCGGCCGCAGCCGCGGCGCCTGCGCGCTGCCACCGCTCACCACCTGCGGCGCGTCGAAGCCGGGCAGGTAGCGCGAGATCGGATCGTCGAGAGCGAACTTGCCCTCCTCCATCAGCATCAGCACCGCCACCGAGGTGACGGTCTTGCTCATGGAATAGATGCGGAAGATGTCGTCGCGTTGCAGCGGGCGGCTGCGCGCGAGGTCGCGATAGCCGTAGGCGCGCCAATCGACGATGCGGCCATTGCGCGCGATCAGGCTGACGCCGCCGAGATAGCCGCGCGCGTCGGTGGTCTCGGCCATGAACCCATGCAGGCGTTGCAGACGCGGGCCCGAATAGCCCTGCGCTTCGGGCGCGGATTCCGGCAGCGGCGCGGGTACGGCCGCCGGCGCGGTGGCCACCGCCGCGCAGCAGGCCAGCAGGCCGCACAGGCAGGCGCGCCGAACCCGCGCGGAGAAAAGAGAGCCGCCGCGGGCCACGGGCCCGTCGGCGGCAGTTCGGGAGTTACGCGCCACTTCTTATATTCAGAACTTGATGGTGTGGGTGAGCGAAACCATGCGGCCGCGGCCGGCCCAGTAGTTCTGGAAGCCGCCCGGCGGCTGCGACCAGCTCAGGATGTACTGCTTGTCGAGCAGGTTCTCGATGCCGAGCGAGAACCGGCCCCAACGTTCGGTCTCGTAGTTCATGCCCAGGTCGAACAGGGTGTAGCCGTGGGTCTCTTCGGTGAAGCTGAAGCGCTGACCGTCGAAGGCGCGCACGTCGGTGCCCGACAGCTTGCGCGAGAACAGCGTGGTCGCGCCCAGGGTGATGTCGCCGCGCGGCACGAAGTTCCAGGTCACCGACCAGGCGAACTTGTCGGGGTTGATGTCGAGCACGCCCATGGGCCGGTTCAGACCGCCCGCCGGATAACGCCCGGCCGCATCGGCCGACCAGAACGAGGTCTTGCCGCGGGTGTGCGAATAGACCGCGCTGAACTTCCACTTCTCCGAGAAGCGATAGTCGCCGGCCAGTTCGTAGCCCTTGATCCGCACCGGCGCGCGCAGCAGCACGAAATCGTTGGTGACCGGATCGATCGACAGCGACTGGCCGAAGTCGGACTTGGAATCGTAGTGCGAGGCGCTGAGCGAGCCGCGGCTGCCGCGCCAGTTGAAGCCGAACTCGGTGTTGTCGACCACGATGGCGTTCAGATCCAGCAGGTCGGCGACGCTGATCTGCGGATCGTTCGGGCAGCCGTCGGGCTGGGTGCCGTCCGGGCTGTCGTTGGAGCACTGGATATTGCGCAGCGGGATGCCGACGTTGGCCAGGGTGAAGCCTTCGCCGTAGGAGCCGAACACCGAGAAGCCTTCGTTGATGCGCCAGACCACGCCGGCGTTGACCAGGTTTTCCTGGTAGTCGAGGGTGCCGCCGCGCACGAAGCGGCGGTCGCGGAACCAGGTGGTGGTGTAGTCGTCCACGTGCAGCTCGCCGTCTTCGCGACGGATGCCGCCGCTGAAGGTCAGCGGGCCCACGTCCCAGGACAGCTGCAGCCACGGCGCCCGGCTCTTGTATTCCATCGGCGGCACCCAGACCCGGTTGGTCAGGGCCAGGCGCTGCTCGGCGGTGTCCTCGACCAGGTCCAGGCCGGCGCGCAACTCCAAGCCATCGATCGAGAACAGCGAGGGCCGGGTCCAGGACGTACGCAGGCCCTTCTTGTCGGTCAGGATTTCGGACTGGTCGTAGATCGTGCCGATAGGCGCGATCAGCGGGTCCTGGCGGTCGGAGGAATTCTCGACCAGGTAACGCATCGCCTGGTCGGCCATATAGGCGTTGACCACCAGGGTGCCGCCGCCCAGATCGAAGTGGCTGTAGGTCAGCTGGTACTGCTTGAAGTCGTTGAACGCGGCCTTGGAACCGAAGATCTGCCCGCGCTCGGAGGTGTTGGTGCGGGTCTCGCCGCAGATCGCGAACTCTTCCGGCCGGCAGCCCAGCACCTGGATGTAGTTGGCCTTGCCCTCGATCTTGAAGTGGCTGACCGAGCCCTCGATGCGTTGGGTGCCGTCGGCGCCGAAGTTGTAGCCGGCCTTGAGGAACAGGTTGCGCGCCTCGGAATCGGCGACCGAGCCGCTGGTGTTCATGCCGACGCGGCGGCCGTCGGCGTCGTAGCTGATGCCGCGGTCGATGATGGACGCGCTGGCCAGCATGTCGAAGTCGCCGTCCTTGCGGGCGAAGTTCAGGCCGAGCTTCCAGCCGTCGCTGTCGTCGCCGAACTGGGTGGAGTAGCGCGAGATCAGGGTGACCTCGTTGCCTTCCTTGGTCGGCGCCGCCGACAGGTAGTTGATGATGCCGCCCGCCGCGCCGATGCCCTCCGAAGCCGAGGGGCCGTTGATGACCTCGATGCGGCCGACGATGCCCATGTCGGTGAAGGTGGCGTTGCGCGTGCCCTCGCGCAGCGGCGAGCCCTGCGGCACGCCGTCGAACAGGCGCAGCGCGACGCGGCCGCGCAGGTTCTCGCCGGTGTTGCTCATCGCCTGCGAGGATTCGGCGTAGCCGGGCACCGAGCGCGCCAGCACCGCGGTGGCGTCCTCGGTCAGGACCAGGCTGCGCTGCACTTCTTCCTTCGACACCAGGGTGATCGCGCCCGGGATCTTGTCGACCGCCTTCGGGCTGCGCGTGCCGGTGACGACCACGTTGTCCAGGTCGACCGCGGACTTGTCCTGGGTTTCGCTGTCTACGGCCGCTTCGGCGTCCTGCGCGCGGGCTTGGCCGGAAATGACGGAGAGCAGCAGGATGCTGCTGATCGCGGCGCTGAGTGGCTTGACCATGTCGTATCTCAATGATGGATTCGGATGGCGGATGGCGCCGTCGCGGCGCTGTCCGTGATCGATGCTGCGTGGAACCGCGCTGGCCGCGCTACGCTCTGGCGACGCCCCCCGACGCCCCGGCAGTCCGTTGTATTTCAAGCGAGCGTATGCGTTCGGCGACGGGCATAGAACCGCCGCCGGCTATGTTCAGAGACTAGGTTTTGTTGCTTGAGTGCGCAGGAAAAATGTCGCGCCGCAACAATTGTTCGTAACAAGCGCGCGGGACGCCTGCGGCCCCGGGCTCAGCGCTGCTGCGCCGTCTGCATGGCCTTGCGGCTTTCCTGCAGGAACACCGTCACCAGCCGCACGCGCACGCTGGAACGCGACCAGACGATGCCGATCCGGCGCGTGGCCGAGGCGTCGGGCAGCGGGATGCGCGCCAGCTTGAGACCTTCCGGCCAGGGCTTGGCCCAGTCCGGGACCAGCGACACGCCCAGGCCGCGGTCGACCATCACCGCGATCGCGTTGAGCGCATTGAGCTCGAAACGCTCGCGCGGCACGATGTTGGCCGCGCGCAGGTATTCGTCGGCCTGGCGCCCGCCCCACTGGTGGCGGTCGTAGCGGATCAGCGGCTGGGTCGCCAGCAGCTCGTGCGGGTCGCGCTCGGCCATGCTCTGCGGCGCCAGCACGATCAGCGGCTCCTCGCGCAGCAGCTGCCATTCGCAGGTCTTGGGCAGCGGGAATGGCGCCTGCAGCACCACCGCCGCGTCCAGGTCGCCCTTCTCCACCGCGTGGTAGAGATCGGCCGAATAGCCCGGCTTGATGAAGACGTTGATCTGCGGAAAGGTCTCGACCATGCGCGCCAGCACGTCGGGCAGCATGCCGGCCAGCGCGGTCGGGCAGGCGCCCAGGCGCAGCTCACCCGACACCCCGCTCTCGTTGGCCACGCTGCGCAGGTCGGCGACGCTGCGCAACAATTCCCGCGTGCGCGACAGGATCCGCGAGCCCTCCTCGGTCACGCTGACGGTGCGGCCGACGCGCGCGATCAAGGGCGCGCCGATCTCGCGTTCCAGGGTGCGGATCTGCTGGGCGACCGCGGCCGGGGTGATCCCGAGCACGCGCGCCGCCGCGGCCATGGAACCCTGGTCGACGACGGTCACGAAAGTGTTGAGGAACTGGGTTTCCACGGCGGCTCGCTGCTGCTGTCCGGCAGGCTACACGAGGCCCCGCGCGGGCGCGAGTGCGCTCAGGACCGCGACGCCTCGGCTTCGGCCGCCGCCGCTGCCGCCGCGGCAGCCGCCTGCTTGCGCCCGTAGATCGTCAGCCCCTCCAGCGAACGCGTCGGCGCCGGGAACATCAGGCTGGCCAGGTAGCCGATCACGATGCACAACAGGATCGAGATCGCCAGGTAGAAGTACGGGTGGACCATGTCGAACGACCAGACCACCAGGGTCAGCACGATGCTGGCGCCGATGCCGATCGCCACGCCGGGCGAGTTGGCGCGGCGGGTGAACATGCCCAGGGTATAGGCGCCGGCGAAACCGCCGCCGAGCAGGCCGGCCAGCTCGATCGAGACGTCGAACAGCGAATGGATGTCGAAGCGCGACAGCACCAGCGCCGTGCCGATGCCGACCAGGCCCACCACCACCGTCATCATCTCGGCGAAGAACACGCTCTGCTTGGGCGTGCGGTTCTTGGCCAGCTTCTCGTAGAAGTCCACCGAGATCAGGGTCGCCACCGAATTCATGATGCCCGACAGGGTGGCCATGGCCGCGGCGAAGATGCCGGCGATGATCAGCCCGGTCACGCCCACCGGCAGTTCGGCGGCGATGAACATCGGGAAGGTGGCGTCGATCGGCAGCAGCGGATTCATCCGCTCCGGGTTGGCCTTGTAGTAGACGAACAGGGCGGTGCCGATGGTGTAGAAGACGATGCCGCCGGGGATCATGATCGCCGCGAAGGCCCAGATCGAACGCCCGGCTTCGCGGTCGGACTTGGTCGACAGGGTGCGCTGCATCAGCACCTGGTCCTTGGGGAAGGTCAGCACCACCTCGAACAGGACCAGGAAGATGAAGCCCCAGACCGTGGCCTTGGTCAGGTCGAAGCTGAAGTCGAAGGTGTGCATCTTGTTCTCGGCCATCGCCGCCGACCAGAACTCGCCGAAGCCGCCGCGCAGGCTCCAGATCATGAAGCCGATGGCGAAGATCGCGCCGCCCATCTTCACGATCACCTGCACGAAATCGGTCCAGATCACCGCCTTCATGCCGCCCATCGCGGTGTAGACGATGGTGAAGCCGCCCATCAGGATCACGCTCCAGAACACGCTGATGCCGGTGATGGTGGCGATCGCCAGCGCCGGCAGGAACAGGATCACGCTCATGCGGCTGCCGATCTGCACGAACACGCACAAGGCGCTGGCCAGCATGCGGATCGAGGGGTGGAAGCGCGTCTCCAGGTAGGAGAACACCGACATCAGGTCCAGGCGCCGCAGCAGCGGCACGATCCACACCGCCACGAACATCAGGCCGAACACCGCGATCACGTTGTTGGCCATGTACTGCCAATTGGTCTCGAAGGCCTTGGCCGGGATCGCGATGAAACTGATCGAGCTGGTGTTGGCCGCGTACAGGCTGATGCCTGCGGCCCAGAACGGAATGGTGCGGTTGCCGACGAAGAAGTTGGCGGTGGAGCCGCGCTTCTCGCGCAGGTAGAAATACAGGCCGATGCCGATCATGCCGGCCAGGTAGACCACGATCACGAGCCAGTCCAGCCAGTGCAGGCGCAGCTTGCTGGACTGCACCTGGGCCGTGGCGAAGGCGATGCCGCCGCCGTCGGCGCCGGCCTGGGCCCAGACCAGGCCGTCGGGCCAGGCCGCCGTGGCGATGCTGGCGCCGGCCTGCGCGCCGGGCAGGGTCGCCCAGCTGGCGGTGATGGTCTGATAGGTCGCGAACTTGGCGGCGGCGCCCTCTTCCAGCAGATACAGAATATGGGCCTGGCCGATCGCGCGGCCGGAGCCGGCGACGACCCGGCCGGGCGCGCGGCTGGGCTCGGTCCAGCCCTGCTCCGACGACCAGCGCAGCACGCGATCGCCGCCGTCGTCGGCCGGCACCACCGCGAACAAGGCCTTGGTCTGCGCAACCAGCGAACGGGCGGCGCCACCGCCGGGCCATGGCGTCAGCGTCGCCCAATGCGGGCGCTCGTCCTCGAAGCGCAGTTGCAGCAGCCGTGTAGCGCCGTCGCCGGCCGTGCCGGCGATATAGAACGCGTCCGCCGACAGCGCGCCGCGCGCGTCGCCCAGCGCGACCGGCAATGCGGCCAGGGGCTGCAGCGCGATCGCGCCGCCGCTCAGGCTCAGCTGCGCGACCCCCGTCGCGACACCCGGTTCGCCCTGCCCCAGCAGCAGATAGGCGCGCTCGCCGTCCTGCACCAGCGATACGACCTCGGACGGATTCGCGTGTTCCGGCCAGCGCAAGGGCGTCCAGGCGCGAGCGCCCTCCTCCAGCGACCAGGCGCCGTCGCGCACGATCGCGACCGCGCGGCCCTGCACGCGGGCGATGCCGACCAGCGGCGACTGCGTCGCCAGGCTGGGCAAGCGCTCGGAATGCATCGGCGTCAGGGCTTCGGCATGCAGCGGGCCGACCACGGCCAGCAGCAACGACATCAGCAGCCCGCGCCACCACCCTCCGGCCGCGAACGCGGACGATCCCGATCGATGCATCGATTGCGCGCTCATTGACGCCCCTTCGCAGCCAGCAGCGCCTGCGCACGTTTCAGGAAAGGCAGATCGATCATACGGCCGTCGACCACGAACACGCCGCGCTCCGGCGCCTGCGCCGCCGCATCGACGATACGCTGCGCCGCCGCCAACTCCGCCTCGGTGGCGGCGAAGGCGGCGTTGGCCAGCGCGATCTGGCGCGGATGCACGCAGGTCTTGCCGAGAAAGCCCAGGCGCCGCGCCATCGCGGCCTCGGCGCGATAGCCCTCGTCGTCCTGCAGATCCGCATAGGCGCCGTCCAGGGCGAACACCCCCGCCTGCGCCGCGGCCATGCGCAGGGCGAACATCGCCGCATGCACGTTGGCGCGGTCGCGCCGGTCCACGCCTTCAGGCTCGAACAGATCGCCCAGCCCCAACTGCAGCCCGGCCACGCGCGGATGCGCGGCGGCGATCTGCGCCGCGGCGGCGAGCGCGCGCGGGGTTTCGATATTGATCAGCAGGCCGATCGGCCGTTCGACGCCGTTGCCGGCCTCGGCCGCTTCCACCCCGGCCACCGCCGCGCGCACGGCCTCGGCCGATTCGATCTTGGGCAGGTTCAGCAGGTCCACGCCCGGCCGCGCCACCGCGGCCAGGTCGGCCGCGAACCAGGGTGAGTCCGGCGCGTTGACGCGCACGATCGCCAGCTTGGCGCTGGCCGCGAGCGCATCGGAGCCGACGAACTCGGCCACCGCCACCCGCGCGGCGTCCTTGCGTTCGGCGGCGACGGCGTCTTCCAGGTCGAAGGACAGGGCATCGGCCTCGCCGGCCAGGGCCTTGGCGAACAGCTCAGGCCGCGTTCCGGGCACGAACAGTTTGCTACGCATGGAACGGCCGAACCTGGGTCGTCTGGGTCGTGGTCGTCGGAGTCATGGCCGGCAGTGTGCGCCAAGGCAAAGATAGCGAGCGCACAGGCCAGGCATGTTCAAACGATAGCTTTTGTTTCGAATTCGGCCGAACGGCGGGCGCCGGGACGCAGCCGTTGTACAACCCAGTGCCGTGCGCCACATGGTCGGTACGGACGCCTTCGGAGAACGGCAGCTCGACCGAGCGGAGCCGGTTTGATCGCTTGGCCCGGGATCGCGCTGGCGCTTCAAGAGCGGGATAACGCTACGGCAATGCCAACCCCGCGGCCCCGTCCTACTTTCGGTCGGTGTCCGCGCACCGACCCGCGCGCACGAAGGCCAGGTCCTCATAGTCGTAGCTGAAATCGGCCTCGGGATCGACCTTCGCCAGGGTCAGGCCGGCCGCGCCCAGGGCCGCGTCGGCCGCGAACGTCAGCCAGGCCTCGGCGTCGACGCTGGCTTCGTCCCAGTCGACCAGCCAGCGTTCGCCGACGCGCTGCACGGTGCCGCTGAGCATCGGCGACTTCTGCGAGACGAAGCGCACGCGGCCGTCACGGGCGCAGAGCGCGACCTCGCCGAACCAGGGGTCGCGATAGCGGCCCAGCCAGTTCCGCAGGGCCTGGACTTCGGCCGGGCGTCGCGCCGAGGTGTCGGGCGCGCGTCGCGCGGCGGGCGTGGCGGCGCGCTCTCGTTCCAACGCCTGCGCGTAGTGGGCGACGTCGCGCCGCTGCTCGGGCGCGGTGTAATGTTTGACCAGCACCTGGTTCAACACCGTGCGTGCTTCCTCGGCTTCGCCGTTGATCAGGATCACGAAGCCGACGTCGCGCTCGGGCAGCATCGTCACCACCGAGTACATGCCCATCAGGGTGCCGGTGTGCGAGACCTTGAAGCGGCCGTCGACGTCGGACAGACGCCAGCCGTAGCCGTAGGCGCTGTAGCGGCTGCCGTCCCAATCGCGCTGACGCTGCGACACCGGCATCGGCATTTGCGGCGCCCACAGCGCACGCCGCTGCTCGGCCGACAACCAGGGCGTGGCGGAGGGCTCGGGGCGCAACCAGCTGCGGACCCAGACCAGCATGTCGTCCAAGCTGCAGCGCACGCCGCCGGCCGCGGCCATGGTGGTGTTGGCGATCACGGCGCCGTCTTGGCGCACCGGCAGATTGCGCTCGCCTTCGCGCCGGTGCGGCTGGGCGACGCTGCCGACGCTGTCGCGGCGCCATTCGCCGATCCGGCAGCCTTGCAAACCCAGGGGCTGGAACACCTCGCGGCGCAGCAGGGTTTCGTAGGGCGCGCCGCCCGCCGCCGCGGCGACTTCGCCGGCGACGATGTACATCAGGTTGTCGTAGTCGTAGCGCGAGCGGAAGCTGTGCACGGGCTTGAGGTAGCGCAGGCCGTGGATCACGTCGGCGCGACTGAAGCGGTTCGGCTCCGGCCACAGCATCAGGTCGCCGGCGCCCGCGCGCAGGCCGCTGTCGTGGATCAGCAGGTCGCGTACCTGCATCTCGCGCGTGACCCAGTCGTCGTACATGCGGAACTGCGGCAGGTGCTTGATCACCGGGTCGTCCCAGCGCAGCTTGCCGGCATCGACCAGGCGCGCCAGCAAGGCGGTGGTCATGGACTTGCTGTTGGAGGCGATCTTGAGCAGGGTCTGCGGCGTGACCGGCTCGCCGCCGCCCGCCACCAGCTCGCCGACTCCGCGCCGGTATACGACCTCGCCGTTCTCGACCACGCCGATGGCGAGCCCGGGCAGGCGGTAGCGTTGGACCACCTCGTCGACGATGGCGTCCATCGCGGCTTGCGGCTGCGGCGCCTGCTGCGCGAGCGCGGGCGCCGCGCAGCCGAGCGCGGCGAACAGGATCAACCAGGGACGCTTCATGCGGTCAGCCACTCCTGCGCCGGGCGTTCGTCGGCGATCATCGCATCGAAGTCCTGGCGGCGCCGCACCAGCGCGTAACGGCCGCGGTCCAACAAGACCTCGGCGGCCAGCGGCCGCGAGTTGTAGGTCGAGGCCATCGAGGCCCCGTAGGCGCCGGCGCCGGCGATCGCGATCAGGTCGCCCGCGCGGCAAGCCGGCATCCGCCGCTGCAGCGCGAAGGTGTCGCCGGTTTCGCAGACCGGGCCGACCACGTCGTAGGCGACCGTCTGCGCATCGCGCCCATGCAGGGGCAGGATGTCGTGCCAGGCGTCGTACAGGGCCGGGCGCTGCAGATCGTTCATCGCCGCGTCGACGATCAGGAAGTCGCGCGCCTGGCCGGGTTTGACCCGGATCACCCGGGTCAACAGCAGCCCGGCCTCGGCGACCAGGTAACGGCCGGGTTCCAGGATCAGGCGGCCGGCGAATCCGGCGAAGGTCTCGCGCAGCATCGCCGCATACTCGTCCGCGGTCAGCGGTGGGTCCTGGTCCTGCCGGTAGCGCACGCCCAGGCCGCCGCCGACATCGATGCAGCTCAGCGCGTGGCCCTGGCCGGCCAACTCCCGCGCGAACGCGGCCACGCGCTGCAAGGCCAGGCGGATCGGCGCCAGCTGCAGGATCTGCGAACCGATATGCGCATGCAGGCCGTCGAGGCGGACGTTGGGATAAAGGGCGGCCTCGGCAAACCAGCGCCGCGCCTCGCCTATGGACACGCCGAACTTGTTCTCCGACTTGCCGGTCGAAATCTTGGCGTGCGTGCCCGCATCCACGTCCGGATTGACGCGGACCGACGCCTGCGCGACGACGCCCTGCCCGGCCGCGACGCGCTGCAGGGTCTGCAGTTCGTCCTGGGATTCGACATTGAAGCGCCAGACGCCCGCCGCCAGCGCCTCCGCCATTTCGCCGGCGGTCTTGCCCACGCCCGAGAACACGACGGCCTGCGGCGGAATTCCAGCCCGCAACGCGCGTCTGAGTTCGCCGACCGACACGATGTCGGCGCCGACGCCCTGCCCGGCCATCAACTGCAGTATCGCCAGATTCGAATTGGCCTTGACCGCGTAGCAGATGCGCGCGTCCAGCCCCTGCAACGCGTCTTGCAGGCTTTGCACGCGTTCACGGATCGCGTTGGCGGAGTAGACGTAACAGGGGGTGCCGACCTGCTCGGCTAGGGCGTGCAGGTCGACGCCGTCGAGACAAGACGTAACTTCGGTCATCAAGCATCCGAGTGGGCAACGCGAGACAGGTTCGCCGTCATGCGAAACGGAAAAGGCCGGCGAACCGCAAGCCACGGCTCGCCGGCAAGGGGTTTCTAGAAGTTGACGGAAACGGTCAACTGAGCATGACGCGGCTCCTGGAAGCTGCTCCCAAGACCGAAGCGTTCATTCGGGGTACCGATGCTGTCTTGCGGCTCCAGGTCCTGGTCGACCGCCAGCTCGCGCTGCTGGTTGAACAGGTTGTAGACGGCAAACTTAACCTTCAGATCTGCACGCCCCAGCTTGGCCTGATAGGTCACGCTGGCGCCGAGGTCATAGGTCCAATCGGTACGTCCGTAGCCTCCGCGCGGAGACAAGACGTAAACGCGCTGCGACGGGACGGTGGACGTGCAGTTTTGCACGCAGATGTAGTAACTGTGGAAGTCAGTCTCGTCGAACGGATTGCCTGCGCCGAAACCGGTTATCGGCGAACCCGACTTGACGTCCAGCGTCGCGCCGAACAACCAATGATCGCCGACTGCATAGGCGCCGCGCAGCTTCAACTGGTGGCGACGATCATTCGCAAGATAGCCGTAACCGTTGTAGTTCACCCACGGATTATCGAAGTTCTCGGTGCGTCCACTGTCCGCGAAATCGGTATCCGAATTCACCGGCCCTTCGGCATTGCCTTCGCTCTTCGAATAAGTGTAAGACGCGTTAAACGCCCACCTACCGTCCCAGGCGCGATCCAACTGCAACTCGATCGCCTTATAGGTGCGGCGCGGCTTCACCCAGCCGGTCTGCCCGACGTAGTTGCCGGCGTCGTCGTATAGGGCCCAGCCCTCGCGGGAGGTGTCGATATCGATCCAGCCGTCGTTACTGCCGTCGCAGTCGGTATCGCCCCAAACCGTGTTGACTCGGCCAGGGTTGCCCATGATCCAGACACTGTCGACCTCACCGCAACGCCCAGTCGCCGTGATGTTCATGTCGTCGATGGCATCGTGCAGCTTGCGATAGGTGCCGGTGATTCCCCACGACCAATGGTCGCCGAACATCTGCTGGAATCCGAGTATGGCTTCGTCCTGGTAGACCGGTTCCATGTCGCGATTCACTTCAGCCCGCAGGTCCGGCACGGTGCCGTCGCCCTGCGAGTTGTCGACCGGTCCGATCTGACCGCCGAGGATGGGCGTGTTCTGCGGCCCCGCTCCATAGCCCAGGAACTCGTACCAGGTCCGTTCGTCGAGGAAGCCGCCGGCCTGCTTGATGTTGATCACGTTGGCCACGGGCAGGAAATAGCGGCCGATGTTGCCGAACAACTTGGTGGTGCCGTCTCCCTTCATATCCCAAGAGAAACCGAAGCGCGGCGCGAGCATATCGTCGATCTTGATATAACTCTTGCCGTCTCCGCCCATATTGTCGAACGCCTCCAGACGCACGCCCAGGTTCAGCAGCAGGTTCGGCGTGACCGACCAATTGTCTTCCAGGTAGTAGGCTGAATTGATGGTTTCGAAACTGCCGTCGACTTCAAGCCGTCTCGTGCGAACGACGAGGCCGCTGGCCGGAACGACGCCGCCGTTGAGCGGCGCGCCCGGATTTCGATAGTAGACGTCGTATCGGTAGCCGCTGGGTCCGGGGTAGTAGCGTTGGTAATCCGACGTGTTCTCCTCATGGTCCAAGCCGAAGCGAAACAAATGGTCGCCGAGTTGCCACTCGAAGTCGGCGCGCGCAGCCTTTCGATTGTCGATCGCATTCTCGATCAACGAGCTGGACGTACAGCCGCGATCTCCCTGCAGATTTACTGGAACACCTTGGCTAGCCGTACGATTCTCGACCACCCGGTTACAGGTGATGTCGTTGAGGCTACTTTGGGCGCGTTCTCGTTCATTCTCGCCGTACAGCAGCTTCATTGAGAAGGAGTCCGACAAGTAGCCGGAGTACGACAGGGCCCAGTTGGTTCCGCCCGTGTCGTTATATATCTGATTGGTGCGCTGCCCCCTGGTCTTCGTGTCGAAGTCGTATCCGAAGACGTCGGTGGTCGTACGATTCTTGTCCGAGAAGCCGAATAGCGACAGTAGGTGGTTGTCGTTGATCTGCCAGTCCAACTTGCCACCCCAGAACGGGTCAGTGGCTTTTCCCATGTTGTAGACGGTTCCGGCGTCGTTGGTGTTGCGTGGCGCGTAGTCGCGTGCCTCGTACATACCGAAGAAGAACAGTCGATCCTTGATCAGCGCGCCGGACGCAAAAGCATTGAGCGTGGTACGGGAGTAATCGTCCTGACTCGCGGTCAGATAGCGCGTACCGCTGCGGTCGACCCGGTCCTTAGCCGCGGACTGCCAGGCGCGCGGTTCGAAGTTCAGCTCGGCGCCGGCATGGAAGTCATTGCTACCCGAGCGCGTGACCGCATTGATCACGCCGCCCGTGCTGCGCCCGAACTCGACCGAATAGCCACCAGTCTTGACCTGGAACTCCCGATAGAAATTGAACGGCACCGAGGAGAAGCCGACACGGTTGTAGAAGTCGGTGACGTTGAGGCCGTTGATGTAGACCGTGTTCTCGGCGATCGACGATCCACCGAAAGACAGGCCCTGCCCACCCAGCGAGCCCTTGCCCTTAACCACGCCCGGCGCCAGCAGCGCCACCGAGACCACGTCGCGTTGCACCGGCAACACGTCGATCTGCTCGCGGGTGATGTTGGTCGCGATCTCAGTCGAGCTGACATCCACCGGACTGATCCCGCGCGTCCCCACCACCTGTACCGCCGCCAGATCGGTCGCAGCCTGCGAGCCGACATTGACGTTGGTGGTGGTGCCAAGCGACACCGTCACCGGCGTGGGCTCGCTCGCCGCCCCATCGACACTGGTCTGCAAGGTGTACTGCCCCACCGGCAAGAACGGAAAGCGGTAGTTGCCCTGCTCGTCGGCCTTGACCGTGCGGGTGAAGCCGGTGTCCGGGCTGCGGATCGTGACCTCGGCGCCTGGCGTGGTGCGGCCGGCCAGCGAGCCGTCGTTGTTGGCCGCCAGCGCGCCCATGGACATCGAACCGAAGCAGAGCCCCATCGCGATGCAGAGCGCGGTCTTCCTCATCGTTGTTGCGCGCATGTTTCCGTTTCCCCTAGAGCATGGCCATGTGGTGAGCTGCCGCTACGGCGCGTGGCCGGTCGTCGGCAGTACTTGTGCTTTGAAGCGGTAATCCCACTGGTCGAAGTAGAGGTTGCCCCCCGCCCACTCCACTTCGCCGCGCTGCGAATCCACGGTTTCCGAACGGAAATGCCGTTTCGCCGGGACCAGATCGGTCCCGTAGTCGTCGTTGAACGCGATGCGGTAGGCATCGAGTCCGCCGAAGTAGAACCACTCCACGCCGGGATCCTTGGCGTCCTGGAACCGCCCCGTGGTGACGTCCATCGGGACCCAACCGTAGGGCGCCAGGTACAGCCAGCCCCAGTCGTGCAGGTTGTCGTAATCGCCGTCGGAATAGACCATGCCCGACTGCCAACGCGCGGGAATGCCGTTCAAGCGCAGCAGGGCCATCAGCAGCAGGGTCTGCTGGCCGCAGTCGGCATGGCCGGCGTGCAGGGCGTAGTCGCTGATGTTGGACAGCGTGGAGTATTCGCGCGCGCCGGCCCAGGGAATGCGGTCGACCGCGGCGTAGAGCTTTTGCGCGATGCGCGCGGGATTGGTCTCGTCGCCGACGACCTCGCGCGAGTAGCGGCGCAGGGCCTCGGTGAAGACGATGTGCGGCGCGCGTTCGCCCAGGTAAGGCGCGAGTTCGGGACGATCGCCCAAGGCCTGTACTCGCTCCGGATCGATGCGATGCACCTGGCCGTAGACGGTGAGCTCGTAACTGATCGAGAAATGGGTCGGCTGCCCGGCCTTGGCGGCCTGTTCCAGATAGACCGTGCGTTGCTGGGCGGACTCCGGCGCGATCCGGTGCGCGGCGGGCGTGCTGTCGAGGAAGACCAGGTCTTCCTGTTGGCCCGGGCGCAGGCGCGGGTACGGGATCCAGGCGCGCAGCGTCTGGCCGGCCGGCACCGCGTCGGCCTTCACCACGATGGACTGGGTCACGCGCACGCGACGCGGGGCGACGCTGCTGTTGCCGCTCGCGCGCGCCTCGCGCAGCGCTTGCTCGTGGTAGGCGTTGGCCTGCTCCATCGGTCCGTTGCCGGGTGTGCGCGGCGGACGCCGGCGCGCATCGGCGGCGGGATCGACCAGGAACAGATTGGAGACGGCGCGGTTGAAGTAGTACGGCGTGCCGTCGATGTCCAGGTGTTCGAGCCGGTTGGAACGCTTCCAGGCCGCGAAGTCGTCGTCGCGCAGATCCGGAATCAGCTCGCCCAGTTTGCGTCGGGTTTCGGCTTCGCTTAGCGGAAAGTCCAGGCGGATGCGGCGCATGCGCTCGCGCTGGAATTGCAGCGCCGCGCGTTCGCCGGCGCTCACGCCCGGACGCGCCAAGGCCGAATCGATCGCCGCGTCGGCGTCGCGGAAACGGCCGGCGTCGACCAGGGCGACGATGTCGCGGGGGCCGCGGTCGTAGTCGGCGGCGGTCGCCGGCAGCGCGGACAGCAGGCCCGCCAGGCACAGTCCGCGCACGACCTGGCACATGGCGCGTGCCGGCGGCGTCGCCGAAGCTAGCGGAAGCACGGGAGTTTCCACGTCGCAGCCAGACCATCCGAGGACCCAGTCACGGCTGTGTAACATGGCCGGACGGGCTGGTCAATAATTTATTCTTGACAAATTCTCGTTGTGAAGTATGTATTCCCACTGAGCCGGTCGCGACCAGCGGCCGGCGCTAGCGAGGGGACGCGATGATCGAAACGGTCTGGCCTTATCTGGCGGTGGTGCTGCTGGCGGCCGGCCTGTTTCCGTCGCTGGAGCGGCGCTACCGCTGGCGCGTGTTCTCGGTGCTGCCGCCTATCGTGCTGACCTATCTGTTGGTGACCGCGCTGGCGGTGGCCGGCCTGTGGCAGAGCACGCAGCAGATCGCCGACGCCCAGCGCCAGCTCACCACGCAGTTGCTGCCGGCGCTGCTGTTCCTGCTGATGGTCGGCTGCGACCTGCGCGCGATCCTGGCGCTGGGCCCGCGCATGCTGGCGGTGTTCGCCTGCGCGATGGCCAGCATCCTGGCCGCGATCGTGCTGGCCTATCTGATCTTCCGCAACGCCCTGCCCGCCGACGGCTGGAAGATGCTGGCCGCGCTCAGCGCGACCTGGACCGGCGGCTCGGCCAACCTGGTCGCGGTCAAGCAATCGATCGGCCTGCCCGACAACCTGCTGCCGCCGGTGCTGCTGGCCGACGCGCTGTGCTACTCGGTGTGGGTGGTGCTGCTGTTCTCGGCGGTGCGTTTCGCGCCCGCGTTCAATCGCTGGACCCGCGCCGACGAACGCGCGCTGCCGCTCGCCGCCGCGCCGCCCGCGCACGGCGAAGCCAGTGCGGGCGGCGTGCTGCTGTGGCTGGGCATCGCCTTGCTGGTCGGCAACGGCGCGATGGCGCTGGCCGCCCTGCTGCCGGCCCAGGGTTTCCTGACCGTGACCGCCTGGACAGTGCTGATCGCGACGGTCGCCGGGCTGGTGCTCGCGCGCACGCCGCTGACCCGCTCGCCGGTGCCGGCGCCGCTGGCGGGCGCGCTGCTGGCCTGCCTGGTCGCGGTGCTGGCCTCGCAGAGCAATTTCGCCGGCATGTCGGCCGCGCCGCTGTTCGTGCTGGTCGGCTTCACCGTGCTGGTGCTGCACGTGGGCCTGTTCGCGCTGGCCGCGCGCGCGTTCCGCTTCGATCTGTACCTGTGCGGGATCTCCTCGCTGGCCCAGATCGGCGGCATGGCGACCGCGCCGGTGCTGGCGGCGACCTATTCGCGCGCGCTGGTGCCGGCGGCGGTGCTGTTGGCGATGCTGGGCCTGGTGCTGGGCACCGGCATCGGTTTGTTCATGGCCGGCGTGTTGTCCGGCCTTTCGCCCACGGGAGTCTGATCCGATGCGTCCGCTCCTCGTCCTGTTCGCCGCGGCCGGCCTGTTCGGCGCCGCGCTGCAGCCGCTCGCGGCGACGCCGCCGACCGCGCTGCCCATCCCCGCCCATGGCGTGATCGGCGTGGAGGAACGCCAATTGAATGCGGAATACTGGATCCAGCGACAGGCGCGCGCGGATCGCGTGGTGCTGGATGCGCAAGCGATCGCGGCGCAGAACGCGCGCTTGCGCGAACTCGACGCCTCGGTGCACGACTTGGAAAGCCTTCCGGCGACGGTCACGCGCGAACAGGTCCGCGCCTGGATCGCCTCGGTGTCGGAGCGGCCGGCACAGGCGCTGTACGACGAGCGCGGCCAGCCCATCGCCGCTGGCGTGCTCGACGGCCTGCAGGAGGCGCTGGATCTGGAGGCGATTCCCGCGCAACAGCCGCTGCGCTACGGCCTGATCGTGCAGCGTGCCGACCTGCGCGCGTTCCCGACCCCGCTGCGCGTGTTCAATTCGCCCGACGACCACGACATCGACCGCTTCCAGGAAAGCGGCCTGTTCCCCGGCGATCCGGTCGCCATAGTCCACGAGAGCCGCGACCGGCGTTGGTGGTTCGTGGTCAGCCCGCTGTACACGGCCTGGGTCGAGCAGCGCCATGTCGCCCAGGGCGAGGCCGCGGCGGTGTTCGGTTACGGCCGGCGCAGCCCCCAGCTGATCGTCACCGGCGCGACCGCGCGCACCGTGTACACGCCGGAGCGGCCGCAGCTGTCGCAGTTGCAGCTCGACATGGGCGTGCGCGTGCCGCTGCTGGCCGACTGGCCGCCGGACCGCCCGGTCAACGGCCAGCATCCCTATACCGCGCACGTGATCGAACTGCCGGTGCGCGGCGACGACGGCCGCCTGAGCTTCGCCCCGGCGCTGTTGCCCAAGAACCAGGACACCACTGAGCGCTACCTGCCGCTGACCAAGGCCAACCTGCTGCGCCAGGGCTTCAAGTTCCTGGGCGAGCGCTACGGTTGGGGCCACTCCTACAACGCGCGCGACTGCAGCGGCTTCGTCTCCGACGTCTATCGCAGTTTCGGCGTGAGCCTGCCGCGCAATACCCGCGACCAGGCGGTGAGCCCGGCGCTCAACCGCATCGCCTTCGGCGAGCAGGACGACCGCGCGGCGCGCATGAAGGCGGTGCGCGAGCTGCAGGTCGGCGACCTGATCTACATCCCCGGCCACGTGATGATGGCGATCGGCGAGCGCAACGGCGAGCCCTACGTGATCCACGACACCACCGGCATCAGCTACCGCGACGGCGAAGGCCGCGTGGCCCGTGCCCGCCTCAACGGGGTGTCGGTGTCGCCGTTGACTCCCTTGCTGTTCGACGAGGCCCACAGCTACGTCGACCGCATCACCAGCATCCAGCGCATCCGTCCCTGAGCGCCCCACCACCACGAAGCGATCGGAGTTCCATGAAAATCACCGATATCCGGTTCGGCATGCTGCGCGTCCCGCTGAAGACGCCGTTCAAGACCGCCCTGCGCACCGTCGACACGGTCGAGGACATCGTCGTCTCGGTGCACACCGACAGCGGCCAGGTCGGCTACGGCGAGGCCGCGGCCACCGCGGTGATCACCGGCGACACCCACGGCTCCATCGTCGAGGCAGTGCGCAAGTTCATCGCACCGCGCCTGATCGGCGAGGACATCGCCGACCTCAACCGCCTGACCCAGCTGGTCCAGGGCGCGCTGGAGAAGAACACCAGCGCCAAGGCCGCGGTCGAAATCGCGCTGTACGACCTGTGGGGCCAGCTCTACGGGGCGCCGCTGTACAAGATGCTGGGCGGCGGCGATCCGGTCATCGCCACCGACATCACCATCAGCGTCGACTACATCGACAAGATGGTGGCCGACTCGATGAGCGCGGTCGAACGCGGCTTCGAGTCGCTGAAGATCAAGGTCGGCAAGGACATCGGCGTCGACATCGAGCGGGTCAAGGCCATCTACGCCGCGGTGGAAGGCCGCGCCCTGTTGCGCCTGGACGCCAACCAGGGCTGGACCGCCAAGCAGGCGGTGTACGCGATCCAGCAACTGGAGGACGCCGGGGTGCGCCTGGAGCTGGTCGAGCAGCCGGTCAAGGCGCAGGACCTGGACGGCATGAAGTACGTGACCGAGCGCGTGCATACTCCGATCATGGCCGACGAGAGCGTGTTCGGCCCCACCGAGGTCATCGATCTGATCCGCATGCGCGCCGCCGACATCATCAATATCAAGCTGATGAAGACCGGCGGCATCTCCAATGCCATCCGCATCGCCGACATCGCCTCCCTGTACGGGGTGGAGTGCATGATCGGCTGCATGATCGAGACCAGCATCAGCGTCGCCGCGGCGGTGCACGTGGCGGTGGCCAAGGCCGACGTGATCACCAAGGTCGACCTCGACGGACCCTCGCTGTGCGCCTTCAATCCGGTCGACGGCGGGGTGATCTTCAACGAGTCGGAGATCTCGATCACCGACGCCCCCGGCCTGGGGATCCGCGAGATCCGCGGCCTCCAAGCCCTCCCCGGCTGAGCCCAGGACCGCCCCGCACATGTCGCCGCTGCTGAAAATCCGCGCCGAACGCGACCGCATGTCGGCGATCGAACGCCGCATCGGCGATTTCCTGCTCGACAACGCCCACCTGCTGCGCGACTACTCCTCGCAGCAACTGGCCAACGCCCTGGGCATCAGCCAGTCCAGCGTGGTCAAGTTCAGTCAGAAACTCGGTTTCAAGGGCTATCCCGACCTCAAGTACTCGATCGGCGAGGCGGTCGCGCGCGGCAACGGCAACGGCGAGGAGCACGCGCCCACCGCCGCCGCGGCCGACGATCCGCACACCGCGCTGGCCGAGGACCTGTGGCACCTCAAGGCCCTGGCCGAGGCCGAGACGCGGCTGATCAACCCGGCCGAGCGCATCGACGCGATCGCCGCCGCGATCGAGCGCGCCGGCAAGGTCTACATCATCGGCCTGGGCGAGGACGGCATACCGGCACGCGCGTTCGCGACACGGCTGTCGATGCTGGGCATCGTCACCGTGCATTACGTCGACGCGATGCTGATGCAGGCCGGCATTTCCAGCGCGGCCGCGGGCGACGTGCTGCTGCTGTTCTCCGAGCACGGCCGGCAGCCGGCGCTGTGCCAGATCGGCCGGCGCTTCCGCGAACGCGTGGGCCAGGTCGTCACCGTGACCCGCCACACCCCCAATCCGTTGCGCGCGCATGCCGACATCGCCCTGGTGGTGTCGGCGCACGACGAGCGCCGGCACATCGAGCCGCTGCTGTACCAGTCGGCGCTGCAGCATCTGCTGGACCTGATCTTCGTGCTGCTGTGCGACGCCCACGAGGGCCGGCGCCGCCAGCTCGACCTCAACCTCGAACGCATGCAGGATCTGCTCGACAGCTGACGCCACCCCGAGGCCGCATGCGCATTCCCTTACCCACCCTGCTGCTGATGCCCGCCCTGCTCGCCTTGGCCGCCTGCGCCAGCCGGCCGGCGACGGAGGTGTCCGTGCCCTGGAACAACGCCCGCCAGCTGGTGCTGGTGACCACCGATGGCTGGGATGCCAGCGCGGGCCGCCTGCGTCGCTACCAACGCGACGGCGGCGCCTGGCGCGAGGTCGGCGCGGCCACGCCGGTCACGGTCGGCCGCAACGGCAGCGCCTGGGGCCTGGGCCTGCATCCCAGCCAGAGCGAGGGCCCGCAGAAGCGCGAAGGCGACGGCCGCGCGCCGGCCGGCGTGTTCGCGCTCGGCACCGCGTTCGGCTACGGCGCCAGCGCCGCGACGCCGATGCCCTACCAGGCCATGGGCGCCGACGACTATTGCATCGACGTCAACGCCTCGCCTTTGTACAACCGCATCGTCGACGCCGGACAGGTCGGCCAGGCCGCGGTTGCCGAATCCACCGAGCCCATGCGCCGCGACCTGCACGCCGGCGGCGATCAGCGCTACCGGCTGGGCTTGGTGATCGAGCACAACCCGCAGCGCCAGGCCGGTGCCGGCAGCTGCATCTTCGCCCACCTGTGGAAGGCGCCCGGCGAGCCCACCGCGGGCTGCACCGCGATGGCCGACCCGGCGATGGAGGCCCTGCTGGCCTGGCTGCGTCCGCAGCGGCATCCGGTGTTCGTGCTGCTGCCCGAAGCGGAACTGCGCCGACTGCGGCAGGATTGGCACCTGCCCGCGCCCTAGCCCAGGCCGCGCCTTCTTCCACCCTCCTTGGGAGCCCCAACCCGCATGTCGATGACCACCCGCGTTCTGCTCGCCCTGATCGCCGGCGCCGCCGCCGGTCTGATCCTGGTCGCGCTCGCGCCCGAGGCGGCCCACGGCGCGGCGGCGGTGATGCAGCCGATCGGCAAGCTCTGGCTCAACGCCCTGCAGATGACGGTGGTGCCGCTGGTGGTGTCGCTGGTGGTGATCGGCGTGACCTCGGCCAGCGACGCGGCCGCGTCCGGCCGCACGGCGCGCCGCGCCATGGTGGTCTTCATCGTGCTGCTGAGCCTGGGCGCGGCCTTCGCCGCGATCGCCGCCCCGGCCCTGCTGTCGCTGCTGCCGCGCGACGAAGCGCTGGTGCAGGCGTTCCGCACCGCCACCTCGGCGCCGACCGTCGCGCCGCCGGCCCTGGGCGACTGGCTGACGGCGGTGATTCCCAGCAACGTGATCGCGGCTGCCGCGGCCAGCGCGATGCTGCCGCTGGTGGTGTTCGCGCTGTTCTTCGGCTTCGCCCTGACCCGCATCGATCCGGCCCGGCGCGCGCGCCTGGTCGAACTGTTCCAGGCCATCGCCGACACCATGATCGTGATCGTGCGCTGGCTGCTGTGGATCGCCCCGCTGGGCGTGTTCGCGCTGATGTTCGCGGTCTGCGCCCATGTCGGCGTGAGCATGCTGGGCGCGGTCGGCTACTACATCGCGCTGCAGTGCACGCTGTACATCTCGGTGACCCTGATGCTGTACCTGGTCGCGGCCGCCTCGGGCACGCCGCTGCGGCGCTTCGCCGCCGGCGTGCTGCCGGCGCAGACCATCGCGGCGAGCACCCAATCCTCGCTGGCCTCGTTGCCGGCGATGGTGGACAGCGCGCGCGTGCGCCTGGGCTACCCATTGGAGATCGCCTCGCTGGTGCTGCCGATGGCGGTGTCGCTGTTCCGCATGACCAGCCCGATCCAGTACATCGGCGTGACCGCCTTCGTGGCCTGGATCTACGGCGTCGACCTGAGCGCCGCACAGCTGGCCGGCTGCGCCGCGCTGGCGGTGGTGATCAGCCTGGGCTCGGTGGGCCTGCCCGGCCAGGTCAGTTTCATGGCGACCAATATGCCGGTGGTGCAGGCCGCCGGACTGCCGGTGGAACCGATGGGCCTGTTGTTGGCGGTCGACACCATCCCCGACGTGTTCGCCACCCTGGGCAACGTCACCGGCGACCTCGCCGCCACCGGCGTGGTGGCCGGACGCGAGCGCGCGGCGGACGCGGACGACGGCGCGGCCTGAGCGCGTTGCTCGCGGCCGCCTGCCCAGGCAATAGTCGGGCCGGCCACGATTTCCATCCCGGGCCGGCGTCGCTGCGATGCTCCTACCGTCCGCTCTCCATCTCCGATACTGTCGCCCTGCGCCGCCGGCCGCACTGGTATGGGCCGGGGTCCGGCGCGGGATCCCAACGACAGCCCGAGCAAGCCCGGCCCGCTGCCGTAGCGATTCGATCGCACCTGCGTCGCCAATACGTCCTTGGGCTTCAAACACGGTAACCGTATGAAACGTGCTTCGCCGTCGACCATTGCGCTGTCCGCCGCTCTCATGGCGATCGCGACGCTGATTCCCACACCTGGCCGGGCCGCCGCGCCATCCGCCGAGGAAACCACCCAATTCGATGTCCGCCGGTTCGTATGTCCTCTGGGCGGCGCCGAGTTTTCCCAGGACGTGGGCTACTTCTCGCTGGCGCTGGTGGCGTTCGCCGACGGAAGCTGGCTCGGCGATGTCCACATCGATGCGCAGATCCCGGAGTGTCCTGGCAACGGGCTGCTGTTGATCCCGGACTATCTCGGCACGGACGAATCTTCGAAACTCTCGTACCTGGACTACACACCCGAGCAGCTCGCGCAACTGCCCGCGCTGCTCAAGAGCGCCGAGTTCCGCAGGCAGCGCGAATACAGCCGCCACGACGGCGCGCAATGGCTGGCCACCCGCCTGGGATTGCCGGCGCAGACGCGCTGGGAACTGCTCAGGCGCGGCAGTTGGGCGACCGTCGACCCGGCCGAACGCAAGCGGCGGGTGACGCGCCTGGTCGACGAAGGCCCGGCATTGATCGATGGCTTCGACACGCCCGAGGCGAACAAGCGCGTGGCGCGCTTCTACGTGGCCAATGCGCTGCGTGAGCTTGGCCGCTTCGACGAGGCGCACTCGCTGCTGGACTCGATCGTCGCCTCCCTGCGCAACGACCCCGATTCCGAGACCGCGCAATCCCTGCGTTCGATGGGGCCGGCCATCGCCGATCTGGGCGAGGCCATCGAAGCGCGCGACGACGATCGCTTCCCGGTCGGAATGTCGTCCGACAAATGGGCCAGCAAGGTCTGCGGGGGCGGGCCCTTGCCGCCCCCGTACGGGCCGATGACGGACAATGCGCGCGCCGCCTGCGAACGACGCCAGCAGGAAAGCGCCGCCTCCGCGGCCGCATTCCAGGAAGCGGCGCGCTTGCGCGAGCATCCCGAGGAACTCGAACGCCAGTGCCAGGCGACGCCGGAAGGCCAGCGTCCGCTCGGTCTGGCGCAGGCCTGCCTGATGTCGCAGGGCCAACGCGACGAAAAGGCCGGCCATGAACTCGCATTGCGCCAGGCCGGCAAGGTCGCCGCGGATTGCCAAGCGACCCCGCAGCAGTCGCAGCAAGGGCCGTTGTTCTATGCCTGCATTTCGTTCCAGACCCTGCTCGGATCGCAATTGGAGAAGTTGCTGACCGAGGACGACGTCGCGCACAAGATCGTCTGCGCCGATGCCGGGCGGCCCGAGGATCGCGCCAGCTACGCCACCCTGGCCTGCGACGGCTCGGAGCGCACGCGCGCGGCGCGCGCGGTCGAGCGCCTGCTCGCGGACCCAAAGACGCTGGACGCGGCCTGCGCTACCACCCCGGAGCAGGAGCGCGGCCTGGCGCTCTACTCCGCATGCTCGCAACGCCGCATCGATCTCGCGCGCGCCGACGCGGAACGGCTGGCAGGCGACGAGAAGGCCTATGCGGCCGCCTGCGCCGAGATCGACGCACGCCGCCGAGGCGTCTTGAACTGGAACCCAAGCCCGGAGGAACAACGATGCGCCGACGCCAAGCGCATGCGGGAGCGCGAGCTGGAACGGGCCGCCAGAGCCGCATCGACGCAGTCGCCACCGAAGCTGCACCGTCCGATCGACGATCCGCCCGACCTCAATCTCTACCACCCCGACTCCGGACTGAACCGCGAGGCGCAGGCGCTCGCGCGCAAGATCGTCGCCACCGCCAAGGCCGAGGGGACCTACCCTAAACGCCAGGCCGGCGATCGCTACTGAGTCGCGCGGGCAGCCCGTGCCCGCCGCGTACCGATCACGCCATCGCACGTCGGCCGCATGAGGCAGCGTGGCGCCAAGCGGGAACGTGCGGCCCTGGAAGCGGCGGCCTCGCGGCTGCGCCCCAGCCCGGCGCGGCGGAAAACGTTTCGGCACCTCACTGCGCCCGCGTTGGCCGACCGACGGCCGAGCCGCCGCGCCCGTCGACCTGAAGCGTGCCCTGGCGATCGCCCGACGCTCGCGCCCGGATTCCTGTCGTTCGTCCCAAACGTCTTGATTGCGCGACGCGGACATCGCATCAGTGCAGCCGCTGCCTGAAAACGCAGCGTCTCCCGCATCCGATCGACGATGCCGTCCGCGGCAAGGAGCAGACATGAACCGACGAAACTTCCTGGGCGCTTGCGCGAGCGTCGCCAGCATCGCGGCCCTGCCCGCCTGCCGCACGGCGCCGGCGCCGCGCGCCGACGAGGCCGTTCTGGATGCCGCGGCGTTCGCCCGGCTTCGACGCTTCGCCCGAACCCCTTACGGACGCATCGCCTACGTCGAACAAGGCGCGGGGCCGGCGGCCTTGTTCCTGCACGGCCTGCCTTTGAACGGTTTCCATTGGCGCGGATCGCTGGAGCGCCTGCGGGCCCACCGGCGATCTATCGCCCCGGATTTCATGGGGATGGGCTATACGGAGACGCTGGCGCAGCAGTCGCTATCGCCGCAGGCGCAAGCCGACATGCTGGTCGCGTTTCTGGACGCGCTGTCGATCGACGCCGTCGACCTGGTCGCCAACGACAGCGGCGGGACGATCGCGCAGCTCTTCGCCGTGCAGCATCCGGACCGGGTCCGCACGATGCTGCTGACGAACTGCGACGTGCACGAGAACTGCCCGCCGGTGCAGATGCGCAATTCGATCGAGGCCGCCAAGGCCGGCAGCTACCATCCGAAGATGCGGCGGCACCTGGACGACCGCGCTTACGCCCGCTCCGAGAAGGGCATCGTCGGCTCCGCCTACATGTACCCGGAGAAGGTCTCGGACGAAGCCATCGACTACTACTTCCGGCCCCTGGTCGCGTCGCCGCTGCGCGAGTCGCAGCTCAACCGCTACCTGGCGGATCTCGATCCCAATCCCTTGCTTTCGATCGAACCCGACCTGCGCCGCCTGAGCACGCCGACGCGCATGGTCTGGGGAACGGCGGATCCGCTGTTCCCGGTCGAATGGGCGAACTGGCTCGACAGGACCCTGCCGGGGTCCCGCGGCATTCGCCTGGCCGAGGGAGGAAAGCTGTTCTGGCCGGAGGAAATGCCGGAACTGGTCGCCGAAGAAGCGCGGGCGCTCTGGGGCGTCTAGAAACGTTCGCCTGCGCCGCGACCGCGCATGCCCGGCGCACGCCGGTCTAGGCGCCGGGCGAACGCGAAGAGCCCGGGCCCGCCAGCCCGAGCGCTGTCCGTAGCCGATCGCGATAACTGCGCCCGCTGGACAGCTTCTGGCCGTTGTGCAGACGCAGCAGATACTGCCCCGACGGCAGCAGCTCCACATCGCGCACGGCGTCGATCCGAACCACGTGCGAGCGATGGATGCGCACGAACCGCACCGGATCCAGTTTGGCCTCGAGGGCGTTCAGGGTGTCGCGCGCCAAGTGCCGCTCCTGCCCGCAATGCACTTCGACGTAGTTGGCGCTCGCCAGCAGCGAGTCTATGGCCTGCACCGGCACCAGTCGCTGACGCGCTCCGGCCTGCAGCAACAGGCGTTCGGGAAAGGCGCTCTTGCGCGCGATCATGCGCGCGCGCAGGCGCGCGAGCGCGGCCTGCAGGCGCCCTGCGGTGAAGGGCTTGAGCAAATAGTCGACCGCGTCGGTTTCGAAGGCGTGGACCGCGTGCTCGGAATGCGCCGTCACGTACACGACGCAGGTACCGGACGCAACGGCGTCGGCCGAGACATGCAGTCCGTCCATTTCGGGCATGCGGATATCGAGGAAGGCGACATCGGGGCGCTGCGAGCGCAGCGCAGCGACGGCGGAAACGCCGTCCTCGCATTCGGCGACGACCTCGACGCCGCCCTCCTCGCGCAGCAGACGCGCCAGGCGCGCCAGGGCCATCGGCTCGTCGTCCACGACGATGGCGCGGATACGCTCGCTCATGCGGCCTGCTCGATCCGGCGCAAAGGCAGGTCGATATCGACGCGGGTTCCGGTTCCCGGCGATGTCCGCACCTCGAAGCGGAAGTCCTCGCCATAAAGGTATTGCAGCTGCGCGCGCGCGCTCGCCAGCCCCAGCCCATGCCCGGGTTCCGCGACCGCCCGGCCGTCCCCATCGTCGCAGACTTCGATGAGCAAGCGGTCCCCGCGGCTTTGCGCGGCCAGGCGAATATGGCCGGGCGTCGTGCGCGTGGCCACTGCGTAGCGGATCGCGTTCTCCACCAGGGGCTGCAACAGCAACCGCGGCACCATGACCGAGTACAGGGCGCCGTCCGCCTCCAGGGAGAAGCGCAGGCGCGCCCCCAGCCGTACCTGTTCGATCGCCACGTAGTCTTCCACCAATTCGATCTGATCGCCCAGCGTGGTCTGCTGGGCCGCCCCGGCGTCGATGCTTTGCCGCAACAGGCCTCCAAGCCCCACCACCATGCGGTCGGCCGCATTCACATCGCGGTGCATCACCTCGCTGATGGAATGGAGGGCATTGAACAGGAAGTGCGGGTCGAGCCGAGCCGCGAGCGCCTCGAAGCGCGCCCTGGACAGCTGCGACTGCAGCTCCGCGTGCTGCTGGCGCCGCTGCCGTTCGCGGCGCGCGAACAAAAGCGCGTGCGCCACGCCGACGATCATCCAGGCGGTAAGGAAATTGCTGAAGAAGCTCGTGCGCAGCAAGGCGGGCCATTCCGGCAGCTGCGCATACCAGCCCACCCATGGATTGAACGCCGCCATGCACACCGCGCGCAGCACGATCACCCCGGCGACGGCCAGGCTCAGCCATGCGATCGAACGCAAGGCGACGCCGCGCTCGATCGCATGGCGACCCGTCCACCAGAACAGGAACACGGTGAAAGGGATCCACAGCACGGCCTTGGCCATTTCCGTGCGCAGCAAGTAGGACCAAGCGACTTGCCCGGAGAAGGCCTCGTACATCTGCCGGGTCCATACCAGCCCGGAAAGCAGCCACCAAGCGCTGACCCAGCACCATGTCATAGCCGTTTGCCGTCGCATGCCCTCGATCTTATAAACAAGGGCCGCAGGCGCAAGCCCCGGCGTAGCCGGATAAAGTCCCGAGCGCGGCTCGTCAGCGCCCTATCGGAACGGGTCGATCGTCTTGAGCGCGGTTCAGGCGTAGCGGCTCGCGTTCCATGGCTGCCCGCCGCGGGTACTGGCGGCCACGGGGGCGTTGCCGCGTCAGCCCAAAGAATGGGAGATGCTCCCCTTCCGAGCACACTAGGGCGAAATCCTATTGCCCACCTCCCGGCTAGGGATGCGTATCAGAGCGGCCTGACGGTGCGAGCCCCGGGCCCGCCGCGGCCTGCCAGGACCGGAAAAGCGAAAAGGCCTGCAAAAGCAGGCCTTTCCGACTCGATACACCGGTTTGCGGCCGGGATCAGAACGGGATGTCGTCGTCCGCGAAGTCGTCGCCGAAGTCGTTGGACTTGGCCGGGGGCGCATCGCGGCGCGGAGCCGATTCCTGACGGCCGCCGCCACCGTAGCCACCACCACCACCACCGCCGGACGGTCGCGCGGCGCGTTCGCCGCCACCGCCACCGCCGCGGAATTCGCGACCGCCACCGCCGCCGCCGCCACCTTCGCCGCCCGGACCGCCAAGCATCTGCATGTCGTCGGCGACGATATCGGTGAAGTACTTCTCGACGCCGTCCTGGCCGGTGAACTTGTCGTAGCGGATCGAGCCTTCGATGTAGACCTGGCGGCCCTTGCGCAGGTATTCGCCGGCGATCTCGCCGAGCTTGCCGAACAGCTTGACCCGGTGCCACTCGGTGCGCTCCTGGGTGTTGCCGTCCTTGTCCTTGCGCACGCTGGTCGTGGCCAAGCTGAGCGTGGTCACGGCCATGCCGCCCTGGGTGTACTTGGTTTCGGGGTCGTTGCCGAGGTTGCCGACCAGGATGACCTTATTGATGCCACGTGCCATGAGGATGCGGGTCCTTAAGTTGTCGCCGAAAGCGGGCGATAGATAGTGAAGTATAACCGCCGGCCCAGGACCGTCGGGCCGTCGCCCGGCGCCGTGTCGGGAAAAGCCCCGCTCGCGGGTAGGTCCGGTTCACCGGCACGAGCGCCTGAGAGCCCGCAGGGACGGGCTTTGCGGGGCCGGACTGGGCCGATCCGGGGCCTGGACCGGGTCCCGACACCCCGCCCGTCTGGCCCGCCCCGCCGGGGTGGCCTTCGGCAACTGCTGCCGGGCGGCCGGCGGTGCGGATCATCCGCTGGCCCTCGCCACTGGAGAAGCCCCGCCATGTCCCCGCCCAGCGCCCGCTCGCCGCCCTCGCCCGGCTCCTGGTCCTGCCGTCCGCTGCGGCCGCGCCCACCGGCGGCAAGACCGATCTACACCGGCTGACCCAGGAGAACCTGGACACGATCGCGCCGGGCCGGGTCGAGACCCAGATCGGCAGCACCACGGCGGCCGGCCCCTGACCCTGCAGGCGAGGTGGCGCCATCGCGGCTCACGCCGCTCCCACAGGAAGCCAGGGCGGCGCCTCGACCGCCAAGCCTCATCGCACCGGCGGCGGCAGCATGGTTTCGCCGCACACGCAGCGGCCGTTCCATAGCAGCATCTCGAAGCCCGGCGCGCATTTCAGGAACTGCTTGCAGGTGTCCACGCCGCCCAGACTGTCGAGCGGGCCGGGGCCGCGATCGGTCCGCGGCGGGGTATCGCCCGGCGCGGGCTGCGGCGTGCTCAGATCGCGGCAGCCGCATTCGGGCCACTCGCCCACGCCGACCTGATTGCCGTCAGCGCAACCGAAATTGCTTTCGCAGGTCAGCGGCACGCGCGGCGGCGGCGCCTTCTCGCAGGCGCACTGCGGCGGTTCGCCGATGGCGATCGTGCCTTCCGCGCAATCGACCAGTTCCGCGCACGTGCGCTGCGCCGAAGCCGACGGCATCGTCAGCGATGCCGCCAGCACGACCGTGATTGCGAACGCCGCTCGCTTCATCTGCGTTTTCATGCCTGGCCTCCTTGTGGGCGTATGGGCGCCGGTCCGCAGGCGCGGCATCGGCCGCCCAAGGCAAACACAGAACCCGACCCGCCGGAGCTACCGCTTGTCGGCCGCGCGGCCGACGGCCGTTCATCCGCGGCCGGCGCGCATCGACGCGGCGCCGAGGATCCGATCGTGTCAGGCGCCGCGACGCACTTCCCGCCAGACCAGGATCAGCGGCGTCGCGAATACCAGCAAGGCGAAGGCAGCGTAGGCCAGCGCTGGAACCGCATCGCCCTGGACCAACCAAACGAACACCGGAAGGATCACCAGCAACAAGCCCAAAGGCCGACGCCGGGTGAGCAGATAGGCGCCCGCCGCGACCAGCACCCACAGCAGCGACAGCGCCATCGATTCCAGCGACGAAACCGGCTTGGCGTCCGGCGCCGGCCCCAGGAACAGCACCGCCACCGCCCCCAGCACCGCGACCGTCATCAACATCCAGGCGCACAGGTCGGACAGACCGAAAAGTATTTTGGTAAGGCGCACGCAACGGGTCTCCGCTCTTTCGTCCCGCACTCGATGCGATCGCGTCCGAACCGACTTCGCCGGGAGGACCGAATCGCGTGCGGCAGTTTACCGCCCCACCGCGGCCCCACGGCCATCGCCGCCCATCGAACGTCTTCGTTCGCGCGTCACCTCAGTTCGGCACCGACGGCTCGTAGGCGGCGAACGGCCCGAAGCACCGCCAATCGGGCGAGGCCAAGCCGGCCATGACCTTGGCCTGGCTGGGGAAATGCACGCGAACTCCGGCCAGACCCCGGTCACGTACCGATCCCATTGCAGCGGATCCGGTTGGTGCACCTTGCCCTCGGCCAGATCGATGAACTCGTAGTCGCGCGACTGGATCTGCGCGACGGCCTGGATCAACGCTGCCCGCCACCGCCCTGCGCAGCTTACGTTTCGCTCGCATTCGACTCGCTCAACGGTGGTGCGATCAGTCGTTCCTGGAGGCTTCGGTGGGATTACCCACGCTATGGTTCAACGCCACCGCCTGCTTGGTCAGTTTGCGCACGGTCGTCGCCGCGATCGTCATGCCCTCTCGCAGATCCAGGGTGGCCAGTTCGTACTTGCCGCCCGGCTTGAGTCGGGGTTCGACGTCCAGCAGGCGTTTGCCGCGCCAGAAGCCGAACAGCACCCGCTGCGCCTCGGCGCGGATCAGCAATACGGGGCCGTTGCTGAAGTAGACCAGATGGCCCCACTTCACTGCTTCCTCCAGCTTCGCCGCGCCGAGCACGCCGGTACGCAGGCGCTCGACCAGTTCGCGTCGCCAGCCGTCCAGCGCGGCGACGTAGGCGTCGGGATTTTCGGCGGGCTTGGTCTTGTGCATCGCGGGCTTCTGGAGGCGCCGGCATCGGAGGCAAGACGCATGCTACCGGAAGGACGGGGAGCTTCGACGGTTCGCGTCGACGGCAGCGCCAAGCCGCGATCCGATCGCCGCCCGCGCCGAACCCATCCGAGACAGTCGATTCGCATGGCGCCGAACTCCGCACCGTCCGCGCATGCCCGACTCGTCCGCACGACCAATGATCAACTCGCTCCGTCCGTAACGCGTCCGACCGCCCAGCGAGGACGGCCACGACATGCGGAGCATGATCCGCGCCCATGTGGGCGAGTACCCGATTCGGCGAGTCCTCCGTGCATACGTGTTCGCAGGCGCGCACAGTCGGGCGATTGAACGCATCGATGCCGATTGCCTATTCGCACGAGACGCAGGTGGAGGTCTATTTGCTCGGTCGCATCGCCATGATGGGCGCGCCGAGGCTCGGCGGATGCGCTGATGCACGCTGCCGGAAGCGGCGAACACGAGGGCGATCACGCGCTGGCCAAGCGATGATTTCGGTCGACTGCACCACGAGTGTGCCGCACGCAATCGGCTGATCGCAGACAAATGTGCCATTCGTTACAGGCCTTCGTCGCGCCCACCGAAATTGCAGTTCGCGTCACACCTTTCGGCTCTGACGCCACGCTACAACGGGCCATCGACCGAGGGGAAACCGCAATGAGCCAGCACCTGACAACCGCATTGATCGTCGCGGCGTTATCCGCCGCCATCGCACCGGCCGTATCCGAGTCGCGCGAAAGAACCGGCGTCGCTCCGCCAACTGTCGCTACGGCATCGACGCCCGTCTCCGCCGTATCGGCGCAGGAGGTCGGCCCCAGTTCCACACTCGCGGAACCCGACCCATCCTTCGTCGCCACCGAGTTCGGGCGATTCAACGAGCCCTGGGCGATGAGCTTCCTGCCCGACGGGCGCTTGCTGGTGACCGAAAAGAACCGCCGCCTGCGGCTGTTCAACACCGTCACCAAACAAACCAGCGATATCACCGGCGTGCCCGCGGTGGCCTACGGCGGCCAGGGCGGGCTCGGCGACGTCGTGCTGCACCCGCAGTTCTCCAGCAATCGCTATGTCTATCTCAGCTATGCCGAAGCCGGCTCCAACCGCACGCGCGGCGCCGTCGTCGCGCGCGCGCAGCTGACGCTCAACTCCAGCGGCATCGGCGGCAGCCTTTCGGGTCTGCGCGTGCTGTGGCGGCAGACGCCCAAGGTCAGCGGCGAAGGCCACTACAGCCACCGCATCGCCTTCGGCCCCGACGGCAAACTGTGGATCACTTCGGGCGATCGCCAGTTGTTCACCCCCGCGCAAAGCATGCAGCAGAACCTGGGCAAAGTGATTCGCCTCAACGCCGACGGCTCGATTCCCGCCGACAACCCCTTCGTCGCCGTCGGCGGCGTCGCCGCGCAGGTCTGGACCCTGGGCCATCGCAATCCGCTGGGCATCGCCTTCGATGCGGCCGGGCGCCTATGGACCCACGAGATGGGCCCGGCCGGCGGCGACGAACTCAACCTGATCGAGCGCGGCACCAACTACGGCTGGCCCATCGTCTCCAACGGCGACCACTACGACGGCAGGCCCATTCCCGACCATTCGACGCGGCCGGAGTTCAACGCCCCGGAAGTGTCCTGGACACCGGTGATCGCGCCCGCCGGCTTCATCATCTACAGCGGCGATCTGTTCCCCTACTTCCGCGGCCAGGGCTTCATCGGCGGCCTCGCCTCGCAGGCCCTGGTGCGGGTCCAGTTCGACGGCACCGGCGCATACGAGTACAAGCGGCACCCGATGGGCGCGCGCATCCGCGAGGTCGAGCAAGGGCCTGACGGCGCGATCTGGGTGCTGGAGGACGGCAGCAGCGCGCGGCTCTTGAAACTCACGCCGCCTCCTGGCCAGTAACAACAGACCCGCGCGCGGCCGGCTGCCACCAGCGCCGTGCGACGGTTCCGCGCCAGGGCCGCGCGAAACAGCGGGGCGAGTCCCGAGGAGCGGCCGAGCCGCGCCCCGCTTCCCCCAACTCCGATGGCCAGGCTCGCGGCGGCGAAGCGGACCCTTCGCCACCGCCCTGCGCCGAGCCGGCAAGCCCGCGAACGCTCAGCCGCCGGTGTACGGCCCCTTGACCTCGCCCCAGCCCCACTTCGGCATGGGCGCATCGGCATCGACGCTGGCGCCGGCTTGCGAATTGATCACCGCCAGACGCGAACCCCACTCCAGATAGCCCACCAGCGCGGAGCGGAACTCCGGATCGTCCGGCATGCCCAACTCGTCCGCGGTTTCCAGCAGCAGGCCGACCCAGCGCCGGCGCTGATCCTGTCCGAGGTGCCGGTTGAGATGGTGCTGGATCATCTGCGGATGCCCGCCATGTTCGCGCGAGTAATCGTCCGGGCCGCCCAGCACCTCGGCGAGGAAGGCCGCGACGTGCGCCGGATGATCCGCGCCCATGTGCATGAACACGGGGCCCAATAAATCGTCCGCGCGCACATGCTCGTAGAAGCGCACGGTCAGCCGCTTGAGCGCGTCGATGCCGCCCAGCCATTCGTACAAGGTTGGAACGCCGATATTCCGCATGGTCACATCGCTCTGGGCAGGCGCACCGGCGCCCGGCGGGTCCGGCCATGCACGGCACCGGAACCAGCGAATGCTAGGGCATGCGCAGACGCTTATGGAGGCGGCGCGAGAATCTCGGCCAACCTCGTCACGGATGCGCCGCCGGGTACCGCCCGTCGCCGCCGCCATCGAAACCGCCGCGCTCGTCACGTCTTCTGATCCCACCCTGCGCTAAAACGCGCTATCGGACCGATGAGAGCTCACCATGAGCAAGTGCCTGACGACCGCCTTGGCGCTCGCGGTGTTGTCCGCCGCCTGCACGCCGATCGCCCCTGAATCCGGCGAGGACGCCGATAAGGCGCCGCAAACTGCGCATGCGCGGCCGCTGATCGCGTTCGCCATCCCGTCCCAAGCCCCGCCCCAGACGCCCGCGACAGCCGCGGCGCCCGCGCCCGCCGCGCAGGTGCAGGCGCTCGCCGAGCCGCCGGTACAAACCGGCGGCCCCAATCCAGCCGTGGCGGAGCCCGACCCACCCTTCGTCGCCACCGAGTTCGGGCGGTTCAACGAACCCTGGGCGATGACCTTCCTGCCCGACGGCCGCCTGCTGGTGACCGAGAAGAACCGCCGTCTTCGGCTGTTCAATACCGCCACCAGAACGACCAGCGAAATCACCGGCATGCCCGCGGTGGCCTACGGCGGCCAGGGCGGGCTCGGCGACGTCGTGCTGCACCCGCAGTTCTCCGGCAACCGCTACGTCTACCTCAGCTATGCCGAAGCCGGCGCCAACAGCACGCGCGGCGCCGCCGTCGCGCGGGCGCAGCTGACGCTCAATGCCGACGGCAACGGCGGCAGCCTTTCGAACCTGCAAGTGCTGTGGCGGCAAACGCCCAAAGTCACCGGCGAGGGCCACTACAGCCATCGCATCGCTTTCGGCGGCGACGGCAAACTGTGGATCACCTCGGGCGATCGCCAGAAGTTCGACCCGGCGCAGGACATGCAGCAGAACCTGGGCAAGCTGATCCGTCTCAACGACGACGGATCGGTCCCTGCCGACAATCCCTTCGTCGGCGTCGGCGGCGTCGCCGCGCAGGTCTGGACCCTGGGCCATCGCAATCTGCTCGGCATCGCCTTCGACCCGGCCGGGCGCCTGTGGACCCACGAGATGGGCCCGGCCGGCGGCGACGAACTCAACCTGATCGAGCGCGGCACCAACTACGGCTGGCCGATCGTCTCCAATGGCGACCATTACGACGGCACGCCCATCCCCGACCATCCGACGCGCCCGGAATTCAACGCGCCGGAAGCCTGGTGGAATCCGGTGATCGCGCCGGCCGGCTTCATCATCTATACCGGCGACCTGTTCCCCTACTTCCGCGGCCAGGGCTTCATCGGCGGGCTCGCCTCGCAGGCTCTGGTGCGGATCTGGTTCGATGGCACCAGCGCGCGCGAACTCAAGCGTTACCCGATGGGCGCGCGCATCCGCGAGGTCGAGCAAGGGCCCGACGGCGCGATCTGGGTGCTGGAGGACGGCGGCAATGCGCGCTTGCTGAAACTCACGCCCACGCCGTACTAACGGCGCTCGGTCGTCCTGCGGGCCGCGGGCGCACCGGCCGCGGCGTGCAAGCGCCTATTTCTTGCAGGCAGCCGCCGGATCCACCTTGGCCACGTCCGCGCCCCACAGGCAGACCACGCGCTCCAAGGCCAGGCCGCTGCGCGAATTGCTGAAGAAGACGATGCCGTCGCCGCTGCTGGGGCGCATCAGGAACTTGGCGCGGAAACCCGCCTGATTGCGGCCGTCGTGACCGACCGCGGTGCTGCCGTCACCCAGGCGCTCGATGAAGTGCCCCAGGCCGTAGACCATCGCGTCCGGCGCGCGCGGCACGCTCAGCGTCGCCGGCGCATACAGCTGATCCAGTTGTGCCCGGCTCAGCGGGTGCGCGCCGCGGTCGCGAGGGGCCACCATGCCTGCGATCATCCAACGCGAGAAATCGTTGACCGTGGTGGTCAGAGTCGAAGGCGCCTGCTCGACGTAGTAACGCATCGGCACCGGGCCGCCGTCGTCGCCATGGCCCTGCGCGGCGCCGGCCAGCAGCTTCGGCGTCATCGCCACGCTGGTGCGTTTCATGCCCAAGGGCTTGAACACCAACTCCCGCGCCAGATCCGCGTACTTGCGCCGGGTGCTTCGCTCGATGGCCAGCTGCATCAGCGTATAGCCGCCGCCGGAATACTGGAACTGGGTCCCGACGGGCGCGAACAACTCTACCGCGCCGCGGCCATTGGTCTTGCCCGCCAGGGACTGCTCCAGCGTCGGCAACTCTTTGTAATCCAGCCAGCCTTGGTAGCCGCCCAAGGTGGTCCCTGCCGTGTGCGAGAGCAGGCGACGGATGGTGATGCGGCGGTAGTCGAACCGATTCTGCGCCAGCGGCCACGGCGACAGCGTGTCGGCCACCGGCCGATCCAGCTGGATGCGCCCCTGATCGGCCAGGCGCATCGTCACCCAGCTGGCGATCGGCTTGGACAGCGAGGCCGCGACGAACACCGTGTCGGGCGTCGCGGGCACCTTGCCGGCGTGGTCCGCATAGCCGAAGCCGCGCGCGTAGACCAGCTTGCCGTCGACGATCAGGCCCACGGCCGCACCCTGGATCTTGGCCTCCTTCATGATCGCCGGCACTTCGCGCTCGATGACCTGCGCGAATGCTGGCGATGGAGCGCCCGGTGCCGCAAGGGCCTGCGGACCTATCGTTGTTGTCGCGATCGCGCTTGCGAGCACGAGCGCTTTAACACGGGCCGCGAGCTGCGGGCCTTGGAAGTTGTGTCCGTGGTGTCCGTGATTCATGGCGTCCTGGCTGGATTGAGGGGTCACGAGTGCGATTGGGATCCCGACGAAAGCGAGGCCGCCGCGAAGCGGTAAGGAACCAACTCGAATCGCGTTATACGAATGCCCCTTGCGCCGCGCTCCCAACCACAGAGTTGGCGCCCCATTGGGATGCGTGCCATCGCCGCTGGTTTAGGCACGCAACGGCGGCCGCGGCCCGCCCGATCCATGCGACCACTTGACAAGACTCAATAATTCCAAAATACTGGAATTATGGAAACATCAACCGCCCTCGGTGCGCTCAGCGCCCTCAGCCACGAATCCCGCCTAGCCGCGTTCCGGCAGCTGGTGCAGGCCGGCCCGGATGGAATGTCGGTAGGCGAGCTGCGCGAAAAGCTGGATCTGCCGCCCGCCACCCTCACTGCGCACCTCAACGTGCTACGCGGCGCGGCCCTGGTCCATGACCAGCGCGAGGGCCGGGTGATCCGCGTGCGCGCCAATTACCTGCAAATGAACGCCCTGCTCGCCTACCTCACCCAGAACTGTTGCGCTGGCGTCGAAACCTGCGCACCGGCCGCCGCTTGTACTCCACGTCCTAAAGGAGCCCACCGATGAACCGCTTTCACGTGCATTTGAATGTCACCGACCTGGCGTCCAGCATCCGCTTCTACAACGAACTCTTCGCCAGCCAGCCCAGCGTGCAAAAGAGCGACTACGCCAAGTGGATGCTGGAAGACCCGCGCATCAACTTCGCCATCTCCAACACCGGCCGCGCGCCGGGCATCGATCACCTGGGCCTGCAGGTCGACAGCGGCGACGAGCTGACCGCGCTGGGCCGTCGCCTCGACGCCGCCGGAGGCACCGTGGTACCCGAAGCCGCGGCGGTGTGCTGCTACGCGCAGGCCGACAAGCTATGGACCGAGGACCCGCAAGGCCTGCGCTGGGAGTCCTTCCATACCTTCGGCGAAGCCACCACTTATTACGACACCGAGGCCGGCTGCGCCGGCGAAGGGGCGGCCGCCTGCGCGCCCAGCCCTCAGACCGTATCCAAGCCCGCCGCGGCGGCCGCGTGCTGCGCGCCCGCATCGCGCTGCTGCTGAGCGCCGCCATGTCGATTCGTCCCGCACTGCCGTCCGAACACGCGCTCATTCGCGAAATGCTGGCCGATAACGACTTGCCCGTGCAGGACCTGGATGCCGCCGAAGTCGCCTTCTTCGTAGCCGACGCCGGCGGCACCGCCGCCGGCGTGGTCGGCCTGCAGACGTTCGGCCAGACCGGCCTGCTGCGCTCGCTGGCGGTGCGCGCCGAACACCGCGGCGGTGGCCTCGGCGGCCGCCTGGTGGCCGAGGCCGAACGCGAAGCCCGAGCGCGCGGCCTTGCGCAGTTGGTGCTGCTGACGCAAACCGCGGCGGATTATTTCGCAAGCCGCGGCTACCGCCGGATCGAGCGCGCGCAAGCGCCGGTCGCCGTGCAGGCCAGCGCCGAATTCTCGTCGCTGTGCCCGGCCTCCGCCGCCTGCCTTAGCAAATCCCTGCTCGGCTCCACCGAGACGCGCGGCTACAACGTCTTGTTCTTGTGCACCGGAAATTCCGCGCGCAGCCAGATGGCCGAAGCGCTGCTCAACGCCATGGGCCAAGGGCGCGTTCGCGCTTACAGCGCCGGCAGCCGGCCCGCGCCGAGCGTGCAGCCGCTCGCCGCGCGGCTGATCGCAGATCTGGGCCTTCCCACCGATGCGCTGCGCCCCAAATCCTGGGACGAGTTCGCCGGCCCGGAAGCTCCGGCCATGGATATCGTGATCACGGTTTGCGACAACGCGGCCGGCGAAGCCTGCCCGCTGTGGCCCGGCCACCCCGCGATCGCGCATTGGGGCGTAGCCGATCCGGCGCTCACCCCGGACGATCCGCAAGCGTTCAAGCGGGCATGGCTGACCCTGCGCCGCCGCATCGAGCTATTGCTGGCGCTGCCTTTGGACAAGCTGGATCGGCTTGCCCGCGAACAACACCTCCAACGGATCGGCCAGACCCTATGACCTCGAATCGTCCGAAAAAACGCCTGCTGTTCGTCTGCGTGGAAAACTCCAACCGCAGCCAGATGGCCGAAGCCTTCGCGCGCATGCACGGCGGCGACCGTGTCGAGGCGCTCAGCGCGGGCTCGGCCCCGTCCGGCAAGATCAACCCGAAAGCCATCCAGTACATGGCCGAACTGGGCTACGACCTGAGCACGCACGCCTCCAAGTCGCTGGACGATGTCGACGGCGCCTTCGACGCCGTCATCACCATGGGCTGCGGCGACAACTGCCCCTGGGTGCCGGCGCAGCGCCGCGAGGACTGGGCCCTGCCCGACCCCAAGCACCTGGACGACGACGCCTATCGCGCGGTACGCGACGACATCTCGGCGCGGGTGCAAGCCTTGCTGGCCTCGTTGTCGTGAGGCTGCGGCAACGCCTGCTGGCCGAGTTCGTCGGCACCGCGCTGCTGCTGGCCACCGTGGTCGGCTCCGGCATCATGGGCGTGAACCTGGCTGGCGGTAACGACGGCCTGGCGCTGCTCGCCAACGCCGCCGCGACCGCGGGCATGCTGTACGTGTTGATCGCCTTGCTGAGCCCGATATCCGGCGCACATCTGAACCCGGCCGTTACCTTGGCGATGCGGTTGCGCGGCGAACTGGGAACGACCGAGGCCTGCGCCTACATCGCCGTGCAGATCGTCGCCGCTGTGGCCGGCGTGCTGCTGGCGCACGCCATGTTCGACCTGCCGCTGTGGCAACCCGGCCTACGCGAGCGCGGCGGCTCCGGGCAATGGCTGAGCGAAGCGGTGGCGACCTTCGGCCTGCTGCTCACCATCCTCCTGGGCACGCGCCATCGCCCCGCCGCGATGCCCGCATTGGTCGCCGGCTATATCTTCGCCGCCTACTGGTTCACCGCCAGCACCTCGTTCGCCAACCCGGCGGTGACGCTGGCGCGCGCGCTCACCCAGAGCTTCGCCGGCATTCGTCCCGAAGACGTGGGCGGCTTCGTGCTGGCGCAGCTCATGGGCGCGGCCCTTGCGCTGTGGATCGCACCGAAACTGCGGATGCAAACGGCGGACTAGACCCCGCCCTAACCCTGGGCTTTCAGGTACCGAAGCTGTTGAACGCCCAGCACACACCGAGGAAGAGCGAGACCGCAGCGGCCGCGATGGCGAAGAGATGGCGGCGATGCGCGACCGTCGCGAACCACCGCAGTTTGCCCGCGGCTTTGGAATAGCCGATACCCGCTGCGATCGTCGAGGCTCCTAGCCAGAGGACCATGATCGCACCGTAGGGCAGCGCCAAGCCGAAGAACTTCGAGCCATACGCACAGTACAAGAAGGCGATGTGCGCTATGGCGATCGCTACTATGACGACGATCGGTCTCATCGGGCCTCCCACTCGGACTCCGGCTCGTGGCACATGGAGCAACAGGCACAACTCTCCACGTGAATCCGGTCGATGGCGATGCCAATCGGCTTTACCTGGCCTTGCTCGAGTTTTTGCGCTCGAGCCACCACTGCGCCTCTTCGTCGCATTGGTCGGTGTCCTCGGCCCTTCTTGCGCGTTCCACGCACTCGTAGAAGACCTTTGACATGGGCTTGCTCTCGCATTCAGACGCGAGGCCGACAAAGAACTCGTTTCCCTCTCCGGTCGGCGAAAGATAGGCGCTGAGCTTGGCGAATGTCGCCTGACACTGTTCAGTGGTGACTGTCTTCTGCCCGGTAGGAAAAGCCACGAAGTAGAACGCCCACAGCATCGACAGGCCCGATCCAATCAGCAGCAGACGCCCCGCGAGGAGCATTCCCTTGGACTCCTTCAAATGCCCCACGAAGAAAGCCAACGCGAACAGCGCGATACTCAGCATGGCCGGAGGAATGGCCTCCTCATGCAGATGAACCCCATTACGCCTACCTGTCGGAACGTAAATATCGTTCGACATGCCACCGATCAAGGCATAGAGGAGAATGAGGATGGTGATGTAGATGCCGATATAGCTGCGTTTCATGGACAGCCTGCCGCCTCGATTGCAAAAGCCGCGCTCAGTGCAACGGAACGAATCGGCATGCTCCCGGCGCCCGCCGAGTCCTCCACGACCGGGCTCGACCTCACGCAGCCCCTGCTCGCAGGCCAATCACTTGGTGGCAAGCACCACTACCGTCAGCGCGGCAAGGGGCACCGTAACGATCGCCCACAGCAGGACCCGCAGCCAACGTGGCATGCTCGCGGTCCGGTGCCACTTCAAGGTGAGTACGGCTGCTGCGGGAAAGCAACCCGCATAGAGGTATGCATCGACATCGGAGAAGACAGCTACCACCAGAAGCATCGTCAGCGACGCCAGGAAGGTGACAAGAACCGGTTTGACCTCGACATGGTCGGAAGAACGGCGCCAGCTGTCGGGATATTCCATCGAATTGCCTTGTCACCATGAATAGCGATTGGCTTGGCCATCCGAACTCGCCGGGCTCGAAGGGAAGCGGTCGCGCACGATACGAAACGGCCCAGGCGCACGCAACCATCGGTACGGCACGGTTTCGGGATTCCGCCGTCGCTGCGGCGGCGGCGCCGTCGCCGCAGGACGGAGCATCCTATACGCCATGACGAACCATCGGACACGACTTGGCGCACGGTTTGGCGCAAGCCGCCATTCCGACCATGCGCGACGCCACGCCTTAGCCAGGCCGCGATCGCCTACGGGCTGCGCGATGCGCCTCTACGAACGACGCTCAAGGCTGCGGGGGCGGCGGTAGCGGCGGCATGATGGGAACCATCGGCGCCGACCTCAGGATCTGCGGCACGTGCGGGCCGCAGCCCGACTGGCAGACGTAGCTGCACGAGGCCCCACTGCGGGACTCCATCACGTAGACCGCCTTGGAATAGGAATACTGGGGCCCGTCCTCGGAGACGCAGGAAAACTGTAGTTTCCCCGCGCCGTTCATCTCGAAGCTGCAGCGCTGATGCGGCCACACCTCGGTGATCTTGTCGCCTTCCTTATAGAAGATCAGTCCCGAGCCAACGCCCGCCTCGCACACCCGCCACGGCTGCGGGCTGAAGACGACCTGGATCCCCTTGCCGTTGGCACCGACCAGCTCCATGGGCATTTCGGAGGCGGCAGCGGTCGTAAGCCAGGCCGCGATGAATGCCACCGCGATGCAGACAGTCCTGGTTTCCATGCAGACGGCGCTCATCGAACCGGAATGGACAGGGAGCAGACCTTCGTCATGCCCCGCCGATCCAGTAAATGGACGTCGAGCTGCGCCGTGGGCCTTGCATCCGAATAGGTGGTACCGACCAGATAGACCTGCGAGCGCAAGCGGCGGATCGCGATACGTGGAAATACGGCGGTTCTGGTCGCGCCGGTGGAAGACAAGGCGATCTCGGCCTCGTCGAAATCCCCGGGAAACTTGCTAGGCGAACCATTCCGGAACAACAGGATCCGATCGCTGGCGCCGTCGGCGTCGAGATCGACATTGGGCACCCGCGCGTTCCAGCGCGGACCATCGACCGGAATTTCTTCCAGAACCTCGCCCGCGGGCACGCCCGGGGAATGGACGCGCAACGCGCCGCAAAGCGCGGGCTCGGCCGCGAGGGCGCTGCACGCCGCCGCGACCAGAGAACAGGCGCAGATCGATACGACTGCATTCCGAACGCTGTCCATATGGCTCTATCCCTGAATTGAAGCGGCCGACGATGCGATTTCAGCACACCCGCCCCGGCGGACGATAGCGGGCCGAGCGCCTACTCGCACGACCCGTGTCTCAGCGGCGCTCCAGTCCCAGTGCCCTGGACCAACCATGCCGCTGATGCCCCGCCAGCCGGTCGAAGTACCACAGGTAGACGGCAGCGGCGTCCTGAAACTGGGCGCCCTTGGGCAAGGGCGTCGTCCCGGTGAGCGCGCCCGACGATATCTCCATCCAGGGGCTGGTGTCGTCGGCCTCCAGGCCCAGCCTTTGCGCGGCTTGCACCACGGCCGCCGGGATCTGCTCGTCGGGCCAATCGCAGTTCATCTCCAACAGGTAGTACAGATGCTCAGGCATGACGAGACCCGGCACCGGTCGCGCTGTCTTGGTGTCGCGCCGCAGCTCCGCGATCGCCGCTTTGAGCGGCGCCAACGCGATCGCCTGCCCTTCCGCGTCGGTCAGCCCGGACTCGCCGATCGCCGCCTTCGCCATGGCCACCCAGAAAGCATGGTCGTGCCGGCCATCGGTCTGCGTGATATGACTCAGCGCGTACGCAGCGATGGCGTCCTCGCTGGCGAACAGCGGCGTCAGCACATGGTCGTCGCGGTATTGGTAGCCGAAGAAATAGCGCTTGCCGTCGATGGTGATGGACTCGATGCCCCCGACGGTATTCGCGTCCGCGCCGACTGCTGGAGCATCGATCGAAGCGCCGCCGCACCCGCTCAATAACGGCGCCGATACGATGCAGGCGAGCAATGCGACAAGAACTCCCTTGCGCTTCATACGATTTCCCCGAAATCAAAGCCGGTATCGACCTGGCGACCGGCTACCCGCCCATGGATCGAACTCGAACGGCACTCATTTTCCCCGATGCTGTTCGGCTAGCGCGGCCCAATCCCGCTCAGGCGAGAATCCGACCTCTCTCATGAGAGCGCCCAAACCAGAATACAAAGACCAAGGCGGGGTGGCGCTCGTTGCGTCCCATCGCACTTGCGAGCACTTGAAACAGATCGCCATGGTGCTGATCCGCTTGTCCAAGGCGTAGAACTCGATCCTGTGATGCGGCTCGTAGATGCAAGCGGCGAAGGCGTCCTGCAATTCAGGGTCTAGGCCATCGACGGTGGCCAGGAAGAAATCCTTCTGCGACTGGCTGAGCGGAAGGCTGCCGTACACGACCTCTTCCGGAATGAGCGATTTCCCGGCCTGGGCGTCGTAAGCGTCGTACAGGTAGGAATGCTCGGTGACCACGATCCGATCGGACCGTCGGATCAACCCGGCGAGCTCGTCCCGGTACGCCAGACCAGTAACGACCGCCATCGTCAGGAAAGCGCCCGACTGGAGGGCGAGCTGGACGTGCTGGCACCCGCGGCGGCGATCAGGCTGGCGATGACGGCCAGCCAGAACCCGCCCTTGACCTCGCCCCATAGCTGATGGCTCGCGACGTACAGGCCTGCGCAGAAGACGACGGACAACAGGAAGCCCCACCATGGCCGGCGATACAAAGCCACTACGGCCAACCCGCCCACGGCGCACAGGCCTAGCCATAGGCCCTTTACCCAAGCCGCAACGACCCGCAAAGCATTGAGTTCCGCGGAGCCCTGGACCAAGCCAAAGATCAGGTCGAGCGCAAGAATCAGATGCATGACCGTAAGCGCCAGCAGCAGCATGGCGGCGAATCGGCTCAGGAACGTCTTCGAGGTTTTCATCGGCGGCGTCATTTACCCAAACCCCGCATCAAACCGCGCCACGTACCGACTTCGCTTCCGGCTTGGGTACACGGCCGGACGGTTTGCCGAAACGCTTGGCGGAAAGCTCAACGGCCTTGGCGCGCTCGGCCTCGCGATTCTTCGGCGGCGTGAACGTGGTCAGCGAATTGATGAGCGTGGTCGCCGCCTCGCTGACCTGCTTAACGGCCAAATTGAACGCCTCTTCGTTGGCTTTCGACGGGGCATTGAATCCGCTCAACTTGCGAACGAACTGCAAGGCCGACGCACGGATCTCGTCGCCCGTCGCCGGCGGCTCGAAGTTGTACAGCGTCCGGATGTTCCTGCACATGTCGCCTCCGACATCAGCGGTTGTTGACGCTATCGCCCCACATCGGGGGACCGTGCTCAATACTCGGACTGGCGCTCGAAGACTGTCAACTCCACCGCGCCAGTGCGACGAGGCCTGCAGCGGCAATCCCGCTCCCGATCAGCCGGCAGCGTAGCTGACTGGGCACGATGCAGGACTCACTGACACGGATCTAGCGCTTTCATGACGGCCTTCCGAATAGTCGGCTCGGTGAATTCTGTCGCTTCCTCTAGCTTGAGGTAGGACGGCATGCTGATGATCCGCTTGATCTGATCCGCCTCGTCTTGCGTGAACGCGCCAGATGGCGCAACGCCGGTTTCCGCTGCCAAGAGAATGTTGTCTGTCCAGCGGGCGCCTAGCGAGCTACCGAAGAACGCGTCCAGCGTTTCGATGTCGGCAGCCGGAACGGTGCCGGCCATGACGGATTGAACGATGTCGCTGAGGGCGGAGTCACCCATCTTGTTGACGCAAGTCGCCATGGCCGGATGCTTCCGCGCCGCCTCATTCTTCATGCTCGTCACCATGAGCCTGGAGAACTCATCGGCGGTCGCGTGCCGAACCTCTTGCGCATGCGCCTGGGAACCGACCATAAGCGCGAGCAAGGTGGTTATGCGTAGCGTCTTGAGCACGAACATCCCCTTGACACTCTGGTCCATCCGCCCGGCGCGGGCCGTGTCGGGGAATGGTCTGTCGGGTACAGGGCCTTGTCAACGAATTGCCAGACCTAATTGCGCCGGTGCGCCACGACGGTGCGGTTGAGCTTCTGCCGCTTCCGACGATGCTCCCTTCGGGTAGGAGCAGCTTAGGCCGCGACCCGCGCAGGCGGCCGAAGCTTCGCGATCGCGGCTCACGCCGCTCCCACAGGCGGCCGCGCCGCCTTCTGTAGGAGCGGCGTGAGCCGCGATTGCGCAGGGCACCGAAGGTTCGCGGTCGCGGCTTGCGCCGCTCCTACCCAAAGCCGGCGCCTGCCGGGTGTTGCGCTAGTGCAGGCGCCTGTCGCCCGATTGGCACCACTGCTCGCACGCGTCCGGCAACCACTCGCAGGCGTCCATCACCGGGTCCAGTTCCCTCGCCATGGTGGTGAAGATGCGGTGCAGGGTCTGCTCGCTACGCGTATTGCGGTAGCCGATTTCCTTCAACACCTCCGGCTGCAGGCTGCGGGCGATACCGTGCAACTCCTGATGGAACCGATACAGCAGCTCGAACATCTCTTCGGGCATCACCACGCCCGCGCGCGGCGGGGTAGATTCGGGTTTGCGGGCCATATGCAGCACTCCTGTCCTTGAGCGGAATACCCGCGCTGCGCGCAAAGGCACAGACGGGATGTCGGGAGGCTCAAACCGCAAACGGCCGGCGGGCTTATTCCCCTTTCGGGTGTTGTATTCACCGCCCTCCCGACGCAGGGCACTAGCGTCAGTCATGCCCGAATTACAGGCATGAAAAACCCACCTGTACATCGGGGTGGGTGCCGCCGTTTGCGGAGTTTGAGGCTCCTTGAGAGCAAACTCTGCTCCGCAAAACAGCGACCGTCAATCAGAAAAATCCTACACACAATAGGACACACAAAGAGCGCACGACCATCGCACCGACGAACGGTAGAAACGACCGGACGATTGCATGATTAAGTAGCCAAGCGCCAAGGAGGCGCGCGGCAAAGGACTACCGCAATGTACTTCAAGCCCCATAGGGATTGGCGCAGGATGCTTCGCGCTATATGCCGCCGCCGACAGACAGATCGCGGACTCAACCGGGGACCGCAACCGCAATCGGCATGCTTCCGGCCGGCACATAGTTTCGGCCCAGACGCGACTCGTAATGACCGGTTTTTTCTTATGGTCGCGTTCTGGAGATACATGGTGTCGGCGAGCAGGATGCTCTCATGGCCATTCACACCTTAGATGCTCTAAGCGAGATCGCGGGCCCTTTTCGCCATAAATCGCTTGCAAAGGCCATCGGCAACAGTGTTTTCGCGTCGGCTCCCGGCGCCGGGCACGAACTGCAGCGACTCAGCGTCAAACTCGGCCGTCCTATCGATGCGCAACGCATGCCCCATGCCTTGCGTGCTCTATGCAAGTACACACTCGCTCTCGAACTAACTGAACTCTCCGGCTTAACCAGCCCCGCCACGGGCAGCTGGATGCGCGCCAGAGTAGTCGACTTAGCGGGCGAAAAACTCGGAGCGACCTACCGACACGATGTCGAAGCCCTTATGTCCGAACTTGCATCAGTGGATGCGGCCCAGGGCAATCTCTATCGACATGCAGCCGATTTACTGTTCTCCGATCTGGGACTAACAGACAGACCGATATCGAATCGCTTCACTTGGCTCGACTATGCAGAAGGAATGCTGGGCCAGAACATCCGAATCAGCAGAACATTCCTTAGCGGTTTAGCCGAAACGGAAGCCGGATGGATGCCCAACCCAACAATGCTCTACCGACAGGAGGAGCATTCGAAAAGCATAAGCTGCCATATCTCTCTGAAAAACAAAGATATCGTAGGCTTTTTCCCAAAGAATCCATTCAATCTGCTATCCGTCAGGGTCGGCGAGAGAGGATGGATAACGAGGCCTTCGATCAGGGCTGGTGTCAGCCAGACGACCGGGGAACCCGACTTCAGAACCATCTCTGACGTTTGGCGAGTGTCGATCGCCGACATGCAACTCGCCGAAGCACTAAATCACAAGTTGCTAGCGCACAGCCGAAATCTTCGTTACCTGGAAATGTTGTTCAATGCCATGGATTTCTTGAACCTCGACTTGGTAACGGGCCCCGATCTCTTTCCAGACACATCGCAGGCCGGAGATCCTGACCGCTTAGCCGCATGTCGAGCAGCGGTATTGAGCCAAGCAAAACTAGGCGACGTCGTACTCACATTTCATAGAAACCGCGAACTTGCGCGCATCATCGCAAACTTGGACAAGGGATCGTGGAGCCATATGCTGTCGGTTACAGCGTCTGGCATGGCACTGGATGCGCAACCTCAAGGCATCACGGAAGTCGGCCTTGATGAGTATTTAAACGGTGAGTACAGATTCGCGCACTGTCGTCAGCACGACCAATTGTCGCCTCCGCCTTGCCGGCAACGCTGGAATAACGAGCATATCTACAGGCTCTTAAGCGGGCAGGAAGGCAACCCATATTCTGTGAGCGGAGCGCTCTTGGCCGGGCTCTTCTCATGGATGTTTAACCGCCCTCCGCCCAAGCATAGGACGCCCAACGCCATTGCCTACCTTGGCCTCCTTGAACCCCAAACTGTTTGGTGAATCCATGGCCACCGGAATCGTACCCAAGCGCTACCAGAAGACGGTTTCCATCTGCTACTACATCGCCGTTGCTTTCGCCGGCCTAATCCTGTTGATCGCCAATCTACTCGGCCTCCTGACCATCAGCGGGATAACCACTTTCCCCGACGACTTCACCCAACAAAAGCTCTTGGCGCTGTTGGGCATCAGCACCGCCTTTATGGCAACGCTGCTCTGGTTCGGAATGGTGCTAGATGTGTTTCGCCCCGATCAGACATTTCGCAAACTGGTCACTGCGGGATTCGTCGCCGGCCTCCTCGCTGCAGTGGCGTCAGCCATAACAAATGTGTTTTAGACGACGTCACGGATCGGACAGGGCCCGTAGGATGTGGTGAGCCGCGGGCGAACCGCATCGTCGCCAGCCCGGGCCGCTGCGTCGGTGCGCCGTGGCCAAAGCAAATCCCCCTCAATCCCCCTTTTTCAAAGGGGGAAGACAAGCGGGTGCGCAGTGCGTACATCCGCTACTCGGGATGTACGCGGATGGGGTCGTTGTCGCGATGGTGCGGTTCGCTGCGCTCACCACACCCTACGGCGACGATGCGAGGGCGGAACAACGTTTCGGCGACTCGGACGCAAACAAAAACGCCGCGGAATCCGCGGCGTTTTCGTGAGCTTCAAGACCCGGCGGCTTAGTAGTAACCCGCCAGATTCAAGAACCACCCCTTGTTGTCGTACTTCAGATCGGTCAGATCATCGCTGAAATCGGTGAAGTTGTAGCCCACGCCGACCTTGAAGTTGTCGCCGATCTGGCGGTCCAGGCCGATCAGCCAGCCGCGCTTGTCGCCGCCGTCCTTGACCTGCAGCCAGCGGTACTCGACCAGGCCTTCCCACTTGGCGATCAGGTGGTAGCGCAGCTGGCCGGCGACGAAGTCGGCGCGGCTGTCCAGCCACTGGCCTTCGCCGCGGCCGATGCGGTAGTCGCCCCAGCGGCTGGCGAGCTTGCCGGCCACTTCCCACTTGTCGTCGATGCGGTAGACGCCTTCGAACGACAGCACCTGCGAGCGCTGGTCGTAGGTGGCGCCGCCGTCCTGGCCGAGGGTGGCCAGGTCGTACAGGTAGGTGTACTTGCCGAACAGGCCCCAGCGGGTGTTGTCGTGCGGGCGGTAGGCGAAGCCGAGGTTGGCTTCGGCCAGCTTGGCGCTTTCGGCCGGGTTGAGCTCGTCCTGGGTGTCGGCGTAGTTGGCGCGCAGGGCCAGGCGCAGGTCTTCGTTGACCTTGTAGAACAGGCGGTTGGTGGTGACCCACTGCTCGCGCTGTTCGGCGCCGGTGTCCTTGCGGTACTCCAGCTTGCTGTTCCATTGGGCGATTTCGTCGGTGCGGCCGCCGCTGACGCTGTAGGCGCGGCGGTCGACACGGCCGGTGCTGGCGTCGAGTTCGCCGTCCATGATGGTGAAGCCGATGTTCCAGCCTTCGGACGGATAGAAATCCATGCCGTAGGTGTGGACGATGCCCTGGCTGTTGTCGCTGGGATCCTTGAGGAACTGGCTTTCGTTGAACAGGTTGACCTGGTTGCTCAGGCGCCAGCGCTGACCGAGGGTCCAGCCGTTCTGCAGCTCGCGGTTGAACAGCGGGTCGGTGGCGGTGGTGTCGGTGCTGTAGCTGTAGGCGCCGTAGATGGTGTGATCGGGCTTGAGGCGGTACTCGGCCTCGACCTTGCCGCCGTGGCCGCGGCTGCCGCTGCTGACTTCCGCGCCGACGCTGGAACGGTCGCCGAACAGGTACTTGGCCCCCAGGGTGACTAGGTTGTTGCGGTCGTAGGCGCCGTTGTCGTCGTCGGCGGTGAACTGGCCGACGCCGTAGAGTTCCAGCGAGGATCCGAAGCGGCGACGGTAGCTCACCGCTGCCAGCAGGGCGTCGGCGGTGCCGCTGAGGCGTTCTTCGCGCACGCGGCGCAGCTCGGCGCCCAGCTGGGTGTCGTTGGTGATGCGCCAGTCGGCGGTCAGCTGGCTCTGTTCCAGGGCTTCGGCGCCGCGTTCGGCGCGCGAATACTTGCCGTACAGGCTGAAGTTCTCGCTGAAGTAGCCCAGGAACTCGGCGCCGTATTCCTCGATGTCCTGGCCGGTGTCGGCGCGCGAGACCGAGAAGCCGGCGTCGACGTCGCGCCACCAGGCGCCCACGCTCCAGTCGTGGTCGGTCCAGCCCAGCTCCTTGAAGTTGGCGCGCGCTTCGACCGCGCGGGCTTCGCCGCTGCGGGCGCCGCTGGTGGGGTTGCGCTGGATGAAGCTCAGGCCGCCGTTGTCGGAGTAGAAGATCGGCGCTACGGTGGACTCGCTGCGGGTCTGCTCCAGCTTCAGGTAGGTGCCGCGGCCGGCCTGCAGGGTCAGGTCCGCGCCCTTCAGGCTGTAGTCGTCGCCGCGGCGGTTCTCGTCGATATAGGTGCCGCCCACCGCGACGTGCTCGCCGAACCACTGCTTGCCGCGGAAGCCGGCGCTGACGTCGTCGGGATCGAAGCCGACCGGCACGTATTCGTAGTCGACCAGCAGCAGCTGGGTGTAGCCGTCCAGCGGATTGTCGCGGGTCAGGGTGCGCACGTTCTCGCGCGTGACCTGGGCCAGCGGACGGGTCAGGATCAGGCGGCCCTGGAGTTCGTCGATCTCGTAGTCGGCGCCACGCTGCAGGTCCACCCGGCTTTCGGTGCGGCCGGTGGTGCGATCGCGGATTTCCAGGGTGACCTTGTCCGAACCCGGCAGCACGTCGGTGTGCTTGAGGTAGTACAGGCTGCCGCCAGTGCCGAGGAACTCGGTGTGGCCGTAGGCGCTCTGCGCTTCGGAGCCGAATGCGCGCACTTCGCTCTTGGGCGCGCCGAGCAAGGTCGTGGTGCGCGAGCGCCAGGACAGCGCCGCGCCGTACAGCGAGCGGTCGTACTGGCCGTACTCGGTGCCGGTGATGCCGGTGTTGAAGTTGCCCCACAGCGCCTGGTTCTGGTCCCAGTCCACGCGCACGTACAAACGGCCCTGGGTGTCGACGTCGCGGTAGGTGCTGGAGTCGTCGCCGTAGACCGGGTAGTACAGGTCCGGGTCGAGGCGGCGGAACACGTCCTGGGCGTCGGCGTCGAAGAAGCCGTTGAACAGCTGCTTGATCTCGCGCTCGCGGGTGTCGGCCTGGGCGGTGATCAGGTACTTGCCCTTGACCTTGCCCTTCAAATAGAACGCCAGACGGCCTTCGCTGATGAAGTCCTTGTCGTAGCGCTCGTCGCCGGCCAGCGGTTCGATGTTGCCGCTGACGTTGTTCTCCGACACGGTGACGTCGGCCAGCGCGACCAGGAAGGCGTACTTGCCGGTGACTTCGACGTCGAGGCGGTGCTGCAGCGGCGCGCCGCCGCGCGGCTTGACCGCCACGTCGTAGCCGTGACGGCCGATCGGCTCCAGGAACTCGGCCACGAACTTGCGCTCGAGGTCGATCGGGAAGGTTTCGCCGTTGATGGTCAGCTGGGTATCGCGCGGGATGTCGCGGCCGTAGATGCGCACCCGCGAGCCGTAGATCGGGATGTTCTGGATGCGCAGCGAGCTGCGCCCGTAAATCGCGTTCTCGATGCCCTGCGATTCGGCATCCTCGGTGTCCAGGGCCTTGCCCAGCGAGCGCTGGTTCTCGTCGCGCAGGACCTGGATGCCGCGCTCGTAGTCCTCCGGACGCACCAGCTGCACGCGCTTGCCGACGGTTTCGTCGAAGGTGCCGTCCTTGCCGTAGGCGCGGGCGACATAGATCAACTCGTCGCCGGGCTGCAGATTGAGGTCGGCCGGCAGGGTGCCGTCCCACTCCCGATCGGTGACGTTGGCCACCGGCAGCTCGATCCTGGCCAGCGGCGTGACCAGGTCGGCATCGCTGCCGCGGTACACGGTGACTTCGATCTTCTCGATGAACGAGGCGTAGTTGGTGTAGCCGTGGAAGCGCAGCGGCTTGGCGATGCGGCCGTTCTCGAAGGGCACGGTCGAACCGCCCTGCACGTCCAGCACGGGGCGGCCGAGGGTGGGATCTTCGGTGGCCCAGATCACCCCGCCGTTGGGCAGGTCGATGCTGAAGCGGCCGGCGATCTTGGCGCTGCCGGGCAGCACGTCCTCGCGCACCACGTCGACGCGGCGGTTGCGCTGCAATGCGTCGGGGTCGTCGCCCTGCGCGACCGGACGCTCTTCGCCGCGGGTGCGGACGCGGAACAGCAGGCCTTCGTCGCTGCGGCATTCGCCGCCCTCGCAACGCGCCGCGGCGCCCTCGCCTTCCGGCTTCGGCGTCGCGTCCTGGGCCAGCGCGGAGCCGGCGGCACCGGCCGAGAGCAGGCCGATCAGGGTCATGTCCAGAAGCTTCATCTTCATCTTCATGGCCATGTCCTCAGCGGCCGTCCACGCCGACGGGGGCGTTGGTATCGTCAGTTATGTCCACTCGCACCTTCTGTCTCACCTTCGGCTCGAGCTCGGCCGATATCGCCTCGAACACGGCCTTGGCGCGGCGCAGGCCGAGCTGGACGTTGTAGGCGTTGGCGCCGCGCGGATCGGCGCGGCCGACGATACCGATCACACCGCGACCTTCGCGGTTGAGGGTCTTGGCGATTTCCGAAATCAGGCCGCGGTATTGCGGACGGATCGTGTCCTGGTCGGTGTCGAACAGCAGCTCGCCCAGCTTGATCGCCTGATCGAGGCTGATCAGCGCCGAGGCGTCGGTGCCGGCGACCACGTCGATGCGCACCTTCTCGGCCAGGGCCGGCTCCAGTTCCTTGCTCAGCGCCGCCCGCACCGCATGGGCGCGGGCGAAGGCCAGGGCCTCGCCTTCGGCCTGGGCGGCGATGGTGACGCTGCCGCCGTCGGCCTCGCGCAGGCGCTGGGCGATCTTGCCGAACATCGGCGCGTAGTCGCTCTTCACCTGGTCGCTGCCGGCTTCGAACATCACCTCGCCCAGCTCGACATCGGTCTGGCTGCCGCCGCCGCGGATCTCGCCGGCGGGCAGCTTGACGCCGAAGTCGAAGCGGGTCGGCACGCCCTGGGTCACGCGGCGCACGCGCGGGTTCTCGGTGGTGAACACCGTGCCCGGCGGCAACGTGGCCTGGTCGACCTTGAGGATGAAGTTGCGGCCGCGTGCGGCGTCGCCGCCCGAGATGCCTTCCAGGTGGTAACGGCCGTAGGCGTCGGTCTGCATGATCAGGCCCTCCACCGATGCGATACGCACGCCGGGGATGCCGCGCTCGTCGATGCCTTCGTTGCGGATCGTGTAGCTGACCTCGTAGCCGTCGGCGCGCTGGCTGACCTGGCGCGTGACCTGCAGGTCCTGCGCGGTCAGGCCCTTGGCCGCGTCGCCGCGAGCGCGTTCGATCGTGGTCTGGCCGGCGGCGTTCATGCGCACGGTGCTGCCCTCGTCGGTGGTCAGGACGAAGTCGTCGCTGAAGTCGAGCGAGCGCAGGGTCTGGCGCACCACCACCTGACGACGCTGCGCGCCGTCGGCGCTGGAGCTGCGGCCGGCGATGTCGCCGATCGCGATGCCGTGCAGCAGCGGCGCGCTGGCGTCGGGCAGCGGCTGCGGGCCGGCGCCGCGGTCGACCGTGGTGGAACCCGCGACGTAGGCGCCCGGGGCGAAGCCGCCCTGCACGCGCACGCCGCCGGCCTTGGCCGGGTCCTGCCAGCCGTCGCCGTCGCGGTCGTCGTAGACCGTACCCATGATCAGGCTGTCTTCCAGCAGCGGGTCGCCGGCCATGTCGACATCGGCGGTGGCGACGTTGCCGATCGAAGTGCCGTTGACGTCGAGCGCGGTGACGCTGTTGCTGTGCACGCCCTTGCCCACGCCGGCGCCGACGCGCAGGAAGTAGACGATGGTGGCGCGCTGACCGATGGCGACGTCGATGCCGTTGATGCGCAGCGGATTGGTGCCGCCGACGCTGGCCGCGTTGTCTTCGTCGTCCACGCTCAGCGATCCGTCGACGTAGGTGAAGCCCGCGGGCGGCGTATCGACCAGGGTCGCGTTGCGCGCCGGCGAGTCGCCCACGTTCTCGGCGATCACCGTGTAGCGGACCAGGTCGCCGATCTTCACCGAGCGCTGAGCCGACTGCTTGCTCAGGCGCAGCACCGGGGCGTTGGCGTTCACCGTGATGGTGACCACGGCGGTGTCGCAGACCGGGGTCGGTACCGAGGTGTCGCAGACGCGGTAGCTGAAGCTGTCGGTACCGGCGAAGAACTGGTTCGGGGTGTAGGTGCATACCCCCGCGGCGCAGTTCACGGCGCCGTTGGTCGGGGCCACGGTCACGCTGACCGAGGCCGGGTCCAGCGGCGCGCTGGTCACGGTGTCGTTGCCGAGCACGCTGATCGCCACCGGGGTCTGCTGGTTGGTGGTGACGACGTCGTCGGTGGCCACGACCAGGTTGGGCTGCACCAGCACCGAGACGGTGGCGGTGGCGCAGTTGGCCGGGTTGAGCTTCTCGCAGATCGTGTAGGTGTAACTGTCGTTGCCGCTGAAGTTCGGATTGGGCGTGTAGGTCACGGTGCCGTTGCTGTTGACCACGACCGTGCCGTTCGCCGGGTTGCTGGCGATGGTGATGTTGACCAGGGCCGGATCGATCGGCGCACCGTTGAGGGTGTCGTTGCCCAACACATTGGTGACCAGCGGCGTGTTCTGCGGGGTGATGCCGTTGCCACCGCCGACCAGGTCGTCGATCGCAGCGATCGCCGGAGCGACCACGGTGACCGTGACCACAGCGGTGTCGCAGTTGCTCGGATTCAGCACTTCGCAGATGCGGTAGGTGACGGTGTAGGTGCCGGCCGGGGTGTTCGGCGCGACGTCGACCGTACCGTTGGCGTTCACCGTCAGCGGGCCGCTGGTGACCGGCGTCAGGCTGACGTCGGCCGGGTTCAGCGTGCTGCCGTTGAGGGTGTCGTTGCCGAGCACGTTGATCACGCCGCTGGCGCCGGTGCTGCCGTTGACCGGCGTGGCGACCGTATCGTCGATCGCGTCGATCGGTGCGGCATTGACCGTGACCGTGACGATCGCGGTATCGCAGTTGCTCGGGTTGAGCACTTCGCAGATCCGGTAGGTCGCGGTGTAGGTTCCAGCCGGAGTGTTCGGCGCGACGTCGACCGTGCCGTTGGCGTTCACCGTCAGCGGGCCGTTGGTGACCGGCGCCAGAGTGACATTGGCGGTGATGGCGGCGGCACCGTTGAGGGTGTCGTTGCCCAGCACGTTCACCACACCGGTCCCGCCGGTGGTGCCGTTGACCGGCGTGGCGACGGTGTCGTCGACGGCGTCGATCGGAGCGGCGTTGACCGTCACGGTGACCGTGGCGGTATCGCAGTTGCTCGGGTTGAGGACCTCGCAGATCTGGTAGGTGACGGTGTAGGTGCCGGCCGGGGTGTTCGGCGCGACATCGACCGTACCGTCGGCATTCACCGTCAGCGGGCCGCTGGTGACCGGCGCCAGGGTGACGTTGCTGGTCGTGGCCGCGCCACCGTTGAGGGTGTCGTTGCCGAGCACGTTGACCACGGCGGTGCCGCCGGTGCTGCCGTTGACCGGCGTGGCGACCGGGTCGTCCACCGCATTGATCGGCGCGGCATTGACCACCACGGTGATCGAGGCGGTGTCGCAGTTGCTCGGACGCGCGGTCTCGCACAGCTGGTACGGGATCACGTAGCTGCCGGCCGGAGTGCCCGGGGCGACCGAAACCGTGCCGTCGGCCGCAACCGCGACGCCATCGCCCGGGTTCGGGTCGTTGACGGTGAGGCTGACGAAGGCCAGGTCGATCGCGCCGCCGTTGAGGCTGTCGTTGCTCAGGGCGTTGCCGACGTTGGCCGAGCCGCTGGCGCCGTTGACCGGCGAGCCGCTGTAGTCGTCGTCGTTGGCCACGATCACCGCCTGCGCCACGGTGATCGTGGCGGTGGCGTTGGCGCAGACCGGGGTCGGCGTGGAAACGTCGCAGACGCGGTAGACGAAGCTGTCGCTGCCGCTGAAGCCGGTGTTCGGCGTGTAAGTGCACAGACCCGCGCTGTCGCAGGTCACGCTGCCGTTGGTCGGCGCCGTGACGATGCTGACCGAGGCCGGATTGAGCGGCGCGCCGGTGGTGGTGTCGTTGCCGATCACGTTGATGCCCACCGGGGTGTTCTGCGGCGTGCTGGCGCTGTCGTCGACCGGGGTGACGGTATTGCCGCCGACGGTGATCGACACGGTCGCGGTATCGCAGACCGAGCCGTTCGGCGCCGGCAGGCACAGACGGTAGCTGAAGCTGTCCGGGCCGCTGTAGTTGGCGTTGGGCACATAGGTGTAGGTGCCGTCGGCGTTGAAGGTCAGCGTGCCGTTGCTGGTACCGGTCACCAGGGTGTAGGCCGAGCCCACCGGCGCGCTGTCGCCGCCGGTGACGGTGGCGTTGAGCGTAGTGTTCTGCGGCGTGGTGGCGGTGTCGTCCACGGCATCCGGGCCGACCACGACCGGCACGTTGGCATCGTCGCAGGTGGCCGGCGAAGTGGCCGGCAGCGTGCAGATGCGGTAGCTGACGGTGTAGGCGCCCGGGGCCGAGCTGGCCGGCACGGTGAAGCTGCCGTCCGGATTGGCGATCAGGCCGGTCAGGCCGCCGTTGCTGACGATGGTCGGCGCGGTGGCGTTGACGCCGATCGCGACGGCGACGCCGTTGGTGGTGTCGTTGACGGTCACGTTCGGCACGGTGCCGCCGGCGAACGGCAGGACCGCGGCCGGGTCGTCGACGGCGTCGATCGAGATCGACACCGGCGTGGTTTCGGTATCGCTGTCGTTGCCGCTGTTCGGGTCGGCGGTGGCACTGCCGACGCTGGCGGTGTTGCTGATCGTGGACGCGCCGCCGTAGTTGGCCGGCACCGCCAGGGTCAGGGTGATCGCTGCATTGGCGCCCGCGGCCAGGGTCGGACGCGAGCATTCCACGGTGCCGGCGTTGTCGACGCAGCTCCAGCCGGCGCCGTTGGCGCTGACGAAGCTCAGGCCGGCCGGAATCGCATCGCTGACCGTGATCGAGGAGGCCGCCGAAGGACCGGCGTTGGCGACGGTGATCGTGTAGACCACGTTGTTGCCGGGCACCACCGAAGCGCCGGCGTCGTCCTTGTCGATCGACAGATCGGCCGAAGCCACCGGGGTGGTGGTCGCGGTGCCGGTGTTGTTGGCCGGGGTCGGATCGGTGGTGGTCGAGCTGGCCGTGGCGGTGTTGAGGTAGGTGCCGCTGGCGTTGACCGTTGCGGTGATCTGCAGCGAGGCGCTCGCACCGTTGGCCAGGGTGCCGACGGTCCACACACCGGTGCCGGAGACATAGGCGCCCGCACCGTTGTCGGAGACGTAGGTGTAGCCGTTCGGCAGCAGGTCGGCGACCGAGACGCCGGCCGAGGCCGACGGGCCGTTGTTGGTGACCGTCAGGGTGAACACCACATTGGTGCCGACCGTCGGGGTCGCGTTGCTCACCGACTTCGCCATGACCAGGTCGGCCGAAGCCACCGGCGTGGTCGTCGCAGTGCCGGTGTTGTTGGCCGAAGTCGGATCGCTCGTGGTCGAGCTGACGGTGGCGGTGTTGATGTAGGTGCCCGTGGCATTCACGGAAGCCGTGATCTGCAGCGAGGCGCTCGCACCATTGGCCAGGGTGCCGACGGTCCACACACCGGTGCCGGACACGTAAGCGCCCGCGCCGTTATCGGAGACGTAGGTGTAGCCGTTCGGCAGCAGGTCGGCGACCGAGACCGCGGCCGCAGCCGACGGACCGTTATTGGTCACGGTCAGGGTGAAGACGACGTTGGTGCCCACGACCGGCAATGCATTGTCGACCGACTTCGCCATGACCAGATCGGCCGAGGCGGTCGGCGTGGTGGTCGCGGTGCCGGTGTTGTTGCCCGGGGTCGGATCGTTGGTGGTCGAGCTGACCGCGGCGGTGTTGACGTAGGTGCCCGTGGCATTCACGGAAGCCGTGATCTGCAGCGAAGCCGAGGCCGCGTTGGCGAGCGCACCGATGGTCCATACACCGGTGCCCGGCACATAGGCGCCCGCACTGTTGTCGGAGACGTAGGTGTAGCCGTTCGGCAGCAGGTCGGCGACCGAGACCGCGGCCGCAGCCGACGGACCGTTATTGGTGACCGTCAGGGTGAAGACGACGTTGGTGCCCACGACCGGCAATGCGTTGTCGACCGACTTCGCCATGACCAGATCGGCCGAGGCGGTCGGCGTGGTGGTCGCGGTGCCGGTGTTGTTGCCCGGGGTCGGATCGTCGGTGGTCGAGCTGACCGTTGCGGTGTTGAGGTAGGTGCCGGTGGCGTTGACCGTTGCGGTGATCTGCAGCGAAGCCGAGGCCGCGTTGGCGAGCGCACCGATGGTCCAAACACCCGTGCCGGGGACGTAGGCGCCCGCGCTGTTGTCGGAGACGTAGGTGTAACCGTTCGGCAGCAGATCCGCGACCGACACCGCAGCCGCCGGCGACGGGCCGTTGTTGGTGACCGTCAGGGTGAACACGACGTTGGTGCCGACGATCGGGTTCGCGTTCGACACGCCCTTGACGATGGCCAGGTCGGCGGTCGGGATCGGGCCCGGGGTCGAAGTCGAGGTGTTGTTGCCCGGGGTCGGGTCGTTGGTGCTCGAGGTGACCGTGGCGGTGTTCGCGTACGGGCCGGCGGCGTTGACGGCGACCACGATGTTCAGCGCGGCACTGGCGCCGCTGGCGAGGTTACCGATGGTCCAGGCACCGGTACCCGGCACATAGGCGCCCGAGCTGTCGTCGGACACATAGGCGTAGCCGGCCGGCAGCGGATCGGCGACCGCGACGCCGGTCGCGGCCGAGGGACCGTTGTTGGTGACGGTCAGGGTGAAGGTGATCTGGTCGCCCACCGCCGGGCTGGCGTTGGACACGCCCTTGACGATGGCCAGGTCGGTCGAGGCGACCGGGGTCGTGGTCGCGCTGCCGGTGTTGTTGGCCGGGTTCGGATCGCCCGTGGTCGAGCCGACCGTGGCGGTGTTGAGGTAAGTGCCGGTCGGATTGACGGTCGCGGTGATCTGCAGCGAGGCCGAAGCCGCGTCGGCGAGCGTACCGATGGTCCACACGCCAGTGCCGGGCACGTAGGCGCCGCCACTGTTATCCGAGACGTAGGTGTAGCCGTTCGGCAGCAGGTCGGCGACCGAGACCGCGGCCGCGGCCGACGGGCCGTTGTTGGTGACGGTCAGGGTGAACACGACAGTGGTGCCGACGACCGGGCTGGCGTTGGAGACGCCCTTGACGATCGCCAGATCGGCCTGCGCCGCGATGTCGGTGTTGGCCGAGCTGCTGTCGTTGCCCGGGGTCGGGTCGACCGCGCCGGCCGGAACCGAAACCGTGGCGGTGTTGGTGATCGAACCCGGCGTGGTCGCCGTACCGGTCACGGTGATGGTCACGAACTCGGTGTTGGGTTCGCTGGCCACGCCGGTATCGACCGGCAGGTCAACGGCGATGCTGGGATTACCGACGCCCGCAGCGCTGGCGCAGTTCGCGCTGCCGGTGCCGACGCAGGTCCAGCTGACGCCGGTCAGGTTGGTCGGCACGGTGTCGTCGACCGTCGCGCCGGAGATCGCGCTCAGGCCGTTGTTCCAGGCCAGGATGGTGTAGGTGACGGTGCCGCCCTGGTTGACGTTCGCGGTGCCGACCTTGCGGATAGCCAGATCGGCCGAAGCGGTCGGCGTGGTGGTCGCGGTACCGGTGTTGTTGGCCGGGGTCGGATCGTTGGTCGGCGAACCGACGACCGCGGTGTTGAGATAGGTACCGGTGGCGTTGACCGTCGCGACGATCTGCAGCGATGCACTCGCACCGTTGGCCAGGCCGCCGATGGTCCATACGCCGGTACCCGAGACGTAGGCGCCCGCACCGTTGTCGGAGACGTAGGTGTAACCGTCCGGCAGCAGGTCGTCGACCGAGACGGCGGCCGCGGCGGACGGGCCGTTGTTGGTGACGGTCAGGGTGAAGGTGACGTTGCTGCCGACGACCGGGGTCGCGTTGGACACGCCCTTGACCAGGACCAGGTCGGCCGAGGCCGCCGGCGTCGTGGTTGCGGTGGCGGTGTTGTTGCCGGGGGTCGGATCGCCCGTGGTCGAGCTGACCGTGGCGGTGTTGAGGTAGGTGCCGGTCGGATTGACGGTCGCGGTGATCTGCAGCGAAGCCGAGGCCGCATTGGCCAGGCTGCCGATGGTCCACACGCCGGTGCCCGGCACATAAGCGCCACCACTGTTGTCCGAAACGTAGGTGTAACCGTTCGGCAGCAGGTCGGCGACCGAAACCGCCGCCGCATCCGAGGGACCGTTGTTGCTGACGGTCAGGGTGAAGACGATATTGGTGCCGATGATCGGGGTCGCGTTGGACACGCCCTTGGTGATGGCCAGATCGGCCTGCGCGGCGATGGTGGTGCTGGCCGAGCTGCTGTTGTTGCCCGGGGTCGGGTCGTTCGCGCCGGCCGGTGCCGCCACCGTCGCGGTGTTGGTGATCGCGCCCGGCGTGGTCGCCGTGCCGGTCACGGTGATGGTGACGAACACGGTGTTGGGCTCGCTCGCCACACCGCTGTCGACGGGCAGGTTCGCGCTCAGGCTGATGTTGTTGCCGGTGCCGCTGGTCGTGCCGCAGGTCGCGCCCGCGCCGGTGCCGGCGCAGGTCCAGCTGACGCCGGTCAGGTTGGCCGGCACGGTGTCGGTGATGCTCGCACCGGTCGCCACGCTGGGACCGTTGTTCCAGACATAGATGTTGTAGGTGACGGTGCCGCCCTGATTGACGTTCGCAGGGCCGGCCTTGCTGATCGCGACATCGGTGGACGCGCTCGGCGTGGTGGTGGCGGTGCCGGTGTTGTTGGCCGGGGTCGGATCGTTGGTGGTCGAACTGACCGTCGCCGAGTTCAGGTAAGTGCCCGTCGCATTGACGGACGCCGTGATCTGCAGCGATGCGCTCGCACCGTTGGCCAAGCTGCCAATGGTCCACACGCCGGTGCCCGGGACATAGGCGCCGCCACCGTTATCCGAGACGTAGCTGTAGCCGCTGGGCAGCAGATCGGCCACCGACACGGCAGCCGCGGCCGACGGGCCGTTATTGGTAACCGTCAAGGTGAACACGACATTGCTACCGACGACCGGCGAGGCGTTGTTCACCGACTTGGCCATGACCAAGTCGGCCGAAGCCACCGGCACCGGCGTCGAGGTCGAGGTGTTGTTGCCCGGGGTCGGATCGCCAGTGGTCGACGACACCGTCGCGGTGTTCGCGTACGGGCCGGTGGCGTTGACGGTGGCCACGATCTGCAACGCGGTCGACGCGCCGTTGGCGAGACTGCCGATGGTCCACACGCCGGTGCCCGGCACGTAAGCGCCCGCACTGTTGTCCGAGACATAGGTGTAGCCGGCCGGCAGCAGATCGCTCACCGCGACCGCGGCGGCGGCCGACGGGCCGTTGTTGGTCACCGTCAGGGTGAAGGTGACGTTGGTGCCGATGATCGGGGTCGCGTTGGACACGCCCTTGGCGATGGCCAGATCGGCCTGGGCGGCGATGGTGGTGCTGGCCGAGCTGCTGTTGTTGCCCGGGGTCGGGTCGTTCGCACCGGCCGGTGCCGCCACCGTCGCGGTATTGGTGATCGCGCCCGGCGTGGTCGCCGTGCCGGTCACGGTGATGGTGACGAACACGGTGTTGGGCTCGCTCGCCACACCGGTGTCGAGCGGCAGGTTCGCGCTCAGGCTGATGTTGTTGCCGGTGCCGCTGGCCGTGCCGCAGGTCGCGCCCGCGCCGGTGCCGGCGCAGGTCCAGCTGACGCCGGTCAGGTTGGCCGGCACGGTGTCGGTGATGCTCGCTCCGGTCGCCACGCTGGGACCGTTGTTCCAGACATAGATGTTGTAGGTGACGGTGCCGCCCTGATTGACGTTCGCAGGGCCGGCCTTGCTGATCGCGACATCGGTGGATGCCACCGGCGTGGTGGTCGCGGTACCGGTGTTGTTGGCCGGCGTCGGGTCGTTGGTGGTCGAGCTGACCGTCGCGCTGTTGAGGTAAGTACCGCTGGCGTTGACCGTCGCGACGATCTGCAGCGACGCCGAGGCTGCGTTGGCGAGCGCACCGATGGTCCACACGCCGGTGCCCGGGACGTAGGCGCCGCCACCGTTATCCGAGACGTAGGTATAGCCGCTGGGCAGCAGATCGGCGACCGACACGGCAGCCGCGGCCGACGGGCCATTGTTGGTGACGGTCAGGGTGAAGGTGACGTTGCCGCCCACCACCGGGTTGCTGTTGGACACGCCCTTGACGATAGACAGATCGGCGGAAGCGACCGGCGTCGGCGTCGAGGTCGAGGTGTTGTTGCCCGGGGTCGGATCGCCGGTGGTCGACGTCACCGTCGCGGTGTTGGCATAGGTGCCCGTCGCGCGCACGGTCGCCACGATCTGCAGCGAAGCGCTGGCGCCGTTGGCGAGCGCGCCGATGGTCCAGGCACCGGTGCCCGGCACATAAGCGCCGCCACTGTTGTCCGACACATAGGTATAGCCGTTCGGCAACAAGTCGGCGACGGTGACGGCGGCCGCGGCGGCCGGGCCGTTGTTGGTCACCGTCAGAGTGAAGGTGACATTGGTGCCGACGATAGGCGCGCTATTGGACACGCCCTTGGTGATGGCCAGATCGGCCTGCGCGGCGATGGTGGTGTTGGCCGAGCTGCTGTTGTTGCCCGGCGTCGGATCGGTGGCGCCGGCCGGTGCGGTCACGGTCGCGGTGTTGGTGATCGCGCCCGGCGTGGTCGCGGTGCCGGTCACGGTGATGGTGACGAACGCGGTGTCCGGGGTGGTGGTCGCGCCGGTATCGACCGGCAGGTTCGCGGTCAGATTGATGCTGTTGCCGGTGCCGCTGGCCGCGCTGCAGCTCGATCCCGCGCCGGTGCCGGCGCAGGTCCAGCTGACCGCGGTCAGGTTGGCCGGCACGGTGTCGGCGATGGTCGCGGCCAGCGAGCCGCTGAGGCCGTTGTTCCAGGCCCGGATCGTGTAGGTGACGGTGCCGCCCTGGTTGACGCTGGCGGTGCCGGTCTTGCTGATCGCCAGGTCGGACGAAACCGCCAGCGTGTTGGTGTCGGTGGAGGAGCAGACGCCGCCGCTGAAGCTGCGGCCGGCGCCGGTGCAGGACGCGCCGCTGTTGGTCACGCCGCTGGGCGGCGAGATCGACGCGGTGTTGCTCAGCGACGGCGGAAAGGTCTGGGCCAGCGCCAGCGGAGCCGCGAGCAGCAGCATCGCGGCGAGCGCGATGCGCGACACGGTCCGGGACAGACGCGATCCGGCGCCCTCCTCGCGGCAGTTCTGCAGCGGGCGAGCGAGCGGGTGGGTGTTGGCAGTCTTCATGCGGAGGCCCAGACGGGTCAGTAAGCGCCGGCGTTGGCGTTGAACGCCACCGGTACAGTGATGGTGGCCGTGCCGTTGGCGAGCAGGTTCACGGTGAGCGAAACGGTGTTGCCGCCGACGGTGCCGCCGGTGGTGGCGCTGCAACTGGAGCCGGCGCTGGCGGCGCAGCCCCATTGCCCGGACAAGGTCGCGCCGGCGGGCAGGGTGTCGCTGATCTGCGCGGCGCTGATCGTCGCCGCGCCGAAGTTGCGCGCGATCAGCGTGTAGCTGGTGGCGCCGCCCGGCGTATAGCTGGTGGGGGCATCGCTCTTGCTGATCGTCAGATCGGAGGTGGTCGCGTTGACGAAGGTGCAGGTGATGTTCTGGTTGGCACGGTAATTGGCCGCGGCGATGGTCAGCGCGTTGCCGGCCAGCGACGAGGTCACCACGGCGTTGCTCTGGTCGCGGCAGGTCGCCGATTGCAGCGCGAAACCCGCCACCGCCGCTTCAGTGATGGAAATCGGCTGGCTGTGGTTGGCGATCGCGAAGGTCGCCGAAGCGGCCGGATTGAGGCTAGCGGTGCTGAGCGTCGACGAACCTACGCCGTTGCTGCCGGTGAACGTGAAGCTGCCGGTGTTGGCCAGGGTCTGCTTGACGATGCGCACGTCGGAACCGGCGATCGACCAGATCGCTTCCAGGCCGTCGCCGATGCTGCCGCCACCCGGGTCGACGTTGGTGACGGTGAACGTCAGGCTGGTGATGCCGGTGCCGTTGAAGCGCACCGAACCGCAGCCGGTGCCGTTGGTCGCGGTGGTGCCGCACTCGGTGTTGCCTTCGGCGGGCCCGCCGGTCGCGCGCTGAAAGCTGTTGCCGGCGACCAGGAACACCGAGTTGCCGGCCAACCGGGTCAGGCTGACGGTTCCGCCGCTGGAAACGTTGCCGCTCAGAGTCCAGACCGAAGAGTTGTTGACGCCACCGGAGATGCCGCCGATGCGGTCGATGTGGAGCACCGGGTTGTCGACCGCCTTGCTGAAACCGACGGTGACCGTGTAACTGCTGGTCTGGACCGTCATGCTCAGCGAGTTCGCGCCGGCAACCGTGCCCGAATACGGGTTGATCCAGTAGTTGGTGGTGTTGAAGGCGCCGTTCGAATACGGATTGCCGCCGCCGATCGCGCCCGACCAGGTCACGGTGACGCCCGCCGCAGGCGAGGTCGCGGTGTTGCCGGCCGCGTTCCAGGTCCCGGTGGTCGCGGCGGACACCGAGCCGGCGACCAATAGCAAAGCCCAGGCTGCGCATTGCGCGAACGAACGACGGATGCGGGCGGCGCGATCGGGCGCGGCGACGCAAGTAGGCATTGCTTCGGTCATAAGGTTCGGTGCGCTGCGCGCCATCGCGCCGACCACGCCCGACTTCGCGTCGTGCGTACCCGAGCTGCGTGACTTTGGTTGAAGCCCCCAGGCACTAAATAAGTGCCCAACATGTGCAATTACCGTGCTCAGCCCTGTGTCTGAGCCACGGTGCGCGCGGACGCCACCAGCGACCTGTCCCTGTATCCCCTTCCGCACTACGTGACCCCATCCGCCGTGGCTTCCGGGAGTCCGTTGCAAATAGTGTGCCACTCATCACACTAAGCCTGCAACAGACAGCACATTAATGAGCGGAACTGGGTCTCAAACGAAATACATAACAGCCAACAACTTTCGGGTCACATGCGGTCGTTGTGCGTCACTTTTGTGCCCCCATCGAATAGGGAAATCCCCTATAGCCTTGCGAATTCGCGTAGCGAATTGCGTCAATCACACATACATAGAGCGCAGAGAATCCATACAGAGGACCCGGGAGGCCATGGCCCGCGCTGCGCCCATGGCGACCCGGGCCATTCGGCTGAACGCGGCCTCGCTCTATACTTTCTTCCCCCACCGTAGCGGCCGTCCCATGCCCTCCAGCGCACCGTCCCTGACCGTCCCCGACCTGGCGACCATCCAATCCCTGGCCCGAGACGACATGGCGGCGGTCGATGCCCTGATCCGGCGCCGGCTGGCCTCGGACGTGGTCCTGATCAACCAGGTCGCCGAGTACATCGTCGGCGCCGGCGGCAAGCGCCTGCGCCCTATGCTGCTGCTGTTGGCGGCCGGGGCCCTGGGCCACCGCGGGCCGGACGCGCACCAGCTGGCGGCCGTGGTCGAGTTCATCCACACCGCCACCCTGCTCCACGACGACGTGGTCGACGAGTCCGACCTGCGCCGCGGCCGCAAGACCGCCAACGCGGTCTGGGGCAACGCCGCCAGCGTGTTGGTGGGCGACTTTCTGTACTCGCGCAGCTTCCAGCTGATGGTCGAGCTGGACCGCATGGAGGTGATGAAGATCCTCGCCGACACCACCAACGCCATCGCCGAGGGCGAGGTGCTGCAACTGCTGCACGTGCGCAACCCGGACACCGACGAAGGCGCTTACCTGCGGGTGATCGAGCGCAAGACCGCGGTGCTGTTCGCGGCCGCGACCCGATTGGGCGCGCTGCTTTCGGGCGCCGACGCGGCCACCCAGCAACGCCTGCACGACTACGGCATGGCCCTGGGCTACGCCTTCCAGATCGCCGACGACGTGCTCGACTACGCCTCCGACGCCCAGACCCTGGGCAAGAACCTCGGCGACGACCTGGCCGAGGGCAAGGCCACGCTGCCGCTGATCCACGCGATCGCGCACAGCGACGACGCGGTCCGCGCGCGCCTGCGCGCGGCGGTCGAGCACGGCGACACCGACGCGATGCCGGAGGTGATGGCCGCGATCCACGTCAGCGGCGGACTGGACTACAGCCGCCAGCGCGCGCGCGACTACGCCGACGCCGCCGAAACCGCGCTGGACGGACTGGACGAGAACGACTACACCGCCGCGCTGCGCGGCCTGGCCCACTACGCGGTCAGCCGCGACCACTGAGCGGTGCGACGCCAGGCGGCCGCTCCTAGGTCCGGCGCTCCAGGCCGCCGCTTGCGACATAGGCATGCAGCGCGCCCAGGCGCCTGCGCGCATGTCCGAGAAACGACCGGTTCAGCAGCGGCTGGATCAGCCAGGCCAGCGCCCGCGGCCCGGCGACCACGCGGTACTTGAAGGTCACCCGCGTCTCCTGTTCCGACACGCGCTTGAACGACCAGGCGCCCGCGAACGCCGAGATGTACCAAGGCCCTTCGACCATGTCGATAGCGGCCGCGCGCGGGCGGTTGTAGCCGACATAGCGCACCGTCATCGACTGACCGTTGCGCGCGCGCACCACCACCAGCGCACCGGGCTCGGGGCCGGTGGCAGGCGCCAGGAAGCGGTAGCTGTGCGGGAACGGATCCCAGCGCAAACGCACCGAATAGTCCTGGGTCAGATCGAACAGGGCTTCCGGCGAGCCGGGCAGCGTCCGGCTGTGCTCGATCACGCTCATCGGCCTGCGCGCTCGTGCTTCGGAGCGCGCAAGCCCGGCGACGACGCCTCCGTCATGGCTACTGGCCCGCGAACCGTTCCGCGAAGAAGTCGCGCATCATGCGCTCGGCGCGCTTGGCCGCGCGCTCGTTGTAGACGCAGCCCGGCGGATTGTTGGCTTCCGCCTCGGCGAAGCAGTGCACCGCACCGCTGAAGTTGACGAACTGCCAGTCGGCGCCGGCGGCGTCCATTTCCTTCTCGAAGCTGGCGATGTCCTGGTCGGTGATGCCGCGGTCGTCGGCGCCGTTGAGCACCAGCACCGGCGTGCGCGCGCCGTCGTCCTGGGCCGGCAGGTCGGTGGACAGGCCGCCGTGGAAGCTGACCACGCCGGCCAGCTCGCTGCCGCCTCGCACCAGTTCCAGCACCGTGCTGCCGCCGAAGCAGTAACCCAGCGCGCCGATCCTGTCCGCGTCCACCGGCGCCTTGCCGGCCTGGGCCTTGAGCACCTTGACCGCTTCCTCGATGCGCGCGCGCAGCTTGGGCCGGTCGGCGCGCAAGGGGCCGGCGACCTTGGCGGCCGCCTTGTCGTCCTTGGGACGGATCTTGCTGCCGTAGACATCGGCCACCAGCACCACGTAGTCGTCGCCGGCGATGTGCTTGGCGCGCTCGATCGCGGCCGGGCTCACGCCCTTCCAGTTCGGCACCATCACCAGGCCCGGACGCTTGATCGCGTTGACGTCGTCGTAGACCAGCACGCCGGTGAAGGACTCCTTGCCGACTTTCCACTTCACCGGCTTGGCCTGCATCGCCGCGAACGCGGGCGCTGCGCACAACACGAGAACGATCGCGGCTACGAGACGACGGCGCATGGCGGATTCTCCCTGAGGTAAGCGCGCAGCCTAACTCGCCGGAATGACGCCTCGATGTGAAGGCGGTCGCGCCAGGCTCAGGCGATGCCGAGCCCCGGGATCGAGCTGATCGCGTCCGGGTCGAATCCGGCCAGTTCGGCGAAATGGCGGCCGCGGGCGACGTAGTCGCGGTAGGGGCCGAAGCTGGGCGCGCCCGGCGACAGCAGCACCACGCCGTCGCCGGCCAGGGCGTCGCGGGCCTGCGCCATCGCTTCGGCCAGGTCCCGCGCCGCGCTCAAGCGGAAGTCGGATTGCGCCGCCAGCGGCGCCAGCAAGGCGTGGATGCGCGGGCCGTTCTCGCCCATGGTCACGATCGCCCGCGGCGCCTTGCGCCGCATCGCATCGGCGAACACGCCCCAATCGACGCCGCGGTCGTGGCCGCCGACCAGGATCGCGATGCGCTGGCCGTCGTAGCAGTCCAGCGCGGCCAGGCTGGCGTGCGGGGTGGTGCTGATCGAATCGTTGACGTAGCCGATGCCCTCGCGCGTGCCGATCGGCTGCAGACGATGCGGCAGCGGGCGGAAGCCGGCCGCGTGCGCGGCCAGGGGCGCGGCGTCCAGGCCCAGGGCCTCGATCGCGGTCAGCACCGCGCACAGGTTGCCGCGGTTGTGGCGGCCCGGCAGCGGCAGCGCGGCGGTGTCCATGATCCGCGCATCGCCGCGATGCAGGGCGTCGCCGCGCAGGTGCCAGCCGTCCTCGCGGCCGAACCAGCGCACCTGGCTGGCGGGCAGGCTCAGCCCGGCCAGGGTCGCGTCGTTGGCGTTGAGCACGGCGATGCGCGGCTTGGCTTCGGTCAGCAGGCGCAGCTTGTCCTCGACATAGCGCGCATGCGAGCCGTGCCAGTCCAGGTGCTCGGGAAACACGTTCAGCGCGACCGCGATCTCCGGGCGCACACCGCCGGCGGCGACGTCGCCGGTCTGGTAGCTGGACAACTCGATCGCCCAGAACTCGGGCGCCTGCGGCGGCGCCATCAACTCCAGCAGCGGCAGGCCGATGTTGCCGGCCAGGGCGGTGCGATGGCCGGCCGCGCGCAGCAAATGGGCGAGCAAGGAGGTGGTGGTGCTCTTGCCCTTGGTGCCGGTCACGCAGACCGTGCGCGCATCGGGATGCTCGCCGAACCACAGCGCGGTGCCGCCGAGGAAACGCGCGCCCTGCTCCGCCGCGGCCACGGCCTCGGCGCGATAGGGGCTGATGCCCGGCGACTTGATCACGAACTCGAACGCGCCCAGGCGCTCGGCGCTGGCCGCGGTCTCGATCAGCAGGCGGGCGTCGCCGAGCGCGCGCGCATCGGCCGCCTCGTCCTGCGAACAGAACAGGGTCAGGGTCTGTCCGGGCAGGCGCTCGCGCAGCAGCCGGTAGGCGGCACGGCCTTCGCGGCCCCAGCCCCACAGCGCCAGGCGGCGCCCTTCAAGCTGCGAAATGCGCACGCAGGCGCTCCCACAAGGCCGGCGGCAGGCGCTGCTCGTCGTCGAGCACCAGCAAGGGCTCGATGCGCAATTCGTCGGCGTCCAGTTGCGGACGGATCTCGCGCGCGAAGCGTTCGACCAGCGCGTCCTCGCGCCACTCCGGGCGCTCGCTCAGGGCCGCCATCGCGGCGCGCGACTCGCGGCCCTCGCCCACGCATTCGAAGGGCTTGTGGTCCTTGTATTCCAGCAGCGCGTCGTAGCCGCCGATCTGGGCGGTGTCGTCGAGCAGGTTGCGGCCGAAGATGCCGACCAGGCGCGGTTTGGGCATGAACGGCGCCAGCGCCAGGAACACGAAGTGGCACTTCGGGCAGACCCCGCACCAGCGATTGGCCGGGCGTTCGCCGAGGATGTGGAAGTTGCGGTTGCAGCTGCTGAAGTGGGCGTCGTAACGATCGCTGCGCGCGAACTGGCGCGCCACCGCGAGTTCGCTGAGCGGCCGCAGCAGCGAGTAGTAGCGCAGATCGGCGGCGACCTGGCGCTGCACGTGATCGCCGAAGGCCTGCTCGCAGGCCCAGCCCTTGGACCACTGGTGGTTCACCTCGCCGGTGCCTTCGATCAGGCTGCCGTAGCTGGCCGAGCGCTCGTTGGAGAACACCACTTGATCGACGCCGTGCAACAGCGCCGCCAGCACCATGATCGCCGAATTCACCACGGTGACCGGAATATGCCCGTTCCAGGCGCCTTCGCGGTTGTAGTCGAACAGCTGCGGCGCCAGCGCGCGGCCCAGGTTGAGCGTGGGCAGGCCGGTGCGCTGGGCGCAGGCCGCGATCAGCTGCGAGCCGCCGATCCAGGTCACGGTCTGGTCCACGCCCAGGCTGCGCAGCGCTTCGATGCTGACCAGCGAATCCTTGCCGCCGCCGATCGCGACCAGGGCGTGCCCGCGCAGGCCCAGCGCCGGCGCCTGCGGCGCCGCCGCGGCGGTGTGCGGGAAGCGGATGCGGCCATGCAGGTTCAGGCCGTTGCGGTAGGCGAACTCGCCCAGGCCGTTGACGTAGATCAGTTCCAGCAGCGCCGCGGTGTCGGCGTCGATCTCATAGGAGTCGATGCGGATTTGCTCCGGCACCGCCGCCTTGTAGTAGCTCACGCCCGCGATCAGGTGCAGCAGGCGCAGCGCGCGTTCGACCGCGGCGGCGCGCGCCTCGTCCAGCGCGAACGGCGCGCCCGGCACGGTGATCGTTTCGATCAGCTCCGGGCCCTCGTCGAACGCGTAGACCAGCTGCGCCACGCCGCTCGCCGCATCGAAACCGCAACGCACGAAACGGAACGCGCGGATCGCATCGCGCTGGAAACGCCAATCAGTCATTACAGATCACCTTCTTGCAGTACTTGCTCGGCGGGCAGCGCCCGCAGGTTGTAGGTATGCGCCATGGCCATGCCGTAGGCGCCGGCGTCGGCGACCAGCAGCACGTCGCCCTCGGCCGTCGCCCGCGGCAGCGGGCGGCCGCGACCGAGCACATCGCTGCTCTCGCAGATCGGGCCCACCACGTCGAAGGCGACCTGGTCGGCGTCGTCCAGGCGGCTGAGGTTGTGGATGCCGTGATAAGCCTCGTACATGGCCGGACGCATCAGCGCGTTCATGCCGGCATCGCCGCCGACCCGGCGCACGCCGTCCTTCTCGACCACCTGGGTCGTGGTCAGCAACAGCACGCCGCTTTCGGCGACCAGGTAGCGGCCCGGCTCGACGATCAGGCCGTAGCGCGGGTAGGCGGCCTTGATCTCGGCCAGGCCGGCGCGCCAGGCGGCGAGGTCGAACTCCGGCGCCTCGGGCGTGTAGGCGATCGGCAAACCGCCGCCGATGTCGATGGTCTCGATGGTGCCGATGCCGTCGGCCAAGCCGGCCAACTGCGCGTACACGCCGCGCCAGTGGCGCGGATCGTCGATGCCGCTGCCCAGGTGCGCGTGCAGGCCGGAGATGCGCACGCCGAGACGGCGCGCGTGTTCGACGAAGGCATCGAAGCGCGACATCGGCAGGCCGAACTTGGCCGCGACGCCGCCGGTGCGGACCTTCTCGTGATGGCCTTCGCCGTGGCCCAGATCGATGCGCAGCCAGATCGAGCGGTCGCGGAACAGCTCCGGCCAGTTCTGCAGCGCCTCGATGTTGTCGAGGGTGACGGTGACGCCGCGCGCGAACGCGGCCGCGTATTCGCGCTGGGGCGCGAAGCTGGGGGTGAACAGCACGCGCGCCGGCTCGATCCGCGGCAGGGTCTCGAACACGCGTTCGATCTCGCCCAGCGACACGCACTCCAGGCCGAAGCCTTCGTCGGCGATGGCGCGCAGTATCTCGGGGTGCGAGTTGGCCTTGATCGCGTAGTAGCAGCGGTCGATGGACTGCGTCTCGCGCAGCGAACGCGCGCGTGCGCGCACCGTCGCCAGGTCGTAGACGTAGCGCGGCGTACCGGCCGCGGCGGCTTCGAGCAGGCGTGCGCGCGCGCCACGCCACCAGGCCGGGGCGCGCGTGGGCTTGCCGTGCGCGATCTCGCGCCAGCTGGGGCCGAATACGCTGTCGTCGCGCACCGGCATCGCGCCACCGCGGATCAGCTCGTGGTGCAGGTGCGGCAGCAGGCCGTCGGCGTCGGCCTCGTCGATCACGAAGGTCAGGTTGAGGTCGTTGGAGGACTGCGAGATCAGGTGCACGCGCTCGCGCCCGAACGCGGCCCAGATGTCCGACAGGCGGTGCAGCAGCGAGCGCATGCCGCGCCCGACCAGGGTGATCGCCGCGCAGGGCGCGATCACCTTGACCCGGCAGACCTCGGCCAGATCGGCCGACAACGCCTCCAGCACGTTGCTGTTGACCAGGTTCTCGCTCGGGTCCAGCGACACGGTGACGTTGGTTTCCGAGGAACCGATCAGGTCGATCGACAGGCCGTGGCGCTTGAAGCGTTCGAACACGTCGGCCAGGAAGCCGACCTGCTGCCACATGCCGATGCTTTCCATCGACACCAGCACGATGCCGTTGCGGCGGCTGATCGCCTTGACCCCAGGCACGGTCGCCGCGCTGGCGTCGATGCGCGTACCCGGCAGGTCGAAGCGTTCGGTGTCCAGGATCGCCATCGGCACGCCGGCGTCGCGGCAGGGCGCGATCGAACGCGGGTGCAGCACCTTGGCGCCGGTGGTCGCGATTTCCTGCGCCTCGGCGTAGTCCAGGCGGGCGAGCAGGCGCGCATCGGGCACTTCGCGCGGATTGGCGCTGAACATGCCGGGCACGTCGGTCCAGATCTCGACCCGCTGCGCCTTCAGCAGCGCGCCGAAGTACGCGGCCGAGGTATCGGAACCGCCGCGGCCCAGGATCGCGGTGCCGCCGTCGTCGTGGCGGGCGATGAAGCCCTGGGTCAGCAGCATGGGCGCGGCCTGGCGCGCGAAACGCGCGGCGAATTCCGGATCGGGGTCGCGCCGGCAGTTCACCGACAAGCGGCGCGCCCAGGCGCTCTGATTGGGCAGCGAAACCGCGTCCAACCACTCGCGCGCATCGCACCAACCGAAGTCCAGGCCCTGGCTGCGCAGGTAGGCGGTGCCGATGGTCGAGGACAGCAACTCGCCCTGGGCCAGCACTTCGGCCTGCCAATCCAGGGCGCGCGCGGCCGCGCGCGGGTCGACCGCCAGCGCCTGCAGCGCGGCCAGTCGCTCGCCCAGCACGGCATCGGGGTCGAGATCGAGTTCGGCGCAGAACGCGCGGTGGCGCTCGACCAGGGCCTGCACGCGCGCGCCGATCCCGTCCTGCGCGCCCTCGGGCGCGCTGGCGATCGCCTGCAATTCGTTGGTCACGCCCGACAGCGCCGAGACCACGACCACGACGCGCACGCCTTCCTCGTGCATGCGTTTGGAGGCGAGGCGTCCGATGGTGTCCCAACGGTTGCGGCGGGACACCGAAGTGCCGCCGAACTTGAGTACTACCCAACGAGATGCTTCCGCCACCGCCACTGTCTCCGGTCTGTTGTCGCGCTCTGATCGATGCCCGGCCGCGGCCGGGCGTGTGCTTGGGAACCATGCCGCGGCCGCCGGGCGCGACGACTGCGCCCGCTGGAGGCCGGAGTCGGCCGCAACGGGTCGAGCAGGAGGGTCGCGCTCGCCCGCGCCGCGGGCATGAGGCTGCGATTCTAAACGGGAAAGCGCCGGCGCAGGCCGGCCGGTACGCGCAACACTGGAACGACCGCGACGGAACGGTTCTACTGGCCCGCCGGCCCCGCGCCCGAGACCGCCATGACCCTGCGCCGCTACCTGCAACTGGACGTGTTCGCCGACCGGCCGGGCGCCGGCAATCCGCTGGGCGTGGTCCTGAACGCCGACGGCCTGGACAGCGCGGCCATGCAGGCCTTCGCGGCCTGGACCAACCTGTCGGAAACCATCTTCCTGCTGCCGCCGGTCGAGGGCGCGGACTACCGGGTGCGCATCTTCACCCCGCGCCAGGAGCTGGCCTTCGCCGGCCACCCCAGCGTGGGCGCGGCCTGGGCCGCGATCGACGCCGGCCTGGCCACGCCGCGCGAGGGCGCGCTGGTGCAGGACTGCGCGGCCGGCCTGCTGCCGGTGCGCGTGGCCGGCAGCGGCGCACGCGCGCTGGTCTCGGTGCGGGCGCCGCGCTCGCGGCGCATCGAGCCCGCCGAGCTCGCCGATCCGGCCGCGGTCGAGACCGCCCTGGCCGCGGTGACCGCGCCGCTGGCGCTGGGCGAACGGCCGCCGGCGCTGTGGGACAACGGCGCCCGCTGGTGGGTGCTGGAGCTTGGCGATGCCGCCGCGGTGCGCGCGCTGGCGCCGGACCTGCCCGCGATCTCGACCCTGAGCCGCGCCAGCAATGCGCTGGGGGTGGCGGTGTACGCCCCTGCCGACGCGGCCGACCACCAACTCGCGGTGCGCGTCTTCTGCCCCGCCGACAACATTCCCGAGGACCCGGTCACCGGCAGCGCCAACGCCTCCATCGGCGCCCAGCTCGCGGCCGATGGCAGCTTCCCCGGCGGCGGTTCGCGCTATGTCGCCAGCCAGGGCCGCGAGCTCGGCCGCGACGGCCGGGTCGAGGTCGCCCTGGACGAGGACGGCGAGATCTGGATCGGCGGCCGGGTCCAGGCGGTTATCCACGGCCGCGCCGATTGGTAAGCTTCGCGACCCAGCGGACCCCACGCCGCGACGCGATCCCACGATGATCCGCCCACAATGAAGCGCCGCTATCTGCAATTGGACGTATTCGCCGACCGTCCCGGCGCCGGCAACCCGCTCGCGGTGGTGCTGGATGCGCAGGGCCTGGACGACGACGCCATGCAGGCGATCGCGCGCTGGACCCGACTGCCCGAGACCACCTTCGTGTTCGCGCCCAGCGCGCCGGGCGCGAGCTATCGCATCCGCATGTTCAGCCCGCGCCGCGAAGTGCCGTTCGCCGGCCATCCCAGCGTGGGCACCGCGCATGTGGTGCTGGACGCCGGCCTGGCCGCGCCGGTCGACGGCCTTCTGCTGCAGGAAGGCGTGGCCGGCCTGCTGCCGCTGGCGGTGGACGGCGCGGGCGCCGCGCGCACGATTGCGGTGCGCACGCCGCGCGCGCGGGCGCTGGAAACCGCCGACGCCGCGGATCCGCGCCTGAGCGCCGCTTTGCGCGGCCTGCCGCTGGGCGCGCTGCCGCCGGCGCTGATGGACGGCGGCCGCCGCTGGTGGCTGGCCGAACTGCGCGACGAAGCCGCCCTGCGCGGTGCGGCGCCGGATTGGGCCGCGATCGGCGCGCTCGCCGAAGCCACCGACAGCATGGGCCTGTGCGCGTTCGCGCGCGCCGACGCCGGCCGCGACTACGACCTGGTGGTGCGCGCCTTCGTCGGCGCGCCGGCGCAGTTCGAGGACGCGGCCTCCGGCGCGGCCAACGCCACCCTGGCCGCCTGGCTGCAGCACAACGGCGCCCTGCCCGGCCGCGACGGCCGCTACACCGTCAGCCAGGGCCGCGAAGTCGGCTTCGACGCGCGCCTGCAACTGCACGTGGACGCCGACGGCGACGTCTGGTCCGGCGGCCAGGTGCATCCGATCGTGAGCGGGCATATCGATTGGTAGGAGGCGGTGACCCGAGCAGTCGATGCGATGCTCAACGAGCGGCCCCAGATTCGGCTCAAGGCGCAGCCCCTCCATGCAGCTATCGATAAACCGCAGCGTCATCTCCCTGCTGGCGATCACTGTCGCGCTCGCGGCGGCGGCTTGGCAGACCCGTATCGACCGGGTCTCGGCGGATGCGCGGATGAGTCGCGCCGAAGGCACGGTCCTGGCCTTGCGCGCGGATTGCCAGGCGAGCAGCCGGTTCTGGAATAGGACCGTGTGCGCGCAATTTCCGCTGATTGGTTTCCACGACCCCTCGGGCAACGAACACCGTTTCGAATCGACCACGGGCCGGGGCTTTCGTCGCCTCTCCGAAGGTCAATCGGTCGTCGTGCTGTACCTGCGCGCCGCGCCTGCTCGAACGGCGAAGATCGACGGCTACGGCCTGACGACGGACACCGTCCTCATGACGCTGGCTGCGGCGGCCTTGGCCATGACCGTGTTGGCCGCCGCACTGAACAACAAACACTGACATGAGCCGTACTCGTGGCAATAGCAAACTCACCGATTTCCTCGGTGCGCTGCTGGCAACGTCCTGGTGGGTGATCGGCGGGAGCCGTTTGCATACTCGTCGCCATGACGGCCTTGGCTGTCGCCATCTGCTTCAGGTCGCGCTGGCGGCAGGCGCGCGCGGAGGCCGCGGGCGCCTTGCTGGGATTGGCAGGAGCGATCACCCTGCTCTTGTGCGTGCGATATGGCGCCTGAGCTTTCGCCTGATCCGAAGTCGCCTTAGGGCCGCCCGAGTCGGACACTCTCCATCGACTCGAACTTTCCCAAGGCGCAACGCGGCTCCATACGCGCACGGCCAATGCCGCCGGACTGACTGGGCCAAGACGTACACGCCCCGGCCCAGCGTTCCGATCAGCTGCACTCGGCCAGGCCGTAGGTGATGTGGCCGCCGCCGGACGGATAGGTCTGCACCGCTTCCACCCAGGCGCCGCTGTAACCCTGGTTGATGCACATCTGGCGGCCTATCGAAATCGCATCGCCGCGCGCTCACCCTCGGTCCTTCCCTGACCCCACACGCCAAACACTTGCGCCGCCAGCGCCGAACCCGCCGTCAACACCAGCACGGCGGCGAGCGCGAACTTCCCTATACGCTTGTTCATTACCTTTGTTCCTTGTGTTTGCCTCAACGGGCAGCGGAATGTCAGCAAGGCGCGGCGACGCACGCAGCCGCAGCGGAGCCGCGCCGCGGACAAAAAAAGGGCCAGCTCGCGCTGGCCCTTGCTCTGTCGCCGGCCGATCGGCCGCAGGCGCGTCGCCGCGCCCGACCGTCGCGGCGTCCTTACTCCGGACGCACGTCCACGCGCACGCGGATCTTGTCGCCGGGGTGGTAGTTGGTGCGGGTGCGGTAGCTGCGGCCGCCGTATTCGTAGGTCACGTCGTAAGCGCTGACCGCGCGGTCGTCGCCGCCGTAGCCGGTGTTCTGGACCGGATCGCAGACGCGCACTGTGCCGACGCGGTCGCGATTGCTGCTGCGCTTGTTCTGCTCGTAGACGCTGCGGCCGGCCATGCCGCCGACCATGGAACCGATCGCCGAGGTCGCATAACGCGCGCTGCCGCCGCCGACCTGGCTGCCGACCGCGGCGCCGAGGATGCCGCCGATCACGGTCGCCACGGTGCGGCCGGTCTCGGTGCCGGCGGAACGGCGGTAGTTGCCGTACTGGTCGGTGTAGCCCTCGTCGCGACGGTAATCGTCGTCGTAGCCGCGATCGTCGTAGCCGTCGTAACCGCCGCCGTTGACGTAGGTCGGACGCTCGTAGCAGCGCTGGCCGCCGTACTGGCCGCCGTTGTAGGAATCGAACACCGGATCGACGCGCAGCACGCGCGCATAGTCGACCTGCGAACCCGAAGAAGCCGGATAGCTGTTCGGGTAGGCCGAACCGTAGCCGTTCTGCGGATAGGACTGCGCCGATGCGGCGCCGGTGGCGGCGGCGAGGACCAGGCTCAGGGCGGTAACGGACAGGCGCTTCATGGCGGGCTCCACACGCCGGGATGGCGTGGAGCGCATCGTCCGGTCGCGGCGGTCAACGCCGGCTGAATCCGGGCCCGGTTTCGCTGCCGGCCCTGGCGGCGTTTACCTGGCCGACAGCCAGTCGGCCACGCGGCCGGCCAATTCGACCGCGCCGCGGCCCAGCAGCGGGCCGACATGGCTGGGCGACGGCGCCTGCAACAGCTCCGCGCCCCAGGCCCGCGCCAGTTCTGCGCAAAGTTCGGGCGGCACGTCCTCGTCCCGGGCCGAAGCCACGCACAAGGTCGCGCAGGCGGGCGCGGCGACCGCGATGCCGGCCTGGGCCGCGCGCAGCACCGCGCCGGATTCGTCGCGCCAGCGCCGGTAGGCGTACAGCGCGCCCGCGTCGTCGGCGTCGGGCAGCGCGCGCCGGGTCGAGGCCAGGCGCGCGTCGCGACGCCAGGGCACCAGCGCCGGCCAGTCGCGCCCCGGCATGCGCGCCGACCAGGGCGCGGGCGGCAGCGGATTGACCAGCACCAGCGCGTCGGCGGCATCGGCGCAGCGCAACGCGAGCAGGCCGCCGAGACTGGCGCCGATCAGCGCGCGCGGCCGCGGCAGCGCCTCCAGCGCGGCGCGCGCCTGGGCGGCGTAATCGTCGAAGCCGGTCGAAGCCAGGCCGCCTGGCGCCGGCCGCAGGTCGGGCGCGTGCGCGAGCAGGCCGCGCGCGCGCAGCAGTTCGCACCACAGGGTCCATTCCCAGCCGCCACCGCCCGCGCCGTGGATCAGCAGGACGTGGCGGATCGGGGCTTCGCGCACGGCAGACAAACGTAAGCGGTCCAGTCGATCGGAGTACGGCTCACCCGCCCGCGATGGCGCAGGCAGGGCGGCTTGGGCAAGCCGGACGCCGGCTCAGGCCAGCGTCGCCTCCAGGCTGATCGGCACCGCGCTCAGCGCCTTGGACACCGGGCAGTTGGCCTTGGCGTCCTCGGCGATGGCCTGGAACTTGGCGGCGTCGATGCCGGGCACGTCCGCGCTCACCTTGAGCCGGATCTGCGAGAAGTTCGGGCCGCCTTCCATCGACAGGTCGACCTCGGCGCGGGTGTCCAGGCGCGCCGGCGGATGGCCGGCCTCGGTCAGCTTGGCCGACAACGCCATGGTGAAGCAGCCCGCATGCGCGGCCGCGATCAGTTCTTCCGGATTGGTGCCCTTCTCGTCGCCGAAGCGGGTGTTGAAGGCATAGCGGGTGTTGTCCAGGACGCCGCTCTGGCTGCTCAGACGGCCCTGCCCGCTTTTGAGATCGCCTTCCCAATGCGCGCTGGCGTGACGCGAAATGCCCATGGCCTGACTCCGGTGGATGAGGGGCCGCCAGGGTAACCTCAGGCTTGTTAGTTCCATATTGCGAACACGGGCCGGCTTGTGCTGCCGGGACGAGGGCGATCGCCCGGCGCCGCGCGGGATCGCCGCTCATGGTTCGGCGGGCTCGCCACCTCGGCTGCCGGAGTCGCGAACGTCGCTGGAAATTCCGCTACGCCCCGCCCTTATGTCGGGAGAATCGAGAAGGACCTGCTTTCGCGCCCGCGCGCCCCGGCCGCCCACGGTCCAACAGCCCCGCGACGAACCGCCGCGAAAACGGCCTCGCGCGCGCCACAGCTTCATGTTGCAACGCAACCCAAGGCGGGCTTGACCCGCCCCGCCGCCTGCGGGAGTCTTGCTATCCGGCCCCCACGAGTGCCGGCACCCGCCATGACCGCCCGCCGAGCGCTCCACGCTCGGGCGCGCAGCGCGGACAGCCATGACGGCCTTCCCACCCTCACCCAGGGAGAAGTCCGCTCATGTCCTACAGCACACAATCCATCCGCAACGTGGCCTTGGCAGGCCACCCCGGCGCCGGCAAAACAACGCTCTTCGAAGCCCTGCTGCAGGCCGGCGGCGCACTCCAGACGGCAGGCAGCATCGAACGCGGCAGCACGGTCTCCGACTTCGACCCGATCGAGAAACAGCGCGGCCATTCGCTGGACGCCGCCATCGCCAGCATCGATCGCGGCGCGGGCTCCGACAAGCATGTCCACATCAATCTGATCGACACCCCCGGCTACCCCGACTTCCGCGGCCCGACCTTGTCGGCGCTGGCGGCGGTGGAGACCGTCGCCATCGTGGTCGACGCCGACACCGGCGTCGAGTACGGCACCCGCCGCATGATGGAGCACGCCAAGGCGCGCAATCTCTGCCGGGTGCTGGTGGTCAACAAGATCGACCACGAAGGCGCCGACGCGGCGCGCGTGCTCGAGGACCTGCGCGAGACCTTCGGCCCCGAATGCCTGCCCCTGAACCTGTCCGCCGACCGCGGCCAGCGCGTCGTCGACTGTTACGCCGCCAGCGCCGCCGGCAGCGCCGAGGACAGCGACCTGGGCACGGTCGGCGACTGGCACCAGAAGATCATCGACCAGGTGGTGGAGATCAACGAGACGGTGATGGAGCACTACCTGGACCTGGGCGAAGGCGGCCTGTCCGGCACCGAACTGCACGACGCCTTCGAGCAATGCCTGCGCGAGGGCCACCTGGTGCCGGTGCTGTTCTGCTCGGCGCGCAGCGGGGTCGGGGTCAAGGAACTGCTGGACGCGGCCGAGGCGCTGTTTCCGAATCCGGCCGAGGCCAATCCGCCGCCGTTCGCCAAGGGCGTGGGCGAGGACGCGCAGCCGATCGTGGCCGCGCCCGATCCCAAGGCGCACGTGATCGCCGACGTGTTCAAGATCGTCAACGACCCCTTCGTCGGCAAGCTCGGCGTGTTCCGCGTCTATCAGGGCACGCTCAAGCGCGACACCCAGCTGTTCGTCGACGACGGCAAGAAACCGTTCAAGGTCGGGCACCTGTTCAAACTCAAGGGCAAGGACCACGTCGAGATCGACCAGGCGATCCCCGGCGACATCGCCGCGGTGGCCAAGGTCGAGGAACTGCATTTCGACGCGGTGCTGCACGACAGCCACGACGAGGATCACATCCACCTGGCGCCGCTGAACTTCCCCAAGCCCATGTTCGGGCTGGCGGTGGAAGCGGCCAGCAAGGGCCAGGAGCAGAAGCTCGCGACCTCGCTGCACAAACTGTCCGAGGAAGATCCCTGCTTCCACATCGAGCACGAGACCGAGACCAACGAGACCGTGATCCGCGGCCTGTCGGACCTGCACCTGCGCATCAACATCGACCGCTTGAAGGACAAGTACGGGGTGGAGGTGAAGTCGCGCCCGCCGCGCATCGCCTACCGCGAAACCGTCAGCGGCAAGGCCGAGGGCCACCACCGCCACAAGAAACAGACCGGCGGCGCCGGCCAGTTCGGCGAGGTGTTCCTGCGCGTGGAGCCGCTGCCGCGCGGCGCCGGCTTCGAGTTCGTCGACGAAGTCAAGGGCGGCACCATCCCCGGCCAGTTCCTGCCGGCGGTGGAGAAAGGCGTGCGCCAGGTGCTGCACCAGGGCGCGCTGGCCGGCTATCCGATGCAGGACGTGCGCGTGATCGTCTACGACGGCAAGCACCACCCGGTCGACAGCAAGGAGGTCGCGTTCGTGGCCGCCGGCAAGAAGGCCTTCCTGGATGCGATCGGCAAGGCCCGGCCGCAGGTGCTGGAACCGATCGTCGACCTGGAGGTCAACGCGCCCGAACAGCACATGGGCGACATCAGCGGCGGCCTGGCCAGCAAGCGCGCGCGCATCAACGGCACCGACGCCGCGCGCGGCCACGAGATCGTGGTCAAGGCGCAGGTGCCCTTGTCGGAGCTGGAAGGCTATGCGGCCGAGCTGAAATCGGTGACCGCCGGGCGCGGGCGCTATTCCCTGGATTTCAGTCACTACGAACCGGTGCCGGCCAACGTGCAGCAGAAGCTGGTCGAGGCCTTCAAGCCCAGGGCCGAGGAGGACTGAGCGCGCGTTCGCGAGCGCTCCCGCGCGCTGGCGCGGGAGCCTGGCGATGCCCACAATCGCGGCAGGTTCCGCGGCTGCGTCGTCGGCGCCTTTCCAATTCCCTGCGAGCCCGTGCATGAAGCCAGACAACGCCGTTCCGGCCGTCGATCCGCAATTCGAAAAGACCCTGGACACGGCCACGTCGCTTAGCGCGCACCCGCTCGAGGCCCTGGTCACGCTGGGGCTGGTGCTGGCCGCGCTGGGCCTGGCCCACTACCTGAAGCGACGACTGCGCCCGCGTCTGAGCACAAGGCCGCGCCTGCGCATCGTGTTCGACTATCTGTTCGCGCCGACGCTGGCGCTGTTGTTGCTGCTCCTGCCCGGCCCCTTGGGCATCGTCAACGAGTTCGGCCGGGCGGCGCTGTCGGTGGTGCTGCTGGCTCTGGCCCTGTTCGTGCTGCTGCGCATTCCCGGCGCCCTGGTCGAGCTGCTGTTCCGGCCGACGCCCCTGCTCAAGGTGATGATGCGGCTGGCGACCGTGCTGGCCTGGGCCATGACCGTGCTGGCGGTGTTCGGCCAACGCTACCCGCTGATCGGCAAGCTGTTCGCGGCCAAGCTCTCCATCGGCAACATCACCCTCAGCACCGAGGACACGGTCGGCGGCCTGGTGATCGGCGTGGTGATCGTGATCGTTTCCTACTGGGCCACGCGCGCGCTGGACAAGGCGATCCAGCGCAGCCCGCACCTGGCGCCGAACCACATCCTGGCGCTGTCGCGCATCGCCGGCGTGCTGGTGTGGCTGCTCGCGCTGATCCTGATCTTCAGCGTCAGCGGCATCAACCTGGCCGCGCTGGCCGCGTTCGGCGGCGCGCTCGGCATCGGCCTGGGCCTGGGCTTGCAAAGGCTGGCGGCCAGCTACGTCAGCGGCCTGATCGTGCTGTTCGAACAATCGGTGCGGGTCGGCGACAACGTCTCGGTGGGCGGCGTGCTGGGCAAGGTCACGCGCATGACGGTGCGCTACACCGTGATCCGCACCCGCGAGGGCCTGGAGGCGATCGTCCCCAACGACACCCTGACCAGCAACACCATCCTCAACCAGTCCTGGTCGGACCGTAACGTGCGCCTGACCTCCAGCTTGATCGTCAAGGGCAACACCGACACCGTGGCCGCGCGCACCATCTTCCTGCGCGCGGTCAATGCCCAGCCGCGCGTGCTGCGCACGCCCGAGTCGGGCGTCTACGTCAGCACCATCACCGACAAGGGCATCGTGCTGGAGGCGCAGCTGTGGATCGCCGACGCCGAGAACGGCCAACACGCCCTGCTGTCGGACATCTACGACGCCACCCTGGCCGAGTTCCGCGTCCAGGGCATCGAACTGGCCGTGCCCTAGCCGCTGGCGCGCGGGCCCGGTCCGCGGAGTAGGATGGCCGCGTGAGCGACACCGCCATCCCGCGCTTCTTCTGGACCTTCCCGATGCGGTTGGTGCGTGAAGCGCGGCTGGACGAGGTCCTGGCCGAAGACGGCCGCCTGCGGATCCTGTTCCTGTGGGGCAAGGACTGCCCGAACTGCGACGTCGCCAAGGGCCAGATCCTGCTCGCCCCGGAACGCTTCCGCTGGCCCGAAGTCGAGTGGCTGCACGACAACGTCTACGAAGACCCGCAGATGGGCACCCGCTTCGGCCTGCACGGCATTCCGGCCTTCCTGGTGTTCCGCGGCGCGCGCAAGCTCGGCCGTATCAGCCAATGGCCGGGCAGCGACGCCTTCGTCGAGGCGATCGAAAAGCAGCGCGCGGCGATAGCCGACGCCGCCGGCGACACGGCGGGCGCAACGCTGAATCCCGCGTCCTAGCGCCGCGCGCACTTGGCGCGCGCGGGCGCGCGGCGCAGACTGCGGTTCCGCCCCCCGCGCCTGCGCCGCCATGTTCGATACCGCCACCCTCGCCGCCTTCCTGGTCGCCGCCGCCGTGCTGGTGCTGATTCCGGGCCCGGGCACGGCCTGGATCGTGACCCAGGCGGCGACCGGCGGCACCGCGCGCGGGATACGCGCCGCGTTCGGCCTGGAAACCGCGACCCTGATCCACGCCCTGGCGGCGGGCCTGGGCTTGTCGGCGCTGCTGGCGACCTCGGCGACGGCCTTCGAGGTGCTCAAGTACGTCGGCGCCGCCTATCTGATCTGGCTGGGCATCAAGACCTGGCGCAGCGAGGACGAGCCCGCGCCGGCCGACGGCGCGGCCGCCCCGTCCGCCGCCGCGCCCAATATCTACCTGCGCTCGGTGGTCACCGGCGTGCTCAATCCCAAGGTGGCGCTGTTCTTCCTGGCCTTTCTGCCGCAATTCGTGCACCCCGAGCGCGGCTATGTCTGGCTGCAGTTCCTGGTGCTGGGCGCGCTGCTGTCGCTGATCGGTTTCAGTTACAGCCTGGCGTTGAGCTTCGCGGTGGGCCGCTTCGGCCGGCGCGTCTCGCTGGGCGCCGGGCGCTGGAAGCAGCGCGTGACCGGCGGCGTGTTCATCGCCCTGGGCCTGCGCCTGGCGGTGCAGCAGCGCGGCTGAGGTGAACCGCACTGCGCCGGCCGCCGCCGGCGCGCTTGAAGCCCGTCCCCCGCGCCCTCAGGTCGTGGATTCACGACCTCATCCACGGAGTTGCGCGCATGAAGACCCAGGGCTTACTCGATCAGTTGCTGAAGACCGCCCAGAGCAGCCTCGGCGGCGGCGGACTCGAGAGCCTGCTGGGCGGCGGCAACACGCCTGCGCGCTACGAAGGCAAGAAAGAGGAAAAGCGCGGGCTGTTGAACGCCGACTTCGGCAAGGGCGCCCTGGCCGGCGGCGCGCTCGGCCTGCTGCTGGGCAACAAGAAGATGCGCAAGATGGGCGGCAAGCTCGCCCTGTACGGCGGCGTGGCCGCGGTCGGCGTGCTGGCCTACAAGGCCTACGGCGAGTATCGCAAGCAGCAGGACGGCAACGCCGCCGAACCGCAGACGGTCGACCGCCTGCCGCCGCCGCAGGCCGAACTGCACAGCCAGGCCATCCTCAAGGCCCTGGTCGCGGCGGCCAAGGCCGACGGCCACATCGACGCGCGCGAGCGCGAAGTGATCGAAGGCGAGTTCACCCGCATCGACAACGACCCCGGCCTGCGCCAGTGGCTGCACGCCGAACTCGAGAAGCCGTTGGACCCGGCCGAGGTCGCGCGCGCCGCCAGCACCCCGGAGATGGCATCGGAGATGTACCTGGCCAGCCTGCTCGCGGCCGACGAACAGAGCTTCATGGAACGCGCTTATCTGGACGAGCTGGCGCGCCAGCTCAAGATCGACGACGCCCTCAAGGCGCGCCTGGAGGCGCAACTGCGCGAGGCCGGCGAGGGCTGAGCCCTGCGCACCCGCTTCGGGGTAGGAGCGGCGTAAGCCGCGACCACGAACCCGCGCCGCCAGCGCAAGCCTGGCGGCCTGGGCGGCTGACGGTCGCGGCTTACGCCGCTCCTACCCCACAGCCAAGCTCGTGCCTGTGTCGCCGTTCACGCGGTCCGGGTATCGTGCGCGAATCGCCCACGGAACCCGCCGATGTCCGCCCGACCGCGCCTACGCTCCACCCTGCTGCGCTCCCTGCTGCTGGCCGCCGCCCTGCTGACGCTGGCTGCCTGCTCCACGCTCAATGCGGTCAGCGCCTACCTCGGCAATGAAGTCGCGTTTACCGCGCCGCAGTTGCAGCAGTCGCTGAACCGCAACTTCCCCAAGCGCTACGAAAAGCTCGGCGGGCTGGTGGCGGTGACCCTGATGAACCCGCGCCTGTCGATTCCCGACGACGGCGACCGCCTGCGCCTGGATTTCGACATCGGCCTGGCCGCGCTCGGCAGCGGTTCCTCGCAGCGCCCGTCCGGACGCTTCACCCTGACCAGCGCACTGCGCTACGACGCCGCCACCCAGGGCCTGCACCTGCGCGATCCGCGCATCGACTACGTCGACGTGCCGCAGCTCGGCGGCGTGATGACCGGCGCCTCGCGCGAACTGCTCAACGCCTGGCTCGGCGATTACGCGCGCCAGGAACCCGTCTACCGCTTCGACAACAGCCTGCTCGACAAACTGGGTTCACGCCGCATCGGCAGCACCCAGATCGAACACGGCCGGGTCGTCGTCCACCTCGACCGCTGACATGCGCGCATTCCGCTTCCGTCGCCCGCTCGCCGCCTGCCTGCTCGCGCTGGCGCTGGCGGCCTGCGGCAAGAACGAAGATCCGCAGGCCGGCACCGCCAACGGCGAAGCCGGCGAACTGCTGCCGGCGCCGCAGGGCGCCAGCGGCGGCGTCACCGGCATGCCCTCGGCGCCGGGCCCGGGCCAGGTCGGCCCGCCCAGCACCGGCATCGTGCAGGAACCGGTGCTGGACGAGAACGGCAACCCGATCCTGCCGGCCACGCCGGAGGACGGCACCTGGCCGATCGCCGACGACGGCACCCCGCTCGTCGAGGACGGCACCGCCGTGCCCGGCGACGAGCCCACCCCGCAAGACGCGGTCGCCGTGGTGCGCGACTACTACGCCGCGATCAACGCGCGCAGCTACGCCCGCGCGTACGCGCTGTGGTCCGACGGCGGTCGCGCCAGCGGCCAGTCGCCGCAGCAATTCGCCGACGGTTTCGCCGATACCACCGGCGTCTCGGTCGAGATCCTGCCGCCGGGCCGCGTCGATGCGGCCGCCGGCTCGCGCTACCTGGAAGTGCCGGTGGCGCTGACCGCCAGCCAGCGCGACGGCAGCCAGCGCAAATTCGTCGGTGCCTACGTGCTGCGCCGCGCTGTGGTCGACGGCGCGACCGCGGAACAGCGCGCCTGGCGCATCGGCAGCGCCGACCTGAGGGAAGTGAAGCCATGAACCTGCGCGCCTTGCTGTTCTCGTCCCTATTGCTCGCGGGGCTGAGCGCCTGCGAGCGCGCCGCGCCGGCCGCCGACGCGCCTGCAACGGACGCGCCCGCGAAGGCGGCCGCGACCAAGCCGGCGCCGGCCGATGCGGCGGCCGCGCCCGCCGACCCGGCCCCGGCCGTCGCCAGCTTCGTGCTGCCCGGCGATTTCGCGCCCGACACCAGCCCCGACGAGCTGCGCAAACGCTACGGCGCCGCCAACGTGCGCCTGGGCAAGGTGCCGGGCGCCGAGGGCGAACAATTGCCCGGCGTGATCCTGTTCCCCGACGAGCCCGGCCGGCGCGCCTACCTGTATTTCCAGGACGAACACAAACTCCAAGGCCTGTCGCTGGTGCGCATCCTCGACCGCGAATCCCAATGGAGTCTGGACAACGGCCTGCGCATGGGCATGCCGCTGTCGGAGCTGGTCGCCCTCAACGGCAAGCCGATTTCCTTCTACGGCCTGGAATGGGATTACGGCGGCACCGTCGTCGACTACCACGGCGGCAAGCTCGACGCGCGCAAGGACGAACAGGTCGGGCGCAGCGCCGGCCTGGGCCTGCGCGACAACGGCGAGCAGGGCGTGCCCGACGGCAAGACGCCGGTCGGCGAAGGCACCTACTCCAGCGACGATCCCAAATATCCCGAGCAGGGCCGCTGGATCGTGATCGCCGAACTGTCGGCCTCGTTCCCGGGCGAAGACGATCTGTAAGCGGTGGCGGGCGCGATGACGACGCCGCGACCGCGGCTGGTGCTGGACACCAACGTCTGGCTGGACCTGTTCGTGTTCCGCGATCCGCACGCGGCCGCGCTCGCCGAGGCGCTCGCCAGCGGCCGGATCGAGGCAGTCAGCGACGCCGACTGCCGCGACGAATGGCAGCGCGTGCTCGCCTACCCGCAGTTGGGCCTGGACGCGCAGGCGCAGGCGGACGCGCTGCGCGCCTACGACGCCGTGGTGCGGGTGGTGGCGGAAGCCGAACGCCGCCCGCCGCCGGCGATCCCGCTGCCGCGCTGCGCCGATCCGGACGACCAGAAATTCCTCGAACTGGCGCATGCCGCCGATGCCAGCTGCCTGCTCAGCCGCGACCACGCCCTCACCGTGCTGGGCCGGCGCAATGCGCGCGCCGGCCTGTTCGAGATCATGACGCCGCAGGCCTGGGCCGGCGTGGACGCGTTCCGCAACGCACGCACCTAGCCGGCCAGCCCCGCGCCGCATGCGATACTCGGCGCATGCAAGGCGTACCCGAGCAATTCGTCCACGCCCACGACGCCGCCGAATTCCGGCAGCCCGCGCATCGCCGCGGCATCGAGCTTTACCGCGCCCACATCGTCCGCCACGCCTTCGAACCGCATACCCACGAGGCCTACGGCCTGGGCGCGATCGAATCGGGCGTGGAGCGTTTCCGCTACCGCGGCAGCGATCATCTGGCGCCGCCGGATTCGCTGGTGATGATGAATCCCGACGTGCTGCACACCGGCCGCGCCGAAACCGAGGGCGGCTGGCGCTACCGCATGGCCTACGTCGATCCCGACCTGGCCGCGGAAGTGACCGGCGAGAGCGGCTGGTGGTTCGAGCAGGCGGTGAGCCACGATCCGCAGCGCGCGCGCCGCATCAGCGCGCGCCTGGACGCGCTGTGGCAGGCACGCGAGCCGCTGGCCTTCGACAGCCAGCTCGCGGCCCTGCTGGACGAGTTCCGCGTGCACGCGCGCGTGCCTCAGGCCGCGCGCGCCGAAGCCGCGCCGCGCTTCGCCCGGGTGCTGGACTACCTGCGCGCCCATCTGGCCGAACGCCTGAGCCTGGAACGCCTGGCCGCCGTAGCCGGCCTCAGCCCCTTCCATTTCCTGCGCCGCTTCCGCGACCACTACCACGTCACCCCGCAGCAGATGCTGATGGCGCTGCGCCTGCACCAGGCCAAGCGCCGCCTCGCCGAGGGCATGGCGCCGGCCCAGGTCGCGGCCGAAACCGGGCTGGCCGACCAGGCCCACCTCACCCGCGCCTTCGCGCGCCGCTACGGCATCACCCCGGCACGCTACCGCAAGCAGTTGCGCGGCTGACCCCGGCCGCACCGGCGCCGCAATCTCGTACAAGAACCGCGGCCGCGTTTGCGGCAGCCTGCCGCCATGCTGATCGGAACCCTCTACGCGCTGTTGGCCGGCCTGATCTGGGGCCTGGTCTTCGTCGGCCCGCTGCTGCTGCCCGAATACCCGGCGGCGCTGCAGTCGGTCGCGCGCTACCTGGCCTTCGGCCTGATCGCCCTGCCGCTGGCCTGGCTGGACCGCGCCGCGTTGCGCCAGCTCACGCGCGCCGACTGGATCGAAGCGCTCAAGCTGTGCGCGATCGGCAACCTGCTCTATTACCTGTGCCTGGCCAGCGCGATCCAGCGCGCGGGCGGTCCGCTGCCGACCATGATCATCGGCACCTTGCCGGTGGTGATCGCGATCGCCGCCAACCGCCGCAACGCGCGGCGCGACGGACGCTTGCCGTGGCTGCTGCTGGCGCCGTCGCTGCTGTTGATCGGCGCCGGCATCGCCTGCGTCAACCAGGTCGAACTCGACGCCCTGCTCGACGACGACCGCGCCGACCTCGGCCGCTACCTCAGCGGTGGCCTGCTCGCGCTCGGCGCCCTCGCCTGCTGGACCTGGTACCCGCTGCGCAACGCCGACTGGCTGCGCGCCCACCCGGGCCGCAACCCGCGCACCTGGGCCACCGCCCAGGGCCTGGCGACGCTGCCGCTGGCGCTGTTGGGCTACGCCCTGTTCTGGGGCGGCAGCGCGGCCGCCGGCAGCGAGTTCCCGCTGCCGTTCGGTCCGCGCCCGGGCTTCTTCATCGGCCTGATGGTCGCGATCGGCCTGCTCGCGTCCTGGGTCGGCACCCTGTGCTGGAACGAAGCCAGCCAGCGTCTGCCGACCGCGCTGGCCGGGCAGCTGATCGTGTTCGAGACCTTGTTCGCGCTGGCCTATGCCTTCCTGCTGCGCGGCGCGATGCCGCGCCCGCTGACCTTGCTGGGCATCGCCCTGCTGATCGCCGGCGTGCTGTGGGCGTTGCGGGTGAAACCGGTGCCGGTCGCACCCGCGCCGTGAAACCGCGGAGTCAGATCTCGAAGCGGTAGGACAGCTTGACCAGCAGCTGCTCGCTGTCGCGCAGGTCGAAAGCATCGCGGAACTCGCGTCCGGCGCTGCCGTCCAGCTGCGAGCCTTCCTCGAACAGGTCGCCGCCGCGCACATAGGCGATGTACAGGTGCGACAGCGGCGCGAGCTCGTAGCGGTAGCGGATCTGGAAACCGAGGTTGCGCAGGTTGAAGTCCGGAATCGACTCGTTGACCTTCAGCGGCCGGCCGTCGGCCGCCACGCGATAGGCCTGGCGGCTGTGCGCGTCCAGGCCGATGGCCTCCAGGCGCACGCGCAGCTCCTGCTTGTCGTCGATCAGCCAGACCGAGCCGGCGTTGATCGAAATCATGTCGGAGCGGAAGCTGCCCAGCAGATTGCCGCCGCGCCACAGCAGCCAGTCCGGGTTGTGCGAGACCTCCACGCCGCTGAAGAAGCTCAGGCGATCGTTGAGGTGGTAGCGCGGCTCCAGGTACAGCCGCGACTTGCCCTCGTCCATGCCGCCCAGGCCTTCGGCCGCGTACTGGGCCTCGCCGTAGAAGGCCCAGCGGCCGTCGTTCTGACGCGGGCGGAAGCGCTCGTAATACAGGTACAGCTTGGACGGCACGTCGACCACGCCGTTGCCGCGCGTGATCAGGTCGTCGTGGCCGGAACTCCAGGCCGCGATATCGACGAATTCGTTGCCGCCGTCGCGCAGGTCGCTGCGGCGGTTGATCGCGGCCGCGTCGGCGATGTGCACGCCCTGGTCGTTGTAGCGGCGCGAGATCGCGTAATGGAAATCCTTGCCGGCGTAGGCCGAGTCGGCCGGCAGGCCGGTCACGCGATGGCCGAGGTCGTAGCGCAGGTAGTTGAAGTTGTTGCGTTCGAGGTAGCCGAAATCGTTGAGCTGCAGATCGCGCCCCAGGTGCAGCAGGTACAGCTGGTGGCGCCAGCTATTGCCCATGTCGTAGTCCATGCGCAGCTGGGCACCGCTGTCGCGGCTGCCGCGGCCGGCCTGGTCGACATCGGAGCCGACCAGGGTGCTGCGGATCGACCATTGCGAATTCGGGGTCCAGCGGTGGTCGAACTCGTACACCGTGGCCTCGCGGTCCAGGAAGGGCCGGTTCACGCGGGTGACCATCGCGCCCACGCCCTGCGCGGCGAAGTCGCGGGTCGCGCGGACGGCGTAGAAGTCGCGGCCGAGCTCGTCGGCTTCGGTGGCCGCGAACAGGCCGTAGTTGAAGCCGGCGGCGCTGCCGTTGACCTTGATCGCGGCGGTGACATCGCCGGAACCGACGCCGTCGTCGTTCCTGCCGCCGACGCGGCGGGTGTAGATCAGGCGGCTGTTGTTGTTGAGCGCGCCGAAGGGCACGTCGAAGAAGCCCTGGTTCTCGGTGAAGAACGGGCGCTTGTCGCTGAAGAAGGTCTCGGTGGCGCTGAAATTGACGGTGAGCTCGTCGCTCTCGACCTGGCCGAAGTCCGGATTGACCGTGGCGCTGAGCTGGAAGCGGCCGTTGGGCTTCCAGAACAGGTCGACGCCGCCGTCGAAGTCGTTGTCGCGCCCGACCGCGTCGTAGATGCCCGAAACGTAGGGCGTGATGGCCAGCAGCGATTGGCTGTAGGCCGGCACCTGGATGCGCTCGAGCGCGGTCAGGAAGCGGCTTTCGTTGAAGCTCACCGCCGGCCACGAGGCGCGCTCGCCGGTGGCGCCGATCACCCGGTCCAGCGACAGTCCCAGGGTGCGCTTGCCGTCGACGCTGGCCTCGCGCATCGGCGCGATATGCCAGGGAATCAGCATTTCGACGTACCAGCCGCTGTCGTCCTCGCTGGTGGCGTGGCGCCAGTCGCCGTCCCAGTCGTCGTTGAACTGGTTCTCGTTGCTGATCGTGGTGTCGTTGATGCTGTTGGACAGCAGCACGGTGAAGTTGTAGCCGTTGCGGCCGTCGCCGTCGAAATCGACGTACAGATTGACCCGGTCCATCGGCCCGCCCTCGTCGCGCTGGGCGAACTGGCGCCTGCGCGGGATGCTGTTGGGCTGGGTATTGCGGAAGCCGATCGCCAGGCCCTCGGGCGTGGCCAGCACCAGCGCCTCGGTCGGTTGCGGCGCCGGCGCGCGCGACAAGGGCTGGGTCAGGCGGAAGTCGGTGATGCGCTGCGCGCCTTCCCATTCGGCCGGATCGATGCGGCCGTCGATTTCGACCGCCTGCGCGAGCGGAACGGCGCCGGCGAGCGCGGCGAGGATGGCCAGGGTCAGGGGTGCGCGCATTGCGGGGCCTCGGTACTGATGGAGTTGGCCGCCACGAGCCGCAGCGCGGGCGATCGGCACCGATGGGCGCCGACACCTGCGGGAAGGTTGCGTGGTACGGGCCCCGGCGGTCGCGGCGCCCGAGCGTGGCGAAGCCTAGTCCCCGCGCGTCCGCTTACCGAATGGCAAAAGTCATGGCAACCAATTGCACGGCTCGCGCATCCGCCGCCGGCGCGGCCTGCGTCCGCGCGTCTGCGCGCAGGCGTGGCCGGGAAATACGCGGCGTTGCGTTGAGGGGCGGGCTTCATCGCGGAGCGCAGCCGACGCTGCACTCCGGCCTGCCAAGGCAGGTCGGAGCCCTGCGTACCAAGCCCCTCTCCCGCTTGCGGCGCCCGAAGGGTGTGCAAGGCTGAGAGGGGGTTGGGGCGAGGGCACGGCGCGAGCGCGTGGCTCCCATCTCATCCCGGCCCCTCATCCGCCCGCCGCCTGTCCTGAGCCTGGCGAAGGTGGCGGCTTCCCCATAAGAAGGGAGATCACAAGCCCTACGTATTAGCCCCTCTTCGACCAGGAGCTGGAAGAATCAACCGCCGGCCACTTCCGCAGTCGCGTCGTGCGCGACGAAAGCCACTTCGCCGGTCGGCAGCTCCAGCCACTCCGGATGCGCCAAGGCGCGCGCGATGTCGGCCTGGCCGGACAGCCAATGCTCGCGCATCGCGACCCGGCCGAACTGGTAGTCCTTGAAATGGCCGATCCTGGCGCGCTCGCGGTAGATCAGGTGGATCACGCTGTAACGGCGGTCGCAGGCCAGCTGGGCCGCGTACTGCGCCCAGGGATTGCTGCGGCGCACGTCCTCGGGGATTTCCTCAAGCAGTTCGCGCAGCAGCCGGCGGTAATGCTGCTGCGCGCGCTGGGTGTCGGTGATCAGGCGGGTACGGCTGGAGTACTGGATCTCCTTCTGCCGCTCGGCCACGTCCAGCAAGGTTTGCGGCAGCTCGCCCTGCGCGCTCCACAGATCGACCTGGAACACCAGGGTGTCGCGGCGCGGCTCGCTGGCCAGCACCTGCGACAGCGGCGTGTTCGAGACCAGGCCGCCGTCCCAGTAGTACTCGCCGTCGATCTCCACTGCCGGGAACGCCGGCGGCAGCGCGCCGGAGGCGAGGATATGGCGCGCGCCCAGGCGCATCTGGCTGTTGTCGAAGTATTCGAGATTGCCGGTGCGCACGTTGACGGCGCCCACCGAGACCCGGATGCCGCCGTCGTTGAGGCGGTCGAAGTCGACCATGCGCTCCAGCGTCGCGATCATCGGCGTGGTGTCGTACCAGCTGGCCTCGGCCGGACCGGGCGCGGCCAGCGGATCCCAGCCGCGCGGCCGATAGAAACCGCGCTGCCCTTCGATCAGCGCGCGCCAGGCTTCCCAGGTGTCCAGCCAGGCGCGCAGGTCGTCGCCCAGGCCGGCGTAGCGCGCCTCCTGGCCCAGCGTGGTCGCCGGCAGCAGGGTCGGCTGCGAGATCGTGTCCCAGAACTCGCGCAGGGCCTCTACCCGGCGTCCGGGCGGATTGCCGGCCACGATCGCGGTGTTGAAGGCGCCGATCGAAATGCCGGCCAGCCAGTCCGGCGCGATCCCGGCTTCGTCCAGGCCCTGGTAGACGCCGGCCTGGTACGCGCCCAGCGCGCCGCCGCCCTGCAGCACCAGGGCGGTGCGCTCGGGGCGGCGCTGCGGCGGCGGGATCGCGGCTTTGTTCGAAGGCGTGGTTTTCTTCGCCGCCACGCGCTTGCTTGGCGCCGCCTTGGAAGGCGCCGGCTTGCGTGTCGCGGACGGGGAACGCTTACCGGGGGTGCTCGCCATGGAGCGACCTTACTGCATGTACCAGCCGTGGCTGACGACGATGCTCTGGCCGGTCAGGGCCGCGCTCGGGAACTCGGACAGGAAACGCACGGTCTTGGCCACGTCCTCGACGGTGGTGAACACGCCGTCGACGGTGTTGCCCAGCATCACCTTGCGGATCACCTCGTCCTCGCTGATGCCCAGCTCCTGGGCCTGCTCCGGGATCTGCTTGTCGACCAGCGGCGTGCGCACGAAACCCGGGCAGACCACATGGCTGCGCACGCCGTGCTTGGCGCCTTCCTTGGCCAACACTCGCGACAGGCCCAGCAGGCCGTGCTTGGCGGTGACGTAGGCCGACTTCAGCGGCGAAGCCTCGTGCGAATGCACCGAACCCATGTAGATCACGGTGCCGCCCTTGTTGTCCTTGTACATGTGCGGCAAGGCCGCCTTGGTGGTCAGGAAGGCGCCGTCGAGATGGATCGCCAGCATCTTCTTCCAATCGCCGAAGGCGTAGTTCTCGATCGGGTTGACGATCTGGATGCCGGCGTTGGAGACCAGGATGTCGATGCCGCCCAGCTCGGCCGCCACGCGCGCGATCCCGGCTTCGACCGCGGCCTCGTCGGTGACGTCCATGGCCACGCCGATCGCGCGGCCGCCGGCGGCGACGATCTCGTCGGCCACGGCCTGGGCGCCGGCCTGGTTGAGGTCGGCGATCGCGATCGCGGCGCCGGCGCGGGCCAGCTCATGGGCGATTTCCTTGCCGATGCCGCTGGCGGCTCCGGTGACGACGGCGACCTGGCCTTGGATCGAACTCATGACGACTCCTGGGAATGCGGAAGGGGCGCGGCGGCTGGCGCGAGAACGGCCATTGTCGCCGCCCTGCGTTATCGCAGCGTTGCGGCGCGGGACCGCAGTGTCCCGCGAGCGCCGCCGCGCCGGCCATCGGCCATTGGTACCAGCCGGCCACGCGGCAAGGGCATTCCGGCGCAAGAGCCACGCCCGCGGCCTGTAGGTGCGGCGCAAGCCGCGACCACGCAACCGCACATGCGCCGAAGGCTCGGGGCACGGCCGCGGCTCACGCCGCTCCTACCCCAAGGCCCGGCGATTTCAGGCCGGACGGCCGGGATGCGCGCCCGCGCTCGCGCGGACGCCTGGCCTCAATCCTTCTTGGACTTCTTCTTGTCCTTCTTTTTCTTCTTGTCCTTGTCCTTCTTCTTTTTCTTCTTCTCTTTCTTGTCTTTCTTGTCCTTCTTCGGCTGCAGCATCGTGCCGGTGCAGTTCTCGGCGCCGCAGCGGCATTCCCAGATCTGCTTCAGGCGCTTGGTATGCTTTTCGGCCAGGGTGATGCCGTAGTTGTAGGACAGCTCCTCGCCGGGCTCGATCGCGCGGATGGCCTCGATGAAGACCCGGTCCTGGCGGCGGTCGTCGCCCTCGTCCTCGTCCAGCACGGCTTCGCAGTTGGGCGCGCAGCTGTGGTTGATCCAGCGCGCGCTGTTGCCTTCGAAGTTGGCGTCGATCACGTACTCGTCGTTGAGCGTGAACAGAAAGGTGTGGCCGGAGTCGGTGTCGCCGGAATCGCCCGCGTCGACCTCCTCATGGGTACGGCGGCGGCCTTTGTATTCGATTACGCGTTCGCCCTTGGCGATCGGGGTGACGGCGAATACGCCGTTGCCGTGGATGGCGGAACGACGGGCGGCGATCTTGCGCGGCATGCGGTAATCCAGAAGAGACGTGCCCGCATTTTGACCGCAAACGCGCGTCCGCGGCCATCGTGCGTCGCGGACCCGTGCGCGGGCGCGATCGGAGTCGAGCTTCGTCGCCCCACGCGGCGCGGCGGCACCTGCCTTCTTCGCGGGGCTTCGACGCTCGCGCACCGGGCCGACTCGACGGCGACGGCAAAAACGGGATCGGACCACACGCCGCCGCCCCCCTGCGACGCGGGCCGGTCCGCGCTCGAAGCCCGCGGCGGACGTCCCCCCTTCGCGCGGAACGGCCCCACCCGCCTTCGTGAACTCCCGCCCCGGTGGCCGTGCCGCAGGCCCGGCCCTCGATGCGCCGGCCCCAGCCGAGCGCCTGAACCGCCTGAATGCGGGCGCTGGCTCCGCCGGCCCGGAAACCGTACAATTCCGGTACGGATTAAACCGACCCCTACGCCGATGCTCCGCGTCACCAAACTCACCGACTACGCGACGGTCGTCCTGACCGTGCTCGCCGCTCATTTGGACGGCGTGCCCGATGCCGTGCTCAGCGCTTCCGAGCTGGCCGAGCGCGCCGGTCTGGAGACGCCGACCGTCAGCAAGCTGCTCAAGCCGCTGGCCCAGGCCGGCCTGGTCGAAGGCTTCCGCGGCGCCAACGGCGGCTACCGCCTGGCGCGCCCGGCCGACCGGATCGGCCTGATCGAGATCGTCGAGGCCATGGAAGGCCCGCTCGGCATGACCGAGTGCAGCGTCCACGCCGGCAACTGCGGCATCGAACAGCAGTGCGGCGTACGCGCCAACTGGCGTCGCATCAACGACGTCGTGGTCGAGGCCCTGCGCAACGTGACCCTGGCGCAGATGCTGACGCCGCCCCCGCCCGAACCCGACACCAGGCGCATCGCTCTGCGCCTGGCCAACGCATAGACAGTAGGCAGCCCCATGGCCACCGACATCATCGAAAAGACCGCCACCGCGCCCGCCGCGGATCTCGCCAACCGCGAGATCCACGAACAGCTGGGCCGCCGCTACGAGGCCGGCTTCGTCACCGACATCGAATCCGACAGCCTGCCGCCGGGTTTGAACGAGGACATCATCCGCGCGCTTTCGGCCAAGAAGGACGAACCGGAGTGGATGACCGAGTGGCGCCTGGCCGCGTACCGGCATTGGCTGACCATGCCGATGCCGCACTGGGCCAAGCTCAACATCGCCCCGATCGACTTCCAGGGCGTGAGCTACTACTCCGCGCCCAAGGCCAAGTACGCCTCGCTGGACGAAGTGCCGCAGGAGCTGATCGATACCTACGACAAGCTCGGCGTGCCGCTGCACGAACGCGCCAAGTTGGCCGGCGTGGCGGTGGACGCGGTGTTCGACTCGGTCTCGGTCGGCACCACCTACCGCAAGGAGCTGGCCGACAAGGGCATCGTGTTCTGCTCGATGTCCGAGGCCATCCGCGAACACCCGGACCTGGTGCGCAAGTACCTGGGCAGCGTGGTCCCGACCCACGACAACTATTTCGCCGCGCTCAACTCGGCGGTGTTCTCCGACGGCAGCTTCGTGTTCATCCCCAAGGGCGTGCGCTGCCCGATGGAGCTGAGCACCTACTTCCGCATCAACGCCATGGGCACCGGCCAGTTCGAGCGCACCCTGATCGTGGCCGAGGACAAGAGCTACGTCAGCTACCTGGAAGGCTGCACCGCGCCGATGCGCGACGAGAACCAGCTGCACGCTGCGGTGGTCGAGCTGGTCGCGCTGGAGGACGCCGAGATCAAGTACTCCACGGTGCAAAACTGGTACCCGGGCGACGAGAACGGCGTCGGCGGCATCTACAATTTCGTCACCAAGCGCGGCGAATGCCGTGGCGCGCGCAGCAAGATCAGCTGGACCCAGGTCGAGACCGGCTCGGCGATCACCTGGAAGTACCCGTCCTGCGTGCTGCTGGGCGACGACTCCAGCGGCGAGTTCTATTCGGTCGCGCTGACCCACCACCGCCAGCAGGCCGACACCGGCACCAAGATGATCCACGTCGGCAAGCGCACCAAGTCCAAGATCGTCAGCAAGGGCATCAGCGCCGGCCGCGGCCAGAACACCTACCGCGGCCTGGTCAAGGTCGAGCGCTCGGCCGCCGGCGCGCGCAACCACACCCAGTGCGACAGCCTGCTGATCGGCAAGAAGTGCGGCGCCCACACCTTCCCCTACATCGAAGTGCGCCACCCCAACGCCACCGTCGAGCACGAGGCCACCACCTCCAAGATCAGCGACGACCAGCTGTTCTATTGCCGCAGCCGCGGCATCGGCGAGGAAGACGCGGTCTCGATGATCGTCGACGGCTTCTGCAAGTCGGTGTTCAAGGAGCTGCCGATGGAGTTCGCGGTGGAGGCGAAGAAGCTGTTGGAAGTCAGCCTGGAAGGCTCGGTCGGCTAAGGATGCTGCGTTTTTGCCCTACTCCCGCGGACGGGAGAAGGTGCCCTAAGGGCGGATGAGGGTGCGCAGACCGCCGCGGCCCTCACCCCAACCCCTCTCCCGCACGCGGGAGAGGGGCTAAAAAACCACTGGATGCGAATAAAGATGCTCAAGATCGAAAACCTCCACGTCCGTGTCGCCGGCAAGGACATCCTCAAGGGCCTCTCGCTGGAACTGCAGCCGGGCCAGGTGCATGCGGTCATGGGGCCCAACGGCGCCGGCAAGTCGACCCTGGGCAACGTCATCGCCGGGCGCGAGGGCTACGAGGTGATCGAGGGCTCGGTGACCTTCCAGGGCCGCGACCTGCTCGCGCTGGAGCCGGAAGAGCGCGCCGCCGCGGGCGTGTTCCTGGCCTTCCAGTACCCGGTCGAGATCGCCGGCGTCAACAACACCTATTTCCTGCGCGCCGCGCTCAACGCCCAGCGCAAGGCGCGCGGCCAGGCCGAACTGGACTCGATGCAGTTCCTCAAGCTGGTGCGCGAGAAGCTGGCCGTGCTGCACCTGAAGGACGAACTGCTCAACCGCGGCGTCAACGAAGGCTTCAGCGGCGGTGAGAAGAAGCGCAACGAGATCTTCCAGATGGCCGTGCTGGAACCCCAGCTGGCCATCCTCGACGAGACCGACTCCGGCCTGGACATCGACGCGCTCAAGAACGTGGCCGAAGGCGTCAACGCCCTGCGCGCGCCCGACCGCGCCTTCCTGGTGATCACCCACTACCAGCGTCTGCTCGACTACATCAAGCCCGACGTGGTGCACGTGCTCGCCGACGGCCGCATCGTCGAGAGCGGCGGGCCGGAGCTGGCGCTGGAACTGGAAGCGCACGGCTATGCCTGGCTCAAGGACCGCATCGCGCCCAACGCGGTGGCCTGACATGAGCGCCTTGCTCGATTCCTTCTCCGACGCCCTGACGCCGCTGCTGCAACGCCAGCAGCACCACGGATTGCGCCGCACGCAGGCGATGGATGCGGCCCTGCAGGCCGGCCTGCCGCATGCGCGCAGCGAAGCCTGGAAGTACACCCCGCTGCGCAACCTGGAGCGCCGCCGCTACGCCGCGCCGCAAGCCGGCCGCTACGACGCCGCCCTGCTGGCGGCGATCCCGGCGCCGCGCCTGGTGTTCAACAACGGCCGTTACGACGCCGCCCTGTCCGACCTGAGCGGCCTCGCCGCCGGCGTCTCGCTGCAGCCGCTGTCGCAACTGCTCGCCGGCGAGGACGCGCGCGCCTGCAACTTCCTCGAACGCCGCTACGAACGCCCGGAAGAAGTCTTCGCCCGCGTCAACGCCGCCCTGGCCGAAGACGGCGCGGTGCTGAAGGTCGAAGCCGGCGCGCGGGGCGGCACGGTGCAGCTGGTGTTCGTGGGAGCGCCCGCGGAGGATCTTCAGCCGGATGCGCAGGATGCCGCGAAAACCCCGCATGAGATGGCCTGGCATCTGCGCAACCTGATCGAGCTGCAGGCCGGCGCGTCGCTGACCGTGATCGAGCACCAGCTCGGCGGCGGCGAGCACAGCCACTTCGGCAACAGTCTCAGCCATGTGCACCTGGCGCCGAACGCGACGCTGGCGCATGCGCGCGTGCAGGACGAGGCCGCCGGCGCCGTGTCGATCGCGCGCACCGACGCCGTGCTGTCGCGCGAGGCCGTCTATCGCCGCCTCGACCTGGAACTGGGCGCGGCGCTGTCGCGCCATGAGCTCAACGTCGCCCTGCACGGCGAAGCCGCGCAGTTGCAGGCCAACGGCGTGCTGCTGGCGACCGGCAAGCGCCACCTCGACACCCGCCTGGGCATCGACCACGTCGGCCGCGACAGCCGCTGTGACCTGGTCTGGCGCGGCATGGGCGCCGGCCGTTCGCGCGCCGCCTTCCACGGCGGCATCCTGATCCGCGAAGGCGCCGACGGCACCGCCGCGATGCTGTCCAACAAGAACCTGCTGCTGTCCGAAGGCGCCGAGATCGACACCCAGCCGGTGCTGGAGATCCACGCCGACGAGGTCCAGGCCGCGCACGGCGCGACCGTCGGCCAACTCGACGCCAACGCCCTGTTCTACCTGCGTTCGCGCGGCGTGCCCGCCGAGCAGGCGCGCGCCCTGCTGACCGCCGCGTTCTGCCGCGAGACCCTGTCGGTGTTCGAGGACCCGCAACTACGCGCGAGCCTGGAAGCCCGCCTGGACACCGCGCTGGCGGCCCTGGAAGAGGTCGCAGGCGCATGAACGCTCCCGCCACGACCATCGACTGGGCCGCCGTGCGCGCCGACTTCCCGCTGCTCACGCGCGAAGTCCACGGCAAGCCGCTGATCTATTTCGATTCGGCCAACACCGGCCAGAAGCCCGAAGCGGTGATCGCCGCGGTCGACGACTTCTACCGACGCCACAACGCCAACGTCAGCCGCGCCGTGCACGCGCTGGGCACCGAGGCCACCGAGGCCTACGAGGGCGCGCGCAACAAGCTCGCCAAGTTCCTCAACGTGCGCGCCGACGAACTGGTGCTGTGCAGCGGCACCACCTTCGCCCTGAACCTGGTCGCCTACTCCTGGGCGCTGCCGCGGCTACGCCCAGGCGACGCGATCGTGCTCACGCGCATGGAGCACCACGCCAACATCGTGCCCTGGCAGCTGGTCGCCCAGCGCACCGGCGCCGTCATCAAGGTGGCCGAGCTCGACGAACTGGGCCAGCTCGACCTGCCCCAGCTGTACTCGCTGTTGACCCCGGATGTGAAGCTGCTGGCCCTGACCCACGTTTCCAACGTGCTGGGCACGGTCAATCCGGTGCGCGAGATCTGCCGCGAGGCGCGCAAGCGCGGCATCGTCAGCGTGGTCGACGGCTCGCAGGCCGCGCCGCACCGCGCGCTCGACATCGCCGCGATCGGCTGCGACTTCTACGCCATCACCGGCCACAAGATGAACGGCCCCACCGGCACCGGCGCGCTGTGGGCGCGCCGCGAGCATTTGGCCGAGATGCCGCCGTTCCTGGGCGGCGGCGAGATGATCAAGGAAGTGCGCTTCGAGGGCACGGTGTTCAACGAAGCCCCGCACAAGTTCGAGGCCGGCACGCCCAACATCGCCGGCTTCGTCGGCCTGGGCGCGGCGGTGGACTATCTGTCGGCGCTGGGCATGCACCAGGTCGAAGCGCGCGAACAGGCCCTGCTCGAATACGCCACCGACGCGCTGTCGCGGGTGCCCGGCCTGCGCATCTTCGGCCGGGCCCGCGAGAAGGCGGCGGTGATCAGCTTCCTGGTCGAGGGCGCGCACGCCCACGACCTGGCCACCCTGCTCGATCTGGAAGGCGTGGCGATCCGCTCCGGCCACCACTGCGCGCACCCGCTGATGCATCATTTCGGCGTACCCGCGACCTGCCGCGCCTCGCTCGCCTACTACAACACCTTCGACGAGGTCGATGCCTTCGTCGCCGCTCTCACCAAGGTCCGCACGCTGCTCGCATGAACGACACGCCCCTGAGTTTCCGCCCCGCCGCCCACGACGACATCGACGCCCTGGTGGCGCTGGTCGAATCGGCCTACCGCGGCGACAGCAGCCGGGTCGGCTGGACCACCGAGGCCGATCTGCTCGGCGGCCGCCGCACCGGCGCCGACGACATCGTCGCCTGCATCGAGCGCCCGCAGAGCGTGCTGCTGATCGCCGAGCGCGCCGGGCCCGACGGCCAACCGGAACTGCTGGCCTGCGCGCATGTCGCGGTCGAGGACGGCGCCGGCTATTTCGGCCTGTTCTCGGTGCGCCCGGCCCTGCAGGGCGGCGGCATCGGCAAGGTCCTCATCAACGAGGCCGAGCGCATCGCGCGCGAGGACTGGAAGCTGCCGGCCATGCGCATGACCGTGATCGACGTGCGCGAGGAACTGATCGCCTACTACGAGCGCCGCGGCTACCGTCGCACCGGCATCGTCAAGCCCTTCCCGTACGGCGACGCGCGCTTCGGCGACCCCAAGCGCGACGACCTGCGCTTCGAGGTCCTGGAAAAATTGTTTTAAGAGCCGGGATTGGGGATTGGGGATTCGAGATTCGCAGAAGCCTCTTTTCCAATCCCTAATCCCTAACCCCTAATCTCGGATTCAACATGGGCGACTGGGTTTTCGTTTGCGCCACCTCGCAGCTGCTGCCGGGCGAGTCCACCGTGGCCTGGGACGGCGATACGCCGATCCTGGTGTGCAACTACGACGGCGACTACTACGCGCTGGAGGACAAGTGCTCGCACGAGGACTTCGAACTCTCGGCCGGCAACTACGACGGCGAGGAGGCCACGGTCGAGTGCGTGCTGCACGGGGCCAAGTTCGACGTTCGCGACGGCCGCCCGCTGTGCGCGCCGGCCTACAGCCCGGTGGCCAAGTTCCCGGTCAAGGTCGAGAACGACGGGGTCTGGACCCGCGACGACCGCGCCTGAGCGGCGGGTGCCGCCGGCGCCTCGCGCCTGAACTCGCGGATGGCGAACCGATCGGGCTGCGCCTGCGACGGATCATCCAAACCGATCCGAAGAACTTGTTGCGGCCACTGCGGGCAGGCTCCCCTTGGCCCGGCCGCGGGCGACTCGCACGCCGGCCCCATCCGATTTTGCGAAGCTCGCGTTCACTTTTCGTTGCAAATGCGAATCGCTCTCATTAATATTCCCGGTTGACGCGGCCCCTGCCGGCCGCACCCCTCCGTTCACGGAACTCCCCATGTCGACCACGAAGTTCGTCGTGTCGCCGCTTGCCGGCGCACTTGCTCTCGCCCTCAGCCTGCCCGCCGCCGCGGCGCCGGCGCCCGATCCCCAGGCCAAGGACCTCGACGGCGTCAAAGTCCACGGCGTGAAGATCCAGAAGGCCAGCTCGGGCAAGTACACCGCGCCGCTGCGCGACACCCCGCAGACGATCACCGTGATCGACCGCAGCACCATCGACGGCCAGAACCTGCTCTCGCTGCAGGACATCCTCTCCACCCTGCCCGGTATCACCTTCGGCGCCGGCGAGGGCGGCGGCGGCTTCGGCGACAAGATCAACCTGCGCGGCTTCGACGCCAGCAACGACATCACCGTCGACGGCGTGCGCGACAGCGGCCTGTACAGCCGCACCGATCCGTTCAACCTGGAATCGGTGGAAGTCATCAACGGCGCCAACTCGGTGTACTCGGGCGCCGGCTCGGTCGCCGGCACCATCAACCTGGTCAGCAAGTCCGCGGGCGCCACCGAATTCAACCGCGCCAGCATCGCCGCCGGCACCGACAGCTACGGCCGCGTCACCGCCGACAGCAACTTCCTGATCGGCGAGAGCAGCGCGTTCCGCATCAACGTGATGGCGCACCAAGACGACGTCCCGGGCCGCGACGTCGAGAACAACCAGCGCTGGGGCATCGCGCCGTCGCTGAGCTTCGGCCTGGGCAGCGACACCACCTGGACCCTGAACTACGTCCACCAGGAAGACGACAACGTTCCCGAGTACGGCGTGCCCTTCTTCAACGGCGCTCCGCTGCCGGGCGTGGATCCGTCGACCTACTACGGCTACAAGAACATCGACGACCAGGAAATCGAGTACGACTCGCTGACCTCGATCCTGGAGCACCGTTTCAGCGACACCATGAAGGTGCGCAACCTGACGCGCTGGCAGCAGGTCGACCAGTTCTCTCTGGTGGACGCGGTGCAGGGCACCTGGTGCATGCCCAACGGCCTCACCCCGCTCGGCGTCGCCTGCCCGGCCGGCGTGGCCCCGGGCCGTTACCTGCCCAGCGGCCCGCGCGGTTTCGGCCGCGACACCCGCAATACCACCCTCTACACCCAGACCGACCTGACCACCGAGTTCAACACCGGTCCGGTGCAGCACACCCTGGTCGCGGGCTTCTCGGCGATGCACGAGAGCTTCGACCTCGACACCACCAGCGATTTCCGCAACGCCAACGGCACCAACCCGTACATCGCCGGCTTGCCGACGATGGACATGTTCAATCCGGACAACGTCTACCGCGGCCCGGTCAACCGCACCCTGACCGGCCGCACCGAAGGCGAGCTGGACAACCAGGCCGTCTACGTCTTCGACACCATCAAGTTCAGCGAGCAGTGGCTGCTGAGCCTGGGCGCGCGCTACGAGCACAACGAAGGCAAGACCAACACCGCCACCGTGGTGCTGGCGCCGACCACCGTGGGCGCGCCGCTGCCGGCGCTGCCGATCGGCACCGTCACCGGCTACGGCGTGCCGGCCAAGAACACCGACGACCTGTTCTCCTACCGCGCCGGCCTGGTCTACAAGCCGGTCGAGAACGTCAGCGTCTACGCCGCCTACGGCAACTCCAAGACCCCGTCCAAGGCCTCGGTCAACGGCTCCTGCACCCTGACCAGCACCACCGGCACCGCCAACTGCACGGTCGACCCGGAAACCGCGGTCAACTACGAAATCGGCGCCAAGTGGGACCTGTTCGAGGGCCGTCTGGCGCTGACCGGCTCGCTGTTCCGCAACGACCGCGAGAACTACAAGGTCTCCGACCCGGGCAACCCGAACAACCCGACCGGCGCGCAGCAGCTCGACGGCCGTGCGCGCGTCGATGGCGCGATGCTGGGCGTGTCCGGCCTGATCACCGACCAGTGGGCGGTTTACGCCAACTACGCCTACCTGGACAGCGAAGTGCTGCAGGGCGTGTCCGACCGTCAGGCCGGCCTGGGCCTGGACTACACCAAGGGCGATCGCCTGCTGAACGTGCCGGAGCACTCCTTCAGCCTGTGGACCACCTACGACCTCTCGCCCAAGTGGCAGATCGGCTACGGCACGACCTACCAGGGCAAGATCTGGCTGAGCCAGCACAGCGCCACCAATCCCAACGGCCCGCTGACCACCTACGGCAGCTACTGGACCCACCGCGCGATGGTCAACTACAAGATCAACCGCCACGCCGCCCTGCAGCTCAACGTCAGCAACCTGGCCGACGAGGAGTACTACACCCGCATCCGCAACAACGGCTGGGCGACCCCGGGCGAGGCGCGCCAGGTGGTATTGAGCGCCAACTTCACGTTCTAATCCGGGCTTCCACCGTCCGCGCGCGCCGCCCGGGACCTCCCGGGCGGCCGCATTGAGGAAAACCATGCTGCTGCACGTGCCCAAAGTCCTCAGCGTCGAACAGGTCGCGCATTGCCGCGAGCGGCTGGCGCAGGCCGGCTGGGCCGACGGCCGCATCACCGCGGGTTACCAGTCGGCCAAGGCCAAGGACAACGCGCAGCTGCCCGAGAACGACCCGGTCGCGCGCGAATTGGGCGCGATGATCCTCGACGCCCTGGCCAAGAATCCGACCTTCTTCTCCGCGGCACTGCCGCAGCGGGTGTTCCCGCCGCTGTTCAACCGCTACGAGGGCGGCCAGGCCTTCGGCTTCCACGTCGACAACGCGATCCGCTACGACCGCAGCCGCGGCGGCATGGACACGGTGCGCACCGATCTGTCGGCGACGCTGTTCCTGAGCGCGCCGGAGGATTACGACGGCGGCGAGCTGGTCATCGAAGACACCTACGGCAGCCACAGCATCAAGCTGGCCGCCGGCGATCTGGTGCTGTACCCCGGCACCAGCCTGCACAAGGTCACTCCGGTCACGCGCGGCGCGCGCCTGGCCTCTTTTTTCTGGATCCAGAGCCTGCTGCGCGAGGACGCGCAACGCCGGCTGATGTTCGAACTCGACGTCTCGATCCGCCGCCTCACCGCCGACGTGCCCGAGCATCCGGCATTGGTGCAGCTGACCGGCGTGTACCACAACCTGCTGCGGCGCTGGAGCGAGCCTTGAGCGCCAGCGACGCCGCCGCACGCGCGCGCGAATCGGCCGCCCAGGCCGGCCGGCGCGCGTACTGGCTCAAGACCCTGCACCGCTGGCATTGGATCAGCGCCGCGCTGAGCCTGTTCGCCCTGCTGGTGTTCGCCGCCACCGGCATCACCCTCAACCACGCCGCCCAGATCGAAGCCGAGCCGCAGGTGGTCACGGTCAAGGACACCCTGCCCGCGAGCGCCTTGCGCAGCCTGCAGGGCACGCGCGCGGCCGACGCGCCGCTGCCGGCTGGCGCGCGCGACTGGCTCAAGGCGCAGTTGGACGTGAACACCGAAGGCCGCAACGTGGAATGGTCGGACGGCGAGGTCTACGTCTCGCTGCCGCGTCCCGGTGGCGACGCCTGGCTCAGCATCGACCGCGAAAGCGGTGCGGTCGAATACGAAGTCACCCGCCGCGGCTGGATCGCCTGGTTGAACGACCTGCACAAGGGCCGCAATACCGGCGCGGTCTGGCGCTGGTTCATCGATCTGTTCGCGGTTGCCTGCCTGCTGTTCGCCTGCACCGGTCTGTGGCTGCTGCAGCTGCACGCGCGCCAGCGCGGCAAGACCTGGCCGCTGGTCGCGGCGGGCCTGGCGATACCGGCGCTGCTGATCGTCCTTTTCATGCATTGACCCCCTGGAGACCGCGATGAAGTTGTTGCCCCGCACCGCACTGATCGTCGCCCTGGCGATGCCGGTGTCGGCGATCGCCGCCGACCTCGACCTCAGCATCGAGATCCCGCGCCTGAAAGTCGCCGAGTACCACCGCCCCTACGTCGCGGCCTGGATCGAGCGCCCCGACAACAGCGTCGCCGCCAACCTCGCGGTCTGGTACGACGTCGACATGAAGAACGGCGAAGGCACGAAATGGCTGAAGGACATGCGCCAGTGGTGGCGGCGCAGCGGCCGCAGCCTGAAGATGCCGGTCGACGGCGTCAGCGGCGCGACCCGCGCGGTCGGTCAGCACAGTTTGAACTTCAAGGGCGGCAGCAAGCCGCTGGCCGGCCTGGCGCCGGGCCAGTACACCCTGGTGGTGGAGGCCGCGCGCGAAGTCGGCGGCCGCGAACTGCTCAGCATCCCGTTCCAGTGGCCGGCCAAGGGCGGCGCGCAGAACCTGTCGGCGCAGGGCAAGACCGAACTGGGCGCGGTGCGCCTGGCTGTCAAGCCTTGAGATTCGGGATTCGAGATTCGGGATTCGTGTAAGCGCCAAGCCCCGCGCTCCCGGTTTCGACCCGCATTCCACGCCATCGCTGTTACGAATCCCGAATCCCCAATCTCCAATCCCGGATTTCAACCATGAAAATCAAGCTCATCGCCGCCGCCGCGATCGCCGCGCTCGGCTTCGCCACTTCGGCGCAGGCGCACAAGGCCTGGCTGCAGCCCTCGCAGACCGTGTTCTCCGACAAGGGCGCCTGGCTCACGGTCGATGCGGCCGTGTCCAACGACCTGTTCTATTTCAACCACGTGCCGCTGCCACTGGAACGCCTGCGCATCACCGCGCCGGACGGCAGCGCGGTGCAGGCGCAGAACGCGTCCACCGGCAAGCTGCGCAGCGTGTTCGACGTCGAGCTGGCGCAGGAAGGCACCTACAAGATCGCGATGGTCAACGAAGGCATGTTCGCCAGCTACAAGCTCGGCGGCGAAGCCAAGCGCTGGCGCGGCAAGGCCGAGGACTACAAGGCCGGCATCCCGGCCGGCGCGACCGAGATCAGCGCTTCGGAAAGCCTGGGCCGGGTGGAGACCTTCGCCACCGTCGGTTCGCCGACCACCACCGTGTTCAAGACCAGCGGCAAGGGCATCGAGCTGGTGCCGGTCACGCACCCGAACGATCTGTTCGCCGGCGAGAAGGCGACCTTCCAGTTGCTGATCGACGGCAAGCCGGCCGCCGGCCTGAAGATCGAGGTGGTGCCGGGCGCGACCCGCTACCGCGATCAGCAGAACGACATGCAGCTCACCAGCGGCGCCGACGGCAAGTTCGAAGTGACCTGGCCGCAGGCCGGCATGTACTGGCTGGAGACCGCCAGCGAGGACGCCAAGACCACGCTGCCGGACGCCAAGCAGCGCCGCCTGAGCTACGTCGCCGTGTTCGAAGTGCTGTCGCAGTAAACCGCCCGCCGTGCAGACGCCTCCGATCCGCATGAGCTGGAGCGGCGCGAGCTGGGGCGGCGCCCCGGCCGCGCACGCGGTGCACGCGCTCGCGGGTCGCAGCATGGGCACGCAATGGTCGGTGAAGCTGGTCGCCGACGCTGCCGCGCTGCCGGAACTGCAGCGCGGCATCCAGGCCCGCCTGGACGAGGTCGTCGCCCAGATGAGCACCTGGGAAGCGGACTCCGACCTCAGCCGCTACAACCGCGCCGAGGCCGGCACCGTGCAGGCGCTGCCCGACGGTTTCCACGCCGTACTGGACGCGGCCTTGAAACTGGCCGCCGACAGCGGCGGCGCCTACGACCCCACGGTCGGGCCGCTGGTCAATCTGTGGGGCTTCGGCCCCGACGGCGCGCGCGAGGCGGCGCCGTCGGAAGCCGAGATCGCCCTGGCGCAGGCGCGGGTCGGTTGGCAGCGGGTCGGTTTCGATCCGCTCGCGCGCACCGCCACGCAGGCCGGCGGCACCTATTTGGATTTTTCCTCGATCGCCAAGGGCTATGGTGTGGACCGGGTGGCGCAGTGGCTGGGCGAACGCGGCATCGGCGCCTTCCTGGTCGAAGTCGGCGGCGAGCTCTATGGCCGCGGCCGCAAGCCCGACGGCAGCGTCTGGCGGATCGCGGTCGAACGGCCCTTGGCCGACGCCGGCGTGGACGACGGCAGCACGGCGCTGGCGCTGGACGGTTTCGCGATCGCGACCTCGGGCGACTACCGGCGCTATTTCGATCACGACGGCCGCCGTTATTCGCATACGGTGGATCCGCGCAGCGGACGCCCGGTCGCGCATGCCCTGGCCTCGGTGAGCGTGCTGCATCCGCAATGCATGCAGGCCGACGGCCTGGCCACGGTGCTGGCGGTGCTGGGCCCGCAGGCCGGCATGGCCTACGCCAACCGCCGCCAACTCGCGGCGATGTTCGTGCTGCACGACGGCGGAGGTTTCCTGACCCGGATGACGCCGGCCTTCATCGCGCGCCAACGCGCGGCCTGAGCAGGCGCAAGAGCGCAGATGCAAGTATCCGAATCCTCTTCTGTTTCGCGGCGCATCGACGCCGGCACCCTCGGCAACGCGCTGGTGCTGCTGGCGCTGATCGCGCTGGCCTATCTGCTGCTGCGCTGGCAGGCCGAACCGGTGCGTTGGCTCGCCCCGGACCGCAGCCGCCTGCTATGGGCGGCGGCACTGGCGAGCGCCTACGCCGGCTTCGTCGGCGGCGTGGCCTGGGCGCGCGCGCGCCGCGCGCGTGCGCAGGCGCTGCCGCGCGCGGCGACGGGCGTGGCCAACGATTGGCTGGTCGCATTCGCCAGCCAGACCGGTCACGCCGAATTCCTCGCACGCCGCAGTTGGCAGACCCTGGCCGACAGCGGCATCGGCGCCGATATCCGCGTGCTGGGCGGGCTGGATGCGGCCGCGCTCGCGCGCTATCGCCAGGTGCTGTTCGTGGTCAGCACCACCGGCGAAGGCGATGCGCCGGACTCGGCCGCGCGTTTCGTGCGCCTCGTGCTGGGCGCGCAGGCGACCCTGCCCGGCCTGCGCTACGGCGTGCTGGCGCTGGGCGACCGTCAGTACGAACAGTTCTGCCGCTTCGGCCACCGCCTCGACCATTGGCTGCGCCACGCCGGCGCCGAGCCGATGTTCGATCTGGTCGAAGTAGACGACGGCGATGCCGGCGCGCTGCGCCACTGGCAGCATCACCTGGGCCTGATCGCCGGCCATACCGAACTGCCCGATTGGAGCGTGCCCTCGTATCGGCCGTGGCGGCTGAGCGAACGCGCGCGCCTCAACCCGGGCAGCGTCGGCGGCCCCGCTTTCCATATCGCGCTCGAGCCCGAAGACGCGCTCGACCTGCAATGGCAGGCCGGCGACATCGCCGAGATCGGCCCGCGCAACGGCGCCGCCGACGTGGCCGCGTGGCTGCTCGCGGCGCATCACGACGGCGAGGCGACGGTCGCCGTCGGCGGCGTACCGGACACGCTCGCCGCGCTGCTGCTGCGCTCGCGCCTGCCCAGCGCGGCGGCGATGCGCGCGCTGACGCCGCAGGCCGTCGCCGAGGCGCTGCAGCCCTTGCCGCATCGCGAATACTCGATCGCCTCGCTGCCCGCCGACGGCAGCCTGCAACTGCTGGTGCGGCAAATGCGCCAACCCGACGGGCGCCTGGGCAGCGGCAGCGGCTGGCTGACCGCGCATGCGCCGGAACAAGCGCGCATCGATCTGCGCATCCGCAGCAATCCCTCCTTCCATGCGCCCATCGACGCGCGGCCGATGATCCTGATCGGCAACGGCACCGGCATCGCGGGCCTGCGCGCCCTGCTGAAGGCCCGCATCGCCGCGGGGCACAGGCGCAACTGGCTGCTGTTCGGCGAGCGCAGCGCCGCCCGCGACTTCCACTATCGCGACGAGCTGGAAACCTGGCTGGGCGAAGGCCGCATCGAGCGCATCGATCTGGCGTTCTCGCGCGACGGTGCCGAACGCGTGTACGTGCAGCAGCGCCTGCGCGAGCAGCGCGTGCGCCTGCGCGAATGGCTGGACGCCGGCGCCGCGGTTTACGTCTGCGGCAGCCTGGAAGGCATGGCGCCCGCGGTCGATGCGGTGCTGCGCGAAACCGCGGGCTTGGAGGCGCTGGAGGCGATGGCGCTGGACGGGCGGTACCGGCGCGACGTGTACTGAGCCAATCGGCTGCCCCGCCCGATGGGAGTGCCGCGCTGGCTCCTGGCTGCCTGGCGGCGCGCGAGTCGCCGCTCATGGTTCTGCCCGCTCACCATGAACGATACGTGTGTTTACGCCGCAGCCGCTTGCTTGCGCTTTGCGGCGCAGGATTGAAGGGATTGCGCTTGCACGCGGCTAAAAGCAAATCCCCCCTCGCCCCCCTTTTTCAAAGGGGGGAATCGAAGCGTCCGGACGTTAGGGTCGCAGCCGGCGCGAAGCGCTGAAGCACCGGTCCTCTCCCTCCGGGTCTTCCCCCTTTGAATTCACCTTGCTGGTCTTCCCCCCCTTGAATTCTCCCTGCGGGTCTTCCCCCTTTGAAAAAGGGGGATTGAGGGGGATTTGCTCTTACCGCCGCGCAGGTCCGCCGCCCATGGCTCGATCAAGCCGCCATGAAGGCTCAGGGCAATCCAGCGGCTGAGCGCATCACGCGACAGCCCGCGCCACCCGCACCAACAACACCTCGCCGCCGCCTTCCAGCACCGCGCGCAGGCGCTGTCCGCCCGCGGCCAACACGGCGGTGTCGCCCGCGGCCAGCGGCGGCAGGCCGGTGTCGTCGGCGAAGCGGGCCTGGCCGGCGATCAGGTACACGGCCCAGGTCTGGCCGGGTTCGGCGAAGATCACCATCGGCCCGACCAGGGGGCGGTGCCAGAGCTGCGCCTGCACGCGCGCGCGGCGCCACATCAGGTTGAAGTCGTGGGTGGTGCCGTCGATCAGCTCGCCATGCACGACGCGTTCGCCGGCGAAGCGCAGCTTGTCGTGCGGCGGCAGCAGTTCGTGCAATTCGCCGTCGTCGAAGCGCAAGCGCAGGCCATTGCCGCTGAGCAGCACCAGCTCGCGGTCTATGCCCGGGAACGCCGAGAACGCGGCGTCGCGCTCGATCTCGGCGATCGACAGCCGCCAATCCCAGTCGTCGCCGTCCACCGGCCGCGCGGCGGCGTCCAGGCGCAGGATCTCGCGGGTCCAGCCGAGCTGGTTGCGCCAACGCTCGCGCCGGTACTCGTTGGCCGGTATCGCCCAACAACGGCCGCCCTGGGCGGCACCCGCTTCGTCTGTCATCGCCATCGCTGTGGTCCGTTCCGATGGCGCAGAGTCTAACCAGCGCGGCGGCCGCGCGCGGCTTCGGAAGCTCGGGACCCGGGGGCCGCGACGGCCATCGCGGAACCGGCGCTGCAAAAAAGCGCCGCCGCCCGCGGATCCTTCCGCGGACGGGCGGCTCACTTCCTTGTCCAGGGCTCTCCCCCTGCATTCGTCGGACGTCCCTGTCCGTGCGTTGTCGGCCACCGCATCCCTGCGGGACCGACGGTCTGTCAGCGGCGGTTGGCCGCGCGTTGGGCGCTGCCGCCGCCGACCGCGGGCGCGGCCGGCTTGCGCGCCGGTACGGCCTCGCCGATCACGATGCGGTCGCGGTTCTTTTCCACGGTCTTCAGGCCGATGCCGTCGACCAGGGCCAGCTGTTCGGGACTGCGGAAGGCGCCGTTGGCCTTGCGGTAGGCCACGATGGCCTCGGCCTTGGAGGCGCCGACATTGAGCAGGACACGGTCCAGGGTGGCGACGTCCGCGCTGTTGATATTGACCTTCTCGGCGGCCAGGGCACTGCCGGCGAACAGCAGCGACAACAGCAGCGCGCGGGCGGCGAGCGCGAGGACGTTCATCTTGTTCAGCTCCATGGAATGGATTCCGTTCCGATGCCGGCGGGCGTTGGGGGGATTCGCCGGGGGATTCGGTCTCCTCGACTCGATGGAGCCAGCGTAGCGCCGCGGCCTTGCGGAAAAAGCCAGCGGACGCCGCGTCGCAGGGTAGGAAAAGTCCTACACGGCCGGGAGGCGTAAACTTGCAGGTCTTACCCCCAGCTCGAGGCCCTTCGATGGACGCCAGCAAGGTCGACCGCTACGTCGGCGAAAAATGGGACGACGAAATCGTCCCGCAACTGGTTGAATACATTCGTATTCCCAACAAATCGCCGATGTTCGACGCCGACTGGGTCAAGCACGGCTACATGGACGACGCGGTCAAGCTGATGGAATCCTGGGCGCGCGCCCAGACCATCCCGGGCATGCAGGTCGAGGTGGTGCGCCTGGAAGGCCGCACCCCGCTGATCTTCATCGACATCCCGGCCGCGCACGGCGGCAGCGACGAGGACTGCGTGCTGCTGTACGGCCACCTCGACAAGCAGCCGGAGATGACCGGCTGGGATGCCGACCTCGGCCCCTGGACCCCGGTGATCAAGGGCGACCGCCTGTACGGCCGCGGCGGCGCCGACGACGGCTACGCGATCTTCGGCTCGCTGGCCGCGATCATGGCCCTGCAGGAACAGCAGCTGCCGCATGCGCGCTGCGTGATCCTGATCGAGGCCTGCGAGGAGTCCGGCAGCTACGATCTGCCCGCCTACGTCGATCACCTCGCCGATCGCATCGGCAAGCCCTCGCTGGTGGTCTGCCTTGACTCGGGCTGCGGCAACTACGAGCAATTGTGGTGCACCACTTCGCTGCGCGGCCTGGCCGGCGGCAACTTCACGGTCAAGGTGCTCAGCGAGGGCGTGCACTCCGGCGACGCCTCCGGCATCGTGCCCTCGAGCTTCCGCCTGCTGCGCCAGCTGCTGTCGCGGCTGGAGGACGAGACCAGCGGCAAGATCCTGGTCGAAGGCCTGTACGTGGACGTGCCCGAGGAGCGCCTGGAGCAGGCGCGCCAGGCCGCCAAGGTGCTGGGCGACGCGGTCTACGACAAGTTCCCGTTCCTGCCCGGCATGCAGCCGATGGCCAGCGACCTGTCCGAGCTGGTGCTCAACCGCACCTGGCGCCCGGCGCTGTCGGTGACCGGCGTGGACGGCATGCCGGCGCTGTCGTCGGCGGGCAACGTGCTGCGCCCGCACACCTCGGTCAAGCTCAGCCTGCGCCTGCCGCCGACCCTGGACGGCAAGCGCGCCGGCGAATTGCTGAAGGAAGTGCTGGAACGCGATCCGCCCAACGGAGCGCAGGTGACGATGGAGCTGGAGAAGGCCTCCACCGGTTGGAACGCGCCGGCGCAGTCGGCCTGGCTGACCCGCGCCATCGACGCCTCCAGCCGCGAGTTCTTCGGCCAGCCGGCGATGTACATGGGCGAAGGCGGCACGATTCCGTTCATGGGCATGCTCGGCGAGAAGTTCCCGGGCGCGCAGTTCATGATCACCGGCGTGCTCGGCCCGCACTCCAATGCGCACGGTCCCAACGAGTTCCTGCACATCCCGATGGGCAAGCGCGTGACCGCCTGCGTCGCGCGCGTGGTGGCCGAGCACCACGCCGCCAGCCAGCGCGGCGAAACCAGCGGCGTGGCCGCGGTCGCCGGCGGCGAACAGCACGGCGATCACGGCTGCTGCTGATCGCGAACGCGCCGATCGACACCCGATCGATCGGCGCGCCGCGGCGGCTCGGATCGCCATGATCCGGCCTCTGCGACGGGCCAACGCGCTGCATTGGGCGGCGGTTTCCCGCGCCCTCGCGGCCGGCGCCTGAGCCGGCTCCGGCCGCCCCTCAGCCCTGCTGCGCCGCGACACGGCGCTCACCTCCCTGACTGCTAGGATCGCCGGGCGTCACCACCACCCTGAGGAGGGGAACGCTATGGGCAGTATCGTGTATACGATCATCATCGGTGCGGTCATTGGTGTGTTGGCCCGTTTCTTCAAACCGGGCGCCGACCCGATGGGGTGGATCCTGACCATCCTGCTCGGCATCGCCGGCGCCTATGTCGGCAGCCTGCTGTACGCGGGCGGCGGCATGATCGGCTTCATCGTCTCGATCATCTGCGCCGTCGTGTTGCTGTTCCTCTACGAGATCATCCGCAGCAAGACCGCGAAACGCTGACGGCGGTTCGCGGCGATACGGCGCCCCGGCCTTGGTCGGGGCGTTCGCGTTTCGGGGGATCGTATTCGCGCCGCTGCAGGAGTGCTCCCTTCCTAAGCGCGGCCCAGATGCAGAACAGCCCTCAACCCAGCAACCGATCGATCACCCGCTGCGCCAAGGCCTCCGCATCCTGCTCCACCGTGCTCAGCACCAGCTCGGGCGCTTCCGGGGCCTCGTAAGGCGAATCGATGCCGGTGAAGTTGGGGATCTTGCCGGCGCGGGCCTTGGCGTACAGGCCCTTGACGTCGCGTCCCTCGGCCACGGCCAGCGGCGTGTCGACGTAGACTTCGACGAACTCGTCCGGCCCGAACAATTCGCGCGCCATGCGTCGCTCGGCGCGGAACGGCGAGATGAAGCTGACCAGCACGATCAGGCCGGCGTCGGTCATCAGGCGCGCGACCTCGGCGACGCGGCGGATGTTCTCGACCCGGTCCTCGTCGGTGAAGCCCAGGTCCTTGTTGAGGCCGTGGCGGACGTTGTCGCCGTCGAGGATGTAGGTGTGGTGGCCGAGCGCGTGCAGGCGTTTCTCGACCAGGTTGGCGATGGTCGATTTGCCCGAACCCGACAGGCCGGTGAACCACACGCAACGCGGCGTCTGCGCCTTGCTGCGCGCGCGCGCGGCCTTGTCGACGTCGACGTGCTGCCAATGGATGTTGCCGGCGCGGCGCAGGGCGAAGTCGAGGGTGCCCGCGGCGACGGTGGCGTTGTCTTCGCGATCGATCAGGATGAAGCCGCCGAGCGCACGGTTGTCGCGGTAGGCCTCGAACGCGACCGGCTGGTCGAGGTTGAGGTTGCAGTAGGCGACCTCGTTGAGTTCCAGGTGCTTGGCCGCGAGCTGGGCCTGGGTGTTGACGTCGATCTTGTGCTTGATCTCGGTGACCGTGGCGCTGACCGTGCGCGTGCCGATCTTGAGCCAGTACGGCCGCCCCGGCAGCAGCGGGCTCTCGCCCATCCACAGCAGGTGCGCGGCGAACTGGTCGGCGACCTGGGCCGGCGCGTCCGCCGAGGCGATCACGTCGCCGCGGCTGATGTCGAGCTCGTCGTCCAGGGTCAGGGTGACCGCCTGACCGACCCCGGCGACGGCCAGATCACCGTCGGCGGTGACGATGCGCGCGACCTTGGAGCGCCGCCCCGAGGGCAGCGCCGCGACCTCGTCGCCGGGGCGGATTTCGCCGGCGGCCACGGTGCCGGCGAAGCCGCGGAAATTCTGGTTCGGCCGATTGACCCATTGCACCGGCAGGCGGAAGCCGACCTCGACCTCGTCGCGCGCGACATCGACGGTTTCCAGATGCTCGAGCACGCTGACGCCGCGGTACCAGGGCATGGCCTGCGAGCGCTGCAGCAGGTTGTCGCCGCGCAGCGCCGACAGCGGAATCGCGGTGACTTGGGTAATACCGTGCTGCGCCGCCAGTTCGCGGTACTCGCCGGCGATGGTTTCGAACACGCCCTGGTCGTAGCCGACCAGGTCCATCTTGTTGACCGCGAGCAGGACGTGGCGGATGCCCAGCAAGGCGGCGATGTAGGTGTGGCGGCGGGTCTGGGTCAGCAGGCCCTTGCGCGCATCGACCAGGACCACGGCTAGGTCGGCGGTGGACGCGCCGGTGGCCATGTTGCGGGTGTACTGCTCGTGGCCCGGGCAGTCGGCGACGATGAACTTGCGCCGCTCGGTGCCGAAGTAACGGTAGGCGACATCGATGGTGATGCCCTGCTCGCGCTCGGCGGCCAGGCCGTCGACCAGCAGGGCGTAGTCGATCTCGCCGTTCTGGGTGCCGTGGCGGCGGCTGTCGGCGCTGAGCGCGGCCAGCTGATCGTCGAACAGCAGGCGGGTGTCGTGCAGCAGGCGCCCGATCAGCGTGCTCTTGCCGTCGTCGACGCTGCCGCAGGTGATGAAGCGCAGCAGGCCCTTGGATTCGTGCAGGCGCAGGTAGTCGGCGACTTTGTCGCCGACGGGATTGGGGATTGGGGATTGAGGATTCGCAACAGCGAACTCCGCGCCCGCGCCCTTTGCGGCCTTTCCGATTCCCGAATCCCGAATATCGAATCCCGGCTTCATCAGAAATAGCCCTCCTGCTTCTTCTTCTCCATCGACGCCGAGGGATCGTGATCGATCACCCGGCCCTGGCGCTCGGAGGTGGTCGCGACCAGCATCTCGGCGATGATCTTTTCCAGGCTGTCGGCCTCCGATTCGATCGCCCCGGTCAGCGGATAGCAGCCCAGGGTGCGGAAGCGCACCTTGCGCGACTGCGGCGTTTCGCCCGGGCGCAGCGGCAGGCGCTCGTCGTCGACCAGGATCAGGGCGCCGTCGCGCTCCACCACCGGACGTTCGGCGGCGAAGTACAGCGAGGGCACCGGGATGTTCTCGCGGTAGATATAGAGCCAGACGTCGAGCTCGGTCCAGTTCGAGATCGGGAACACGCGCACGCTCTCGCCGCTGCGGATGCGGGTGTTGTAGAGGTTCCACAGCTCGGGGCGCTGGTTCTTCGGGTCCCAGCGGTGCTGAGGGTTGCGGAACGAGAAGATCCGCTCCTTGGCGCGCGACTTCTCTTCGTCGCGGCGGGCGCCGCCGATCGCGGCGTCGTGACGCGCCGCGTCCAGGGCCTGCTTCAGGCCCTGGGTCTTCATCACGTCGGTGTGGACGCTGGCGCCGTGGCTGATCGGGCCGATGCCGCGGGCCAGGCCGTCGGGGTTGGTGTGTACGCGCAGGTCGACGCCGGTCTCGGCGGCGCGGCGGTCGCGGAAGGCGATCATCTCGCGGAACTTCCAGCCGGTGTCCACGTGCAGCAGCGGGATCGGCGGGCGCGCCGGATGGAAGGCCTTGAGCAGCAGATGCAGCAGCACCGAGCTGTCCTTGCCGACCGAATACAGCATCACCGGGTTGCGGAATTCGGCCGCGACTTCGCGAAGAATATGGATGCTTTCGGCTTCGAGGCGATCGAGATGATTCATCGCTTCGTTCCCCAGGCTTCTAGGTTCGGCCGTCCAGGCCTCGCCAAGAAGCCCGGCCCTACGCTCCTGCTCCGGGCGCATGGCTGCGCGCGAACTGACGATAGGTCAGTTCGCAAGCGCGCAGTCATGCCCTCGCGAAGAATATGGATGCTTTCGGCTTCCAGGCGGTCGAGGTGGCTCAGGTCCAAGGTCGGGCTCGTGGCTGCGGGGCGGTCGCCGCGCCGGGGCCCGGCGCGACCGGGACTATCTGACCACAGAAGGGAATCGGGAGACATGCCAGCGGCGACGCACCTGCGAACGGGCCGCCATTAGGCCGCCGCGGCCGCGCCCCTGGAAATGAGCGCAGGGCATGAACGCATAACGCAGCATCCTTTCCGCGCGCCTCGCGCGGGCCCTAGCCTGCAGGCTCCGAACCTCGCCGTTCCCTGCCCCGAGCCCGCCCTCCGCCATGCCAGCGCCCGCACTACTCGCCACTCCGCTGACCGAGGACCGGCTGTCCGCACTGCTGCGTCTGACCGACGAACTCGACCGCGACAGCCTGTGGTGGCTGTCCGGCTACGCCGCCGGGCTGGCCGCGCGCACCGCCGGCGGCGCCCCGGCGCCGGCCGCGCTGGCGCCGGAGGCGCGCAGCGGCGAGCGCCTGACCGTGGTCTACGGCAGCCAGACCGGCAACGCCAAGCGCCTGGCCGAGCAGTTGGCGGCGCAGGCCGAACAGGCCGGCCTGGCGGTGCGCCTGCTGCGCGCCGACGCCTACCCCACCCGCGAACTCAAGAACGAGCGCCATCTTTACCTGGTGATCAGCACCCAGGGCGACGGCGACCCGCCGGACGACGCCCGCGGCCTGGTCGAATTCATCGCCGGCAAGCGCGCGCCCGAGCTCAAGCAGCTGCACTACGCCGTGCTCGGCCTGGGCGACTCCAGCTACCCGCAGTTCTGCGCGATCGGGCTCAAGCTCGACCAGCGCCTGGCCGAACTCGGCGCCACCCGCCTGCTGGCGCGCGGCGATGCCGACCTGGATTTCGAAACCGTGGCCACGCCCTGGCTGCAGCAGGCCCTGAGCGCGGCCAAGGACGCCCTCAAGCCGAGCGCGCCGCTGGCGACGGTGACCCCGCTGCGTCCGCTGCCGGCCGCGCCGGCCTACACCCGCGAATCCCCCTTCGCGGCCGAACTGCTGGTCAACCAGCGCCTGACCGTCGGCGCCAGCGACAAGGACGTGCGCCACATCGAACTGTCGCTGGAAGGCTCCGGCCTGAGCTACGCGCCCGGCGATGCGCTGGGCCTGTGGCCGCGCAACCCGCCGGCCCTGGTCGAGGCGGTCCTGCAGGCGCTGGAGCTGGACGGCGACGGCGAGGTCGAACACGGCGGCCAGCGCTTGCCGCTGCGCCAGTGGCTGGGCGAGAAGCGCGAACTGACCAAACTGGCGCGGCCCTTCGTCGCCAGCCACGCCGCGCATGCGCGCAGCGACGAACTCAACCGCCTGCTGGCGCCGGACAACGCCGCCGCCTTCGCGCGCCTGCTCGCCGACACCCAGGTCATCGACCTGCTGCAGCGTTACGAGGGCCACTGGTCCGGCGAGGAACTGATCGCCGCGCTGCGCCCGCTGACGCCGCGGCTGTACTCGATCGCGTCCAGCCAGAAGCTGGTCGGCGACGAGGTTCACCTGACCGTGGCCCATGTCGAGTACGCCAGCGCCGGCGGCACCCGCTGGGGCGCGGCCTCGCACCTGCTCGCGCGCAGCGGGGAAGGCGCGCGCCTGCCGGTGTTCGTCGAGCACAACGAGCGCTTCCGCCTGCCGCGCGACGGCGCCCGCGACGTGATCATGATCGGCCCCGGCACCGGCGTGGCGCCGTTCCGCGGTTTCGTCCAGGAACGCGCCGCCGACGGCGCCGGCGGCCGCAACTGGCTGCTGTTCGGCAATCCGCATTTCCGCAGCGACTTCCTCTACCAGACCGAATGGCAGGCGGCGCTGAAGTCCGGCCAGCTGCACCGCCTGGACCTGGCGTTCTCGCGCGACCAGGCCCACAAGATCTACGTGCAGGACCGCCTGCGCCAGGCCGGCCGCGACCTCTACGATTGGCTCGAAAACGGCGCCCACCTGTACGTCTGCGGCGACGCCACCCGCATGGCCCGCGACGTGCACGCCGCGCTGCTGGCGGCGATCGCCGAGCACGGCGGCAAGAGCGCCGAAGACGCCGAGGACTACCTCAACGCCCTGCAGCAGCAAGGCCGCTACGCCCGGGACGTGTACTGATGGCCGCGTACGGCTTCAACGGGTTTGCCCCGGCGGATCGGATGCAGCGCGCGAATCGCCATGGACGCGCCGCAGAGCGCGCGATGGCGGCGACGGCGCGCGCTGCATTCGGCCTGCTTGCGGAGACGCGGGCATGAGCGCGCACTCGGTCGAAGACATCAAGCGCTCCAGCGCGCGCCTGCGCGGCAGCCTGCTCGACAGCCTGGCCGATCCGGTCACCGGTGCGCTGCGCGAGGACGATCAGACCCTGATCAAGTACCACGGCAGCTATCAGCAGGACGATCGCGACATCCGCGAGGAGCGTCGCCAAGCCAAGCTGGAACCCGCCTACAGCTTCATGATCCGCACCCGCACCCCGGGGGGTGTGGTCACGCCCGCGCAGTGGCTGAAGCTGGACGCCATCGCAACGACTTATGCCGAACGCGGCCTGCGCATCACCACCCGCCAGGCTTTCCAGTTCCACGGCGTGATCAAGACCGAACTCAAGCCGACCATGCAGGCGATCAACGCCGCGCTGATCGACACCCTGGCCGCCTGCGGCGACGTCAACCGCAACGTCGCGGTCGCCGCCAATCCGCAACACTCGCGCGCGCATGCGACCATCTACGCCCAGGCCGCGGCGCTGTCGGAGCATCTGCTGCCCAACACCCGCGCCTACTACGAGATCTGGCTGGACGAGGAGCGCGTGGCCGGCAGCGGCGGCGAGGAGGAGCCGATCTACGGCAACGCCTACCTGCCGCGCAAGTTCAAGATCGGCTTCGCGGTGCCGCCCTACAACGACGTCGACGTGTTCGCCCAGGACCTGGGCTACATCGCGGTGCTGGACGAGGCCGGCGAACTGCTGGGCTACAACGTCAGCGTCGGCGGCGGCATGGGCGCGACCCACGGCGATCCGGAAACCTATCCGCGCCTGGGCAACGTGATCGGCTTCGTCACGCCCGACCAGGTGATCGCGGTCGGCGAGGCGGTGGTCACCGCCCAGCGCGACCACGGCAACCGCGTGCTGCGCAAGCGCGCGCGCCTGAAGTACACCATCGACGACCATGGGCTGGACTGGTTCCAGGCCGAAGTCGAACGCCGCGCCGGGTTCTCTCTCCTCCCGGCGCGGCCGTTCGCCTTCGTCCACAACGGCGACCGCTTCGGCTGGGTCGAGGGCGAGGACGGGCGCGCGCACCTGACCCTGCGCATTCCCGCCGGCCGCATCGTCGACGGCGAGTCCGCCGACGGCGGCCAGGTGCGCCACCTCAGCGGCCTGCGCGAGCTCGCGCAGCTGCTGAGCACGCACGAAGACGGCGCGGGCGCGGAATTCCGCATGACGCCGAACCAGAACCTGACCGTGGCCGGGATCGCGCCGAAGCTGCGCGAGCGCGTCGATGCGCTGATCGCGCAGTACGCGCTCGACGGCTACCGCGAAGCCAGCCCGCTGCGCCGCAATGCCCTGGCCTGCGTCGCCCTGCCGACCTGCGGCCTGGCCATGGCCGAGGCCGAGCGCTACCTGCCCGAGTTGATCGGCAAGGTCGAAGGCCTGCTGCGCGACCACGGCATCGGCGATGCGCCGATCCATCTGCGCATCAGCGGCTGCCCGAACGGCTGCTCGCGCCCCTACCTGGGCGAGATCGCCCTGGTCGGCAAGGCGCCCGGCCGCTACAACCTGATGCTGGGCGCCGATCACCGCGGCCAGCGCCTCAACACCCTGTACCGCGAGAACATCGCCGAGCCCGAGATCCTGGCCGCGCTCGACCCGCTGTTCGCCGGCTACGCCGCGCAACGCCAGGCCGACGAAGGTTTCGGCGACTACCTGCTGCGCAGCGAAACCGTCGCGATTCCGCCCCACGCCATCCGACCGTCTATCCCCGTCACGGTCGTCGCCACCGAGGTCCGCGCATGAGCCCGCCCGATCCCATCACCGCCGCCGAATCGCCGCGCGCGCTGGCCGATCTCAACCGCTGGCTGGAACGCCTGAGCGCGCAGGACCGCGTGGCCTGGGCGCTGGAAAACACCGCCGGCGAACACGCGCTGTCGTCCAGCTTCGGCGCCCAGGCCGCGGTTTCGCTGCACATGGTCACGCGCCAGGCGCCGAAGATTCCGGTGATCCTGATCGACACCGGCTATCTGTTCCCGGAGACCTACCGTTTCGTCGACGAGATGAGCCACCGCCTGGACCTCAACCTCAAGGTCTACCGGCCGCAGATCGGCATCGCCTGGATGGAAGCGCGCATGGGCAGGATCTGGGAACAGGGCGTGGACGGGATCGAACGCTACAACCGCCTGCGCAAGGTCGAGCCGATGCAGCGCGCCTTGAACGAACTGGGCGTGCGCACCTGGATCGCCGGCCTGCGCCGCAGCCAGTCCAGCACCCGTGCCGGCCTCGACTTCCTCAGCCTGCGCGACGGCCGCTGGAAACTGCACCCGCTGGCGGACTGGAGCGACCGCGACGTCTGGCAATACCTGCAGGCGCACGACCTGCCCTATCACCCCTTGTGGCACGACGGCTACGTGTCGATCGGCGACATCCACACCACCCGCAAGCTGGAAGCGGGCATGCGCGAGGAAGACACCCGCTTCTTCGGCCTCAAGCGCGAATGCGGGCTGCATTTCGACGACGAAGGCGCGGCCGAACGGGCGGCTTGAGGCGCGCGGGCTGCATTTCGACGGCGAGACGGAAGTAGCCACCTGTGCCAAAAGCAAATCCCCCCTGCCCCCCTTTTTCAAAGGGGGGAACTCCTCTGGAGAATCGCAGCAGTTCTACGCTGCGCGCGCTCTGCTTCCCCCTTTTGAAAAAGGGGGATTGAGGGGGATTTGCTTTCGCTTCTGAGCGTGCGGGCTGCGTTTCGATGGCGAGATGGAAAGAGCGATCTGCGCGAAGAGCAAATCCCCCTGCCCCCCTTTTTCAAAGGGGGGGAACTCCTTTGGAGAATCGCTGCAGCTCTACGCTGCGCACGCTCTGCCTCCCCCTTTGAAAAAGGGGGATTGAGGGGGATTTGCTTTCGCTCCCCTTCGTCGTAAGCAACGAACGGAGCCGACACCCAATACCCGCGACCGTCCCGCGAGCCAGCCCTAAGGCCAGGCTCAGACCGCCGTCGTACGCATCAGCTCGTCCCAGCTCGGCGCCTGCGGCCACTGCGCCTCCAGATTGCCCTCCAGCACCCGCCGCAGATCGCGGCGATCGATATGCGGAGCCAGGCCGTGCAGCAGTTCCAACGCGTAGTCGCGTAGCACGCGCGCGCGCGGGATCACCGCCCAGGTGATGCATTCGGGCAGGGCGTCGGGCGCGGTCAGAGCCTTGAGGTCTTCGTCGCGGCCGGTCACCGCCATTTCGGCCAGCACGCCCACGCCCAGGCCGGCGCGCACATAGGTCTTGATCAGATCCGCGTCGCGCGCGGTCATCGCCAGTTGCGGCTCGACGCCGCCGGCGGCGAAGGCGCGGCGCAGCGAGGATTCCGGACGCGTCGAGGATTCGTAGCTGATCAACGGATGCGCGGCCAGCTCGGCCAGGGTCGGCGCGCGCTTGAGCGTGGCCAGCGCATGCGTGCGCGGCACCAGCACCACCCGGCGCCAGCGGAACAGCGGCACCGCCAGCCCGCCCTCGGGCGCGGCGCCGGCGGTGCTGATCACCGCCAGGTCGGCGTTGCCGTGCGACAGGTGCTCCAGCACCTCGCCGTCGGCGGCCGCCTGCAGATGCACGCTGACCTGCGGGAAGCCGCGCTTCACGTTTGCGATCACCGGCGGCAGCACGTAGCGCGCCTGGGTATGGGTGGTGGCCAGGACCAGGCGGCCGGCGTGCTGGCCGCGCTCGTTGGCGGCGTAGGCGCGGATGTTGCCGGCCTCGTCGAGGATGCGGCGCGCATGCGCCAGCACGCGTTCGCCGGCCGGCGCGATCGCTTCCAGGCTGCGGCCCTTGCGCACGAACAACTGGAAGCCCAGCTCGTCCTCCAGCTGCTTGAGCTGCTTGGACAGGCCGGGCTGGGTCGCGTGCACGCGTTCGGCGGCCAGGGTGATGTTGAGGCCGGAATCGGCGATCGCGACGAGGTAGCGCAGTTGGGTCAGGGTCATAACGGCGGAATCCGGAACAGGGAGACGAGGGCACGACGGCAGGCGACGGCGCGGCAACACCCGGGCATCCGGCACGACATCGCGTCCACGTTTATCTCTCTATTCGGATAGAAGGATTTATAGCCTAAGCCGGCCCGCGGCCGCTGTCCAGTAGTGTCCGCCCGCTGGCCGGCCCAGGCTCATGCCGTTAGGGCATGGGCACAGGCGGGGGCGTCATTTCCCCCGCCGGGCCGGGGTTTGTAGGTTCGCCCCATCGCCCCCGGGCCTGCCGTATCCCGCCCCTTGATCATGAGCACCGGTCTTTTCCCCCTGTTCGCCGCCCTGCGCGGCCGCGCCGTTCTCGTGGTGGGCGGCGGCGCGGTCGCGCAGCGCAAGGTCGAGGCCTTGCTGGAGGCCGGCGCCCAAGTCCGGGTCGGCGCGCCCGTCCTGCAGGCCTCGCTGGTCCAGTTGGCCGAACAGGGACGCATCCGGCATCTGCCCGGCGAGTTCGTCGATAGCTGGCTGGACGAGGTCTGGCTGGCGATCGCGGCCACCGACGATGTCCAGGTCAACCGTGCCGTCGCCGCGGCCGGCGAAGCGCGCCGGGTCTGGGTCAACGTGGTCGACGACGCCGAGGCCTCGAGCTTCCACGTGCCCGCGCGCATCGAACGCGGGCCGCTGCAGATCGCGATTTCCAGCGGCGGCGGCGCGCCGATGCTGGCGCGCCACCTGCGCGAACGCCTGGAAACCCAACTCGATCCCTCGCTGGGCGAACTGGCCGCACTGCTGGGCCGCGAGCGCCTGCGCATCCGCGCCCACTACCCCGAGTTGGGCGCGCGGCGGCGCTTCTTCGACCGCCTGCTCGACGGGCCGCTGCCGGCGCTGCTGCGCCAGCGTCGCCATCGCGCCGCCGAACGCGCGTTCGCGCAGGCCTTGGAAACGCGCGAACCGCGCACGCCGCGCGGTTCGGTGGTGCTGGTCGGCGCGGGGCCCGGCGACCCGGGCCTGCTGACCTTGCGCGGCCTGCGCGCGCTCAACGAAGCCGACGTGGTCCTGCACGACCGCCTGGTCAGCGCCGAGGTGCTGCGACTGGCGCGGCGCGACGCCGAACGCATCGAAGTCGGCAAGCAGGCCGGCGATCACCACACCACCCAGGACCGCATCCACGAGCTGATGCTCGAACATGCGCGCGCCGGCAAGCGCGTGGTCCGGCTCAAGGGCGGCGACCCCTTCGTGTTCGGGCGCGGCGGCGAGGAAATCGAAGTGCTGCGCGCGCACGGCATCGCCTACGAGGTGGTGCCCGGCATCACCGCCGCGCTGGCCTGCGCCGCCTATGCCGGCGTGCCGCTCACCCATCGCGAGCACGCGCAGGCGGTGCGCCTGGTCACCGCGCACTGCAAGGACTCCGACGACATGCTCGATTGGAGGGCCCTGGCGCAGGAACGGCAGACCCTCGCGGTCTACATGGGCGTGGCCGGCTTGGACAAGTTGCGCGATCGCCTGATCGCCCACGGCCGCGCGCCGGACACACCGTTCGCCTTGATCGAGAACGGCTCGCGCGCGAACCAGCGCACCGTCGTCGGCACCCTGGCCGAACTGCCCGACGCCGCGCTCGCGCACGGCGTGCGCTCGCCGGCGCTGTTGATCCTGGGCGAAGTCGCGGGCCTGGCCGAGCGCCTGCATTGGCACGGCGCATCGCCGTTGCGCTACGCGCCGGCGCTGGCCGCCGCGGCCTGAAGCCCACGGCGTTCCCACTTCTCTCCTAATTCTTTCCGGATCGCCCACCATGGCCCTTTACGACAGCATCCTCGACACCATCGGCAATACGCCCATCGTCAAACTGCACCGGATCGCTCCGGCGCACGTATCGCTGTACGCCAAGGTCGAATCCTTCAACCCGGGTGGCTCGGTCAAGGATCGGCTGGCGCTGGCGATCGTGCTGGACGCCGAACGCAGCGGCGCGCTCAAGCCCGGCCAGACCATCGTCGAAGCGACCTCGGGCAACACCGGCATCGCCCTGGCCATGGTCGCGGCCGCGCGCGGTTATCCCTTCGTGGCGGTGATGACCGAAACCTTCTCGGTCGAACGCCGCAAGCTGATGCGCGCCTACGGCGCCAAGGTGATCCTGACCCCCGCCGCCGAACGCGGCAGCGGCATGGTGCGCAAGGCCGCGGAACTCGCAGCCCGGCACGGCTGGTTCCTGGCGCGCCAGTTCGAGAACCCCGCCAATCCGGCCTATCACCGCAGCACCACCGGCCCGGAAATCCTGCGCGACTTCGCCGGCAAGCGCCTGGACTACTTCGTCACCGGCTGGGGCACCGGCGGCACGCTCAGCGGCGCCGGCCAGGTGCTCAAGCTGGCGCGCCCCGACCTGAAGATCATCGCCTCCGAGCCCGCCGGCGCCTCGCTGCTGAGCGGCAAGGATTGGCAACCGCACAAGATCCAGGGCTGGACCCCGGACTTCGTGCCGGCCGTGCTCGACCGCGGCGTGGCCGACGAAATACGGCCGGTCGACGATGTGCTCGCGCGCGACACCGCGCGCCGTCTCGCCGCCGAGGAAGGCGTGTTCGTCGGCATCTCCGCCGGCGCCACCGTCGCCGCGGCCCTACAGGTCGCCGAACAGGCCGCGGCCGGCACGGTGCTGCTGGCGATGCTGCCCGACACCGGCGAGCGCTACCTGTCGACTTTCCTGTTCGAGGGCGTCGCCGACGGCTCGGACGACGAGTGGCTGGCGGCGCTGGAACAGGAAGCCGTCGAGGCCTGATGCCGATGCGCGGTGGACGACGGCGCGTCGATGCGGCGCGCTTGTCCGTTTGCGCCTTCGTCCGGTCGGCGCGAGTACCACGCTGAAGTTACCGGATCCCCGCCTTCGCGGGGATGACGATGTGGGGGCATGCGCCGGCGTGGAGATGCGCGCCGATGCGGTTCGCCTTCGGCTCACCACATCCTACGAGTGGCGATTGCGATTGCCGTTGCCGTTGCCGTTGCCGTTGCCGTTGCCGTTGCCGTTGCCGTTGTATTGGAATCCATAGCACCGCACCTACGCGAGCAAACGTAGACCCGAAGGGCGGCGCGCAGGACGCGCGCCGTTTTTCGAATGGACAAGGATGTCCATTCGA
>NZ_JBAHWA010000030.1:0-24374 GCF_036697405.1 Lysobacter sp. CCNWLW3
ATCGGCACGACCTCCGACCGCTTCAGCGCCATGCTGGGCTTCGGCTACGTCAAGGAAGAGCCGGTCATGGCCGGCGATCGCAAGATCTCCAAGGAGCCGATCGTCGGCACCGGCAACGCGTTCGGTTCGGGCACCAGCCCGGGCGGCCGCTTCGCCCTGTGCCCGGGCGGCTACAACACCGCCACCCGTACCTGTAACGGCGCCCAGACCAACTTCAACGGCGGCGCCGGCACCTTCACCTACGATGCGGGCGGCACCAGCGCCCCGCGTCCGTACGTGGCTCCGGGCGACGTCTACAACTTCGCGCCCGAGAACTACCTGCTGACCCCGCAGGAGCGCCGTTCGGTGTTCGCCGCCGGCACCCTGGACATCACCGACAGCCTGCGCTTCAAGACCACCATCACCTACAACCAGCGCGAGTCCGAGCAGCTGCTCGCCTCGATGCCGGTGGTGCTGGGCACCGCCCCGGGCGCCACGCCGCAGGGCCAGGCGATCTTCATCAGCCGCAACAGCATCTACAACCCGTTCGGCCAGGACATCTCGCGCATCAACCGCCGCATCACCGAGTCCGGCGGCCGTTCGTTCAACCAGGACGTGCGCACGTTCGCGATGAACGCCGGCCTGGAAGGCACGCTGACCTTCGGCGAGAAGTACTACGACTGGGAAGCCGGCTACTTCCGCGGCGAGAACAAGGCCAACAACACCACCTACGGCCTGTTCAACATGATCGCCCTGCAGCAGGCGCTGGGCCCGTCGTTCCGCGACGCCCAGGGCGTGGCCCGCTGCGGCACCGCGGCTTCGCCGATCGCCGGCTGCGTCCCGCTGAATCTGCTCGGCGGCGTCGGCAGCATCACCCAGGACATGATGAACTTCGTGTCGTTCACCGCGCACGACGAGTACAACTACGTCCAGAACAGCTACTACGCCAACATCGGCGGCGACCTGTTCAGCCTGCCGGGCGGCCCGCTGGGCTTCTCGTTCGGCCTCGAGCACCGCACCGAGTCCGGCTACGACTCCCCGGACGCGCTGATCAACTCGGGCAACACCACCGGTAACAGCCGTACCGCCACCAACGGTTCCTACTCGCTGGACGAGGCCTACCTCGAACTCGCGATCCCGGTGCTGGCCGACGTGCCGTTCGCCAAGCTGCTCGACTTCTCGGTCGCTACCCGCTACTCCGACTACAGCAACTTCGGCGATACGCTGAACAGCAAGTTCGGTTTCCGCTGGAAGCCGATCGACGACCTGATGATCCGCGGCAACTGGTCCGAGGGCTTCCGCGCTCCGTCGATCTCCGAGCTGTTCGCCGGTCAGGCCGACTCGTTCCCGACCCTCAGCGATCCCTGCAACAACGCCAACTTCGGCAACCAGAACCCGGCCGGCCAGGCGCGCTGCATCGCCGAAGGCGTGCCGAACGGCGGTTACCAGCAGGACAACCAGCAGATCCGCATCACGGTCGGCGGTAATCCCAACCTGAAGCCGGAACGTGCCGAGACCAAGACCCTGGGTCTGGTCTACAGCCCGAGCTGGATCGAAGGCCTGGACATCAACCTCGACTGGTGGAACATCAAGATCGAGGACGCGATCACCACGATCGGCGGCGCCGGCATCATCCAGCAGTGCCTCGACTCCGCTGGTACCGGTCCGACCTGCGCCCTGTACACCCGTCGTGCCGACGGCAACATCCAGACCCTGCTCAACACCACGACCAACATCGGTGGTACGGAAGTCGAAGGTTACGACCTGACCGTCAACTACCGCCTGCCGGAAACCTCGTGGGGCCGCTTCAGCTTCGTTTGGGACACCACCTACCTGGCCAGCCAGGAAGACGACCTGAACGGTAACGGCATCTACGGCGAAGACGAGCAGGACGTGCCCGCCATCGGCCAGCCGCTGCACTTCAACGAAGGCGGCAACCAGGTCGGCGAGTACGACGGCCCGAACCAGTCCAACGCCTGGCGTATCCGCTCCAACCTGGCCACCCGCTGGGAGAAGGGCGACATCGGCGCGACCTGGAACATCCGTTACTACTCGTCGCAGACCGAAAACTGCCAGGCCCTGGAAGACTACGGCTACGCGTTCCTCTGCACCGACGCCGACCGTATCGTGTCCATCCCGACCGACTCCAACAACAACGGCGTCTGGGACGGTGCGGCTGGCGGCGACAGCTTCACGCAGCGCAACGCGGCGGAGCGTCACATCGGCGCGACCACCTACCACGACGCGAGCTTCTTCTGGAACGCACCGTGGAACGCCAAGATCACCATCGGCGTGAACAACGTGTTCGACAAGAACCCGCCGGTGTCGGTGACCACGTTCGCCAACTCGTTCGATCCGCAGTACGAAGTCCCGGGCCGCTTCGTGTACTTCCGCTACGCGCAGAAGTTCTGATCGACCCGTTACCCGCGACACCCGCTACGGCCCCGAAAGGGGCCGTAGTTTTTTGGGCGCCCTTTTCTCGTAGCAATCCGAAGGGCAGGAAACTGCATGAGCCATGAACCAGGCTGGATTAAACTCATTGAGGAACGAGCTAACGCGGCAACTGCGGGGCCGTGGGTGTCATTTGTCGAAGGCCGTGATTTCACAAGCGGCTCCAGCTTCATTCGGACCGCCGAGAACGATATTGAGCTCACAGGATCAACCGTCGCCGATCAAGACTTCATCGCACACGCGCGACAGGACATTGTCTTGCTCATTCAAGAAGTGCGCCGACTGTCAATTCTCGCTGACATTCCTGAGCCTTAGAGCTCATGGGGCGAGTCTTGCTTCAAGCTAAAATGCGGAGCCAGGCTAGTAGCCAGGGCAAGAAGTCGAAGCTAAAGCCCAATGGGGGCGTGCTCTCAACTCTGGGAGGGTGAAGTGAGCAAATCTGGCGGGCGCCAGGCCACCACTGGACTATTCCGATTTGAAGCTATTGCGGCGAAGATTTGCGGGTTCACATTCGCCCTTATCCTGCTCTTCGGTGTGTTTCCTGATGCCATTTTTGAAAGTAATCTGATCGTCGCATTTCTTACAGTTGTTGCAGGACTTCAGCTCTTCTCTTGGCTATTCCTGTTTTTATTGCATGTCTATCGAATATTGATGGGTGGGTGGGACTACTCTCTGGCCAAAGTGCTTGTGGTGTTGTTTGTTCCTGTGATTGGTGTTGTCTGGGTGTCGATCAAAGGCGTGCAGGAGAAAGCTGACTAGGGACGAGCATCTGGTCTGGTCGCCGTGGTCACGCTGGCGACGGGCTTGTGCTGACTTACTCGGTAGTCGAACGACTTTTTGCAGCTGGGGGGGGGGGGGGGGCGCTGGTGGCGGCGTGGAACGCATGCTCAGGCGTCGATCGCCCCTGCTGGCTGAGCCCGACCCTGGGCTATGCTTCGATGAGGGGTAGTAGCGGATACACGTGTGGATAGGGGTGCCCGTCGGGGCGTGCATAGCGATGGCGAAACCGGCGAATGGCCGCGGCAGCGGTCGAGTGAATGCACGCGGTTTGCAGCGGGCATGGAAATAGAGCTCGTGCTGGCTGACGGCCATGCTGTTGATGTCACTGGCGCTGACGCCGCGGCGATGCGCAAACAGACCCGGGCCTGCGCCGCCCCTCTCACGTCGCGCTACACTCCCGACGCGGCCGCGCGCGCGGCCTCCGATATCGGAACCGCACCATGTCCTTCGAGCTCTATCCCGCCTTCTCGGTCCCGTTCGCGCAGGACGTCCTGCCCAACCACCAGGCGATCAACGCCCAGCTCAAGGCGCTGCTGCTGGCGCGCGAGGCCGAGGGCGCGCGCTACGCCAATCCGCATCCCTCGCTGGCGCTGCAGCAGGGCGTGTTCGAGAGCGAGTTCGTGCTGTTCTCCTGGCCGGAGACCTGCGTGCAGCTGCTGCGCCAGTTCTGCTGGCAGACCCTGGGCCGCACCATCCAGGAGCTCAACGGCTACAGCGCCGCCGAGATGGCGCGGCTGCAGATTTTCTCGCATACCTGGTACCACATCACCCGCCAGGGCGGCTTCACCATCACCCATACCCATCCGATGGCGTCGTGGTCGGGCGTGTACTGCGTGGACCCGGGCGAGACGCCCGAGGACCGCCCGGAATCGGGCGTGCTGCGATTCCACAACCCGCACCACTACAGCAACCAGTTCGTCGACGCCGGCAACCAGCGCCTGCAGAGCCCGTTCCATCACGGCACCTGGAACATCCGCTTCTCGCCCGGCCAGCTGATCCTGTTCCCGTCCTGGCTGCCGCACGAGGTGCTGCCGTTCTACGGCCGCGACGAGCGCATCACCATCGCCTTCAACTGCTGGTTCTCGATGAAAGACGCCGCCTGAGCGGCGGCGTCGTTTCGTCCGGACCGTCCGCGCCGGCTCAGTCGAGCTGCAGGGTGGCGTCGCCGGAGAAGGTCTCCATGCGGACCTCGCCGCTGCCGTTGCCGTAGCGGTGCTCGAAGTTCGAGCCCGGGCCGTGCTTGGGCTTGACGATCTGCGCGCCCGGCGCCGACAGGTCGCCGCTGAAGCTCTGCCCGTGCACGGTCGCCGACAGGTTGCGCGGCAGGATCAGGTGGACGTCGCCGCTGACCGTCTCGACCGCGATCTCGCCGTTGCCGGCCAGGGCGGTAGCGAGGCGGATGTCGCCGGACACCGAGTTGCCGTTGAACCGATGCAGCGCCGATTCGCGCACGCTCACGTCGATGCGACCGGACACCGTCTCCACATCGACGTCGCCGTCCATGCGGCCGCGCAGCTGCATGTCGCCGCTGACCGTTTCGGCGTTGACCTTGCCGCTGTTGAGGGTCAGGGTGAGGTCGCCGCTGACGCTGTCGATGCGCGCTTCGCGCGGCGCCGCGGCCACCGTCACGTCGCCGCTGACGCTGTCGACCGACAGCAGCGAGGAGGCCACGCCGGTGACGTCGATGTCGGCCGAGACCGCGTCGATCTCGATGTCGGCGCGCAGCGGCAGGGTCACCTTGAGGTCGGTGGGTTCGCTCTTGTCGCCGCCGACCAGGAAGCCCATGCCGCTGCCGCGGTTGGGGTACTTGACCTTGATCGACAGGCGCTCGCCGTTGCCCTCGATCTCCAGCTTCTCCACCCCGTTGCCGAGGCTGCCTTCGATCTTCACTTCCGGGCGGTCCCAGGCGCGCACGTCGATGCGGCCTTTGACGTTCTCGATCTCGACCCGTCCGCGCGGGTCCAGCGGGCGGGTCTGGTTGATGGGGGTGGCCGCAAACGCCGGGGCGGCGGCCAGACAGGCCAGGCCGAGGGCGAGTCCGAGCGGGCTTGCTTTGTGGGATGCGCGGGTCATGGTCGTCCTCCGGGTATCAGGTATAGGCCACGCGCTGGGCGAGCGCGAGGCGTCGTGCGTAGGTGCGGCGCAGCTGCTCCAGCAGCAGGCGCGAGTCGGGGTCGTGGGCCAGCGCGTCCAGGATCAGCGCGGCGTTGCGGTCCAGTTCGTCGAAGGCGGGCTGCAGGGCGGTGGCGTTCGGGGCCGGCGCGGCGCGCTGCATTTCCTGTATCGCGGCCTGGTACTGCAGGGTCATGCCGGCGGCCTCGCGCTGCAGCGGCGATTCGGCCTGCGCCTGCGGGGCGTCGTTGGCGGCCTGGTCGCGCCAGACCCCGGTGAAGCCGATCGCCAGCGCCAGGGTCGCGGCGACCGCGAACGGCGCCAGCCAGCGCGGCCGCGGCGTGCGTACCGGCGCGGCGACCTGCGGCTGCAGGCGCGCGGCGATTCCCGGCCACAGATCGTGGGCCGGCGCCTGCTCGCGACGCAGCGCGCGTAGCTGAAAGCGCAGGGCATCGGGCAGTTCGCCGTCCGCTGCGGGGTCTTGGTGTTCGCTGTTCATGCCTGTCCTCCTAGCCGTTCGCGCAACAATCCGCGCGCCCGGTGCAATTGCGCCTTGCTGCTGCCGACCGCCATGCCGAGCTCGGCGGCGATCTCCTCGTGCTTCCAGCCTTCCACGTCGTACAGCACCAGCACCGCGCGGGCGCGGGGCGGCAGGCTGGCGACCGCGCGCTCCAGGTCCATCGACAGCGCGGTCACGTGTCCGGCCGAGTCGGCGCTGCCGACCAGTTCGAACGCGTCCTCGTCGCCGTCCTCCTGCGGCTTGCTGCGCCGGCTGCGCAGTTCCATCAGCGCGGTATTGACCGCCAGCCGGTGCAGCCAGGTGCTGAAGGCGGACTCGAAGCGGAACGCCGGCAGCGCCTGCCAGGCTCGCACGAAGGCCTCCTGGGTGAGGTCCTCGGCGCGCGCGCCGTGGTGGCCGACCAGGCGGGCGATCACGCCATGGACGCGGCCGGCGTGGCGGCGGTACAGGGTCTCGAAGGCCGCGGTCTCGCCGCGCGCCGCCGCCCCGACCAGGTCGCGGTCGTCGGCCGGTGTCGCCTCGTCTGGCAGGGATTCGGTCACGGCGGTCAGCATAGTCATTCCGATGCCCCGCCATCAGGGAAGGTTTAAGGCGCCGCCGCGGCGCGACCGGCTTAGGCCAGGGCGCCCAGGCCCTGGATCAGCGGCTGCAGCTGGGCCTCGTACGGCGACCAGGCCGAGCTGCGGTTCTTGATGATGCCGCCACGCATCTGCGGGCTGCTGGCCGTGGCCACCGCGCCCGCGCGCTCCAGGGTGGTGGCCGCCGCGTCCCAGGGCAGCCCCAGGAAGTCCAGCACCTGCCGCATCACCCCTTCGGGGTCCGCCACCAGGGCGTCGTAGCGCACGTCCATGATCCGGTCCGGCATGACCGCGTGCCAATGCGCCATCAGGCGCTGGTACTGGCCGAACCACTCCACCAGCTCGTGCTGGTCGTAGGAGAAGGTGTTCACGTCCGAGAACATGGTGCGCAGGTTGGAGAAGCAGGTGTCGACCGGGTCGCGCACCATGTGCAGGATCCGCGCCTGCGGCAACGAGCGGCCGATGAAGCCGACGTTGAGGAAGTTCGAGGGCAGCTTTTCGGTCAGGTACGGCCGGCCCTTGGCGCGCCAGGCGCTGCGTTCCAGGAAGCGCTGGCCGACCTGGGCGTAATCGACCTTGGCCGCGCGCCGCACCAGCTCGGCGTCGAGCACGGCCTTGTTGCGGTAGTCGGCGCAGTAGCGCATCTGGGTGGTGAAGGCGTAGGTCTCGCCGCCGTCGGACACCATCGGATGCCCGCCCAGCAATTGCTCCAGCAGGGTGCTGCCGGAGCGGTGCATGCCCAGGATGAACACCGGCACGTAGGGGCCGGGTTCCTGCGCGACCGGGCGCACGAAGTCGGCGTCGCACAGGCGGGTCAGGCCCTCGAACATGCGCCGCGCGTCGAGCCGGTCGTGCGGGGTGAGCTGGCGCTTGATCCGGCAACCGCGGTCCAGCGCCTGCCAGGACTCCTCGTAGCGCCCCAGGTCGTGCAGCTCGTTGTGCAGGGCGAAGGCCAGGTAGGCCTCGCTCTCGCTGGCGGGCTTGGCGGCGCGGATCTGCGTGAGCATGCGGTCGACGTGGTTGGCCTCGGCGGTCTGCTTGCGCAGGCGCGACAGCACCCAATGCGCCTGGGCCATGTTCGGCTGGCGCGCGATCGCCAGTTCCAGTTCGCGCTCGGCCTGTTCCATCTCGCCGAAGAACATCTGCACCACGCCGCGGAAATAGCGCATCGGCGCGTGGCGCGGATCGCGGATCGCGGCGACATCGAGGATCTGCAGGGCCAGGGCGTTGTCGCCGATGGTGCTGACCAGCATCGCCAGTTCGGTCAGCCATTCCACCGAGCGGCGCTCGCGCCAGCGCGAATGCTCCACGCATTCGAGCAGCGCGCCGGGCTCGTTGAACATGCGCAGCGCGCGCGCCAGGGTCAGCACCGCCTCGTCCGAACTCGGACGCCGCGCCAGCGCGCGCATGGCGTAGTCGTGGCCGAGGCGGTAGCGCCCGACCATCAGCGCCAGCCGCGAGGCGCGCAGCAGGGCCTGGACGTGGTTGGGGTCGAGCGCGAGCAGGCCTTCGAAGGCGTCGAGAGCGGCGTTGGCCTGGCCCTGCCGCGCGTGGTCCTCGCCCTGTCGCCAGAGCTTCTGCACCTGGTCCTGGCTCATGCCGCCGGACCCAGGGCCACGCGTTCGAACTTGATCGCGAAGGTATAGCGCGGCGCGTAGCAGATCCGGTTCGGCGGCCGTCCGGCGTGCTTGATCGCACCGTCGAAGATCACCAGCCGGCCCGGGCGCGGCGTGAGCGCGCAGGCGACCTCGTCGGCGGCGTCGTAGAACATGGTCTCGCCGCCCCATTCCAGGTCCCAGTGCTCGCACAGATACCACAGCGCGGTCAGGTCGTGCTGGTCCGGCAGGCAGTCGGTATGGGTGAACAGCATGTCGCCGAAGCCGGCTACGTTGGTGTAGGCGCGATACGGCTTGTAACCGTAGCCGTGGCCGGTGAAGCCCAGCACCGCGCGCCGGGTCAGCTCGAAGATCGGCTGCTGTACCAGGGCCTCGAGCTTCACCTCGGTGGCCCAATGCTTGTAGTCGTTGGTTTCCGGGCGCGCGACCTCGGTGCGCGTGAACGGCGCCCGCGCCAGGCCGCGCACGTACTCGCCCACGTTGGGCAGCAGGCCGTCGTACACCCGCAGCGGGCGGCCGTCGATCGTCAGTTCACGACTGGCCGCGATCGCGGCGGGGGCTACGGCGGACATGCGGTTCTCAGCGGGCCAGTGCGGCGGCGATGCGCCGCTGTTCGTCCTTCAGCGCCTGCGGCATGCGCGGACCGTATTCGTCCAGGTAGCCGCCGATGCTGTCGAACTCGGCGCTCCAGCCGGCGTGGTCGAAGCCGAACAGCTTGGCGCGCGCCTCGTCCGACAGGCCGACGCCGTCGAGGTTGAGGTCGGCGGCCGCCGGCAGATGGCCGATCGGCGTTTCCACCGCGCCGGCCTCGCCCTTGACCCGGCCGATCATCCACTCCAGCACGCGCAGGTTGTCGCCGAAGCCCGGCCACAGGAACTTGCCGTCGTCGCCCTTGCGGAACCAGTTGACGTGGAAGACCTTGGGCAGGCGGGCCTGCTCGCGGTCGAACGACAGCCAGTGACCGAAATAGTCGGCGAAGTTGTAGCCGCAGAACGGCTTCATCGCCATCGGATCGCGGCGCATCACCCCGACCGCGCCGGTCGCGGCGGCGGTGGTTTCCGAGCCCATCGCGGCGCCGACCAGCACGCCGTGGGTCCAGTCGCGGGCCTCGAACACCAGCGGCACCAGCGAGGCGCGGCGGCCGCCGAACACGATCGCCGAGATCGGCACGCCCTGCGCGTCCTCGGCCTTGTCCGAATAGCTCGGGCACTGCTTGGCCGAGACGGTGAAGCGCGAGTTCGGATGCGCGGCCGGGCCCTTGGCCGGATCGTAGGGATTGCCGCGCCAGTCGGTGACCGGGGTCTGGCCATTGTCCAGGCCTTCCCACCACGGCTGGCCGTCGGCGGTGACGCCGACGTTGGTGAAGATGGTGTCGTGCTGGATCGTCGCCAGCGCGTTCGGGTTGGACTTGCTCGAGGTGCCGGGGGCGACGCCGAAGAAGCCGGCTTCGGGATTGATCGCGTACAGGCGGCCGTCGGCGCCCGGGCGCATCCAGCAGATGTCGTCGCCGACCGTCCACACCTTCCAGCCGGCGTCGCGATAGCCCTGCGGCGGAATCAGCATGGCCAGGTTGGTCTTGCCGCAGGCCGAGGGGAACGCGGCGGCGACGTAGTGGGTCTCGCCCTGCGGGTTCTCGATGCCCAGGATCAGCATGTGCTCGGCCAGCCATCCCTCGCTGCGCGCCTGGTGCGAGGCGATGCGCAGGGCGTGGCACTTCTTGCCGAGCAAGGCGTTGCCGCCGTAGCCGGAGCCGAACGACTTGATCGTCAGCTCCTCGGGGAAATGCATGATGAAACGGCGCTCGGGATCGAGCTCGCCGATCGAATGCAGGCCGCGCACGAACGTAGCTTCGCGCTCGATCCGCGCCAGCGCCGGCGCGCCCATGCGGGTCATGATGCGCATGTTGGCGACCACGTAGGGGCTGTCGGTGATCTCCACGCCGCAACGCGACAGCGGCGAATCGATCGGGCCCATGCAGTACGGGATCACGTACAGGGTGCGGCCGCGCATGCAGCCGGCGTACAGCGCGTCCATCTTGGCGTGGGCCTCGGCGGGCTCCATCCAATGATTGTTCGGGCCGGCGTCGTCGCGCTCGCGCGTGCACACGAAGGTCAGGTGTTCGACGCGGGCGACGTCGTCCGGATGCGAACGATGCAGGTAGCTGCCCGGATGGGTCTGCTCGTTGAGCGCCTCCAGGGTACCGTCGGCGAGCATGCGCTCGATCAGCGCGGCGTTCTCCGCGTCGCTGCCGTCGCACCACTGGATGCGGTCGGGACGGGTCAGGGCCGCGACCTGCGCGACCCACTCGTTCAATGCGGCCAAGCGGCTGCCCGCGCTCCCCAGCGCGGGAGCAGTCGGTACGTCTTTGGAAATGGCGTTCACGGCAAGGGCCTCCAGCCGGGGGACTGTTTAAGAGTTAGGGATGAGCGTGGCCATCATGTGCTCGACATAGGCCTCGAATTCGTCGTGCTGCATCCGCGTCTGGTGCAACTGCAGGTTGAGCTGCAGGAAACCGACGTAGGCGGCGTACAGCAGCCGCGCGCGATGCTGCGCGTCGGTGCGGCTGAGCCCGGCCTGGCGGAAGGAAGCGGTGAGATAGTCCAATCGGCGCTCGGACACGCGGCCGATCACCGGCTGCACGGCCGGATGGTCCAGCGCCTTGAGCAGCTCGGAATAGATGATGTGCGACTTGACCTCGTGGGCGACGAGGTGGAACAGCGAGCGCAGGCGCTGGCGCGGATCCGGTATCGGTTCGAGCTGGCCGAACACGGTCTCCTGCTCGACTTTCTCCCAGCGCTCCAGCGCCGCGACGAGCAGCGCGTCGCGCGAGGGGAAGTGCCAATAGAAGCTGCCCTTGGTGACGCCGAGCCTGCGCGCCAGGGGTTCGACCGCGACCGCGGCCACGCCCTGTTCGGCGATCAGGTCCAGGGCGGCCTGCGCCCAGTCGTCGGCGCTCAGGCGGCCGTTGCGTTCTTGCTTGGTTTGGACGGGCTGGCTCATGGATGACAAGTGTAACCATACGCCACCGACGGGAACAGTATGCACCGCAGCATCGGCGAGTTGACAGCGGCCAGGGAACCTTACCATACTCGTGCGTATGTTGAGCGTTTGATGCTGGCGTTTGAATGCGGCGCGGCCAGGAAGCCCACGCAAACCCCGCCGACATCACGCATGCCCGACTAGCCTGAGCCTAGCCAACACGTCGTTACGCCGCTGGAGCGTCGCCATGAGCATCGCCATTCCCTTCCTCGCTTTCCTCCTTATCGGCGCGATCGCCGCCTACCACCGGCTGCGTCTGCCGGTATGGGCGGCCCTGACCGCGACCGTGCTGGTCGGCTGCTGGCTGTTCGGCGCCAACCCGGTCGCCACCCTCGTCGCCGCGGCGATCGTGGCCCTGATCGCGGTGCCGCTGCTGATCCCGCAAATCCGCCTGCCGCTGATCACCAAGCCGCTGCTGGGCTTCTACACCAAGATCCTGCCGCCGCTGTCGGAAACCGAGCGCACCGCGCTGGAAGCCGGCACGGTCGGGTTCGAGGGCGAACTGTTCTCGGGCAAGCCGGACTGGGATGCGCTGCTGTCGCAGCCCAAGCCCGAGCTGAGCGCCGAGGAACAGGCTTTCCTCGACGGCCCGGTCGAAGAGCTGTGCAAGATGACCAACGACTGGGAGATCACCCACGTCTACGCCGATCTGCAGCCGGAGCTGTGGGACTACATCAAGAAGAACAAGTTCTTCGGTCTCAACATTCCCAAGGAGTTCGGCGGCCTGGGCTTCAGCGCGCTGGCCAACCACAAGGTGATCCAGAAGCTGGCTTCGGTGTCCAGCGTGGTCAGCTCCACCGTCGGCGTGCCCAACTCGCTGGGCCCGGCCGAGCTGCTGATGCACTACGGCACCCAGGAGCAGAAGGAACACTACCTGCCGCGCCTGGCCGACGGCCGCGAAGTGCCCTGCTTCGGCCTGACCGGCCCCTGGGCCGGTTCGGATGCGACTTCGATCCCCGACTACGGCATCGTCACCACCGGCGAGTGGAACGGCGCGCGCGTGGTCGGCGTCAAGCTCACCTTCGACAAGCGCTACATCACCCTGGCGCCGGTCGCGACCCTGATCGGCCTGGCCTTCCGCATGTACGACCCGGACGGCCTGATCGGCGACAAGCGCGACATCGGCATCACCCTGGCGCTGCTGCCGCGCGACACCGCCGGCGTCGAAGTCGGCCGCCGCCACTTCCCGCTCAACAGCACCTTCCAGAACGGCCCCATCCACGGCAAGGAAGTCTTCATCCCGCTCAGCCAGCTGATCGGCGGCGAAGCCTACGCCGGCAAGGGTTGGCAGATGCTGGTCGAATGCCTGTCGATCGGCCGCTCGATCACCCTGCCCTCCACCGGCAGCGGCGGCGCCAAGATGGGCGCGATCGTGACCGGCGCCTACGCGCGCATCCGCAAGCAGTTCGGCCTGTCGGTCGGCCGCTTCGAGGGCGTCGAGGAAGCGCTGGCGCGCATCGCCGGCCACGCCTACGCGGTCAGCGCGCTGTCGCAGGCCACCGCCGCGGCGGTCGCGCGCGGCGAGAACCCGGCCGTGCCCTCGACCATCGCCAAGTACCACTGCACCGAGATGGCGCGCGAAGTCGCCAAGGACGTGATGGACATCCACGGCGGCAAGGGCATCATCCTGGGCCCGAAGAACTACGCCGGCCGCAACTGGCAGGCGCTGCCGATCATGATCACGGTGGAGGGCGCCAACATCATGACGCGCTCGCTGATGATCTTCGGCCAGGGCGCGATCCTGTGCCACCCGTGGGTGCTCAAGGAAATGAAGGCGGCGATGCTGCCCGACAAGGCCCAGGCCCTGCGCGAGTTCGACAAGAACCTGTTCGGCCATATCGGCTTCGCGATCTCCAACGCGGTGCGCAGCTGGTGGTACGGCCTGACCGGCGCGCGCATCGGCGCCGCCCCCGGCGACAGCTACACCCGCCGCTACTACCGCAAGCTCAACCGCTATTCGGCGACGCTGGCGGTGATGGCCGACACCTCGATGCTGCTGCTGGGCGGCAAGCTCAAGTTCAAGGAGTCGCTGTCCGGGCGCCTGGGCGACGTGCTGAGCCAGCTCTACATCGCCAGCAGCATGCTCAAGCGCTACGAGGACGAAGGCCGTCCGGTCGGCGACCAGCCGCTGCTGGCCTGGGCCTTCCACGACGCCGTGCACAAGATCGAGCTGGCGCTGTCGGGCGCGCTGCGCAACTTCCCGATCCGTCCGGTCGGCTGGCTGCTGTGGGCGCTGATCTTCCCCTGGGGCCGCCGCGCGCAGGCGCCCAGCGACCGCCTGGGCCACCGCGCCGCGGCGCTGCTGATGTCGCCCAACGACGCCCGCGACCGCCTCGCCGAGGGCGTGTTCACCACGCCCTGCGCGAACAATCCGGCCGGCCGCATCAACAGCTACCTGCAGAAGGTCATCCTGGCCGAGCCGGTGGAGCGCAAATTCCTCAAGGCGCTCAAGAACAGCGACATCGAAGCGCTGGACTTCGCCAGCCAGCTCGACGAGGGCGTGCGCGAGGGCTGGATCAGCGCCGAGGAACGCAAGCAGCTGGAAGAACTGCGCGAGATGACCATCGACGCGATCAGCGTCGACGACTTCGACGCCGAAGAGCTGCGCTCGGCCGGTTACCGCGCGCTGCACGACCACGGCCACGGCACCCGCGCCGCGGCCTGATCCGCGACGCCGGCGTGAACGCGTCCACGCAGCATCGAAACGGCGGGCCTTCGGGTCCGCCGTTTTCGCATGCGCCGGGCCCGATTCCAGCCATCGCCCACCCATGCCCGCGCTGGCGCGCGGCGCGATCCCAGCCGACGCCAGCGCTCACTCCAGCGGAAGCCCACCGATGAGCAGCAACCTCCTCGCCCTCTACCGCAAGTTCGAACGCATGCCCGCCGGGCGCTGGCTGTTCTCGCGCGCGGTCTGCCTCAAGGCCCCCTACTTCGCCAGCATCTCGCCGCGTTTCGTCGCGCTGGTGCCCGGCCGCTGCGAGGCGACCCTGCGCCACCGCCGCCGCGTGACCAATCACTTGGGCACCGTGCACGCGATCGCGCTGTGCAACCTGGCCGAACTCACCGCCGGGGTGATGACCGACGCCAGCCTCCCGCCCGGCATGCGCTGGATCCCCAAGGGCATGACGGTCGAATACCTGAAGAAGGCCACCGGCACCATGCACGGCATCGCCACCCCCGATATCGCGCTGGTCGAATCCTCCGCCGGCTACGACCTGCCGGTCAGCGTGGTGGTCAACAACGACGCCGGCGAGGCGGTGTTCCGCGCCCGCATCGCGATGTGGGTGTCGCCGCGCAAACCCTGAAGCGCGGGCGCAAAAGCGCACCTCGCGCTGCTCACGCCGGTGCGGCGTCCGCGGCGATCCGCGAGCACCGGATCCTCGACCGTTCGTCGGCTGAAACCGTTCTCGCGCGCCGCGAGCGCACGAGCGCGCGATTGCGCGCGCACAAGGCGTGTCCTCGCCCATCGATCTGTCGCGTTCGCTGCTGATAGGAGATCCACCCGCACAGGACGCGCCAGCCAGAATCGCCTTTCGTTCGCCCCCCTCTGCTTCCGTTTCCGCCTGCCGATCCGCGCGGGCCGGGTCTTCTTGTGCCGTCGCGCCGCGATGCGCGGCGGCGTGTCCTTTTACCGATGAGGATTGCCGTCATGGCCAAGACCCCCGCCCCGCGCGCGGCGCTGAAACTGAAGATCGAACTGGAAAAACCGGTCGCAGGCGAACTCCATGCCTACGCCTACGACCGCAACGGACGCCTGACCGCGCGCGAGCCCGTGCGCGGCGGCGAGGTATCGCTGCCGCTGAACGAAAAACAGGCGCGCGAAAGCCGCGTGTTCATCGCGCCCAGCAGCGACGAGAAGCAACCGAGCCTGCGCACCATGCAGCGCCTGCAGGGCCACGAACTGGTGCTCGCCAACGGACTGCGCGGGCCGCTGATCGACAACGTGCGCATTCCCTCGCGCGTGATCGACTGGTGGCCGTTCTGCCTGTGTCCGGTGCGCGGCCGCGTGGTGCGCGCGGTCGGCCCGCCGGGCCAGACCCAGGACCGCCCGGTCTGCGGCGCACGCGTACACATCTGCGAAGTCGACCGCTGGCCCTACATCATCGCCAAGCTGCCGGACCGCGACCTGCTACGCCTGCGCGACGACCTGCTGCACGCGGTGCTGCGCAAGATTCCGGTACCGCCACGACCCGAACCGGACCCCGACCCGATCCTGCGCGCACGCTCGCCGCTGCGCTTCCACGAAGCGCCCGGCGCCGCGGTCGGCATCAGCCCGCAGCCGCAACCCAACCTGGGTCGCGGCGCGCGCGTCCAGGCCGATCTCGTCGCATTGAACCCGCAGCCGTTGCCGCCCGGCATGGCCATGCAGTTGCAGGGCACGCCCCTGGCCGGCCTCACCGCGACCTCGATCAACCAGGTGCGCAGCGCGCTGCTGCTCAACATCGACTCGCTGAAGTACTACCTGTGCCTGTGGCCCTGGTGGTGGTGGCGGTTCCGCAGCGACGAGGTCGCCGTGGTCGAAACCGACGCTTTCGGCCGCTTCGAAGCCTTGCTGGCGCATCGCTGCAACGGCGATCAGCCGGACCTGTATTTCTGGGTCGAGTACCCGATCGGCGGCGTCTGGCAGACCGTGCACCGCCCGCCGATCGCATGCTGGACGCACTGGAACTACGCCTGCGGCAGCGAAGTCACGATCCGGGTCAACGACCCGCGCGTGCCGACCTGCGGCGGCGATCCCGACCTGCCGGGCCTGAGCGTGGCGGTGATGTCGATCGGCCGCGGCGTCAGCCTCAGCGAGATTCAGCACAACGGCCTGACCAGCGCCGGCGAACCCTTCGGCGGCAAGCTCGAACCGCGGGTGTGGTTCAGCCGCGCCAACCTGATCGCCGCCGGCATCACCCATTACCGCTGGTGGTACCGGCGCCTGACCGCGCCCGACGGCGTGACCGCGGATGTCGGCATCTGGACCATGATCACCCGCGACGTAGTGCGGCACTACTCGGTGCTCGGTCCGGGCGGACTGCCCGCATTTCCGTCCACGCCGATGGGTCCCGACGGCGACAACAAGTTCAAGATCCAGCCGCCCGATCCGCCGGCGCCGGGACTGGACTGGGAAACCCTGGACGAACGCGAAGACCTCGCCAGCGCGCATTTCGAGACCACGCTATTGCCGCATGGCCTGCCGGGTACGCCCAGCGAAGCGGAGAAAGCCGCGGCCAGCGCGGGCCTGTACGAGCTCAAGCTGGAACTGCTGCGTGCCGACAACAGCGTCGTCGACTGGACCGCGGCCGGCATCGCCCTGGCCATCGCCGACGACCCGGCACCGTTCGGCGTCGACCAGGTCGACACCATCGCGGCGCCCGCGTTCAACCGGCTGATGAGCGGCACCCAGTTGATGGGCTTCCGCACCGTGCTGCGCGTGGACAACAACCGTTGCGTCGGCGAGATCCACCCGATCAGCGGCGTAGGCTTGAGCGTCGACGCCTACTGCGGCTTCATCGAGTACCAGCCCGGTGCCAGCGCCACGATCTCGTTCGACGCCTACCATCCCTGGGGCTTCGCCACCTTCGGATTCTCCACCACGCGCGGCACCGCGACGCCGATACCGCAGGCGACCGCGTCGGGCATCGCCGGCGCGGCCAGCGCGGCCTCCACCGACGGCAACTTCGGCGAGGGGCCGGACTTCCGCTATTCGAAGACGATGCCCGTAGGCACCCTGCTATCGGTATCCCCGGGACCGAGCGGGCCTTGCGCCAACGCCGCGTTCGCCGAGGTGCTCAATGTCTGGGCCACCGCCACCGATGGCTACGGCACGCTGGGCTATCACGCCAGCGACGCCGCCGCCTATGCCCTGGCCGTGCCCTGCGACTGCGGCGACCAGGACTGACGGCGCCGCAAACCGCCGTCCGGGAACGCCACGTTCCCGGATGGCGTGGCGGGATCGCCGCCGCGCTATCGGTTAAAGTGCCGGCATGAGCGCGCCCGTCTGGATCTGGCTGTGCGGCCTGCACAGCCTCGCCTTCGCCGTGTTCCACATGGCGTTCTGGAAGCTGTTCCGCTGGCGCCAGAGCCTGAAGACCGCGACCGTCGCCGACCGCGCGATCCTGCAGATCCTCAACCTGCGCCTGATCTACGTGCTGCTGGGCGTGGCGGCGCTATGTTTCTTCTACACCGACGAGCTCCACGACAGCGCCTTGGGCCGCGCGCTGCTGGCCGGCATGTCGTTGTTCTGGGTCGGGCGCACGATCGAGCAGTTCGTGTTCCTGCGCATCAACCGGCCGCTGGTCCATGCGCTCACCGCGCTGTTCGTGCTGGGCGCGGTGTTGTTCGCGATGCCGTTGCTGGGCTGATCAACCCGCCAGGCAGACCGCCGCGATCGCCGCCAATGCCGGCACCGCTTGCACGAAGAAGATGCGGCGGTTGACCGTGGCCGCACCGTAGACGCCGGCGACCACCACGCAGCCGAGGAAGAACAGCGCCACGTCGCGGCGCCCGCCGGCCGCGGCCCAGATCAGGCCGGCGGCGAGGAAGCCGTTGTACAGGCCCTGGTTGGCCGCCAGCACCTTGGACTGCTCGGCCTTCTCGCGCGATTGGCGGAACACCTTCAGCCCGGCGGGCCGGGTCCACAGGAACATCTCCAGCACCAGGAAGCCCGCGTGCAGCGCGGCGACCAGCAGGATCAGCGAGACAGCGAGCAGCGACATGGCGACTCCGGAAGGATACGGTCCGGCCTAGTCTAGGGCCGGACGCGGCCTCGCGCTCACGGCCGCAGTTGCACGCCCTGGCGCAGGCCGAATTCGGTCTGCGCGTCGTAGCGGCGGGTGATGCCGGTGTAGCGCCGCAGCTGCGCGCGCGCGGCGTTGTCGAGCGCGCGCCGCAGCAGCTTGCAATCCGGCGCCGAGCGGGTCGCCAGCATCGCCTCGCGCACCGCCAGCACCGCTTCGCGGCCGTGCTGGATATGCCCGGCCTCGTGTTCTTCCAGGCTGGCGTAGAAGCGCCGCCACTCGCGCGCCAGCTCGCTGTCGACGCGCGCGCCGCTCCATTCCGGCAGGGTGGTCACGATCTCGGCACCGACGGTCACCGAGATCAGCTCGCAGCGATCGCCGCGCGGCATCGACTGATAGGTCCAGGTCACATGCCAATCGGTGCTGCCGGCCAGGCGGCGGCCGCCGTAGGCGTGCTGCGGGCCGTACTGGCGCATCTGTCCGGCCAGCTCCAGCGCGCTGCGGCCGAAGATGCGATAGCGCGCCACCCGTTCCTCGATCTCGACCTCGGCCGTCGGCGCCTCGGCGGCCGCGCAGGCCAGCGCCAGCGCCCACAGCGGCACCGCCAGTCGCCATGCGCGCCGTCTTGCGGCCATGCTTGCGCACTCCTGGTGCTAACGGCAGGCCTGGCCGCGATCGCGGCCCTGCCCGCACAAATGCAGCCGCGAGATCTCCGGCGGTACGCCGAACCGGATCGGCAAGATGCTGGTGCCGATGCCCTGGGTCACGAACAACTGCCGTCCATCCTCCTCGAAACGGCCGACCGGATACGCGCCGTCGGCCCCCTTCCACAGGCCCGGCCGGCCCAGCAGCGGAAACGCGATCTGGCCGCCGTGGGTATGCCCGGCCAGCACCAGCGAAGCGCGTGCGGGCATGCGCCGGAACACCAGCGGATTGTGCGTGATCGCCAGGGCCGGGGCCTGGTCATGGATTGCGGAAAACGCGCGCCTCACGTCGTGCGGCGCTTCCAGCAGGTCGCCCACGCCGACCATCCACAGACGGCAGCGGCCCAGTTGGACCTCGCGCGCCTGGTCCTCCAGCACCACCACGCCGGCCGACTCCAGCGCGCGGCGCACGCGCTGGCCGTCCTTCCACCAGTCGTGGTTGCCGAGCACGGCGTAGACCGGCTTGCGCGCGGTCAGCGGCTTGAGATGCTCGGCGACGGTCTCGGCGGGGATGTAGGTGCCCAGGAACACGCTCAGGATCACGTAGTCGCCGGCCATCAACACCGCCTGAGCGTCGCTGTCGGCGAGCCGCGCGACCAGGCGGTCGAACTGGGGCAGGCCGTTGCGCGGCGAACCCACGTGCAGGTCCGACACCAGATCCACGCGCAAGCCGTCGCACTCGCGCGGCCAATTCGGCAGGGCGAAGGCGTGGTCGCGTTGGGTCAGCGAGCCAGGCTCGATCACGCAGCCCCAGACCGCGAACACCAGCACCAGCAGGGCGAGGATGCGCGCGCTCCAGCGCCGCCGCCATCTCCAGGGCCGGCGCGGCGCGTTCATCCCGCCTTGGGCTGGGCCTGCGCGTGCCAGGCCGCGAGCACTTCGGCCTCGCGCGCGGCGCTCAGGCCGGCCTTGGGTTTGGCCCGGCGTTCGGCGGGCAGGCCGCGCCAATAGCTCAAGGTGTCGCGCACGGTGTCCTGCAAGGGCCGGTAACGCAGCCCCGCGGCCTGGGCCTTGGCGCTGCTGATGCGGCCGAAGCCGGCGTAGTCGCCCTGCGCCGGAATCCACACCGGCATGTCCTGCCAGGGCCCGACCTTCTGCGCTTCCAGGAACGCCGCCGGCACCCAGGTCAGGGTCGACGCCGGCGCCTTCATCGCACGCGCGACCTGCCGGCAGGTCGTGAGCAGCTCGCCCATGCTGAGCTTCCCGGCCGGCGCGTCGGCGTTGTAGATGCCGATGCTGCGCTGCTCCAGCGCGCGCAACAGGAAGGCCGCCAGATCGCGCACGTCGATGAACTGGGTCGGGTCCTGCGCGCTGCCGGGCGCGAGGATCTCGCCGCCGCGGTCGGCGCGCGCCGGCCAGTAGCTGAAGCGGTCGGTGGTATCGCCCGGACCGACGATCAACCCCGGCCGCACCACGGTCACGCGGCCCGGCATTTCGGCCTCCGCCGCGCGTTCGCACAGCGCCTTGAGGCCGCCGTAGGTTTCGCCGGTGACCTGGCTGACCGAAGGATCGGCGAGTTGCGCCAGCGGCGCGGTCTCGTCCTGGTTCGGGGTGTCGGTCTTGGCGTAGACCGAGATCGTCGAGACCAGCAGGTACTGGCCCACGCGCGGACCGAGCAGCTTGCCCGCACGGCTCACGTCGGCGGGCAGATAGGCCGAGGTGTCGAGCACCGCGTCCCAGCGGCGCTCGCCTTCCAGCGCCTTCATGTCGGTCTTGCGGTCGCCGTGCAGTTGCTCGACGTCGCGATAGTCCTCGCCCGAGAAACGCTCGGGATTGGTCTTGCCGCGGTTGAACAGGGTCAGCGTATGCCCGGCCTTGCGCGCGGCTTCGACGAAGTGCGGGCCGAGGAAACCGGTGCCGCCCATGACCAGGATCTTCAGCGGCTTCGCCCGCGACTTGGCGCGCGCGAACGCCGGCAGGGCCAGCAGCCCGGCGCCGGCGAGGCCGGCGGCGAGAAAGTCGCGGCGGTGGGTCATCGGTCGGTCCCCGGCGTGGTGGCGTCGACCGGCAGCGTGCGCTGGGCGCGGATCACCCGCCATGCGCCGAAGGTCATGCCCAGGGCCACGCCGATGCCGGCCACGAACACGATGCGCGAACCGAACAGCGCCAGCGCCTTGTGCAGCCAGACGAAGGTCAGATCGCCGCCGCGATAGACCACGGTGTCGATCACCGCCTTGGCCTTGTAGCGCGATTCGCGATCGACCCGCGTGTACAGGGTTTCGCGGCCGGGCTTGGCCAGCGAGAACTCGCCCGCGCGCGTGGCCACCTGCACGATCGCCACCAGCAGCGGCAGCGGCGACATCGCCAGCAGGGCGTAGCCGAACAGGATCGCGAACGCCGGCACCAGCAGGGTCGGCGCCACGCCCCAGCGCCGCAGCAGGAAGCGCGTGAGCAGCAGCTGGACCAGGATCGTGGTCAGGTTCACCGCGCTGTCGATGGTCGAGTAGTAGCGCGTGGCTTCCTTGGCGGTCGGGTAGAACGCCTTCACGATCGCGGCCTGCTCGTTGTACAGCAGGGTGCCGACGCCGACGCCGAAGAACATCACCATCGCCAGCGCGCGCAGCATCGGGCGCTGCCAGACCAGTTTGAGGCCGGCGATGACGGAACCGCCCATCGCGACTTCGCCGCTGCCGCCGCCGCTGGCGCGCTCGCGCCGGATCGCCCACACCCGCAGCTTGAGGATGCACAGCAGGCACAGGCCGAGGAAGCCGGCCGACACCAGCAGCAGATTGGCCACGCCCAAGGGCCCGACCAGCACGCTGGTCAGCAGCGGCCCGACCAGGGCGCCGACCGTACCGCCGGCGCCGATATAGCCGTAGACGCGCTTGGCGTGCTCGTTGTCGAACACGTCGGCCATGAAGCTCCAGAACACCGTCACCGCGAACAGGTTGAACACCGCGGTCCAGACGAAGAACAGCGCGCCGCGGCCGGGCAGTTCGCGGTGGAAGGCCCAGTAGAAGCCGATCAGGCAGACCACGAAGATCAGGTACACCACCGGCAGGAACACCCGCCGTGGGAAGCGCGACACCAGTGCGCCGTAGATCGGCTGCAGCGCCAGCATCGCCAGGAAAGTACAGGTGAACAGCACCTGCAGGGTGAACTCCTTCAGCGACACGCCGTGGCTCAGGGCCCAGGCGATCAGGTCGGGCGGGAACACGGTCTCGATGTCGCCGGAGGCCCCCATCGCATCGCGCACCGGGCGCAGCACGTAGTAGCCGCAGAGCAGGCTGAAGAAGTACAGCAGCGACCACAGCAGCGGCGGCGATTCGGCCACGGCGGCGCGGAAACGGCCCCAGCGGCCGGCGATCGCGGCCGTGTCGCTGGCGGCGGCGGTGTCGCCGCGGATCGGATCAGCCACGGGCGCGGCCCCGCGGTCGGCGGCGGCCGGGCATCGGCTGGCGGGGGTCGCGCGTCATGTCCTCGCTCCCGTGCGCGCTGGCCGGCACGTGCTGGCGGAACGTTAGCCCAAGCCGCCTTACCCCGCCAGCGCGGCGGGCCCGGGCGATTGGGAGCATTTGCTCTAATCGCCGGGCTTACGGTCGCCCGGTCACAGACAGGGCGTGGGCGTGTACGACTACATCATCATCGGTGCCGGCTCGGCCGGCTGCGTGCTCGCCAATCGTCTCAGCGAAGACCCGGACACCAAGGTGCTGCTGCTCGAAGCTGGGCCGCGCGATCGCCACCCCTTCATCCACATGCCCGCGGGCCTGGCCAAGCTGGTCGGCAAGAAGGGCGTGAACTGGGACTACGACACCGCGCCCGAGCGCGAGCTCAACGACCGCAGCCTGTGGTGGCCGCGCGGCAAGGTCCTGGGCGGATCGAGTTCGATCAACGCCATGTGCTACATCCGCGGCGTGTCCGGCGACTACGACGACTGGGCGGCCCAGGGCGCGAGCGGCTGGGACTGGAAGACGGCCCTGCCCTACTTCCGCCGCTCCGAGCGCAACAGCCGCGGCGACGACGCCCTGCACGGCGCCAACGGCCCGCTCTACGTGTCCGATCTGCGCTATACCAACCCGCTGTCGCAGGTGTTCATCGAGGCCGGGCATGAAGCCGGCTACGCGATCAACCGCGACTTCAACGGCCCCACCCAGCAGGGCTTCGGCTACTACCAGGTCACCCAGAAGAACGGCGCGCGCTGCTCCAGCGCGGTCGCCTACCTGGACCCGGCGCGCGAGCGCCACAACCTGACCATCGTCACCGGCGCCCGGGTCAACCGCATCACCTTCGACAAGGGCCGCGCCAACGGCGTGATCTACGTCGCCAACGGCCAGCCCTATCACCAGGAAGTCTCGCGCGAGGTCCTGCTCAGCGGCGGCGCGATCAACTCGCCGCAGCTGCTGATGCTGTCCGGCGTCGGCCCGGCCGCGCAGCTGCGCAAGCTCGGCATCGAGGTGGTCGCCGACCTCGATCAGGTCGGCGAGAACCTGCAGGACCACCTCGACATCTGCACCCTGCAGCACTCGACCCAGCGCATCACCTACGACCGCGTGAGCGACCTGCGCATCGCCTTCGATTACTACCTGCGCGGCCACAGCGGCCCGGGCAGCAGCAACATCGCCGAGGCCGGCGCCTTCGTGCGCTCGGCGCTGGCGCCGGACGAGCGCGCCGACATCCAGCTGCATTTCGTGCCGGCCATGCTCGACGACCACGGCCGCCGCCGGCTGGCCGGCGACGGCTACACCCTGCATGCCTGCTTCCTGCGCCCGCGCAGCCGCGGCCGCATTTCGCTGGTGAGCGCGCGCGCGGCCGACAAGGCGCGCATCGAGGCGCGCTACCTGAGCGATCCGGAAGGCTTCGACCTGAAGATGATGCTGGAATGCGCCAAGCTCTCGCGCGAGCTGTTCGCGCAGAAGGCCTTCGACGCCTACCGCGGCGCGCCGATCTTTCCGCCGCGCAACGACTACAGCGACGCCGAGCTGATCGAGTTCATCCGCGAGAAGGCCGAGACCGTCTACCACCCGGTCGGCACCTGCCGCATGGGCAGCGACGAGGCCTCGGTGGTCGATCCGCAGCTGCGCGTGCGCGGCGTCGAGGGCCTGCGCGTGGTCGACGCCTCGGTGATGCCGACCCTGATCGGCGGCAACACCAACGCGCCGACGATGATGATCGCCGAGCGCGCGGCCGACCTGATTCGCGGGCGGGCCTGAACATCCGAAACGGGCGCGGGGCGGGCCGGAACCCGCCGGCATCGGCCCCGCGCCTGGCGACTATGCGGTTCGCCTGCGGCTCGCCACATCCTGCGAATCGCAGGCCATGGCGAGCACGGCGAACCGCACCGCATCCTGCGGGCTACATTTCCACGATCGGCCCGTTCGGATCCGGCTCGGGCGGGCAACCGCCGCCGGGCGTGCAGATGCCGACCAGACGCCAGGCGCCGCCACGGCATTGGTAGTAGTAGCCCGGATCGCTCGGATGATCGTAGGGCACCAGGAACATATGCCCTTCGGTCTCCGCCGTGCAGGCGTAAGTCGGCTCCGCCGCGACCGGAGCGGTCATGGCCATCGTGCCGACGAAAACGACGAATGCAGCGCCTTTTGCAGCCCATCCCTTCATTGCGGTTTCCTCCGTTGAAAGCCGCCGAAAATCGTCCCTTTGGGGCAACGAAGCGCTCGCCCTGTCCATCATGGCGAGCCGCCATGTGGAGGCAGCGGCGCCCTCCGCAATCTTGGCCGCGATCACGCTAGCAGATGCTGCGCTGCAATAGAAATCGCCCCTGAGATTGAGGTTGAAGAAGTTGCCGTTGCTGTTGCTGTTGCTGTTGCTGTTGCCCCGGCATTGGAACCGATTGCGCCGCACTCGCCGATCAACCGTAGACCCGAAGGGCGGCGCGCAGGACGCGCGCCGTTTTTCGAATGGACAAGGATGTC
>NZ_JBAHWA010000031.1:0-5789 GCF_036697405.1 Lysobacter sp. CCNWLW3
CGGGGCGGATCGAAAGCGGTACGAAATCGGTTGACGACTTCGAACTCTGCTGTAAGATGCGCGGCCCGGCAGACGGGACGGCCAAGCGGCCTGAACGGAAGTCGGGAAGCGGTAGAAAAAAGGTTTCGCAGGGTGTTGACGGTCGCGAAATCTGCTGTAAGATGTGCGGCTCCCTCGGGCACTTTGGTGACGAGGTCGGAACAAGGCGCTGAGGCCGGTTCCCATGATCTTTGACAGTGTGCGCAGGTGACTTGTGCGGGCGTCTGGCCGGTGGTGTTAGTCCATCAGCAGACGTTCGTAACAGAGTCCAAATGAAGCAAGAAAGCATGCAAATGCGAGTAAACGTGTAATTCGGGCTCAGGAGCGACGACTGCACTCAAAGCATTAGATTGGGACTTCGGTTCTGGTCGAAAATTTAAGTGAAGAGTTTGATCCTGGCTCAGAGTGAACGCTGGCGGCAGGCCTAACACATGCAAGTCGAACGGCAGCACAGGAGAGCTTGCTCTCTGGGTGGCGAGTGGCGGACGGGTGAGGAATGCGTCGGAATCTGCCTATTTGTGGGGGATAACGTAGGGAAACTTACGCTAATACCGCATACGACCTACGGGTGAAAGTGGGGGACCGCAAGGCCTCACGCAGATAGATGAGCCGACGCCGGATTAGCTAGTTGGCGGGGTAAAGGCCCACCAAGGCGACGATCCGTAGCTGGTCTGAGAGGATGATCAGCCACACTGGAACTGAGACACGGTCCAGACTCCTACGGGAGGCAGCAGTGGGGAATATTGGACAATGGGCGCAAGCCTGATCCAGCCATGCCGCGTGTGTGAAGAAGGCCTTCGGGTTGTAAAGCACTTTTGTCCGGAAAGAAAACCTTTCGATTAATACTCGGAGGGAATGACGGTACCGGAAGAATAAGCACCGGCTAACTTCGTGCCAGCAGCCGCGGTAATACGAAGGGTGCAAGCGTTACTCGGAATTACTGGGCGTAAAGCGTGCGTAGGTGGTTTGTTAAGTCTGATGTGAAAGCCCTGGGCTCAACCTGGGAACTGCATTGGAAACTGGCTTACTAGAGTGCGGTAGAGGGTAGTGGAATTCCCGGTGTAGCAGTGAAATGCGTAGATATCGGGAGGAACATCTGTGGCGAAGGCGACTACCTGGACCAGCACTGACACTGAGGCACGAAAGCGTGGGGAGCAAACAGGATTAGATACCCTGGTAGTCCACGCCCTAAACGATGCGAACTGGATGTTGGGAGCAACTTGGCTCTCAGTATCGAAGCTAACGCGTTAAGTTCGCCGCCTGGGAAGTACGGTCGCAAGACTGAAACTCAAAGGAATTGACGGGGGCCCGCACAAGCGGTGGAGTATGTGGTTTAATTCGATGCAACGCGCAGAACCTTACCTGGCCTTGACATCCACGGAACTTTCCAGAGATGGATTGGTGCCTTCGGGAACCGTGAGACAGGTGCTGCATGGCTGTCGTCAGCTCGTGTCGTGAGATGTTGGGTTAAGTCCCGCAACGAGCGCAACCCTTGTCCTTAGTTGCCAGCACGTAATGGTGGGAACTCTAAGGAGACCGCCGGTGACAAACCGGAGGAAGGTGGGGATGACGTCAAGTCATCATGGCCCTTACGGCCAGGGCTACACACGTACTACAATGGTAGGGACAGAGGGCTGCAAGCCGGCGACGGTGAGCCAATCCCAGAAACCCTATCTCAGTCCGGATTGGAGTCTGCAACTCGACTCCATGAAGTCGGAATCGCTAGTAATCGCAGATCAGCATTGCTGCGGTGAATACGTTCCCGGGCCTTGTACACACCGCCCGTCACACCATGGGAGTTTGTTGCACCAGAAGCAGGTAGCTTAACCTTCGGGAGGGCGCTTGCCACGGTGTGGCCGATGACTGGGGTGAAGTCGTAACAAGGTAGCCGTATCGGAAGGTGCGGCTGGATCACCTCCTTTAGAGATGTAACTAAGATGGGCAGCATGCCTGTCAGACGTCCGCACAAGTGACCTGCATTCAGAGTTCCCGGTCCTGCCCGAGAGGGTGGCGTACCGCGGGAGCGTCCCATGTTTTATGGGGCTTTAGCTCAGCTGGGAGAGCACCTGCTTTGCAAGCAGGGGGTCGTCGGTTCGATCCCGACAAGCTCCACCAAAACCAGCCAGCGCAACACTTATGGGTCTGTAGCTCAGGTGGTTAGAGCGCACCCCTGATAAGGGTGAGGCCGGTGGTTCGAGTCCTCCCAGACCCACCACCAAGTGGAAAGCGTCTCCGGAACGTCTGAATGATCTGCGCACACAACAAGATTTGAAGCGGTCGGGCGCTGAAGCCCGCATCGTGTTCTTTGAAAACTGGGACGTAGCGAGCGTTTTGAGACGAATGTCCATGACGTGTCGTAGAGGCTAAGGCGAGTGCCGAGAGGCACTTTATTAATTGAGTCGTTATATTCGAGTTCGGGCTTTGTACCCCCGAACCCTGTGACTCCGAGGCGACTTGGGGTTATATGGTCAAGCGAATAAGCGCACACGGTGGATGCCTTGGCGGTCAGAGGCGATGAAGGACGTGACAGCCTGCGAAAAGCGTGGGGGAGCTGGCAATAAGCATTGATCCCGCGATGTCCGAATGGGGAAACCCACTCCGCAAGGAGTATCGTGCAGTGAATACATAGCTGTACGAAGCGAACCCGGTGAACTGAAATATCTAAGTAACCGGAGGAAAAGAAATCAACCGAGATTCCCTAAGTAGTGACGAGCGAACGGGGAGCAGCCCTTAAGTTGAGTAAGGTTTAGCAAAACGAGCTGGAAAGCTCGGCCATAGACGGTGACAGCCCGGTATGCGAAAGACCTCATTCAATGAAATCGAGTAAGGCGGGGCACGAGAAACCCTGTCTGAACATGGGGGGACCATCCTCCAAGGCTAAATACTCCTGACCGACCGATAGTGAACCAGTACCGTGAGGGAAAGGCGAAAAGAACCCTGGTGAAGGGAGTGAAATAGACCCTGAAACCGTGTGCGTACAAGCAGTAGGAGCCCGCAAGGGTGACTGCGTACCTTTTGTATAATGGGTCAGCGACTTACTGTTCGTGGCGAGCTTAACCGTATAGGGGAGGCGAAGGGAAACCGAGTCTGATAAGGGCGCATAGTCGCGGGCAGTAGACCCGAAACCGGGTGATCTAGTCATGCCCAGGGTGAAGGTTGAGTAACATCAACTGGAGGCCCGAACCCACTCCCGTTGCAAAGGTAGGGGATGAGGTGTGATTAGGAGTGAAAAGCTAATCGAACCCGGAGATAGCTGGTTCTCCTCGAAAGCTATTTAGGTAGCGCCTCGGACGAATACTACTGGGGGTAGAGCACTGTTATGGCTAGGGGGTCATTGCGACTTACCAAACCATGGCAAACTCCGAATACCAGTACGTACTATCCGGGAGACACACGGCGGGTGCTAACGTCCGTCGTGAAAAGGGAAACAACCCAGACCCACAGCTAAGGTCCCAAATTCATCGCTAAGTGGTGAACGATGTGGAAAGGCACAGACAGCCAGGAGGTTGGCTTAGAAGCAGCCACCCTTTAAAGAAAGCGTAATAGCTCACTGGTCGAGTCGGTCTGCGCGGAAGATTTAACGGGGCTAAGCGATGAACCGAAGCTTGGGGTGCATACTTTGTATGCGCGGTAGAGGAGCGTTCCGTAAGCCGTTGAAGGTGGATTGAGAAGTCCGCTGGAGGTATCGGAAGTGCGAATGCTGACATGAGTAACGATAATGCGGGTGAAAAGCCCGCACGCCGAAAGCCCAAGGTTTCCTTGCGCAACGTTAATCGACGCAGGGTGAGTCGGCCCCTAAGGCGAGGCAGAAATGCGTAGTCGATGGGAAGCTGGTTAATATTCCAGCACCTCGCGTAAGTGCGATGGAGGGACGGAGAAGGTTAGGTCTACCCGGCGTTGGTTGTCCGGGAGAAAGCAGGTAGGTGTGGGTCTTAGGCAAATCCGGGACCCTTTAACACCGAGCAGCGAGACGAGCTCATTAGAGCGAAGTGACTGATACCACGCTTCCAGGAAAAGCTCCTAAGCTTCAGCTTACGCAGACCGTACCGTAAACCGACACAGGTGGGCAGGATGAGAATTCTCAGGCGCTTGAGAGAACTCGGGTGAAGGAACTAGGCAACATGGCACCGTAACTTCGGGAGAAGGTGCACCCCCCTTGGTGGCCCATGCGGGCTATAGCTGAGAGGGGTCGCAGTGACCAGGCCGCTGCGACTGTTTATCAAAAACACAGCACTCTGCAAACACGAAAGTGGACGTATAGGGTGTGACGCCTGCCCGGTGCTGGAAGGTTAATTGATGGGGTCAGCCGCAAGGCGAAGCTCTTGATCGAAGCCCCAGTAAACGGCGGCCGTAACTATAACGGTCCTAAGGTAGCGAAATTCCTTGTCGGGTAAGTTCCGACCTGCACGAATGGCGTAACGACAGCGGCGCTGTCTCCACCCGAGACTCAGTGAAATTGAAATCGCTGTGAAGATGCAGCGTTCCCGCGGCAAGACGGAAAGACCCCGTGAACCTTTACTATAGCTTTACACTGAACGTTGAGTTCGTCTGTGTAGGATAGGTGGGAGGCTATGAAACCATGGCGCTAGCTGTGGTGGAGCCATCCTTGAAATACCACCCTGTCGTGCTTGACGTTCTAACCTAGGCCCGTAATCCGGGTCGGGGACCGTGTATGGTGGGTAGTTTGACTGGGGCGGTCTCCTCCCAAAGTGTAACGGAGGAGCACGAAGGTACGCTCAGCGCGGTCGGACATCGCGCACTGTGTGCAAAGGCATAAGCGTGCTTGACTGCAAGATCGACGGATCAAGCAGGTACGAAAGTAGGTCTTAGTGACCCGGTGGTTCTGTATGGAAGGGCCATCGCTCAACGGATAAAAGGTACTCCGGGGATAACAGGCTGATACCGCCCAAGAGTTCATATCGACGGCGGTGTTTGGCACCTCGATGTCGGCTCATCACATCCTGGGGCTGTAGTCGGTCCCAAGGGTATGGCTGTTCGCCATTTAAAGTGGTACGCGAGCTGGGTTCAGAACGTCGTGAGACAGTTCGGTCCCTATCTGTCGTGGGCGTTGGAGATTTGAGAGGGGCTGCTCCTAGTACGAGAGGACCGGAGTGGACGAACCTCTGGTGTTCCGGTTATCACGCCAGTGGTATTGCCGGGTAGCTATGTTCGGAAGCGATAACCGCTGAAAGCATCTAAGCGGGAAGCGCGCCTCAAGATGAGATCTCCCGGGACTTTAAGTCCCCTAAAGGAACCATCAAGACTAGGTGGTTGATAGGCAGGGTGTGTAAGTGCAGCAATGCATTGAGCTAACCTGTACTAATGATCCGTGTGGCTTGACCATATAACCTCAAGTGGCCTTGGACTCGACGATACGTCGACGACATTCGCCCGCTTCCAAAGAAGCAAACTTCGCTACGTCCCAACTTATTCGCCGACGACGGGCCATAATCCGTCTGAAGCAACCCAACGAGAGCGTGTGCGCTGTTTCAATCCAACGAAACCGGCGACCCTCCACCCTCTCCCTGGTGATAATAGCTGTGTGGAACCACCCGATCCCATCCCGAACTCGGAAGTGAAACGCATATGCGCCGATGGTAGTGTGGCCTAAGCCATGCAAGAGTAGGTCATCGCCAGGGGCTTTATCCGAAGGCCGGTTCCCGAAAGGGGACCGGCCTTCTTCTTTGCGCGACGATTTGGTTAATGCGGCCCGTCGATGGACGATTAACTCGTGCGCGGACCGTTGCGCG
>NZ_JBAHWA010000032.1:0-3235 GCF_036697405.1 Lysobacter sp. CCNWLW3
GACATCCTTGTCCATTCGAAAAACGGCGCGCGTCCTGCGCGCCGCCCTTCGGGTCTACGTTTGCTCGCGTGGGTGCGTTGCTATGGATTCCAATGCCGCGGCAACGGCAACGGCAACGGCAACGGCAACGGCAACGGCAACGGCAACGGCAAGGGAACGGTGAGTGCAACTGGAACCGCGGTCGCCTGCCGTAGGATGCGGTGAGCGAAGGCGAACCGCATCGTCGCGGGGTAGCGGGCAGGCGGCTGTCGTGGCATGCGCATGGCGAAAAAGCGAAGGCCCGGCGGATCGCTCCGCCGGGCCTTCGCTGTAGCCCCTCTCCCGCACAGCGGGAGAGGGGTTGGGGTGAGGGCCTCCAGCCCTTACGCCGCGTACTTGGCGATGAAGTCGCGCACTTGCGGATATACCTGCTCGCGCCAGCGGCGGCCGCTGAAGATGCCGTAATGGCCCGCGCCCTTGACCTCGATGTGCTCGCGGTCGGCGGCGGCGATGCCGGTGCACAGGCGGTGGGCGGCGCGGGTCTGGCCCTGGCCGGAGATGTCGTCGAGCTCGCCTTCGATGGTCAGCAGGGCGGTCTTGCCGATCGCGGCCGGATTCACCCGCTCGCCGGCCACGTCCCACAGGCCGCGCGGCAGCAGATGCTCCTGGAATACGACCCGGATGGTGTCGAGGTAATACTCGGCCGGCATGTCGAGGACGGCGTTGTACTCGTCGTAGAAACGCCGGTGCGAGGCCGCGTCCTCGAGATCGCCCTTGACCAGGTCCTGGTAGAAATCCCAATGCGACTGGAAATGGCGCTCCGGGTTCATCGCCACGAAGCCGCCGTGCTGGAGGAAGCCGGGATAGACGCGACGGCCGCCGCCGGGGTAGTTGGCCGGCACGTGATGGATCAGGTTGCCCTCGAACCACCACAACGGCTTGTGCACGGCCAGGTCGTTGACCTGGGTCGGGCTTTCGCGGGTGTCGATCGGGCCGCCCATCATCACCAGCGAGCGCGGCGTGGCTTCGCCGCGCGCGGCCATCAGCGATACCGCCGCCAGCACCGGCACGGTCGGCTGGCAGACGCTGATCACATGCAGCTTGTCGGCGCCGATCAGGCGGATGAACTCCTGGATGTAGGCCACGTAGTCGTCGAGGGTGAAGGCGCCCTCGCTGGCCGGCACCATGCGCGCATCGATCCAGTCGGTGATGTAGACCTTGTGGTCGCGCAGCAGGGTCTTGACGGTGTCGCGCAGCAGGGTGCTGTGATGGCCCGACAGCGGCGCGACCACCAGCACCGGCGGATCGTCCTTGAGCTCGGCGATGTTGTCGGCGTCGTCGGCGTAGCGCTTGAAGCGCAGCAGGCGGCAGAACGGCTTGCGCTTCATCTCGCGCTCGATCACCGGGTAGGTGTCGCCATCGATCTGCAGCGAGTGGATGCCGAATTCGGGCTTCTCGTAGTCCTTGCCGATCCGGTACAGCAGCTCGTAGCCGGCGGCCATGCGCGAGGCGCCGGGCACGCTGGACAGCCAGCTGCCGGGGGCGGCGAACATCTTGGAGCCGGCATCGGCCCAGTAGGTCATCGGCGCCAGCCAGGCGCGGCCGAGTTCGTGCATCTGGTAAAGCAGCATCGGGCGGATCCCCAGGAACGACAGGTGGCTAACGGCGGTTTGCTGCGGCGCAGCATAGCCGATCGCGCGGGCCCCGACGTTAAGCCGGGGCAGGCGTTCAGCCGGGGGTCTCCAGGGCGGCCGCGCCCTCGCGCAGGCCGGGCGCCAGCCACAGGTGCGAGCCCAGCGCGGCGAAGCCGACCGCCTGGAAGCGCTCGCGGTAGTACCGCGCGGGGCGGCGCTTGAAGCCGACCGTGTCGCCGTCGACGCCGTCCTCGCGGGTGAAGGTCTCCAGGAAGGCGACGCCGTCGCAGAGCTCGGCCAGGCCGGGCAGGCCGCGTTCGAGTTCGCGCGGCGTCAGGTAATGCAGCACGTCGCTGCAGATCAGCAGATCGACCGCCGGACAGGGGCGCAGGGATTCGAAATCGCCGAAGCGGGCGTAGTGCAGATTGCGGTGCGCGCCGTGGCGGGCGACCGCGTACTGGCTGCTGTCGAAACCCAGATAGCGCAGCTTCGGGCGCAGCTTCAGCAGCGGCGCGCGCCAGGCGGCCTCGCCGGCGCCGATGTCGAGCACGCTGCGGATCGGCCGCTCCAGGTGGTATTCGGCGCTGGCCACGGCCAGGGCGACCTTGCGCTGCAGGCGCGCGCGCCCGCCGATCTCGGGGTCGCGATACCAGCGCTGGAAGTAATCGCGGTCGTACTGTTTGCTCATCGTGTCCTGCAGGGTTCCGGTGGCGTGGTCCGCGGGCGGCGGCGTGGCATCCTAGCGCGGCCGCGCACCCGGCCCGCAACCGCCCACACAGGAAGCCCGCGATGAACGCCTATCTTTGGACCAAGACCGCCCATCTCGTGTTCGTGATGGCGTGGATGGGCGGGGTGTTCTACCTGCCGCGGATCCTGGTCAACCTGGCCGAGGCCGGCGACGAGCCGGCGGTGCGCGCGCGCCTGGTGCTGATGGGCCGGCGGCTGTACCGCTTCGGCCACATCATGTTCGGGCTGGCCGCGCTGTTGGGCTTGACCCTATGGCTGCATTTCGACATCCGCGGCGGCTGGCTGCACGCCAAGCTGACCCTGGTGGCGGTGATGCTGGGCCATTACATCGTGTCGGGGCGTTGGCTCAAGGGCGTGGACCAGGGCAGGGCCTTGCCCAGCGCCAGGATGCTGCGCTTGTTCAACGAGCTGCCGGTGTTGCTGCTGATCGGGGTGGTGTATCTGGTGTTGGCCAAGCCGTTCTGAGCAGGTAAGCGCGATGTTCTTGCGCGTTTGCGGCGGTTCTTGTCGCCGGCTCCGGCTGGTCATTCCCATCCTTCGATTTGGCTGAGGACCGGCCGGCCTGGCGGCTGAGCGGTGTCCGGCGCCCCTTGGCGAGCACTTCCATGCCACCTCTTCAGGCTTTGGGTAGGAGCGGCGCGAGCCGCGACCGCGAACTTCGGCTACTGCGGTGGCCGGGCGCGGTGGGAGATTCGTTGTGGCTCTCGCTCCGCAGGGCTGCCACGAAAGGCAACGGCTTCCGCCCGCTGCGCGTGCGGGTCATGTTCTCTCGTCCAAGCTCCCCGTAGGAGCGGCGCGAGCCGCGACCGCGAACTCGGGCTGCGTCGTTGGTTTCGGGTGAGCTGGCTTTCTGTGGGAGCGGCGTGAGCCGCGAT
>NZ_JBAHWA010000033.1:0-2771 GCF_036697405.1 Lysobacter sp. CCNWLW3
ATCGGCACGACCTCCGACCGCTTCAGCGCCATGCTGGGCTTCGGCTACGTCAAGGAAGAGCCGGTCATGGCCGGCGACCGCTACATCTCGAAGGAGCCGACGGTGGGCACGGGCAACGCCCGCGGCAGCACCAACACCATCTTCGGCAACTACTCGCTCGGCGGCCGCCGCCCCGACGGCACCACCGGCACGTTCACCTACAACCCGGGCCAGAGCGGCGCCAACTGGCGTCCGTTCTCGAATCCGACCGACCTGTACAACTTCGCGCCCGAGAACTACCTGCTGACTCCGCAGGAGCGCCGTTCGGTGTTCGCCAACGGCACCTTGGACATCACCGACAACCTGCGCTTCAAGACCACCATCACCTATAACCAGCGCGAATCGGAAACGCTGCTCGCCGCGATGCCGATCGGCCTGGGCAACGCGCCGAACACCACGCCGGCGCAGCGCGCGATCACCATCAGCGCGCAGAACATCTACAACCCGTTCGGCCAGCCCGTGACCGCCATCGAGCGTCGCGCGATCGAGACCGGCGGCCGTTCGTTCCAACGCGACGTCCGCACCTTCGCGATGGACGCCGCCCTGGAAGGCACCCTGACCTTCGGCGACAAGTACTACGACTGGCAGGCCGGCTACTTCCGCGGCGAGAACAAGTCCAACAACATCACCACGGGCCTGTTCAACCTGATCGCGCTGCAGCAGGCGCTGGGCCCGTCGTTCCGCGACGCCCAGGGCGTGGCCCGCTGCGGCACCGCGGCCGCTCCGATCGCCGGCTGCGTCCCGCTGAACCTGCTCGGCGCGCCGGGCACGATCACGCAGGACATGCTGAACTACGTGACCTTCACCGCGCACGACGAGTTCCAGTACGAGCAGAACACGTACTACGCCAACATCGGCGGCGACCTGTTCGAACTACCGGGCGGCCCGGTGGGCTTCTCGTTCGGCCTCGAGCACCGCACCGAGTCCGGCTACGACTCCCCGGACGCGCTGATCAACTCGGGCAACACCACCGGTAACGCGCGTACCGCCACCGCCGGCAGCTACAAGGTCGACGAAGCCTACGTCGAGTTCGCGATCCCGGTGCTGGCCGACGTCACCTTCGCCAAGCTGCTCGACTTCTCGGTCGCCACCCGCTACTCCGACTACAGCAACTTCGGCGACACGCTGAACAGCAAGTTCGGTTTCCGCTGGAAGCCGATCGACGACCTGATGGTCCGCGGCAACTGGTCCGAGGGCTTCCGCGCTCCGTCGATCTCCGAGCTGTTCTCCGGCCAGGCCGACTCGTTCCCGACCGTCACCGACCCCTGCAACACGGCGCAGTTCGGCCAGCAGACCACCGTCGGCCGGGCGCGCTGCATCGCCGAAGGCGTGCCGAACGGCGGTTATGTTCAGCCCAACACCCAGATCCGCATCACCGTCGGCGGCAATCCGAACCTGAAGCCGGAAACCTCCGAGTCCAAGACCCTGGGCCTGGTCTACAGCCCGAGCTGGGTGCAAGGCCTGGACATCGCCCTGGACTGGTGGAACATCAAGCTCGAGGACGCCATCACCACCATCGGCGGCACCGCGATCATCCAGCAGTGCGTCGACTCCGGCGGCACCGGCCCGTCCTGCGCGCTCTACACGCGTAACCCGGGCGGCGCCATCAACACCCTGCTCAACACCACCGTCAACATCGGCGGCCAGGAAGTCGAGGGTTACGACCTGACGGTCAACTACCGTCTGCCGGAAACCGCGTGGGGCAAGTTCGGCTTCACCTGGGACACCACCTACCTGGCCAAGAGCCTTCAGGACATCGACGGCGACGGCAAGTACGGCGAAGACCGTCAGCTCGAGCCCAAGATCGGCCAGCCGCTGAACTTCAACGAAGGCGGCAACCTGGTCGGCGACTACGCCCAGAACAACAACCGCTGGCGCATCCGCTCCAACCTGGCCGTGCGCTGGGAGAAGGGCGACTTCGGCGCGTCCTGGAACATGCGCTACTACTCCTCGCAGATGGAGACCTGCAGCGCGCAGTTCGAGGCCCTGGGCAAGTGCACGGACACCACCCGCTTCATCGGTGTCCCGTCCGACTTCAACCGCAACGGCGTTTGGGACGGCGTCGCCGGCGGCGACCGCATCAATGTGGTGAAGGAATCGCAGCACCGCATCGGCGGCACCACCTACCACGACGCCAGCGTCTACTTCAACGCGCCGTGGAACGCCCGCATCACCGTTGGCGTGAACAACCTGTTCGACAAGAACCCGCCGGTGGTTCTGAACTCGTTCGCCAACTCGTTCGACCCGCAGTACGAAGTCCCGGGCCGCTTCGTGTACTTCCGCTACGCGCAGAAGTTCTGATCGGTTCCACCCAGCTGCACCCTGCTACGGCCCCATACGGGGCCGTAGCTTTTTGCATGCCATCTCACCAGACGCAGAGACTGGCCCCAGTCAGTTAACGACACTTTAATTAGTTTCCCGGGGCGGCTAGTATCGGCCCCAGCCTTGCCGACTTAGGCCGTTCGTTTTGCGCCACCCGGCAGGCTCCCATGGGACACCAAGACTGACTTGGAGAGAGAGATGACCTTGAAGACCACCCAGCTCCGCGAGGCGATTACCTTCGCCCTCGCAGTGGGCGCCACCGCCGCCGCAGGCACCGGTGTTGCCTTTGCTCAGGAAACCGAAAAAGAAGCCACTACCCTCGACCGCATCGAGGTGACCGGTTCGCGCATCAAGCGCGCCGACATCGAAACCTCGCAGCCGATCTTCTCGCTCAGCCGCGAAGACATCAC
>NZ_JBAHWA010000034.1:0-2031 GCF_036697405.1 Lysobacter sp. CCNWLW3
CGCTATGACGCGGCGACGGGGCTGAATTACAACTACTTCCGGGATTACGATGCGGGGAGTGGGCGGTATGTGCAGAGTGATCCCATAGGATTGAATGCTGGGATTAGTACATATGCATATGTTAATGGGAGGCCGCTGCATTATGTTGATCCTCATGGGCTTGAGGTCATCTCGATCTATGTCGACGGAACTCTAGAGCGTATGGGTCGCCGAGATGCAAAGGACATTCGAGAAACATATGAACGGGCCCGAGGTATTCGGGATTGGGCCAATGAGCGTTACCCACGAGTCCGGGGTGACCCTAACGATGCTATGCGTCACTGCGTCACCAGCTGCATGATGGCGCGAGAGAAAACGCTAGGGTCAAATGCAGGTCGCGTTCTTGGGGTAGTGAACGAAGGTTGGGGTTTTGTGCGGCATGATTTGATGTTATTGGTTCCAAAGATTCGCGATGGTGGTCCTTGGGCTTTCCAGATGTCTGATCTTGAACACAATGAAAAAGGCTTCTGCACTGGTAACTCGCTGCCGGGGGATAGGCCTATGAAAGCTCCTATTGAACAACTTGGCCAAGAGTGTGCGCGCGCATGTTCAAAATAGACCTCAAAAAGTTGTCGTGCGTGACGCTGGCTGCGTTTGTTCTACTTGCTTGCGGCTGTGAAGGGTATCCGGACAATGCCACTGTCAATGAAGAATTTCGAAGACTTGCGAAGATAAGGGTGCCCTCAGAGGTCGCTGTTGTGCCAACAGCTATCTATCGCGCAGATGGTGATTACAAATCTTTTTCCCAGATTGTCGTGTATGAAGCGACGGCCAGCAAAGAAGTTGTGATCAAGCATGGTTGGCTTAAGGGGGTTTTGATGCATAACGGTCAAGTGATTTCTGGTTGTAAGGTTGAGTTCGTCTATTACTGGAAAAATGATCGCTGGCTGCTCGTGGATGATGGGCCGGTTAAATAGCTGTGAATAGACTAGAACGTCCTAGCGCTTCCGAAATTTGGTCTGATTACGTGAAGGATAATCAGATTTCCGGGCGCTATATCGATTAGCAATTTATGAGGAATGGGTTTTCCGGGGTCCAAGCTGAGGTTAACTTCAGGAAGCGCGTATATGGATCTGCGTCCTATGACGCCGACATAGAGGCTCACTCCAGCGATGAAGCGTTCAAGCGATACTGCGTTCTCCGAGATGAGTTGAACCAGAGGCTTCCCTTGCTGGAAGGATTGTCGCTCGCGGAGCGGGACCGGGCCTGGGAGGAGATAGTTCAAGATTCGCGGTTGCCTAGCCTTCTGAAAAGCACGGCGTTGAGATCTGTCAACAGAGCCAAGTATGAGGCGATCATCGAATTTCACGCCTCTGCATTACGAGAGGCGATGCATGAAGAGCGACAAGGCGTTTGCAGGATTTATTCTGAGCCAGCGATCTCGCTGCGTCCGGCTGACAAGATCGAACTTCGAAAAGAGGTGCTGAACGCCGTCATGTCGGATGTTTACGGCTCGCTAGGGTTCAAGGTCTTTCGCAAGAAGAAGGGTGTCAACTCTTATGTAAAGCCTGTCGCTATGGACTTGGCCATCATCGTTGAGCCCGACGTAGTTGCGCTTCAGCAGAAACACGCGGAGAACTTTGTTGTACCTCCTACGGTGTATTGGCCGCTGATGATGCTTGAGATTTTTTGTTATCTGGGGCCGGCAAGCAGAAAGACTGAGCATGAAAGCATCATCATCGCCGCTGGTGGTGAGTGTGTCGCTTCATGGCGGCGCAACCGCTACGACGATACTCGATCATTGGAGGCCATGGTGCGCGCGGACGCGCTTTGGTATGAGTTGACGCTGGCGCCATTCGAACAGCATTTGAGCGAGCACTACGGTGGGGCAAGCGGCTAAAGGGTCGTCTGCCTGAGGCCGGGCGCCGCGCTGAGACGAGGACACCCACCGTTCCGCCTATAGTCAGCTACTCCGGGCGGCAGCCGCACGGTGCTGCTCAACCAGGCCGGCTACGCCCCGTTCGGCCCCGCGACCGGCTGGGTCTACGGCAA
>NZ_JBAHWA010000035.1:0-1956 GCF_036697405.1 Lysobacter sp. CCNWLW3
ACAGGGTGCGGCCGTTGCCGTAGACCCAGCCGGTCGCGGGGCCGAACGGGGCGTAGCCGGCCTGGTTGAGCAGCACCATGCGGCTGCCGCCCGGAGCAGCCGACTATATGCGGAACCGTGGGTGTCTCGTTTCGCTTCGTTTCGCCGGAACTGTGGGTGTCCTCGTTTCGTCTCGTTTCGTCGTTACTCGTTTCGTCGTTACAAATACGGAACTATGGATGTCCTCGTTTCGCCCATAACCCCTACTTCTTGGACACAAGAAGTAAAGATAGCGCCATTTGCTCTGACAAACCGACGTCGGACGCACTCACGATTGCCGCTCGGTCGCCAGATGCATACTTCTGCTGAAACGCGATCTGCTCGGTGAAGTAGTTACGCGGGCCGCACGTCATGCCATGGCGCTGAACCATATCGCACGTCAAGCGTACCAGCTTGGATTGCCGGATAGCCCCTCGCAACGCCTGAGTGGTTGCCGGATCCTTGTGCTCCAAAGGCCCACGCCCGTTGCTTGCAGCACTTCTTACCGATGCGCGAATATCAGCCCAGGTGTCGCTAACGGTATCCAGATCAAGTTGAATCTCGTCAACCGTCCCTCCACGCCGCTGTATTTGCACGATCAGCTTTTCCAGAGCTGCCACGAACTCAGGCGACGACAGAACGACTTTTGAACCCGGTGCGTTCAGCGTCCTGAATCCACTCCGTTTCGAGAACCTAAGCACATGGCGGCCATCCAAGCGTAGCTCTTTGAAGACGATGCCCTGAAGGACCATTCCATCAACTGCGACTTCCAAGCACTCATAACCACCGACAGACCGCGACGTGCGAGGACAGTCCGCTGCAAAACAAACGGCGGTCCACGACATGAGCAGCATTCCAGCCAGCCATCTTAATGCATTTGACATATTAAAGCCCCTAGAAAAATAGCGACTAACGTAGCTTCCAGGCGTCACCGAGATACTTACCAACATACGGATCTTGGTAGCCGTACCTCAAGACACCAACATGACGAGGAGACACCACGATTGCTGCTTGACCGGGTCTCAGACCATTCCAAAATCTGACAAGGTCGCTGTAATTTGCTAACACAGCGTCTGGCGAGCCCCATGCAGAATGAAGGTATTTTCCTATATCAGCCGCTCTTGGAATATAGAACCCGCTCTCACCGTACCAAATATTCGGCGCCGTCTGGGGGATGGGCGCGCCACTGTTATTCAATGCGTGGCTAACTCTTACGGCACAAGTGTCTGCGGGAAACTCAGGATCTGCCGTCCCCAATCTTCCGGCAGGCCCCCCAATGAGACCCCAAACCGCTGCAGGATCTTTGTAGTCATCATAGTTGGGGTAATTCGCAAAGAATCTACCTGACTCCGGGCGCGCCGTACCAATACGTGGCGCGCTCTCGCGATCCCACAATGTGGGCGGGCCAATACGCGGCAATCCCGCTCCTAAAAGGCCATTGGAATCAACCAAAACGGTGGGAACGCCGCCAACGTAGCCGAAGGTCGAAATCCCTCCTAACAATCCAATCGGGTCGCTCTGCACATACCGCCCACTCCCCGCATCGTAATCCCGGAAGTAGTTGTAATTCAGCCCCGTCGCCGCGTCATAGCGCTGCCCCGGGAACCGCATATCCAGCACGAACGCCGTGCTGTCCAGATCCGGGTCTTGGTTCGGCGCGCTGTTGCCGAACGCCTCGCCCTGTAGTGCCCAGGTCCAGATCGCGACGTCGCGGCTGCGGTCGATAACCGCACGCGGGGTGCCCAGGTGGTCGGGCTCGATGTAGTGCAGTTTCTGGTTGGCACCCGCGCCGGCCAGCAGGCCGACCGGGAGGTCGTCCAGCCAGATCGCCTGTTGCAGGACCGCGCCGTTGTGGTCGTAGTCGCCCAGCCAGCGGCCGGACTCGTCGTAGACCGTGTAGGTGTTGACCGCCGGGGTGCCGCCGCTGCCGTCGGGGTT
>NZ_JBAHWA010000036.1:0-1632 GCF_036697405.1 Lysobacter sp. CCNWLW3
GGCACCCCGGCGGTCAACACCTACACGGTCTACGACGAGTCCGGCCGCTGGCTGGGCGACTACGACCACAACGGCGCCGTCCTGCAACAGGCGATCTGGCTGGACGACCTGCCGGTCGGCCTGCTGGCCGGCGCGGGCGCCAACCAGAAACTGCACTACATCGAGCCCGACCACCTGGGCACCCCGCGTGCCGTCATCGACCGCAGCCGCGACGTCGCGATCTGGACCTGGGCGCTACAGGGCGAGGCCTTCGGCAACAGCGCGCCGAATCAGGATCCGGATCTGGACAGCACGAACTTTGTGTTCGACATGCGGTTCCCGGGGCAGCGGTATGACGTCGCTACGGGGCTGAATTACAACTACTTCCGAGACTACGATCCGGAGAGTGGGCGGTATGTGCAGAGCGATCCGATTGGGTTGGCAGGCGGCATCGGTACATTTGCGTACGTGGATAGCAGTCCATTTGCGGGAATGGATGCAGATGGCCTAAGTAAACGTACGGCTTCGCTGCCATCATCAGCCTCTGTAATTCATGCCCGAGTGCAGTTGATGATTATTGAGGCCCGGCAATATAATCCTTCTTTTAATTATTACACTGTAGGCCCGCGCGGACAGGGTTATAATGGGCGGGACTTCAGTGCTATGGCAAGGCTGCTGCAGCAGATGCGACTGGAGCAGAGGGCTAAATACGGAAACTCGTGTGGTAGAGATGAAGTTTTCCCAAGAGGGCCGTATAACCCATATTCAATGCCTTACGAGACCAATATCCCAAATACTGGTTCCGGGAGCCGCCCAGTGCATAATCGAGATGCTAATGCGCAATTGGCGCAAGCAATGAGAAGTGACCCCGCATTTGCGAGAATGATGGAGATGCTAGGGGTCAGGCTACCCGCTAGAACCGGAAATAGCCCTGACGGATGGTCATGGCATCATGTGCCCGGACGTCCTGGGGTGATGCAGTTGGTGCCGCGGTATCAACATACTGGATCGCAATGGCAGTCGAATTTTCATCCAAATGGCACTGGTGGTTATGCTGAATGGGGGAATGCTTGGTGACAACTATGACTCTTTACGAAGCGCTTTCGGTGATCTTAGATAAGCCTGATGGCCATGCTGTCTTTGCTAGAAAGCCGTTTTCGCCTGATTCGGTTGCTCAAATTGGTCCTCTTGATTCTGAACTCAGCACGCCTGCGCATTTGAAGAATGCTGGCTTCGACTATGTCATAGATACGTTCTCGGCCCAAGAGGCAATGGAAGTTTTTGGTTCTTATGCTCCTTCAAAGGAGGAGGTGAGCAAGTTTTTGCTGCATTACTCCGTGCACGATGCGTTTCCTGGGTGGGTCTACCAGGTTCAGGGCATATTTTTTGATGATGGAAAATAGAAGTCGAGATTGGCGTTCAGAAGACTGGGGCAACGGTGAATAAGCGCTATCTTGAAACGAAGCCCCCCCCAAATTCTGCAGTAGGGGGAATAAGCGGGACGAAACGAGGGCGACGAAACGAGGACGAAAATAAGGACACCCACAGTTCACCTATAGTCGGTTGCTGCGGGCCAGCGGCAGCCGCACGGTGCTGCTCAACCAGGCCGGCTACGCCCCGTTCGGCCCCGCGACCGGCTGGGTCTACGGCAAC
>NZ_JBAHWA010000037.1:0-1178 GCF_036697405.1 Lysobacter sp. CCNWLW3
GCATCGGTCTTGCTGGTGCGGTTGCCGGTGGCGTCGTAGGTGTAGCCCTGCAGCAACGCGTTGGTAGTGCCGTCGCGGGTCTCGGTCAGGCGGCCGAGTCTGTCGTAGGCATAGGCCCGCAGCGGCGGTTCGGACTGGTCGCCCTTGCGCAGCTTGATCAGGTTACCGACCGCGTCGAACTCGTAACCCAGCGACAGGCCGTCCGGGCCCACGTCTTCGATCACGCCGGGCTGGTAGTTCTGGTTGTGGGTGCGCTTGAGGCGGCGGCCGTCGCCGTACTCCAGCTCGGCCGCCGGGCCGAAGGGGTAATAGGTGACGCTGGTCAGCAGCACCTGCGGGGCCTGGCCCGGCTGGGTGACCGTTGCGCCGCTGGGCTGGCCCAGGGCGTTGTGGGTGTAGTCCACCCGCATTCCGCTGGGATAGGTCACCGAGGACAGCTGGTTGGCCAGGGTGTAGCCGTAGACCAGGGTGAACACCTGCCCATTAGTGGTCTGGACCTTGCGCACCACGTTGCCGCGGCGGTCGTAGCAGTAGCGGGTATTACCGCTGCCGTCGTCCATGCGGGTCATGCGGCCGGCGCTGAAGGTCTCGCCGGTTTGGCAAACGGCCTGGGGGGTGTCGTAGGTGTAGGCGACGTTGAGCGACGTGTCGCTGTAGGCGATACCGACGACGCGGTTGAGGGCGTCGTAGCTGTAGGTCGCGGTTTCGTTGCGGGCGTCGGTCTGGGTTTTGCGGTTGCCGGCGCTGTCGTAGGTGTAGCCGGTGATGCCGGTGTCCGGGCTGGTCAACTGGGTCAGGTCGCCCAGGCCGTTGTACTGGTACTGGGTGTTCAGGCCCTTGGGATCGGTGACCTGGGTCAGGCGGTCCAGCGCGTCGTACTGGAACTGGGTCTGGGCGTTGATGCCGGCGGTGTCCTGCAGGGTCTTCACCAGGCGGCCCAGCGGGTCGTAGGTGTTGTCGGTGACCGTGCTCAACGCGTCGGTGACGGTGTCCAGGTTGCCGCCGACGTCGTAGACGTAGCCGGTGGCGTGGTTGTAGGCATCCTTACCGGTCTTGAGCTGGCCCAGCTGGTTGTAGACGCGCGACAGGGTGCGCAGCAGTGTGCCGCTGCTGTCCTTGGTGTCTTCCTGGGTGCGCTGGCCGGCGTTGTCCAGGGTGTAGACGATCTGGTTGCCGGC
>NZ_JBAHWA010000038.1:0-648 GCF_036697405.1 Lysobacter sp. CCNWLW3
GGTGCTGCTCAACCAGGCCGGCTACGCCCCGTTCGGCCCCGCGACCGGCTGGGTCTACGGCAACGGCCGCACCCTGTCGCGCAGCCTCACCCGCAACTACCAGGCCGAGACCATCCAGGACAACGCCAGCGGCGGCCTGTCGCTGCACTACGGCTACGACGCCGCCGGCCAGCTCACCGAGCTCAAGGACGGCCTGCAGAGCGCGTTCCTGGCCCGCTACGACTACGACAATCTTGGCCGCCTGACCATCCTGCGCGACGGCCCCAGCAGCACCCCGATCGAGACCTACACCTACGACGCCACCGGCAACCGCACCAGCCTGTTGCACGGCGGCATCACCACCAGTTTCGCCTACCCCGGCAGCAACCATCGCCTGAGCTCGGCCGGCGGCGTGGCGCGCAGCTACGACGGCGTGGGCAACACCACCGCCATCGGCGGCGCGGCCAAGCAGTTCAACTACGGCGAAGACGACCGCATGAACAGCGTGTCGCAAAACGGCACCATGCTGCGCAGCTACGCGTACAACGCCCTGGGCGAGCGCGTGCTCTCGACCATCCCCGCGGTCGCTGGCAACCCCGACGGCAGCGGCGGCACCCCGGCGGTCAACACCTACACGGTCTACGACGAGTCCGGCCGCTGGCTGGGCGA
>NZ_JBAHWA010000039.1:0-545 GCF_036697405.1 Lysobacter sp. CCNWLW3
GTGACCGGTTCGCGCATCAAGCGCGCCGACATCGAAACCTCGCAGCCGATCTTCTCGCTCAGCCGCGAAGACATCACCGCCCAGGGCCTGACCTCGGTCGGCGACGTGATCCAGAACATCACGGCCAACGGCTCGACGCTCAACAGCACCTTCAACAACGGCGGCAACGGCGAAACCCGCGTCAGCCTGCGCAACCTCGGCTCCAACCGCACCCTGGTGCTGGTCAACGGCAAGCGTTGGGTCGGCGGCACCGGTCTCGGTGGCGCGGTCGATCTGAACACCATCCCGACCGCCGCGGTCGAGCGCATCGAAGTCCTGAAGGACGGCGCCTCGACGATCTACGGTTCGGACGCCATCGCCGGCGTGGTCAACGTGATCCTGCGCCAGAACTTCGAAGGCGCCGAAGCCAACGCCTACATCGGCGCGTTCGACAAGGGCGACGGCGAGCGTCAGGCCTACGACTTCACCATCGGCACGACCTCCGACCGCTTCAGCGCCATGCTGGGCTTCGGCTACGTCAAGGAAGAGCCGGTCATGGCCGGCGA
>NZ_JBAHWA010000004.1:0-317402 GCF_036697405.1 Lysobacter sp. CCNWLW3
GGAATTCGCGGTCGCGGCTTGCGCCGCTCCTACAGGGAGCTTGGCGAGAGAAAGTGACCCGCACGCGCAGCGGGCGGAAGCCGTTGACATTCGTGCCGACCCTGCAGAGCAAGGGCAACAGCAGATCCCCCAACCGCCCTGCCCGCGCAATAGCCGGAGTTCGCGATCGCGGCTTACGCCGCTCCCACAGAAAGCCAGCCCGTTCGGAACCAGCGACGTGGCTGGAATTCGCGGTCGCGGCTCGCGCCGCTCCTACAGGGAGCCTGGGCGGGGAAACGTAACCCGCACGCGCAGCGCACGGGGCGGTTAGGTGCGCTTTTTTTCATCGCCGCGCCCGAGCGGTTCGCCAGCGCAGCCCGAAAACGAAAAACCCCGCCGTAGCGGGGTTTTTCACGCAGCGTCGGAACCGACGCTCACTCCTTGGCGGCAGCCTTCTTGGCCACGACCTTCTTGGCAGCCGGCGCCTTCGCAGCCGGCGCCTTCGCGGTCTTCTTCGCGGCCGGCGCGGCGGCCGTGCCGGCGGCCTTGGTCACGGCCTTGCGGGCGTTGCCGTAGCTGGAGTTGTAGCGCTTGCCCTTGGCGGTCTTGCGGTCGCCTTTACCCATGGTCGTGCTCCTGAATTATTCGTTAGTGCGGTATGCGGTCGCGCGCCGGACGGGCGCGGTCGACGTAAGGATCCGGCCCGCGCGTCGCGCGCGAGGCTGCGAAGCCTAGCACAAGCGGCTTTCGCGGTCCCGGCCCGGTGGTACGGGCATCGCTTCAGTGGGCGCAGCTGGCGTCGTGGACGTGGCCGTGATTGAGCCGCAGGTTGGCCAGATGGGCCAGTCCGACCAGGGTACCGCCCAGGGTCATGACGATCGCGTGCGGCACCACCGAATGATGCAGCGGCGCGTACAGCACACCCAGCCACAGCACCAGCAGACCAGGCGCCAGCAGCGACAACGCGCGCACCGCATGGTGGCGGCGATAGCCCCAGAGCACGCTGAACAGGCCCAGCAGGGTCGCGAACACGACGAAGGCCAGCTCGAAGCTGTCGTCGAACCAGCCGGCCACGCCCAGGGTGGGCAGCACCGCGATCAACAGCGGCAACAAGGCGCAATGGATCGCGCACAGCAGGGAGCCGAAGGCGCCCAGGCGATCCAGGAAACTGCGGTGAGGTAGAGGAGGCATCAGCGACGCGAACACGGACGGTGTGACTTCTGGGAGGGTGCAAATCTCATTTCGTTACTATATAACATTCCATATTCTCCCGCCAACCACCCGAATCATGCCCCCCATGCTAGCCCGTCGCCCACGCCGCAGCCTGCTCGCGATCGCCCTCACCCTGGCCCTGCCCCTGGCCGGCCCCGCCTTCGCCCAGCAGGCGCCCGACCCCGCCGCCGGCAACGATACCGCCAGCGACAAGCGCCACGACCAGCCCACCGACCTGGACTCGGTGGTGGTGACCGCTTCGCCGCTGCGCGCCAGCGCCGAGGACCTGGCCCAGCCGGTCGAGGTGCTGTCCGGCGAGAAGCTGGACGAAGCGCGCGGCGCCACCCTGGGCGAAACCATCGGCAAGCTGCCCGGCGTGCAGAGCTCCAACTTCGGCGCCGGCGTCGGCCGCCCCATCATCCGCGGCCTCGAAGGCCCGCGCGTGGGCGTGCTGTCCGGCGGCATGGCGACCCAGGACGTGTCGACCGTCAGCCAGGACCACAACGTCAGCGTCGAGCCCTTCCTGGCCGATCAGATCGAAGTCCTGAAAGGCCCGGCTACCCTGCTCTACGGCAGCGGCGCGATCGGCGGCGTGGTCAACGTGGTCGACGGCCGCATCGCCGAGAAGCCGCTGGACGAAACCGTGTCCGGTCGCGCCGAGGTACGCCACGATACGGTCAACGACGGCTTCACCGGCATGGCCCGCGTCGACGCCATGGGCGCCGACGGCGCGCTGGTGCTGCACGCCGACGGCGTGTACCGCAACAACAAGGACTACCAGACCCCGCTGGGCCGGCAGCGCAACAGTTTCGTCGACACCAAGACCGGCGCGCTGGGCGCGTCGCTGGTGGGCGACCTGGGCTTCCTGGGTTTCTCGGCCTCGCGTTACGAAGACAGCTACGGCAACCCGGGCGAGCCCGGCGACATCGCCGCGGGCGAAGCCGGCGTGCATCTGGAAATGAAGCAGAGCCGTTTCGAGACCAAGGCCGGCATCGACCAGCCCTTCGGCATCTTCAGCAGCCTGCGCGCCAGCGTCGCCCACACCGACTACGAGCACATCGAATTCGAGGGCGAAGAAGTCGGCACGCGCTTCCTCAACGACGCCACCGAAGGCCGCCTGGAACTGACCCACAAGCCGCTGGGCGGTTGGATCGGCGCGTTCGGCCTGCAGGGCTACGACCGCAAGTTCGAGGCGATCGGCGAAGAAGCCTTCGTGCCGCGCACCCGCACCAAGGCCTACGGTGCGTTCCTGACCGAGCAGAACGAATGGGACGCGCTGCAGGTCGAACTGGGCGCGCGCGTGGACCGCATCGAAAGCAATCCGGACACCGGCTTCGACCGCTCCTTCACTCCGGTCAGCCTGTCGGCCGGCGCGATCTGGAAGTTCAACGAGGCCTGGCGCCTGAGCCTGAACCTCGACCGCGCCGAACGCGCGCCGGCCGAAGAGGAACTGTTCGCCGACGGCCCGCACGTGGCCACCGCGTCGTTCGAGATCGGCGACGCGAACCTGAGCAAGGAACGCGCGAACCAGGTAGAACTCGGCCTGCACTACCACGGCCCGCGCTTCGAGGCCAAGGTCTCGGCCTACCAGACCAATTTCGACGGTTTCATCTACCTCACCGATACCGGCCTGATCGAAGACGATCTGCCGGTACGGCAGTGGAGCCAGGCCGATGCGCGCTTCCGCGGCTTCGAAGCCGAGGCGATCGCGCACGTGTTCGACGGCGACGCCGGCAAGTTCGACGTACGCGTGTTCGGCGACCGCGTGCGCGCCACCCTGGACGACGGCGGCAACCTGCCGCGCATCGCGCCGGCCCGCTTCGGCGGCGAGCTGCGCTGGAACGCCTCTTCCTGGCGCGCCTCGCTGGGCGCGACCCGCTACATGAAACAGGACGACGTCGCCGTGGGCGAAACCCCGACCGACGGCTACACCCTGGTCGACGCCCACCTCGCCTACCACTGGGACACCGACCAGTTGGGCTGGGAGCTGTTCCTGGACGGCACCAACCTGACCGACCAGGAGGCGCGCGTGCACACCTCCTTCCTCAAGGACACGGTGGTGCTGCCGGGCCGCGGCGTGGCCTTCGGCGTGCGCATGTTCTTCTGACTCTGCCCTCTCCCTGAGCCAGACCCGAGCGCCGGCCTTCGTGCCGGCGCTTGCGGTCACGGTCCAAATATGTGCATATACACACAATGAACCCGATCGAGCCCGCCGCCGATGTCCCGCGCAGCGTGTGCACCTGCTTCCGCGTGCGCAAGCTGACCCGGCTGATGAGCCAGCGCTACGACCAGGCGCTGGCGCCGGCCGCGCTCAACCTCAACCAGTATTCGATCCTGCGCCGCGCCGGCGGCGCGCCGCGCAGCATCGGCGAACTCGCGCGCGAGCTCGGCATGGACCGCAGCACCCTCAGCCGCGACCTCAAGCCGCTGCTCGCGGCCGGCTGGGTCGCGACCGCGGCCGGCGAGGACGCGCGCCAGCGCCGGGTCCGGGTCACCGCCGCCGGCAAGCATGCGATCGCGCGCGCGATGCCGCTGTGGCAGGCGGCGCAGGACGCGATCGAACGCGAACTGGGCCGCGACGGCCTGCACGCGCTGCACGAACAACTCGATCTTGCGATCGCCCAACTGCAAGGACCCCGCGCATGAGCGCCGACGCCACCGCTATTCCGTCCGCCGTCGCCGCGCCGACGATCCGCTATTGGCCGCTGGTGCTGGCCGCCACCGCGATGCTGATGATCACCATGGGCGTGCGCCAGTCCCTGGGCCTGTTCGTCAAGCCGATCGGCGCCAGCACCGGCCTGGGCATCGCCCAGATCAGTTTCGCGCTGGCGATCGGCCAATTCGTGTGGGGCGCGGTGCAACCGGTGTTCGGCGCGCTCGCCGATCAGCGCGGCCCCGGCCGGGTGTTGGTGTTCGGCAGCGTGCTGCTGGTCGCGGGCATGGCGCTGACGCCGATGTTCGCGTCCGAGTGGGGCCTGCTGCTGACCCTGGGCGTGCTGGCCGCGGCCGGCGCGGGCGCGGGCAGTTTCTCGATCCTGATCGGCGCCACCGCCGCACGCGTGCCGGCGCAAAACCGCTCCATGGCCGCGGGCGTGATCAACGCCGGCGGCTCGTTCGGCCAGTTCCTGTTCGCGCCGTTCGCGCAGGCGGTGATCAGCGCCGCCGGCTGGGCCGCGGGCATGTGGGCGCTGGCGGTGGCGGCCCTGGCGACGCTGCCGCTGGCCTGGCCGCTGCGGCGGCGCGAGGCGCCCGCCAACGCGGTCGCGACGACCGCCGCCGCGCCCGGCATGGGCTTGCGCGAGCAGGTCGGCGTCGCCCTGCGCGATCGCAGCTACTGGTGCCTGCACATCGGCTTCTTCACCTGCGGCTTCCACATCGCCTTCCTGGTCACCCACCTGCCCGGCGAAATCGCGCTGTGCGGCCTGCCCGACAGCGTGTCGGCGGTGGCCCTGGCCCTGATCGGCCTGTTCAACGTGGCCGGCAGCCTGGCCGCGGGCGCACTGGGCCAGCGCTATCGCATGAAGTACCTGCTGGCGGCGATGTACGCCAGCCGCGCGGCCATGGTCGGAATCTATCTGGTGTCGCCGCCGACGCCGACCACCTTCTTCGTCTTCGCCGCCGGCTTGGGCCTGACCTGGCTGGCCACGGTGCCGCCGACCGCCGGCCTGGTCGGCAAGCTGTTCGGGCCGCGCTACCTGGGCACGCTGTTCGGCCTGACCCTGCTCTCGCACCAGATCGGCGGCTTCTTCGGCGCCTGGTTCGGCGGCCTGGCGATGGCGAAGTTCGGCGACTACAGCTGGATGTGGTACGCCGACATCGTGCTGGCGCTGCTGGCCGCGGCGGCGAACCTGCCGATCCGCGAGGCGCGCGTGCAGCGCGCGCTGGCGCCGGCCTGAGCCTTCGCCTTCTTTACGGGCTTCTGAGTCGAAGCGCGCTTTCTGTGGGAGCGGCGTAAGCCGCGATGGATGCCACGGTACGGGTAAGGCGATCGCGGCTTACGCCGCTCCCACGGGAGGCGGGCTTGCCCGCGATCAGGCCGCGTTCTTGGCCACGCAGTCCGCGCACATGCCATGCACTTCCAGGGTCTGCGCCTGCGGTGCGAAACCCAGCGCGCGCGCGCGCGATTCCAGCAGGTCGACGATGCGCTCGTCTTCCAGTTCGGTCGCCGACTGGCAGCTGTCGCAGATCAGGAACGGCACCGCGTGCTGGGCGCCTCCCGGATGGTGGCAGCCGACGTAGGCGTTGATCGAGGCCAGCTTGTGGATGAAGCCGTGCTCGAGCAGGAAATCCAGGGCGCGGTACACCGTCGGCGGCGCGGCCGCGTCGTGGGTGGCCTTCATGCGATCGAGCAGGTCGTAGGCCTTCATCGGCTTGCCGGCGTCGGCGATCAGGCGCAGGGCGTGGGCGCGGATCGGAGTCAGGCGCAGTCCGCGCTGCTCGCAGGCCCGCTCGACCTCGTGCACGAAGGCGTCGCCGTCGTGGACGTGGTGCTTGGGGTCGGTGCAGGCGGTGTGGCTGCTCATGGTGGGCTCCGATGGACGCGCAGGACGCGTCCTAGGCAGGGATCTTAATGAGGGCGGCGTCGATGCGCTGCAAGGCCTGGGCCTGGCCGGCCAGGTAGACCGTGTGCGAGATGTCCGGGCTGACCTGGGTGCCGGTGATGGCCACGCGCAGCGGCTGGGCGACCTTGCCCATGCCGATGCCCAAGGCCTCGGCGGCGGCGTGCAGGGCCGCGGCCACGGCCTCGGCGGTCCAGGCTTCGAGCGCGGCCAGGCGCGAGCGCGCCTCGGCCAGCGGCGCCTGGGCAGCGGCGTTCAGGTGCTTGGCGACCGCGGCCTCGTCGTATTCCTGCAGCGGGCGGTACCAAACCGCCGCGCGCTCGGCCATGTCCTTGAGGGTCTGCACGCGGTCGCGCAGCGCGATCACCACGTCGGCCGGCGCCGGACCGGCGGCGAGGTCGTAACCGTTGTTCAACAGATGCCACTGCAGATGCTTGCCGACCTCGACCGGATCGTCGCTCTTGAGGTACTGCTGGTTGAGCCAACCCAGCTTGGCCGCGTCCAGGCGCGATGCCTTGGAGTTCACGTCCTCGAGCTTGAACAGCCGGGTCATCTCCTCGATCGAGAAGATCTCCTGATCGCCGTGCGACCAGCCCAGGCGCACCAGGTAGTTCAGCAGCGCATGCGGCAGGTAGCCCGCGTCGCGGTACTGCATGACGTCGGCCGCGCCGGTGCGCTTGGACAGCTTGTTGCCGTCCTCGTCCAGGATCATCGGCAGATGCGCGAAATGCGGCACCGGCGCGCCGAGCGCGCGATAGATGTTGATCTGGCGCGGGGTGTTGTTGACGTGGTCGTCGCCGCGCACGACATCGGTGATGCCCATGTCCAGGTCGTCGACCACGACGGCGAAGTTGTAGGTCGGGTAGCCGTCGGCGCGGAAGATCACCAGGTCGTCGAGTTCGCTGTTGGCGATCTCGATGGTGCCCTTGACCTTGTCGTCGAACGCGACCGTGCCCTCGAGCGGATTCTTGAAGCGGATCACCCGGTTCGGATCGTCGCGGTAGGGTTCGTTGCGGTCGCGGTAGGCACCGTTGTAGCGCGGCTTCTCCTTGGCCGCCATCGCCGCGTCGCGCGCGGCCGCGAGCTCCTCGCGGGTCTCGTAGGCGTAGTAGGCGGTGCCGGCCGCGACCATCTGCTCGGCGACCTCGCGGTAACGCGCCAGGCGCTGGGTCTGGTAGATCGGGCCCTCGTCGTAGCCCAGGCCCAGCCAGTCCATCGCCTCCAGGATCGCGTCGATCGCGGCCTGGGTGCTGCGCTCCTGGTCGGTGTCCTCGATGCGCAGGATGAACTGGCCGCCCGCGCGGCGCGCTTCCAGCCAGCAGTACAGCGCGGTGCGCGCGCCGCCGATATGCAGGTAGCCGGTGGGACTGGGAGCGAAGCGGGTGCGGCAGGTCATGCGAGGCTCGGATGGATCGGGGAATCGGCCATTTTAACGGAGTGGCCGCGGCGCTGCCGGCCGCGCCCGCAGCGCCCTGTTCCGAGGCTCCGCAAGCCGGCCCGACCGCGGCAGATCCGGCCGCGCCGAGCGCCGAGCCTGCCGCTCGGCGCCGGTGCCCTAAACTAGGCCGATGACGACCCTCTTCATTTCCGATCTGCACCTGGACGCCGAACGCCCGCAGACCACCGCCCTGTTCGGTCAGTTCCTGCGTTCCGAGGCCCGCGGCGCCGATGCGCTGTACATCCTGGGCGACCTGTTCGAGGCCTGGGTCGGCGACGACGACCCGTCCGAGACCGGCGCCTACGTGGCCGCCGAACTGCGCGCGCTGGCCGACAGCGGCGTGCCGGTGTCGTTCATCCGCGGCAACCGCGACTTCCTGCTCGGCGACGACTACGCACGCCGCGCCGGCATGCGCATCCTGCCCGACCCGGCGGTGGTGGTGTTGTACGGCCAGCCGACCCTGATCCAGCACGGCGACCTGCTGTGCACCGACGACGTCGCCTATCAGCAGTTCCGCGCCCAGACCCGCGACCCGGCCTGGCAGGCGCAGTTCCTGGCCCAGCCGCTGGCCGCGCGCCTGGCGTTCGCGCAGCAGGCGCGCGCGGCCAGCAAGGCCCATCAATCCGGCCTGCGCGACGCCGGCACCATGGAAACCATCACCGACGTGTCGCCGGCCACGGTGGACAGCGTGTTCGCGCGCTACGGCCTGCAACGCATGATCCACGGCCACACCCACCGCCCCGCCGTGCACGAGTTGGAAGTCGCGGGCATCGCGCGCCAGCGCGTGGTGCTGGGCGACTGGTACGACCAGGGCTCGGTGCTGCGGGTGAACCGCGACGGCCTGCAGCTGCAGGCGTTGAGCTGATCGCGACAACGAACGCCCAGGCCCGGCCGATGAAACGCTTACGAACCCCGAAGGAAAAGAAATCCTTGAGCTATGCGCGCGACTGCCGCAACGTCGTCGCCGAGAGCCCATGGGGCGCGCGCGACGCGATCGCCAAGCGCAAGCGCTGGGTCAATCAATCGCATCGCAAGGCGGTGCATCAGCGCTTGTCCGATCTGTCCGGAACCCGGCCGGCCGACCCGGAACAGGTCGAATCCGCGATCGCGGCGACGCCGCGACATGGCTGGCGCAAATCGCCGGACCTGCCGCTGGGACTGGCGCTGCTGGTGCGCAGGTCGCGGCCAGGCCCCGACCGCGACGGGCCCTGAACCGCCACCGGGCCCAGCCGCTACGCGACTGGGCCCGATGAGCGTGGGCCGATCCGATCCTGCGGACCGCACAGCGCCCCGCAGGGCGCCGCGTCCGGATCAGAACTTCACTTCCGCGGTCAGGAACATCTGCCGCGGCGCGCCCGACTGCAGCGTGTAGTTCAGACCGTTCGGGTCGGAGGTCACGAAGCCGTTGGTGCCGATGCTGCCGAAGTAGTCTTCGTCGAACAGGTTGGTGACGTTGAACTGCAGCTTGAACGCGTCCGCCCAGTTCAGCCCGGTCCATTCGTAGGACACGGCCGCATCGGCGACCCAGAACGATCCGACCTTGGAATCGTTGAGATAGGTCAGGTAGCGCTTGTCGGTGTACTTGGCGCCGATCTGGGCCGAGAAGCCGTCGCGGCTCCAGCGCAGCTCGGTGGCGTACAGGCGCTTGGGCGCGTCGACCACGTCCTTGCCCTTGGCCGGGATCAGGGTGGTGCCGTCGAGGTAGTCCGAGGCGTATTCCGACTTGTTCCAGGCCAGCGAGTTGTACCAGCTCAGGCCTTCGATCGGCGTCCACAGCACGGTCAGCTCGGCGCCGCGGGTCTCGACGTCGCCGACGTTGGCGAAGCTGGACGCGCAACCGACGATGCCGGCGCAGCGCGCGATCGCCAGCAGGCGGTTCTCGAAGTCGACGCGGTACACCGCCAGCGACGCTTCCAGATTGTCGCGGCTGGTGCGCAGGCCGGCCTCGATGGTGCGCGAGGTTTCCGGCTCCAGGCTCGCCACCGCCGCGTTGAACGCGGCCTGCGAGGTCGAATGCGGGCCGTTCACGCCAGTGCGGAAGGCGGCCATGTTCTCGCTGTAGGAGCCGAAGACTTCCTCGTGCTCGCTGAACTGCCAGCGCGCGCCGACCTGCGGCAGGAAGTTGTCGCGGGCCACCAGCTTGCCGCCGGCACGGCTGCCGATCAGATTCTTGCCGTCGGTCTCCACGCGCGTGCCCTTGAAGCCGGCGTCGACCGCGACGCGGCCGTCGGCGAACTCCATGTGGTCGGTGAGGTAGTACTGGCGGGTGTCGGTGTCGAAGCGCTGGCGGAACACGCGCGCGTCGGGATCGCGCAGGAAGTAGATGCCATCGGGCGGGGTGTCGCGGCGCAGGTTGTAGAAGTTGCGTTGCACGCCGTGGGCGTTGCGCTCCAGCCACAGGCCGGCCTGCAGGCGGTGGTTGCCGACCTGCCAGGTCAGGCTGGGGGTGATGCCGGTGCGCTCGATGTCGTATTCGGTGGTGCGCATCGCGATCGGCACGGTCGGCGAGGACGCGTAGGGCGTGGCCCAATGGCCCTGGCCCTCGTTGCGATGGTAGTAGGCGGTGGCGGCGAAGCTCAGGTCCGGCGTGGCCGACCAGTCGGCCGACACGTACAGCAGGTCGTCGTCGCGCAGGCCGCGGGCGATGTAGTAGGCGTCGTCGAGGCTGTTGACGCCGCCGCTGAACACGCCGCCGGCGGCGTCGATCGCGCGCTGCCAGTCGCCGGCGTAGTTGTCCCAATCCATGCCCAGGCGGCGCGCCGAGTCCAGCGAAAGATCGGCGTAGTCGGTCTCGCGCCGACGCGAGGTCGCGGCGTAGCCGGTGAGCTTGAGGTCCTCGGTGGCGTAGACCAGCTTGCCGTTGAACTGGGCGTTGCGCTGCGGGCCCTCGCCCTTCCACTTGTCGGTGGTGTGGAAGGCGCCGCTGAGGTAGGCGCTGAAGCCGTTGTGGTCGCCGGTGTCGACGCGCGCGTAGCTGCGGCGGGTGGCGTCGCTGCCGAAGGTCTGGGCCAGGCGCACGCCGTAGTCGGCCGACGGATCGCTGCTGAAGAAGCGCAGGGTGCCGCCGAGGTTGCCGCTGGACGCGGTGTCGATCGCGCCGCTGCCCTGCGACAGCTCGGCGCCGGACAAGTTCTCGCTGATGATCGCGCGGCTGATGTGCAGGCCGTTGTGGTTGCCGTAGCTCATGTCGCCCAGCGGCACGCCGTCGAGGGTGAAGCCCAGCTGCTGCTGCGAGAAGCCGCGGATGCTCAGCTTGCTCGACCATTCGTAGTTGCCCCAGGGGTCGGAGCTCTGGAAATGCACGCCCGGCAGTTTGGCCATGACCTTGAGCGGGCTGGTGCCGGCGGCTTCGCGCTGCAGCTCGGCGCGACCCAGCGACTGGACCTGGCGGGTCTGGCCGGTACCCACCACCGAGACCGCGTCCAGCGTGGTGGCGTCGTCCATGGCCGCGGTCGCGGCGGAGGCATCGGGTTGGGCGGCATCGGCTTCGGCGCGTGCGCTGGCGGCGTACAGGCACAGCAGGATCGAGGCGGCGAGGATCGTCGTCTTCGTCGTCATGAGGGACTTCCATTGGGAGAGAGTGCCGCCGCGCGTTGGCGCGTATCACTCCGGGCGGCGTGCAGAGCGAAGCCGCGGAAGTCTGTCGATATCGTGTGTACGCGAGGTTGCAGTCAGAAGGCAATTCGTCCGACAACGCCGCGCAGCGCACGCTCGCCAGCCCGATTCGCTCCCGAACGCGCCCGAAGGCGTCCGTCGCCTTGCTTGCTGCGGGAGCGGCGCGAGTCGCGATGGATTCCGGCACCGGAGCCGGCCGGAAGCGCGCGGCCATCCGATCGCGACTCACCTCGCTCCCACAGAAGGCGGCGCGGCCTCGCGCCCGCCCCGCTACCCAATTTCGGCGATTGCCGCGCCCGCACGCACGCGACAGCATCCGACCGCGTCCCGCAACTCACGGAGCCCTGCCATGCCCAATGCCTCGCGCAGCGTCGTCGGCGACTGGATGCGCCATATCGACGACAGCCGTTATTTGTCCGAGCTCAGCATCCCCGGCACCCACGACAGCATCACCTCGCTGTTCCACAGCGAGATCGGCATGATCGAAGGTTGGACCCGCTGCCAGGACCTGGACCTCGACGAGCAGCTGCGGCACGGCATCCGCTTCCTCGACATCCGCCTGCGCTACGACGACTCGGCGTCGCCGCCGGTGCTGCGCCTGTGCCACGGCCAGTCCGACATGGAGCGCGATTTCGGCTATGTGCTGGGCGTGTGCGAACGCTTTCTGGAGGCGCACCGCTCCGAATGCATCGTGATGTCGATCAAGAACGAACGCGCCGACCACCACCAGGCCTTCGCCGATCTGTTCGCGGCCACGATCGAGCGCCCCGGCAACCGGGCGTTCTGGCACACCGGCAAGACCGTGCCCAGCTTGGGCGAAGTGCGCGGCAAGATCGTCCTGCTGCGCCGCTATGCGGCCGGCGCGGCGCGCGCCGGCCGGCCCGCGCCCGGCATCGACCTCACCGACTGGCCGGGCGGCTACCCGTTCCGGCGCCGCAACGGCGACGGCGTGGATTACCAGATACAGGACGAGTTCGGGGGCTATACCCACTTCAACCGCAGCAGCAAGTTCGACACCTACGTCAGGCAAACCCTGCTGGACGCGGTGCGCGACGGCGACCGGCGCAAGCTGTACATCAATTTCGCCAGCGGCACCGGTTCGGTCTGGCCGATCACCCTGGCCGAGACCACCAATCCCAAGCTCTACCAATTCTTCCGCGCCGCCCCGCCGGGCCGCTACGGCATCGTGCCCATGGACTACCCCGAGCAGTTCACCGGCGGCATGTACCACGACCTGATCGCCGCCATCGTCAGCGCCAACCCCAGCGACAGCCTCAGCGACGGTGGCGTTTACGAACTGCGCCCGCGCCTGGCCCCGGACAGCCGCCTGACGCTGCTGGCCGGCGCCCGCGGCGTCGGCATCTCGCAGCGGCTGATCGACCTGCCCTGGGCCCTGCCCGGCTTGCCGCCGCTACCCAACGAGTCCTGGCAGCAGTGGCAATTGCACGCCGTCGGCGGCGGCTACTATCGCCTGCATTGCGCGCACGATCGGGACAAGGCGCTGACCGTGGTCGGCGGCGCCAGCGCCGACGGCAGCGCGATCGCGCTGGAAGCGGTGAGCGGCCGGAACGAACAGCTGTGGAAGTTCGAGCGCCTGTCCGACGGCCTGATGCGGATCAGTCCCAAGCACGCGCCGCGGTCGGTGTTGGACGTCTATGGCGCGCGCAAGGAGAACGGCAGCCCGGTCAAGCTGTACCACTACTACGCGTCCGGTCCGAACAACAACGGCCATGCCCAGCGCTGGCTGGCGGTGCGCGTGGCCTAGCGCTGGACGAAGGCTTCCAGCATGCGCAATTCCTCGTCGTCGAAACCGGCCGCGCTGCGCGCTTCGAAATTGAACGGGCCGTAGAGCACGGCGCGCGCGTATTCGGCCAGCAGTTCGCGGAAACGCGGACCCGGATCGATGCCGTCGCGTCGGCAGTACCAGCGGTACCAGTGCGAACCGGCGGCGACGTGCGCGACCTCCTCGCGCAGGATGGTTTCCAGGATCGCCACGGTGGCCTCGTCGCCCAGCGAACGCAGCTTGACGATCATGCCGGGGGTCACGTCCAGCCCGCGCGCCTCGAGCACGCGCGGCACCAGGGCCATCCGCGCCAGGCCGTCGTGGGCGGTCTTCTCGGCCATTTCCCACAAGCCGTTGTGGGCGTCGAAATCGCCGTAGTCGTAGCCCAGCTCGCGCAGGCGCGCGCGCAGCAGGCCGAAGTGGCGCGCCTCGTCCTTGGCCACGCCGACCCAGTCGGCATAGAAGCGCGCCGGCAGGCCGCGGAAACGGTAGACCGCATCCCAGGCCAGGTCGATGGCGTTGAATTCGATATGCGCGATCGCATGCACGAACGCGGCCCGGCCTTCCTGGGTGCCGAAACCGCGCTTGGGCAGATCGCGCGGATGCACCAGCAACGGACGCTCGGGGCGGCCGGGCATGCGGATCGGTTGCGGCGCCGGCGCGCCGTCGGGCGTGTTCAATTCGCCGTGCGCGTAGGCGTCGGCGGCGGCGAAGGTCGCGGCGACCTTGTCCTCGGGCGTGGCGGCGTCCAGGCAGGCGCGCGCGGCGTCGAACAGGCTGGGCACGGGTCAGCCGGCCGGGGGCGCGGCGGAAGCAACGGCAAATCCCCCCTGCCCCCCTTTTTCGCAGGGGGGAAAGGCCGGAACGAAAGCGCGGGGATTCACGAGACTCGGCGGGTCTTCTTGGCGTCGTCGGAGCGCAGCTGCTGCAGGCGTTCGAAATAGCCCGGTTCGATCCCGGTCACGTACTCGCCGTTGAAGCAGGACGAGTCGAAATGGTCGATGCGGTGCTTTGGACCCGACACCGCCTGTTCCAGCGCGTCCAGGTCCTGGTAGATCAGCCAGTCGCAGCCCAGCAGGGTCTGCACTTCGTCGTCGCTGCGGCCGTGCGCGACCAGTTCGTCGGCCGAGGGCATGTCGATGCCGTAGATGTTCGGATAGCGCACCGCGGGCGCGGCCGAGGCCAGGTAGACCTTGCGCGCGCCGGCGTCGCGCGCCATCTGCACGATCTGCTTGGAGGTGGTGCCGCGCACGATCGAGTCGTCGACCAGCAGCACCACGCGGTTGCGGAATTCCAGCGGGATCGGATTGAGCTTGCGGCGCACCGATTTCGCGCGCTCGCCCTGCCCCGGCATGATAAAGGTGCGGCCGACGTAGCGGTTCTTGATGAAACCCTCGCGGTACTTCACGCCCAGCACGTTGGAGATTTCCAGCGCGGCGTCGCGCGAGGTGTCGGGGATCGGAATCACCACGTCGATGTCGTGGTCCGGCCGCAGGCGCAGGATCTTCTCGCCCAGGGTCTGGCCCATGCGCATGCGCGCCTTGTGCACCGAGACGTCGTCCATCATCGAGTCCGGACGCGCGAAGTAGACGAACTCGAAGATGCACGGCGCGTGCTGGCGCGGCTCGGCGCACATCTGGGTGTACAGCTCGCCGCGCGGCGTCACCACGATGCCCTCGCCCGGGCGCACGTCGCGCACGCGCTCGAAGCCCAGCAGGTCCAGCGCCACCGACTCGGAGGCGATCGCGTACTCGTCCTGGCCGCCGCTGTGGCGCTTGCCCAGCACCAGCGGACGGATGCCGTTGGGGTCGCGGAACGCGACCAGGCCCAGGCCCAGCACGATGGCGACCACGGCGTAGCCGCCGACGCAGCGCCGGTGCACGCCCTCGATGGCCTTGAACGCGGCTTCCGGGGTCAGCCCGCGCTGCATGTCCAGCTCGTGCGCGAACACGTTGAGCAGCACTTCGGAATCGGATTCGGTGTTGACGTTGCGACGGTCCTGCTCGAACACGTCGCGGCGCAGCGCGTCGGTGTTGATCAGGTTGCCGTTGTGGGCCAAGGCGATGCCGAACGGCGAGTTGACGTAGAACGGCTGGGCCTCGTCGGAGCCTTCGCTGCCCGCGGTCGGATAACGGCAATGGCCGATGCCGACCCGGCCATCGAGCAGGCGCATCGCCTTTTCGTCGAACACGTCGCTGACCAGGCCGTTGCCCTTGTGCACGCGCAGCTTGGCGCCGTCGGCGGTGGCGATGCCCGCCGCGTCCTGGCCGCGATGCTGGAGCACGGTAAGGCCGTCGTAAAGCTGGGCCGCGACGTCGTTGTGGCCGACGATGCCAAGTATGCCGCACATGAATTCGAGTTCCTGAGAGTATTGCGTGGAGTTACATCACGAAGGCTTCGTCCTGCTCCACCGGTACCGGCAGGGCATCGTCGCGCTTCGAGCCAGGCGCGGCGTCGAGCGGGTCGCCCTGCGGCTCATCCTGCGAAGGCGTGCCTCCTGGCAGCGGGTCCTTCAGGCCCGCGCCCTTGAGCAAGGGCAGCACGCCTGCGTTGAGGATGGGCAGCACGTCCTGGCCGTAAGGCTGGCCGTTGCCGTTGCCCAGGCCAGGCAGGCCCTGCATGTTCATGTCCAGCTTGGGCAGCGACGGCATCCAGGCCGGCACGCCGCTGCCGAAATCCATGGCCCGGCCGGCCCAGTCGGGCATCCAGCCGCGCACCATGCGCGCGCCGGGCACGAACACGGGCACCAGCGTCGCCGAGCGCCATTCGCGCCGGTGCGCGAGCGGCGTGAAGCCGACCAGCATCACCAGCATGCTCGCGATCAGGGCGCCGCGCGCCACGCCGACCACGAAACCCATCGCGCGATCGACGCCGGACAGGCCGGACTCGTGGACCATGCGCTTGGCCACGTAACCGACGACCCAGACCGTGACCAGCACGCCCAGGAAGCACAGCGCGTAGCCGCCGAACATCTCGCCCAGCCCCGGCGCGCCGTTGTCGGACAGCATCAGGGCGGCGCTGCCGCCGAAACCGAACGCGGCCCAGCCGGCCAGCACCCAGGCCGCGAGCGAGGCGACCACGCCGATGAAGCCGCGCATCAGCCCCAGTAGCGCCGATATCGCGACCACCGCCAGCAAAATCAAGTCGGCGGCGCCCATCGCGACCTCGCTCAGGGATGCGGACGGACGAGGCCGTCGACGCCGATCTTGGCCGCGGCCTGGCTTTTCAGCTTGTCGGCGTCGGCACGGTTGGCGACCGGGCCGAGACGGACGCGGCTGAGCGTGCCCTTGTCGGTGCGGACCTGTTCCACGAAGGCGCTGAACCCGGCCGCGCGCGCGCGGTCGCGCAGCTTGTTGGCCTCGTCTGCGCTGCCGAACGCGCCCAGCTGCACCGCGAAACCGGTGTTGCCGGCGGCGGGCCTGGTCGGCGCCGGCGCGGCGGCCGCGGGCTTGGCCGGTTCGGCGGCGGGCTTGGTGGCGGTGGCGACCGGCGGCTTGGCCGGCGTCGCGGCCGGCTTGGGCGTGGGCTTGACCGGTTCGGGCTTGGCCGGCTCCGGCGGCAGCGCGGCCGGCTTGCTGGCCGTGCGGCTGTCGCCCAGCGGCACCGCGGCCGAGACCGTCGGGGAGGCCGCCGCGACCGGCTGCGAGGCCGAAGCCGCGGCCGGCGCCGGCGCCGCATCGGCGTCCAGGGTCACCACCTTGGCGCTGCTGTCGTTGCGCACCTTGGTCGAGGCCAGGCGCGCGGTTTCGGCGTCCGCGCGCGAGCCGTAAGGCCCGATGCGCACGCGATAGAGGGTGCGGCCGTTGGCCGGCACGGCTTCCTGATAACCCGGCAGCTGGGCGCCGCGCAGCGCCGCGATCACGCGGTCGGCGTCGGCGCTGCTGGCGTAGCTGCCGAAGCTGACGGCGAAATCGCCGCCGCCGGCCGCGGCCGGCAGGACGCCGCTGGCCGCGGTCTTGGCGGCTTCGGCGGCGGTATCGACGGTGGGCAGGACCTCGCCCTGGGCGCCTTGCGCGCCTGGCGACAGGCCCAGGGCGCCGCCGTTGGGCGCTTCGCCCGGCGCCACCAGCGGCAGTTCGCGGGTTTCGAATTGGCCGTCGGGCTGCTCGGGAAGATTGAGCGGGACATCGGAGGCGCTGCTTTCCGGCGCCGGTCCCTTGATCAGCATGGGCAGAAAGATCACCGCTAGCGCGACCAACACCGCCGCGCCGATCAATCGCTGTTTCAGGGCAGGTTCCATCGCTACTCGATCGCTCGCTGGGTCGGGTGCCGGCGCGAATTATAGCGCCGCTTGGCCGCCGAGCCGGCGTCGGCGGCGCGCATGGCGTTCAGGTGGCGGTGTTCGCGCAGCGCGCGATGCGCCGCATTCCGCCGCCGGGCCCGCCACGACGGGCTCCTGGCGCGCGAGCCGCCCGCAAAAGCGGATCCCCCGTCGCCGGGGGATCCAGGGGCCGAACTTGCCGATGCGGTCGTTTCAGCTGACCACGCCGCCGTCGCCGTCCTTCTTGCCGCGGCGGAAGAAGCCCAGGATCTTGCCGAAGAAAGCGCCGATCACCAGCACCAGCGGGATCAGCAGTTTCTTCAGGCCCAGCAGCAGCACGCCGATCTTGCCGAACAGGCCGGCCTTGGCGGCGATGCCGCCGCCGACCAGCGCCGCCAAGCCGTAGGCCGCGGTCTTGTCGGTGCTGGAGTCGTAATCGGCGTAGCGCGCGCCCTGGTCGAACTCGACCGAAGGCAGCAACTGCTGCATGCCGGTGCGGACCTGGCCGAGCTCGCCCATGCCGGCCACGGCATTGAGACTGAGGTAGCCGCGACGGCCGAGCACGCGGATGTCGTAGTTGAGGGTGTGATTCTCGCTGCCCTCGAACGCGAGCTCCTTGGCCCAGTACAGCTTCTTGGCGCTGGCGTCGTAGTGCGGCGGCTCCGCCCAGCCGATCAGGTCGATGCCGCCGTAACCGGCTTCGCGGCGCTCCTTGCTGCCCTCCTTGGCCTCGTCCTTCATGTCCTGCAGCATTTCGGTGTAGTCGATCTTGGCCGCGTCCTCGTCGGACACATAGCCTTCGTCGGCATAGGTCACCACCACCGCCCAGCCCTTGTCGCCGAGCAGGTCGCCGTCGCGCGGCACCACCATGCCCAGCACGTCGGCGTCGGGCGGATTGCCCCACAGCTGCTCCAGCACCTTGCGCGCGTCGGCCGAGTCCAGATAACGGAACTCCTTGCCCAGGTTCATATGCGCCTGCGCCTTGGCGATGGCGACCTGGCCGTCGCGGTACTGCAGCGACTTCAAGACTTGCTCGGCCTGCTGCTGAGCGGCCTTGCGCTCGGCTTCCGACGGTTCCTGGGCATGCGCGCCCGCCGATACGGCCAGCAGGCCGACCAGCATCCACTTCAACATTCGAATTCCCCTAGCGTAAACGGGCGTCCCCACGCCCCGGGCGCTAGTGTCTCCCGCGCACTCGCGCACGGGCAAGGCCGCGCGCACCGGTTCGGCGCAAAAAACGCCGCGAATCCGCTGCGCTAGCGCGCGCCGAGGAATTCCAGCGCGGCGGCGGCGGTGTGGAAGGAGCCGAACACCAGGATGCGGTCGCCGGCTTGCGCGCGCGCGAGCGCGGCGGCCAGCGCGGTGGCGACGTCGGCGTGGCGCGCGCCCTGGCCCGCCGCGCTGCCGTGCAGGCGCTGGGCGAAGGCGTGCACGTCGACGCCGCGCGGGCCGCTGTCGGCCAGGCCGGCCAGATGCCATTCGTCGACGCGCCCGGCCAAGGCCGCGACCACGCCGACGGCGTCCTTGTCGGCCAGCGCGGCGAACACCGCGCGCACCCGGCCCGCGGCCGGCGCGGCCGCCAGCCAGGCCGCCAGCTCGCGCGCGGCCTGCGGGTTGTGGCCGACGTCGACCAGCACCTCCACGCCGCCGCGCTCGAAGCGCTGCAGGCGGCCGGGCACATGCGCGCGCGCCACGCCTTCGGCGATCTGGGCCTTGTTGGGCGCGCCGCCCAGCGCGCGCAGCGCGGCGATCGCGACCGCGGCGTTGCGCAGCTGCGCCGGAGCGATCAGCCGCGGCATCGGCAGCTCGGCGCGGTAGCCGACTTCGCGCCAGCGCCACTGCGGCTCGGCGTCGATCTGAACCGGCAAGGCTTCGAAGAAAAAGTCGCAGTTCGCGCGCACCGCCGAGGCGCCGATCGCGTAGGCGTGGCGCAGCACGCTCGAGGGCGGGTCGTCGTCGCCCAGCACCAGCGGCTTCCAGGCGCGCGCGATGCCGGCCTTCTCGTAGCCGATGCTCTCGCGGTCGTCGCCGAGGTAGTCCTGATGGTCCAGGTCGACGGTGGTGATCACCGCCACGTCGGGATCGACGATGTTGGTCGCGTCCAGGCGCCCGCCCAGGCCGACTTCGAGGATCGCCAGATCGAGTTCGGCGCGCTCGAACAGCCACAGCGCGGCCAGGGTGCCGTACTCGAAATAGGTCAGGGCGATTTCGTCGTCGCGCAGGCGCGCGGCTTCGATCGCCTCGAAGGCGGCGATCAGCGCCGCGTCGTCGGCGTCGCCGCCGTCGATGCGCACGCGCTCGTTGTAGGCCAGCAGGTGCGGCGAGGTGTAGGCGCCGACGCGCTTGCCGGCGGCGCGCGCGATCGCCTCGATGAAGGCCACCGTAGAGCCCTTGCCGTTGGTGCCGCCTACCGTGATCACCTTCCGGGCCGGGCGTTTCAGGCCCAGGCGGGCGGCGACCGCGCGGATCCGGTCCAGGCCCATGTCGATGGACTTGGGGTGGATGCGTTCGATGTGGGAGAGCCAGTCGGCGAGCGTGCGTTGCATGGGCCTATTGTCGCCGATCCGACCTGCCGCAGGCAGGCTGGGGATGGGCGCCCCCCGCTACGGCAACGCTTCCAGCAATTCGAAGCGCACCGGCCGGCGCACCCGGCCGCTTACCGCCTCGCCGTCGCGATAGGCCGGCGCGAACCGCCAGCCGATCGCGGCCGCGAGCGCAGCCTGGTCGAATTCGGGATAGCCCGAGCTGCGTTCCACCCGCGCCTCGGCGACCCGCCCGCAGCGGTCTATGGTCAGCACCAGCGTCGAGACCCCGGACAGGCCCTGCTCCACCATCTCCGGCGGATAGACCGGCGGCTGCGCCGAGGGCGCGAACGCGGGATCGAAGGCCGGGCAGTCGGCGGGCATCGGCCCGGTCTCGTCACGCGATGGCGATGGCGATGGCGATGGCGATGGCGATGGAGTTTGCGCCGCGGCCGTCATGGCCAGCGGCAGCAGGACGGCTGCCAGCAGCGGTCGGGGTTTCATGGCGCTCCTTGTGATCGGCCGTATCGCCTATGGATGCCGCGCCCTGCGAGGCGCGGCATCCGGGCCGAGCTTACAGCGCCCGATGCACCGCCTCGCCGAACAGCAGGGTGTGGTGGCTGCAATCGTTGAGCCGGACCACGTCCAGGTGATCGACGTCGCGGCCTTCGAGCAGGTTGAGCGTGGTCGGCGCCTGGCGGAAGGTCCACAGCTTGGCCAGCGGAATGCCGAGCACCTGGCACAGCAGCACGCGGTTGACCGCGTCGTGGGCGACCACCAGCAGGGTGTCGTGTTCGCCCAGGCCCTCGGCCGCGCGCGCGAACGCCGGCCAGGCACGGTCGAGCACGTGCTGGATCGATTCGCCGCCGGGCATCAGCACCTCGTGCGGCGCATCGCGCCAGGCCTGCAGGCGTTCGCCGTCGCGCTCGCGGATCTCGCTGGCCAGCAAACCTTCCCAGCTGCCGTGGGCGATCTCCATCAGGCCCGGGTCCAGCTGCAGCGCGGACGCGCGCTCGGGTCCGAGCGCGAGCTCGGCGGTGCGGCGCGCGCGCACCAGCGGCGAGGCCACCGCGCGCGTGATCTCGACCTCGCGCAGGCGCTCGCCCAGCGCGATCGCCTGCGCTTCGCCGATCGGCGACAGCGGGATGTCTTCCTGCCCCTGGTAACGGCCTTCGGCGTTCCAGGGCGTTTCTCCGTGACGTGCAAGCAGGATGCGCATGTCAGACCTGCGCCAGCGAGAGGATGCCGGGGGTCGCGCGCAACGCGGCGAGCTGCTCCTCGGTGACCGGCTTGTCGACCGTGATCGCCGCGCGCGCCTGACCGTCGCCGGCCGCGCCCAGGGCGAAGTTCACGATGTTGACGCCGGCCGCGCCGAGCTGGCTGCCGACCAGGCCGATCATGCCGGGGCGGTCTTCGTTGCGCAGCAGCAGCACGTGCGCCTGCGGGTCGAACTCGATCTCGACGCCGTCCAGGCGGACCACGCGCGGGCCGCGGTGCAGGGTCGCTTCGATCTCGCGGGTGCGGTGTTCGCCGACCACGCGCAGCTTGAGCAGGCGGTCGAAACCGTCGCCGTCGCCGCCCAGGGTTTCGGCCACGGTCAGACCGCGCGCGGCGGCTTCCTGCAGGGCGTTGACCGGCGTGACGCGGCCGGAGGCGGTGCCGAGCAGGGCCGCGACCAGCAGGCGCGACAGCGGCCGCGTGTCGAGCGCGTCGGTGCGACCGGCGTAGGTGATTTCCAGGCGCGTCGGCGCCGGCACCAGGCGCGCGGCCAGGCGCCCCAGCGAGGACATCAGCGGCATCCACGGCCCGACTTCGCGCGCGGCTTCGGCGGTCAGCGGCGGCAGGTTGACGCAGCCGGCGACCGCGCCGGTGGCGACGAAGTCGATGATCTGGCGCGCCAGGATGGTGCTGACCGCCTGCTGCGCTTCGCTGGTGGACGCGCCCAGGTGCGGGGTCAGGATCAGCTTGGGGTTGGCGCGCAGCGGCGAGTCGGCCTGCAGCGGCTCGGTGGCGAAGGTGTCGAGCGCGGCGCCGGCGATGTGGCCCTCGTCGAGCAGGGTCAGCAGCGCGGTTTCGTCGACCAGGCCGCCGCGCGCGGCGTTGATGAGGTAGGCGCCCTTCTTCATCGCGCGCATGCGCGCTTCCGACAGCAGGTTGGTGGTTTCCTTGGTGCGCGGGATGTGCAGGGTGACCACGTCGGCCCAGGCCAGCAGCTCGTCCAGGGTCTTGAGCGGCACGCTGCCCTTGCCGGCCGCGGACGCGGGCAGGAAAGGATCGTAGGCGGCCACTTCCATGCCGATGCCCTGGGCCTTGCGCGCCACCGTGCCGCCGATCCGGCCCAGCCCGATCACGCCCAGCTTCTTGCCCTCCAGCTCGAAGCCGGTCAGGCCGGCCTTGGGCCATTCGCCGGCCTTCATGCCGGCGTCGGCGCGCGGGATGTGGCGGGCCAGCGCGAACAGCAGCGAGATCGCGTGCTCGGCCGCGGCCAGGGTGTTGCCGTCGGGCGCGTTCATCACCGCGATGCCGCGCGCGGTGGCGGCGTCGACGTCGATGGTGTCCACGCCGGCGCCGGCGCGGCCGATCACGCGCAGCTGCTTGGCCTCGCGCAGGGCCTGCGCCGGCACCGCGGTGGCCGAACGCACCAGCACGGCGTCGACGTCGGCCAGCGCCAGGGCCAGCGCGTCGGGATCCTTGATCGGGGCGGGGGCGACGACCACGTCCCAGCCCGCCTCGCGGAACAGGGCCAGACCGTCTTCGTGGATGCCATCGCAGGCCAGTACTTTCATCGCAAGCTCCAGTGGGGAATGGGAGCGCGGAAAGCCTATGAGCCGGCACTGCGGGAACAGGTTGCGGCTACCGGCGGGCCCTGGAACGAGACGGGGACCCTGGGTAACGCGGCCGCGGTGAGGCGGCATCTGACACGGGTCGGGAGACGGGGCCGGCTGGCATGGGAATCCGCGACTGAGGGCGCAGAGTAGCAAAGCCGGGCGCGGTTGCAAGCGCCGCACCGGCGTCACCCTGCCGATGTGCCTGCCTAATCAATTCGCGACAGCCGTACGGACCACCGTCACAAAGCCACGAAATCTTAGTTTCGGCCTCACTCCGCGCCAACAAATTCCGCCCTAGGGTCGCAACGCCGGCAACGACGCCGGCGCATACGACGACAGGGAGTGGAAGATGCGAAAGAAGACCGCCTGGACCCTCGGCGTGCTGGCCGCGGCGACCATGGGCGCGGCGATCGCCGCGGTCGGGCCGACCGGCCCCGGCCAGTTCTATTACTACTACGACGACAACGGCGCCGTGGTCGGCTACCAGGCCATCGAGTGCGACGGCACCCGCACGTCCTGGGGCAAGTTCACCAAGAACTACGCCGACGGCTATTTCATCTGCGATCCGGATCCGCGCTGAGCCGATCCGCCGATCCGCCGCCGCGCAGGCCCCTCGATGCGCGCGCGACCCGCCCACCACCGCCATTCCGGCGCCCCGCCGCGCACCCGCGTCGCCCGCGCCGCATCCAAGGAGAAACACCCATGCGCAAGCGTCTCGTCATCGGCTTGGGCCTCGCCCTGACCGTCTACGCCACCGCCGCCCTCGCCCGCCCGCCGATCGCCGACGAGATCGGCGAGTTCTACGTCTACTTCGACGCCAACGGCCAGGTGGTCGGCGAGTCCTCGATGGACTGCGACGGCACCTACTACCAGTCCGGCGTGCTGACCTCGCGCTACAGCTCGGGGCATGCGTTCTGCCCGGGCGATTGATCCTCGGCCCTTGTTTCGACAGCGAAGGCCGGGCCGATGCCCGGCCTTCGCGTATGCGTTGTCCTGAGGTGGTAGCGCGTGGTCGCGATCGCGCCGCCATTGCGGTTTGCGCGCTTTCATGACGTGCGCAAGTCGCGAGATCCGGCCTGCGCAAGGGTGCGCGGTTTCGCGGTCGCGGCTTACGCGGCTCCTATCCCATGCGGACGTCGCGATTGGCGATTGCGCGCGGAAACGAAAAGGCCGGGCGATCGCCCGGCCTTTTCATGTTGCGATGCCTTTCGCCTTACTTCGGCGCGACGTTGAGTTCCTTCAACAGCTCCGGCGCCGGATAAACCTCCTGCATGATCCAGCGCATGTAGCGCTGATCGACCGCGATCATGCGGGTCATGGTCGGGTCGAACACCCAGTTGGAGCTCACCGATTCCCAGTTGCCGTCGAAGGCCAGGCCGACCAGCTTGCCGCTGCCGTCCAGCACCGGCGAACCGGAATTGCCGCCGGTGATATCGAGGTTGGACAGGAAGTTCACCGGCACCGTGCCCAGGCGCTTGTCGGCCAGGCCGCCGTAACGCTTGGCCGCGATCGCGTCGAGCAGGCTCTGCGGAGCGTCGAAGGGATCGCTGCCGGTGGCCTTGGCCGCGACTTCTTCCAGCTTGGTGAACGGCAGCTGCTTGCTGCCGTCGGTCTTGGTGTAGCCCATCACGTTGCCGAAGGTGATGCGCAGCGAGGAGTTCGCGTCCGGATACACGAACTGGCCCTTGCTCTTCTTGTAATCGGCCACCGCCTGCAGATAGAGCGGACGCGCGACCAGGATGTCGCCGGCGCGGGTCTTGCCCTCCTCTTCCAGCTTGAGCACGGTCGGCATGATCGCCACCGCCAGCTGGATCGCCGGGTCCTTGCTCTTGTCGAACGCGGCGCGGTCGGCCTGCATCAGGCTCATGCGCTGTTCGGTGCCGCCCAGCTTGGTCTTGGCCAGCTTGTCGAGCGCGCGCTTGATCGCCTTGTCGTCGGAACCGCCCAGCCACTTGTCGAGCGCGGGGATGCGCTGCGCGGCGGGCAGCTTGAGGTATTCGCCCAGCCAGTAGGCCTGCAGCTGGCGGTCCATCTTGGGATCGTAGCGGCGTTCCATCTGCTTCATCGCGCCCTCGAACGAAGGCAGGTCGCGCTGCTGGTAGCCCTGCTCGCGCTCGGGATCGGGCTTGGCGCGTTCGATCGACAAACGGTACAGCTGCAGCGCGGCGCCGATCGCGCCGGTGTTGCGGAACTGGCTGAACACCAGATCGCGTTCGCGGTTGGCGCGCGCCTGGTCGCCGATCCGAACCAGGGTGTCGTGCGCGGCCAGCGCCGGCTCGCCCTTGGCGCCCTGCTTGCGCAGCCATTCCAGCACCGCGGCGTCCTCGGCATGCTTCTTCTCGCTGGCGCCGATGCGCCGGAAGCCGTCGAGCTGGCCGTCGTAGTTCTTCATGGTGTTCTGCCAGCCGCGCACGGTGCTGGCGTACTTGACCGCGACGTCGGGGTTCTTGGCGCCTTCGGCCTGGACCATCGCGACCAGCTTCTTGTAGTGGCCGCCGACGGTGGGATAGGTCCACTGCGCGGTGTTGTCGAAGTCCTCGGACAGGGCGTAGCGGCTGGTCGAGCCCGGGTAGCCGGCGACCATGACGAAATCGCCCGCGCCCAGCGGCTGGGTGGCGATCTTCAGCCAATGCTTGGGCTGATAGGGCACGTTGTCGGCGGAGTAAGCGGCGGGCTTGCCGTCCTTGCCGACGTAGGCGCGGTAGAACGAGAAGTCGCCGGTGTGGCGCGGCCACATCCAGTTGTCGACTTCGCCGCCGTAGTTGCCGACGCTGCCGGGCGGCGCATAGACCAGGCGCACGTCCTTGATCTCGAGGTTGCGGAACAAGCGATAGACGTTGCCGCCGGAGAAGCTGTAAAGGCGGCAGCGGAAGCCGGCATCGGCCTCGCAGGCGGCGACCAGGCTTTTCTCGATGTTTTCCAGCGCGCGCGTGCGGCCGATCGCGTCCGGCGCGGCGGCGATCGCGTCCTTGACCTGCTGGGTCACGTCCTGGATCGAGTCCAGGGCGTAGATGCGCGCGTTCGGGCCGGCGGAGACTTCATCGCCCGGTGCGGCGGCGTTGAAGCCGTCGCGCATCAGGTTCTTTTCGGGCGTGGAGTTGAGCTGGATGGCGCCGTAGGCGCAATGGTGATTGGTCACCACCAGGCCCTTGGGCGATACGAAGCTGGCGGTGCAACCGCCCAGCGAGACCACCGCGCCCATCGGGTCGCCGGTAAGGTCGGCCAGCTGCTTGGCGTTCAACTTCAGCCCGGCCTTCTTCAGCGGGCCGGCGATCTCCGGCAACTGCTGCGGAACCCACATGCCCTCGCCCGCGTGCGCGAGGCCCGCGCCGAACGTTCCCGTCATCGCCATGGCCGCAGCCAACGCCGTATATCGCATGCAACACTCCTTACGCTGATCGACCGGCGAGTCTAGCCCGCCGGGGGTAATGCCCGGGCATGACGGAAGTCCTGCCCCGGCCATTCATACTTTGCCCAGGCGGCTCATTCGGCCGGCAGCTGCATTTCCTGCAGCAGGTGCGGCGCCGGATAGACCTTGGCCAGCAGCCAGCGCAGGTAGCGCATGTCGACGTGGATGGCGCGCTTGTAGCGCGGGTCGAACATCCAGCTGGCGCTGACCGCCTCCCAGTTGCTGTCGAAGTTCAGGCCGATCAGCTTGCCGTGCGCGTCCAGCACCGGCGAGCCGGAGTTGCCGCCGGTGGTGTCCAGGTTGGTCAGGAAATCGACGGTCTGGGTCTTGAGTTCGGGATCGGCGGTGCTGCCGAAATCGCCCTTGGCGATCGCCTCGCGCAGGGTCTGCGGCGCGTCGAACGGGGTCACGCCGGTGTGCTTCTCGGCGATGCCTTGCACCGTGGTGAGCGGGCGATAGCGCACGCCGTCGCGCGGGTCCATGGCACTGACCTTGCCGTAGCTCACGCGCAGGGTGGAGTTGGCGTCGGGATAGACCGCGCGGCCCTGCGATTTGCGGTAGCCGATCAGCGCGCGCATGTAGGCCGGGCGCAGGCGCAGCAGTTCGCCTTCGCGGGTCTTGCTCTCCTGCTCCAGGCGCAGCAGGGCCGGGGTCAGGGCGTCGGCGGCCTGCATCAGCGTGTCGGCGCTTTGCAACTGGCCGGCAGCGTCGAGCTTCATCGCCGCCAGGCGCTGGCTCTCGTCGCCGAGCCGGCTGCCCGCGTACAGCGCGGTCAGGCGCGCTTCGACCTCGGCCGGCGTGGCGCCGAACACGCGGTCGAACTCGGCCACGTGCTGCGCCGCCGGCAGCGCCAGGTATTGCTGCAGCAGATCGGCGAGCAGGCGTTGCTCGACCGCGGGCGCGTAGCGCCGCTGCACTTGCTTGAGCTGGCCTATCACCAAGGCCTCGTCGCGCTGCTGGTAACCCGACTCGCGCTGGGCATCGGGCTTGGCGCGCTCCAGCGCCCAGCGCCGCAGGCTCAGGGCCGAACGCAGCAACTGGGTCTGGCCGCGGATCGCGCCCAGCAGCTGATCGCGCTCGCGCACCGCCGCGGCCTGCTCCAGCACCGCCTGCGCGGCGCGCACATCGGCCTGGATCGCGGCGGCGCCGGGCTGCTTGGCCAACCAGGCCAGCATCGCCGCCTCGTCTTCGGCGCGCACGCGCACCGCGTCGCTGCGGCGCAGGCCGTCGAGCTCGCCCTGGGCGCGCTTGAGGGTGTTCTTGGCGCTGGCGACCTGGGCCGCGTACAGCACTTTGGCCGCGGGATCCTGCGCGCTCGCGCGCTCGATCACGCCGATCAGGCGATCGAACAAAGCCACCCGCGAAGGCAGCTGCCATTCGATCTGCTGCTTGAACTCCGAGGCCATGCGATGGCGGAAGGTCACGCCCGGATAGCCGGCGAGCATGGCGTAGTCGCCCTCGCGCACCGGATCGGTGGAGACCTGCAGATGGCCCGGCGGCCGGTAGGGCACGTTGTCGGGCGAGTAGTCGGCCGGCTTGCCGTCGCGACCGACGTAGGCGCGCAGCAGGGTGAAGTCGCCGCTGTGGCGCGGCCAGACGAAGTTGTCGACCTCGTCGCCGTAGTTGCCGATGCTGTTGGGCGGCGCGTAGACCAGGCGGATGTCGCGCAGCTCGAGCTGGCGGATCAGGTAGAAGTCGGTGCCGTAGTACATGTTGGCGACGCTGCAGCGCACGCCCGGTTCGCGCTCGCACTCGGCCACCGCGGCCTTGGTCGCGGCGTCGACCGCGTCGTAGTAGGCGCGGCCGCGCTTGCCGCGCGCGCCGGCGAGGATGCGGTCGGTGATCTTGTCGAAACCGGTGGTGACCAGCACGCGGTAGTCGGGGTTGGCCGGCAGTTCGGCGGCGCGGTCGGCGGCGATGTAGCCCTGCCCGATCAGGTCGCGCTCGGGCTTGGAGTTGTACTGGATCACGCCGAAGGCGACGTGGTGGTTGGTCAACACCAGGCCGTCGGCGGAGACGAAGGCGCCGGTGGCGCCGCCGACCTTGACCACGGCGTTCATCGGCGGCTTGGCCAGTTCGGCCAGGTCGCCCGGCTGGCCCTGGAAGCCGGCCGCGCGCAGCTGGCCGGCGATCTCCGGCAGCTGCGACGGCATCCACATGCCTTCGTCGGAGTGGGCGGGCGCGGCGCACAAGGCCAGGGACAGGGCTAACAAACGGGGGCGCATGGTCGATCCGGATCGCTGGGAAGCGGCGACGATAGGCGATGCGGACCGGAGCGGGCAAACCCGGACGGCGCCCGGCGCGGGTCCGGGGCGTATAATTTCGGCCTCTTTCCGCGCCTCCGCGCGGCACCCGAAGGCATGCAACCCATGACGCAAACGATGAAGGCACTGGTCAAGCGCGAAGCCGGCAAGGGCATCTGGATGGAACAGGTGCCGGTTCCCGCGCCGGGCCCCAACGAGGTCCTGATCAAGCTCGAGAAGACCGCGATCTGCGGCACCGACCTGCACATCTACCTGTGGGACGAGTGGAGCCAGCGCACCATCCAGCCCGGCCTGGTGATCGGCCACGAGTTCGTCGGCCGCGTGGTCGAGCTCGGCGCCGGCGTGTCCAGCTACAGCCTGGGCCAGCGCGTCTCGGCCGAAGGCCACATCGTCTGCGGCCACTGCCGCAACTGCCGCGCCGGCCGCCAGCACCTGTGCCCGAACACCACCGGCATCGGCGTGAACCGCAACGGCGCCTTCGCCGAATACATCGTGATGCCGGCCAGCAACCTGTGGCCTATCCCGGACCAGATCCCCAGCGAGCTGGCCGCGTTCTTCGACCCCTACGGCAACGCCGCGCATTGCGCGCTGGAGTTCGACGTGGTCGGCGAGGACGTGCTGATCACCGGCGCGGGCCCGATCGGCATCATCGCCGCCGGCATCTGCAAGCACATCGGCGCGCGCAACGTGGTGGTCACCGACGTCAACGACTTCCGCCTCAAGCTGGCCGCCGACATGGGCGCCACGCGCGTGGTCAACGTCGCCAACCAGTCGCTCAAGGACGTGATGGCCGACCTGCACATGGAAGGCTTCGACGTCGGCCTGGAGATGAGCGGCAACCCGCGCGCCTTCAACGACATGCTCGAGTGCATGTACCACGGCGGCAAGATCGCGATGCTCGGCATCATGCCCAAGGGCGCGGGCGTGGACTGGGACAAGATCATCTTCAAGGGCCTGACCCTGCACGGCATGTACGGCCGCAAGATGTACGAGACCTGGTACAAGATGACCCAGCTGGTGCTGTCGGGTTTCCCGCTGGGCAAGGTGCTCACCCATCAGCTGCCGATCGACGACTTCCAGAAGGGTTTCGACCTGATGGAAACCGGCAAGGCCGGCAAGGTCGTGTTGAGCTGGAATTGACGAGAGCCGGGATTCGGGATTCGGGATTGGAGATTCGCAAAAGCGAACCTCACCGAACCCTCCCGCTTCGCTTTACCAATCCCTAATCCCCAATCTCGAATCCCGGCCTCTATGTCCCTGACCCAACGCTACGCCGACACCCTCGACGAGATCCGCGCCGCCGGGCTGTTCAAGTCCGAGCGCGTGATCACCAGCCCGCAGTCGGCCGAAATCACCCTGGCCGACGGGCGCACGGTGCTGAACTTCTGCGCCAACAACTACCTCGGCCTGGCCGACCATCCGGACGTGATCCAGGCCGCGAAGGACGCGCTGGACACGCACGGCTTCGGCATGGCCTCGGTGCGCTTCATCTGCGGCACCCAGGACCTGCACAAGCAGCTCGAGCGGACCATCGCCGACTTCTTCGGCACCGAAGACACGATCCTGTACGCGGCCTGCTTCGACGCCAACGGCGGCCTGTTCGAGCCGCTGCTGGACGAGAACGACGCGATCATCTCCGACGCGCTCAACCATGCCTCCATCATCGACGGCGTGCGCCTGTGCAAGGCCAAGCGCTTCCGCTACGCCAATTGCGACATGGCCGACCTGGAGAAGCAGCTGCAGGCCGCCGACGCCGCCGGCTGCAAGACCAAGCTGATCACCAGCGACGGCGTGTTCTCGATGGACGGCTTCATCGCCCCGCTGGACGAGATCGTGGCCCTGGCCAGGAAGTACGGCGCCCTGGTCCACATCGACGAATGCCATGCCACCGGCTTCCTCGGCGCCAGCGGCCGCGGCTCGGCCGAGGTCAAGGGCGCGATGGACGGAATCGACATCTACACCGGCACCCTGGGCAAGGCCATGGGCGGCGCGCTGGGCGGCTTCACCACCGCCCGCAAGGAAGTGATCGAGCTGCTGCGCCAGCGTTCGCGTCCCTACCTGTTCTCCAACTCGCTGCCGCCGCACGTGGTTGCGGCCGGCATCAAGGCCTTCGAGATGCTGTCGGCCGCCGGCGAGCTGCGCGAACGCCTGGCCGAGAACACCGCCTATTTCCGCGAGCGGATGACCCAGGCCGGTTTCGACATCAAGCCGGGCGTGCATCCGATCGCGCCGGTGATGCTGTACGACGCGCCGCTGGCGCAGAAGTTCGCCGCGCGCCTGCTCGAAGAAGGCATCTACGCGATCGGCTTCTTCTTCCCGGTGGTGCCGCAGGGCCAGGCGCGCATCCGCACCCAGATGTCGGCCGCGCACACGCGCGAGCACCTGGACCGCGCGATCGCGGCATTCGTGAAGATCGGCCGCGAACTGGGCGTGATCGCGGCCTAGGCCGCGCCGCGGCGCCGCAACGGCGCCGTTCGCTACCGGGCCGCCGCGCATGCGGCGGCCCGGCACGAATGCGGACCACGCGAACGCAACGTCCGCATGGTCCGCCATTACCGACTCACTGCGCGGCCGCCATTTCCAGCGCGCACTGCTGCAGGCTCTGGGTCAGCTGAGCGATGGCGATCTGGGCCTGGATCCGATTCGCCTGCGAGGTCGGCTGCTGCGCCAGCACCGCCAGGTTCATCTGCAGCTGCAGCGCCTCGATGCTGGCGAGTTCGCTGTAGGCCACGGCGCGCTCCTGCGGCGCACGGTGCACGAACTGGCCGTTATTGAGCGTGTCGGTGTTCTCCATCTTGAGCTGCATCACGGACATGTTCAGCAATTGCGCGCTGATCTGGGCCGAGATGAAAGCCTGACGCGCCTCGTTGACGCGACCGGCGCCGAGATGGATCTCGGCGATCTGGAACTGCATCTTCACCTGCATGAAGTTGAGCTGGGCCATTTGCAGTTGCTGATCGGCGCCGGCCGGGTCGGCCGCGGCCATGGGACTGGCGATCAGCATCAGCGACAACAGCAGGGCCTTGAAAGCGGATACCGCGGAACGTGCGTACTTCGACATCGTGTGCTCTCCTTGAGACGGGGGAACGCGCGCGGACGCGCGCGGCGTGACCGCGCCGGGCAAGGCCGGTGCGGGTCGCGATAAAGAAACAAAGGCTGTGCGCAACTGCATCGATGCCGGCGTCGTCGACGGATCGCAAGATCCGGGCCGGCTGGCCACCTCCTTGTGTCGATATCCGGGCCCTTCATGGGCCCGGCCGGCGCTGCGACGCGGTACGCGTCGCCTCAGCGCGGCGGTGGGGCGAGACTAGCCCAGGGATGCGACACGAAGCCAGTGCCCGCGTTGCCGCGTTCGATCGCGCAGTCGCCCCGCTCCGCTTTCACGCGCTCGCGCCCAATGGCGAACCCGCGATGGCGCGCTCGCGACTCGCCTAGACACATAGGGTGGTGGGGCCGGGCCCACCGTCGCGAATCCCAACAGTCGCAAATAAGCGGCGGGGTCGAGTTCGCCCGCCGCCGTCACGGCATGCGCCTACCTCAACGCTCGCGCGCGATGCGCCGGCGCTTGTCTTCCTTGCGCACCGGCGCCGGTGCGCCGGTGGCCACGCGCACGCCCTTGGCCTTCATCCAGGCATCGAACTCGTCGGCGGTCATACGCTTGCCGTTTTGTTCCATATGGAAGCGCCAGGGGGTGTTGTCGTGGCGGGTCTTGGGCTTGTAGTCCGCGGAGGCGGCGTCGCCGGCGCCGGCGCCAGCGCTCCCGCGCTTGCGCTTGTCGCGGCGTGCGGCGACCTGCTGCGTGCATGCGCCCAAGGGCGATGCCAGCGGCGAGCTCAAGGCTTCGCCGTGACCGAACGCGAGCAGGCCATCGGCCGTCGTGGCGGGGCGCCGTGCCAATTTCGGCGAGGCGGCGGTCGGGTCCAGCAGCAAGGCCACTTCGGCCTGCACGGCCGGGGCGGCACCGGTACCGCAAGGCAGCTCCTGCGCGCCCAGCCAGCCCGAACACAGCAGCAGCGGCAGCGCCATCGCGATCGTACGCATGTCGGTTCCTCCCCAAAGTCCAGCCGAAAGTGGCTAGGAGTCTAGGTGCGCGCATCGCAACTCAAAGGTGCCAAACGGTGCGCTCCGGCACAGTCCTGCGCAAGCGCGGGCGGCGATGTCGCGATAGCGGCGCGAGCGCACGCGGCGATACCGCAGCAGCGCACGTTTTTTTCGGGCCATCGACTGGTCGGTTCAGCCGACGCGCCGACGCGGCCGGCGCGATGCGCGCCTCAGCGCGAGAGTTGCGCGACTTCGGCGGCGCTGAGCATGCGCCACTGGCCCTTGCCGAGGTCGCCCAGCGCGAGTTCGCCGATCGCCACGCGCAGCAGCCGCAGCACGCCGATGTCGAACGCGGCCAACAGGCGCCGGATCTGGCGGTTGCGGCCTTCGTCGAGCACGATTTCCAGCCAGGCGTTCTTGCCGCCGCTGCGCAACAGCTGCACGGACTTGGCGCGCAACCACTCGCCCTCGGCGAGCCTGCCCGCGACCAGGGCCGCGAGGGTGGCCGGGTCGGGAATGGTGTCGATCTGGACGTGGTAGGTCTTGTCCGGGCCGCGCTCGGGATCGGTGATGCGCGCGGCCCACTCGGGGTCGTTGCAGAACAGCAGCAGGCCTTCGCTGGCCTGGTCCAGGCGGCCCACCGGCGCCAGCCAGGGCAAGGGCACGCCCTGCCACTGGGCGCCGTCGAAGCAGCGGTAGACGGTGTCGCGGCCGCGCTCGTCGCGGGCGCTGGTGACTAGGCCGCGCGGCTTGTTGAGCATCAGGTACAGGCGCGGCGCCTGGTCGATGTCGCGGCCGTCGACGGCGATGCGCGGACGGCCGCGCTGGGCGCTGGAAATGGGGAACTCGGGGTCGCGCACCACCCGGCCGTCGACCGCGACCCGGCCGGCGGCGATCCAGCGCGCGGCTTCGCTGCGCGAGCACAGTCCCTGCTTGGACAGCACGCGGGCGAGGCCGTGACGGGGTGTGGCGGTCATGACGACGGCCGCGCGCGGCGCGGCTTCAGAGATAAGGATGCGGGACGGAACGCGCGCGGACGCGGCGTTTACTTCTTCTTGCCCTTCTTCTCGTCCTTGGGCGCTTCGACCACGGGGGCCGGCGCCGGCGCGGGCGCAGCCGCTCCGGGCGCGCCCTTGGCCACGCGCACGCCCTTGGCCTTCATCCAGGCGCTGAATTCGTCGGCGGTCATGCGCTTGCCGCCCTGGCTCATGTCGAAGCGCCAGGGCGTGTTGTCGAACTGGGTCTTGGGCTTGTACGCGGCCGGATCGTTGGAGCTGGGCATGCCGCCCGCGGCCGGCTTGGCGTTGGCCAGGTGGCAGCCTTCGATGCGCATGCGCAGCAGCACGCGGTCCACCGACAGGGATTCGTCCAGGGCCTGCGAGAGCACGCCGGTCGGCGAGCCGAGCTGATAGCTGGGGGCGACCAGTTCCGGGGCGATCGGCGCGATCACGGTCGGCTGCACCGGCAGCGCGGGCGCGGTGATCGAGCCGCAGCTGCCGACTTCGGCTTGGGCGATCGTAGCGATGAACAGCAGCGGCGCTGCAGCTAGGACACGATGCATGGCGAACTTCCTCCCGGTCTGGCCCGTCGCGATGTCCCGACGGGGTCCGGACACGACCCGGGCAGTGTAGGCGCGGGGGGCGGATCGGACAACCGCGCATGCGTGCGCAAGCGGCCGTTTCGCCGTTGCGATCACATTCCGCGCCACGGCGCGCAAAAAGACGAAGCCCGGCACTGGGCCGGGCTTCGTGTGTTGCGGCGGGTTCCGAGGAACCGGCTGGCGCCCCTTAGTTCTGGGAGTTCAGCTCGGTGCGACGGTTGGTCTCGCTCTTGCAGCCCGGGAACGCCTGGCCCTTGTCTTCCAGCGGACGGCTCTCGCCGTAGCCGTTCGGACCGCCCAGACGCGACGCTTCCACGCCGTTGCTGGTCAGGTAGTCGTACACGGTCTGAGCGCGACGCTCGGACAGCTTCTGGTTGTAGGCGTCCTTACCGCACTGGTCGGTGTGACCGGCGACTTCGACGCGCAGCGACGGGTTGCGCTTCAGGATCTCGACGGCCTCGTTGAGGATGGCGGTCGAATCCGGACGCAGCGTGGCCTTGTCGAAATCGAAGTTCACGCCCTTCAGGTCGATCGAGACCGGCACCGGGCAGCCGTCCGGACCGATGGTCTGGCCAGCCTGCGAACCGGGGCACTTGTCGTCGCAGTTGTTCACGCCATCGCCATCGTCGTCCTTGTCGGCGCAGTTCGGCGCGACTTCCGGAGCCGGCGGCGGCGGCGGAGCGGCTTCCGGGCCCAGCGGGACGATGATGCCGACCGAAGCCAGCACGTCGCCGAACCAGTCTTCCTGCGGAGCGGAAACGCTGGTGTCGTCGAAGTCGGCGCGGTAAGCCAGCTCGGTACGGATACCGACGCGGCCCAGGTCGCCCTGGATGCCCAGGCCGACCTTGGCGGCCAGGTTGCCGTCTTCACGGCGGCCCGGCGAGTTCGGCGACGGGAAGTTGTTGAACTCTTCTTCCGAACGCTGGTAGCCGATGCCCAGCAGGGCGTACGGGTTCCAGTTGCGGCCTTCGGTGATGAAGTGGCGGCGGAAGTCCAGCGAGACGCCGTACTGGCTCCAGGCCAGATTCTGGTTGGCGTCGTTCTTCGGGTGCTGATAGTTCAGCTCGCCGTCGACGGACCAGGTGGGGCTGATGAACTTGCCCACGCCCAGGCCCAGGAACGGCGCGTTGCGGGTGCCGCGGTCGTTGTCCTGCAGGTTCATGCCGGCCGAGCCGGTGATGTACCAGCGGTCGTCGAAATCCTGCGCACTGGCCGCCTGGGCAAACGCCAAGCCCGCCAACAGTGCGGTGCTCAACAAACGGATCTTCATCTCTAACTCCTTCAGATCAGTAGGAACGGTTTGATTCACGGCGGAAACGCGTGACAGGGACCCGGTCTGGCGCGGTCGCTCCGGCAGGCGGTCACTGGCGGGGCAGATCATACACTGTCAAGACGATTGTTAATACCACTTAACGTTATTTCTTAACAAAGCCACATAAACGAACGAAGCCCGGCACAAGGCCGGGCTTCGTGGGTCTTGCATCGGGTTCCGGAGAACCCGCCGTCCTTAGTTCTGGACGTTCAGCTCGGTGCGGCGGTTCTTCTCGCTCTTACAAGCCGGGAAGGCCTGGCCCAGGTCTTCCAGCGGACGGCTTTCGCCGTAGCCGTTCGGACCCGACAGACGCGCGGCGTCGACGCCGTTGCTGGTCAGGTAGTCGTAAGCGGCGCGGGCGCGACGCTCGGACAGCTTCTGGTTGTAAGCGTCCTTACCGCACTGGTCGGTGTGACCGGCGACTTCGACCTTCAGCTCGGGATAGCGCTTCAGGATCTCGGCGGCTTCGTTCAGGATCGTCACCGCGTCGGGACGCAGCGTGGCCTTGTCGAAGTCGAAGTTCACGCCCTTCAGGTCGATCGAGACCGGCACCGGGCAGCCGTCCGGACCGATGGTCTGGCCAGCCTGCGAACCGGGGCACTTGTCGTCGCAGTTGTTCACGCCGTCGCCGTCGTCGTCCTGATCGGCGCAGTTCGGCGCGACGACCGGAGCCGGAGCGACCGGAGCGGTGGCTTCCGGGCCCAGCGGAACGATGATGCCGACCGAAGCCAGCACGTCGCCGAACCAGTCTTCCTGCGGAGCGGAAACGCTGGTGTCGTCGAAGTCGGCGCGGTAGGCCAGCTCGGTACGGATACCGACGCGGCCCAGGTCGCCCTGGATGCCCAGACCGACCTTGGCGGCCAGGTTGCCGTCTTCACGGCGGCCCGGCGAGTTCGGCGACGGGAAGTTGTTGAACTCTTCTTCCGAACGCTGGTAGCCGATGCCCAGCAGGGCGTACGGGTTCCAGTTGCGGCCTTCGGTGATGAAGTGACGACGGAAGTCCAGCGAGACGCCGTACTGGCTCCACGACAGGTCCTGATCGGCGTCGAACTTCGGGTGCTGATAGTTCAGCTCGCCGTCGACGGACCAGTTCGGGCTGATGAACTTGCCCACGCCCAGGCCCACGAAGGGTGCGTTACGGGTGCCGCGGTCGTTGTCCTGCAGGTTCATGCCGGCCGAGCCGGTGATGTACCAGCGGTCGTCGAAATCCTGCGCGCTGGCCGCCTGGGCCAGACTCAGGCCACCCAGCAGGGCGGCGCAGAGGAGTTTCTTATTCATTTGTTATAGCTCCTTGGTTCAGAAAAATTGGAAACCGCGTCTGCGAGGTTCCTACCAATTCAGGACAGCCGCCTTCCGACGCCATCCCGCGCAGGTTAGGTTTGCCTATGTGAAAGCCATGTTAACAGGCATCTAACAATCGCGGCGGCATCCGTGGTAAACGCGGGCACCGCCACAAACGTGAATCAGGACTGAAACAGGGCAAGGAAGCGGGTGATCGGCAGCGCGTCCAGCCGTTCCGGGTCCCGGGCCAGGGCGCAGAGTGTATCGGCCTGGGCGGGCGATAGCCGGGCGCGGATCGCAGTCTCGAACTTGGCGATCAGCAAGGGCAGGCCCTCGGCGCGGCGGCGGCGGTGGCCGACGGGGTAATCCACCGACACCGCTTCGGTGGCGCTGCCGTCGTCGAAGTGCACCTGCACGCCGTTGCCGATGTAGCGCTTGTCGGGATCGTGGTAGTCGCGGGTGTAGCGCGGGTCCTCGGTCACCGTCATCTTCTCGCGCAGGGCGTCGATGCGCGGATCGGCGGCGACCGCGTCGCCGTAGTCATCGGCTTCCAGCCGGCCGTGGATCAGCGGCACCGCGACCATGTACTGCAGGCAATGGTCGCGATCGGCGTAGTTGGCCAGCGGCCCGGTCTTGTCGATGATGCGGCGCGCGGCCTCCTGGGTGCGCAGGTCGATGCGCGCGATGCGGTCGAGCCGGTCGCGGACCTGCGGATGCAGGCGCAGCGCGCATTCGACCGCGGTCTGGGCGTGGAACTCGGCCGGGTAGCTGATCTTGAACAGCACGTTCTCCATCACATAGCTGCCGAAGGGGCGTTCGAATTCGAACGGCCGCCCGCGCATGGCGACGTCGTAGAAGCCCCAGGTCGGCGCGCTCAGCGCGCTGGGATAGCCGACCTCGCCCTTGACCGCGTTCAGCGCATGCACGACCGCGCGCCGGCAGGCGTCGCCGGCGGCCCAGCTCTTGCGCGGGCCGGTGTTGGGCGCATGCCGATAACTGCGCAGCGCGCCGTTGTCGACCCAGGCCTGCGAGATCGCGCTCTGGATCGCCTCGCGATCGCCGCCCAGCATGCGCGTGGCGAGCGCAGTAGAGGCCAGGCGCACCAGGATCACGTGATCCAGCCCGACCCGGTTGAAAGCGTTGCGCAAGGCGTAGCCACCCTGGATCTCGTGGGCCTTGATCGCGTGGCCGAGCAGCTCGCGCACGCTCGGGCCGTGGCCGCCCGCGGCCTCGGCGCGCCGGCCCAGGTAGTCGGCCAGCGCGAGCAGCGTGCCGAGGTTGTCGGAAGGATGGCCCCATTCGGCGGCCAGCCAGGTGTCGTTGAAATCCAGCCAGCGGATCTGGGTGCCGATGTTGTAGGCGGCCTGGGCCGGGTCGAGTTCGTAGGCGGTGTACGGCACGCGCGCGCCGCCGTGCAGGTCCGCGCCCGGCACCAGCGGCCCCAGGTGCGCGACGCAGGCCGGGTGCGCCATCGCCAGCGCGGCGCAGGCCAGCGAATCCAGCAGCATGACGCGTGCGGTGGCGTAGGCCTCGTCGGAATCGATGCGGTAGTCGAGCACGTAGTCGGCGATCTCGCGCATCGGCGGGTCGTAGTCCGGGCGGACGGCGGAGCGGGGATCGGCGTGGCTCATGAGGGACGGCGGCGATGGGCGGAAGGCGCAGTCTGCGGCGCGGCGTGTGCGGCCGGCGCGAACGCCGGGGCGGCATTTGACGCCAAGGACGGAACGCAGCGAGCGGCGCAGCGCGCTGGTGTTTGCGCCCCCGCGGGATCACCCTTCCGGCATGGACATTCCGACCCGCCTGCCCACCCTGTTCCTGTCCCACGGCTCGCCGATGCTGGCGATCGAGGATTCCGCCGCCGGCCGTTTCCTGGACGGGCTCGGCGCGCAGCTGCCGTGGCCGAAGGCGATCGTGGTCGCCTCGGCCCACTTCATGACCGACCGCCCGATGCTGGGCGGGCACGCGCAGCCGCACACCGTGCACGACTTCGGCGGCTTCCCGGCGCCGCTGTATCGGATCCAGTATCCGGCCCCGGGCGATCCGGAGCTGGCCGAAGCGATCCGCGCGCGCCTGGAGGACGCCGGCCTGCGCCCCAAGGTGCGCGAGGCGCACGGCCTGGACCACGGCGTCTGGGTGCCGTTGCGGCGCATGTACCCGCAGGCCGGCATCCCGGTGGTGCCGCTGTCGGTGATGCCGCACGGCGACGCGGCCCAGCACTACGCCTTGGGCGCGGCCCTGGCGCCGCTGCGCGAGGAAGGCGTGCTGGTAATCGGCTCGGGCGGCTTCGTGCACAACCTGGGCGATCTGGACTGGCAGCACCGCGACGCGCCGCTGGCGCCGTGGGCGCGCGAGTTCGGCCAGTGGATGCACGCGCGCCTGGATGCGCACGACCACGCCGCGCTGATGGACTGGCAGGCGCAGGCGCCGCACGCGCGCCACGCGCACCCTACGGTCGAGCATCTGATGCCGCTGTTCGTGGCCCTGGGCGCGGCCGGCGCCCAGGCCTCGGTGCGCACGATCCATCGTTCGCACGAGATGGGGTCGTTGGCCTTGGATGCGTTTGCGTTCGATTAAGGCGGGAGAGCGAATCCCCCTTCGCAAGGGGGAGCATCAGCAGGGAATCGTCGCCACCGCTTTCTGTGGGAGCGGCGTAAGCCGCGATGGCGCGCCGACGAAGCCTGCATCGCATGTGGGGCTCGATCGCGGCTTACGCCGCTCCCACAGAGAGCCGTTGCCGCTACTCGAGTAGCGCAGCGGCGCGATGCGGGTCTGGCGGCCGCTAGGGCACCGACAGTTCGTACTGCTCCCACGGCGGATGCTCGCCGAAGCGTTCGGCGAGGAAGTCGCTGAAGGCGCGCACGCGCGGCGGGATCAGGCGCCGCTGCGGCATCACCGCATAGATGCCGGATTCGGCGACGCCGTAGTCCGGCATCACCGCCACCAGGCGTTTCGCGCGCAGGTCCTCGTTGACGTGCCAGGTCGAATGCAGGGCGATGCCCAGGCCGGCGACCGCGGCGTCGCGCAGCAGTTCGCCCAGGTTGCTCTCGAAGCGCCCCGACACCCGCACCGCGAACTCGCGGCCGCTGCGGTCGTGCAGGCGCCACAGGTCCTGGCGGCCCTGGCTGCCGACCAGCATCAGGCAGTCGTGGCGCGCGAGCTCCTCGGGCGAGTTGGGCATGCCATGGCGGCGCACGTATTCGGGCGAGGCGCAGATCACGCGCCGATTCGGCGCCAGCTTGCGCGCGACCAGGCTGGAATCCTCGAGCGCGCCGATCCGGATCGCCAGGTCGAAGCCGGAGCTGACCAGATCCAGCAGCTGATCGTTGAGATTGACGCTGACCTTGACCCGCGGGTAGCGGGCCAGGAACTCGGGCAGCAGGGGCGACAGGTACTGGCGCCCGAACGAGGCCGAGGCGGTCAGGCGCAGGGTGCCGGCGACTTCGCTCGCGGCCTGGCGCAGGCCGCCGGTCAGCGCCTCCAGATCCTCGACCAGGGCCCGGCCCTGCTCGGCCAGGGCGGCGCCTTCGGGGGTGGCGTGCAGCTGGCGCGTGGTCCGGTGCAGCAGGCGCACGCCCAGGTCGCGTTCCAGCCGCTTCAGGCGCTGGCTGGCGACCGCGACCGACAGGTCCAGGCTGCGCGCGGCCGCGCTGATCGAGCCCAGATCGAGCACGCGCAGGAACAGGGCGAGGTCGCCGACTCGGTCCATGGCCGTTTATCAATCATTTGTTGAAACTGATTAGCCATCTTGGTGGTTTTTGCAGAAGATGCAAGCTTCCAGACTGCGCGCCTCCCCAGTGGATGCCCGACATGGAATCCCCCGCCCTTCCCCGCTCCGAACCCGCCCCGCCCGGCGCGTCCAAACAGCGCATGCCATTGGCGCTCTACGCCCTCACCGCCGGCGCCTTCGGCATCGGCACCACCGAATTCGTGATCATGGGCCTGCTGATGCAGGTCGCCGCCGACCTCAAGGTGACCATCGCCGCGGCCGGCCTGCTGATCTCCGGCTACGCCCTGGGCGTGTTCGTCGGCGCGCCGCTGCTGACCACCGCGACCCGGCGCCTGCCGCGCAAGACCGTACTGGTCGCGCTGATGCTGATCTTCACCCTGGGCAACATCGCCTGTGCGATCGCGCCCAACTACACCACTTTGATGATCGCGCGCGTGATCACCTCGCTGGCCCACGGCACCTTCTTCGGCGTCGGCGCGGTGGTCGCGACCGGTCTGGTCTCGGAAGACCGCAAGGCTTCGGCGATCTCGATCATGTTCGTCGGCCTGACCGTCGCCACCCTGCTGGGCGTGCCCGCCGGCGCCTGGCTGGGCCTGCACCTGGGCTGGCGCGCGACCTTCTGGGCGGTGGCGGCGATCGGCGTGATCGCGACCGTGGTGATCGCCACGCTGGTGCCCAAGGACCGCGGCGCGCAGGACAACGCCGCGCTGCGCGCCGAGATCAAGGCCGTGACCCACCCGCAGGTGCTGCTGGGGCTGGCCATGACCGTGCTCGGCTTCGCCGGCGTGTTCACCGTGTTCACCTACATCCAGCCGATCCTGACCCAGGTCACCGGTTTCGCCGAAAGCGCGGTGTCGCCGATCCTGCTGGTGTTCGGCGTCGGCCTGATCGTCGGCAACCTGCTCGGCGGCCGCCTCGCCGACCGCCGCCTGGCGCCGGCCCTGGTCGGCACCCTGGTCGCGCTGGCGCTGGTGCTGGGCCTGATGACCTTCGCCCTGCACAGCAAGGTCGCCGCGGTGATCTTCGTCGCCCTGCTCGGCATCGCCGCCTTCGCCACGGTCTCGCCGATCCAGCTGTGGGTGCTACAGAAGACCGACAGCGCCGGCCGCAACCTCGCCTCCAGCCTCAACATCGGCGCCTTCAATCTCGGCAACGCGCTCGGCGCCTGGCTGGGCGGCGCGGTCATCGATGTCGGCCTGGGCCTGGGCGCGGTGACCTGGGTCGCGGCCCTGGTCACGGTGTCGGGCATCGTGCTGGCGGTGTGGGCGGCGCGCCTAAATGCGCCGCGCGAGCCGGCGCTGAACCAGGCCGCGCCCTGCCCGGCCGGCTGAGCCCCTTTTCGAATTCCGACGCACGGCCCGGGGCCGCGCGCTTCCCTCATTCAAGGAGCACCACCATGGACACCCGTTTTCTCGGCCACTCCGGTTTCAAAGTGTCGGTACTGGGCTTCGGCGCCGGCACCTTCGGCGGCAAGGGCCCGCTGTTCAGCGCCTGGGGCAATACCGACGTGGCCGAAGCCCGGCGCCTGATCGAGATCTGCCTGGAGGCCGGCGTGAACCTGTTCGACACCGCCGACGTGTATTCCGACGGTGCCTCCGAATCGATTCTCGGCGCCGCCATCCAGGGCCGCCGCGATGAAGTCATCCTGTCGACCAAGATCAGCTTGCGCGCCGGCGAAGGCGCCAACGACGTCGGCGCCTCGCGCCACCATTTGATCCGCGCCGTCGACCGCGCCCTGCAGCGCCTGGGCACCGACTACATCGACCTGCTGCAGCTGCACCACTTCGATGCGCAGACCCCGGTCGAGCAGGTCATGTCCACCCTCGACGATCTGGTCCGCGCCGGCAAGCTGCGCTACCTGGGCGTGTCCAACTACTCGGGCTGGCAGCTGATGAAGTCGCAGGCGGTCGCCGACCGCTACGGCTACTCGCGTTTCGTCGCCAACCAGACCTATTACTCGCTGGTCGGCCGCGACTACGAATGGGAGCTGATGCCGCTGGCCCAGGACCAGGGCGTTGGCGCGGTGGTCTGGAGCCCGCTGGGCTGGGGCCGCCTGACCGGCAAGATCCGCCGCGGCCAGCCGCTGCCCGAGGGCAGCCGCCTGCACGACACCGCCGGCTTCGCCCCGCCGGTGGACGAGGAGCGCCTGTACCGCATCGTCGACGCGCTGGACGAAGTCGCCGCCGACACCGGCAAGACGATCCCGCAGATCGCCCTGAACTGGCTGCTGCAGCGCCCGACCGTGTCCAGCGTGCTGATCGGCGCGCGCAACGAAGCGCAATTGCGCCAGAACCTGGGCGCGGTCGGCTGGAACCTCAGCGCCGAGCAGGTCGCCAAACTCGACCAGGCCAGCCGCGTCACGCCGCCTTATCCGTATTACCCGTATTGGAACGGCATGTTCTCCGAACGCACGCCGGCGCCGGTCTGAACCGACCGACCCTCCCCCTCTCACGCATCGCGAGCACCGACATGAGCGCCTCCCTTTCCGGTTCCACCGCCGTCGTCACCGGTTCCACCGCCGGCATCGGCTACGCCATCGCCGAAGAACTCGCGCGCGCCGGCGCCGCGGTCGTCGTCAACGGCCGCAGCCAGGCCCGCGTCGACGCCGCGCTGGCCTCGCTGCGCGCCGCCCTGCCCGAGGCGCAGTTGCGCGGCGTCGCCGCCGACCTGGCCAGCGCGCAAGGCGCGGCCGCGTTCATCGCCGCGGTGCCGCAGACCGACATCCTGATCAACAACCTCGGCATCTTCATCCCCACCGACTTCGCCGCCATCGGCGACGAGGAATGGCAGCAGCTGTGGGACGCCAACGTGATGAGCGGCGTGCGCCTGTCGCGGCACTACTTCGGCGGCATGCTCGAACGCAACCGCGGCCGGGTGGTGTTCCTGTCCAGCGAATCGGGCCTGCAGATCCCGGCCGAGATGATCCATTACGGCGTGACCAAGGCCGCGCAGATCGCGCTGGCGCGCGGCATGGCCCAGCTGACCACCGGCACCGAGGTGACGGTGAATTCGGTGCTGGCCGGCCCGACCCGCTCGGAGGGCGTCGGCGTGTTCGTCGAACAGCTGGCGCAGCAGCAAGGCGTCAGCGCGGCCGAATTCGAGAAGCGGTTCTTCGATACCGCACGCCCGACCTCGCTGCTGCGCCGCTTCGCCGAACCGGCCGAGATCGCGCGCGTGGTCGCCTTCGTCGCCAGCCCGGCGGCCTCGGTGGTCAACGGCTCGGCGATCCGCGCCGAGGGCGGCCTGGTGCTGTCCGCGTTCTGATTCCTCCCCATCGCATGCAATCACCCGATCCGCTCCGGAGCCCAACATGAAAGCCGTCGCCCTCACCCGCTACCTGCCCATCGACGATCCCGAGTCCCTGCTCGACGTCGACCTGCCCGACCCCGCCGCGCCGCAGGGGCACGATCTGCTGGTGCAGGTCGAGGCGATCTCGGTCAATCCGGTCGACACCAAGGTGCGCGCGCCCAAGCCGAACGTCGAAGCGCAGCCGCGCGTGCTGGGCTACGACGCGGCCGGCACCGTGACCGCGATCGGCGAGGCGGTCACCCGCTTCAAGGTCGGCGACCGCGTCTACTACGCCGGCGACATCACCCGCCCGGGCAGCAACGCCCAGTTCCAGCTGGTCGACGAACGCATCACCGGCCATGCGCCGCGGTCTTTGGACGCGGCCCAGGCCGCGGCGCTGCCGCTGACCGTCATCACCGCCTGGGAGTTGCTGTTCCAGCGCATGCCCTACGATGCCGAGCAGGGCGGCATCGGCAAGACCGCGCTGGTGATCGCCGGCGCCGGCGGCGTCGGCTCGGTCGCGATCCAGCTCGCGCGTCGCGCCGGCTTCAACGTGATCGCCACCGCCTCGCGCGCGCAGAGCGTGGAGTGGTGCCGCGCGATGGGCGCGCACGAAGTGATCGATCATCGTCAGCCGCTGCTGCCGCAGCTGCAGGCGCTGGGCCACGCCCAGGTCGAGGCGGTGCTGAACCTGGCCGACACCGACCGCTACTGGGACGCGATCGGCGAACTGCTGGCGCCGCAGGGCCACGTCGGCCTGATCGTCGAACCCAGCGGCGCACTGCGCATCGGCGACCCCTACAAAGCCAAATGCATCGGCATCCATTGGGAAATGATGTTCTCGCGGCCGCGCTTCCAGACCGCCGACATGGTCGAGCAGGCGCGCATCCTCGACCGCGTCGCCAAGCTGATCGACGCCGGCGAATTGCGCGGCACCCACAACGAAACCCTGGGCAGGATCGACGCGGCCAACCTGCGCGAGGCGCATCGCCGCCTCGAATCGGGCGCCACCGTCGGCAAGCTGACCCTGGCCGGCTGGTAAGGCCCGCGCATGGGCGCCGCGTCCTGGTGGTTGTTCTGCTCGCTGGCGCTGCTGACCGCGTTCAGTCCCGGGCCGGCCGTGCTGCTGGCGGTGTCCAACGCCGCCAGTCATGGCGCGCGCCGCGCCCTGCTCGGCTCGGTCGGCAACGCCCTGGGCGTGTTCCTGGTCTCGGCGACCGCGATGCTGGGCCTGGGCGCGCTGCTCAAGACCTCGGCCTGGCTGTTCGCCGCGCTCAAGCTGGCCGGCGCGGCCTATCTGATCTGGCTCGGCATCCGCCAATGGCGCGCACGCGACGATCTGTTCGCGCGCGCGCCTGAGCCGGCACGCGCGAGCGCGCCGCGGCGCTTGTTCCTGCAGGGCCTGCTGGTGGCCGCCACCAATCCCAAGAGCATCCTGTTCTTCACCGCCCTGCTGCCGCAGTTCATGCGCGCCGACGCGCCCTTGCTGCCGCAGTTCTTCGCCCTGACCCTGACCTTCGCCGCCTGCACCGTGCTCTCGCACCTGTGCTACGTGGTCCTGGCCAGCGCCCTGCGCGGCTGGTTCGCGCAGCCGCGGCGCGCGCGCTGGTTCAACCGCGCACTAGCAACCGGCTACGCGGCGATGGGCATGAGCCTGCTGCGCCTGCGGCCCGCGGCGGCGGCTTAGACACGGACGAAAAAGGGGCCGGCAATGCCGGCCCCTGCGCTTTTCCGCTATTTGCTGCTTACTCAGACTTCGCGCGCGGCCTCGTAGCCGTTGAAGACCACCGAGGCCGAAGCCCGTCCCTGGGTCAGCGAACGCAGCGCGGTCGTGTAACCCGACAGCTGCGCCAGCGGCGCGCGCGCGCTGACGTCGGCGCGCGTGCCTTTGTCGTCGATCGCCAGCACCCGGCCGGACCGCCGCTGCAAATCGCCGACCACGTCGCCGACGTTGCCGGCGGGCGTGTCCACGACCAGCGCCATCACCGGCTCCAGCAGGGTGGTGCCGCTGAGCGCCAGCGCCGCCTTCAGGGCCTCGCCCGCCGCGCGTTGGAACGCGAGCTCGGACGAGTCCACCGCATGCGTCTCGCCGTCGATCAGGCTCACCGTGAGCCCGACCACCGGATAGCCGCGCGGGCCTTCCATCAGCGCCGCGCGCAGGCCCTTCTCCGTCGCGGCGACGAAGTTGCGCGGGACCACGCCGCCGGTCGTGCGGTCGACGAACTCGAAGCGCCCGTCCTCGCGCGGCTCGACGTCGATCAGCACGCGCGCGAACTGGCCGCTGCCGCCGTTCTGCTTGGACAGCTTGCCCTCCACGCGCGCCACCGCGCGGCTCGGGGTTTCCTGGTAGGCCACGCGCGGCGAACCGGTGCGGACCTCGACGTTCCACTCCTGGCGCAGGCGCTCGACCATCACGTCCAGGTGCAGCTCGCCCATGCCCCACACCAGGGTCTCGCCGGTGTCCTCGTCGGTGCCGACGCGGAACGACGGATCCTCCTGGGCCAGGCTCGCCAGGCCCTGGCCGAGACGGATCAGGTCGCCGGACTTGGCCGCGCTCAAACGCCAGGACAGCACCGCCGGCTGCGCCTGGATCGCGTCCAGTACCAGCGGGCGCCCGCTGTCGCTGAGCGTCTCGCCGCTGACCGCATCCTTCCAGCCCTGCACCGCGACGATCTCGCCGGCGTAGGCCACCTCGACGTCGCGGCCGCGATTGGCCTGGACCACGACCAGGCGCCCGACCCGCTGCGGCTTGCCGCGGCGCGAAGCCCACACCGTGTCGCCGACCCGCAGCGTGCCCGAGTACAGGCGCACGAACGAGAGCGCACCGTGTTCCTGGTGCGTGATCTTGAACACCAGCGCGGCGAGCGGACCCGCGGCGTCGGGCGCCAGCGCGACATCGCCGCGCTCGCTTTCGGCGCGCACCCAGGGCCGGTCCAGCGGCGACGGCAGGTAGTCGACGATCGCGTCCAGCAGCGTTTCCACGCCCTTGTTCTTGAACGCGGAACCGCCCAGCACCGGCGTGCCGGCGCCGCTGAGCGTGCCACGGCGCAGGGCCGCCTTGAGCGCCGCAGTATCGATCTCGCGCGCTTCCAGATAGGCCTGGGCGAGTTCGTCGTCGTGATCGGCGACGGCCTCGACCAGGCGCTGGCGCAGCGGCTCGTACTGGCGGCTTTCGTCGGCGCTCCAGGGCCGGCGCGCGATCGCGTCGTCCTGGTCCCACAGCACGATCTCGCGCGCGACGTAGTCGACCCAGCCGTGCAGCTCGCTTTCCGCGCCCAGCGCATGGCCCAGCGGCCACGGCACCGCGTCCAGTTTGTCGCGCATCTGCGCGAGCACCAGTTCCAGCGAGGCGCCGACCCGGTCCATCTTGTTGGCGAACGCAATCAGCGGCACGCCGTGCCGGCGCGCCTGGCGCCACACGGTTTCCGATTGCGGCTGCACGCCGTCGACCGCGCTGAACACGGCGACCGCGCCGTCGAGCACGCGCAGCGAGCGCTCGACCTCGATCGCGAAGTCGATGTGGCCCGGGGTGTCGATCACGGTCAGCCGGTGCTCGGCCTGTCCTTGCGGCGTCCAGCGCGTCTGCACGGCCGCGGCGCCGATGGTGATGCCGCGGTCCTGTTCGATCGGACTGAAGTCGGTGGTGGCGGCGCCGTCGTGGACTTCGCCGGTGCGATGGATCGCGCCGGTTTTCCACAACAGGCGTTCGGTGAGGGTGGTTTTACCCGCGTCGACGTGGGCGATGATGCCGAGGTTGCGCCAGCGGGAAACAGTGGTGGTGTTCATAAGGATTCGCTTTCTTGGTTGCCAACTCGGGAGGCCGCGCGCCCCTGTTGGCGACAAGGCGCGCGGCTAGGCTTGGGTGTCTTCCGTGGTATTCACGACACGTGCTCCTTCGGTTTCCGGAATTGCGGTGGAGGGGCTGCGGCGGCATGCGCCGGAGGCCGGATGAAAAACCTGGATAAAAAACGCGGGCAATAAAAAAGCACCCTTGCGGGTGCTCTGTATCGGTGTGGCCGCGGCCGCTCGATCAGCTCGACGCGGCACCGCGAATCACAGGAGGCAGGCGCACCCGGCCCACGCTCTCGCGTTGGGCGTGCTGCAATATCAGGAGCGGGCACTGCATCATGGGCGGCTGGGCCGGGTTCGGTGTGGACATAGAGTAGGGGCGGCCGGAGCGGAGTCAATGGCCGTGCCGGCGTGCCGCCTGGGATGCTGCGTTGCGGGCCGGATACGACGCCGCCGGCTCGCGACCGCAGGGCCGAAAACCGCGATGGTTGAATCGCGGCCGGTTTCCCGGCATGGTGCGCGCTCCATACGCCAGCGTATTCGAGCATGACGGCCGCCAGCTCCCTGCCCGCAAGCCCCGCCGCTCCGCACCCGGCCGCCCCGCATCCGGTCTACCCGAAGCTGTTCGAGCCGCTGGACCTGGGCTTCTGCACCCTGCCCAATCGCGTGCTGATGGGCTCGATGCACACCGGGCTGGAGGACAAGGCCGCCGACTTCCCCAAGCTGGCGGCCTATTTCGGCGAGCGCGCGGCCGGCGGCGTCGGCCTGATCGTGACCGGCGGCTTCGCCCCCAACATCGTCGGCTGGCTCAAGCCTTTCGGCGGCAAGCTGAGCTGGCGCTGGGAAGTCGGCAAGCACCGCCAGGTGACCCAGGCCGTGCACGGCCACGGCGGCCGCATCTGCCTGCAGCTACTGCACGCCGGCCGCTACGGCTATCACCCGTTGCAGGTCGCACCGTCCAAGCTCAAGGCGCCGATCAATCCGTTCACCCCGCGTGCCCTGTCCGGCTACGGCGTGCGCGCGCAGATCCGCGCCTTCGTCAACAGCGCCAAACTGGCGCGCGAGGCCGGCTACGACGGCGTCGAGGTGATGGGCTCGGAAGGCTACCTGCTCAACCAGTTCACCGTGCCGCGCACCAACAAGCGCGAGGACGAATGGGGCGGCGACGCCGCGCGCCGGATCGCGTTCGTGACCCGGATCGTGCGCGGCATCCGCGAGGCCTGCGGGCCGGACTTCATCATCATCTACCGGCTGTCGATGATCGACCTGGTCGACGGCGGTTCGACCTGGGAGGACGTGATCGCCCAGGCCCAGGCGATCGAAGCCGCGGGCGCGACCCTGATCAACACCGGCATCGGTTGGCACGAGGCGCGCATCCCCACCATCGCCACCTCGGTGCCGCGCGCGGCCTTCACCGGCATCACCGCGCGCCTGAAGCCGCACGTGGGCCTGCCGCTGATCACCACCAACCGCATCAACATGCCCGACGTGGCCGAACGCATCCTGCGCGAGGGCGAGGCCGACATGGTGTCGATGGCGCGGCCGCTGTTGGCCGACCCGGCCTGGGTCGCCAAGGCGCGCGACCGCCGCAGCGACGAGATCAACACCTGCATCGCCTGCAACCAGGCCTGCCTGGACCACGTGTTCGAGAACAAGCACGCCAGCTGCCTGGTCAACCCGCGCGCCTGCGCCGAGACCGAGCTCAACTACACCGCGACCGCCACGCCCAAGCGCGTGGCCGTGGTCGGCGCAGGCCCGGCCGGCCTGGCCTGCGCGACGGTCGCGGCCGAACGCGGCCACCGCGTGACCCTGTTCGACGCCGCCCACGAGATCGGCGGCCAGTTCAACCTGGCCAAGCGCATCCCAGGCAAGGAAGAGTTCCACGAGACCCTGCGCTACTTCGCCCGCAAGATCGAAACCAGCGGCGTCGAGCTGCGCCTGAACACCCGCGCCGACGCCGCCGCGCTGGCCGGTTACGACGAGGTCGTGCTGGCCACCGGCATCGCCCCGCGCGCGGTCGATTTCCCCGGCGCCGACCATCCCAGGGTGCTCAGTTACCTGGACGTGCTGCGCGGCGGCGTGGTGCCCGGCGCCAAGGTCGCGATCGTCGGCGCCGGCGGCATCGGTTTCGACGTCGCCGAGTACCTGGTGCATCCGGCCGGCCACGACAGCTCCAGCCTGGACCCGGCGCGCTGGCGCGCCGAATGGGGCGTGGACCTGGGCTACGGCGACAACCGCGGCGGCCTGGCCGAAGCGCGGCCGGAACCGCCCGCGCGCCAGGTCTGGCTGCTCCAGCGCAGCCCCGGCAAACCCGGCGCGCGCCTGGGCAAGACCACCGGCTGGATCCACCGCGCCACCCTCAAGGCCAAGCAGGTGCGCATGCTGGGCGGGGTCGAGTACCTGGGCTTCGACGACGAAGGCCTGCGCATCCGCGTCGACGGCAGCGAGCAGCTGCTGGCGGTCGATCATGTGGTGATCTGCGCCGGCCAGGAGCCGTTCAAACCGCTGGCCGCGCAACTGGCCGGCAGCGGCCGCGCGGTGCAGGTGATCGGCGGCGCCGACGTCGCCGCCGAACTGGATGCAAAACGCGCCATCGCCCAGGGCAGCCGGGTCGCGGCGGCGCTGTAAAGCGTTTTCAGCGGACCTGAACAGTGGTGCGCGTCACGCTCGCGCAGGCGTCTCGCGCCCCGGAGATACCCTTCCCTGGCAAGGCCTTAGCGCCTATTCAGAGTAAAAACTTGAGTTTTTTCGCGCACTTAGGTTTTTAGATTCAGCGGGCGTTTAGTTAGTCGCGGCTACCTTGCGCCAACTTTCACGCCGCCGCTTCAGGTGGCAACCCTCGCCGCCCGCGTCGTCCACGCGGTCCACGGCACGGGGCAAAAGCGCGCCGCAGAGCCGCTGCCCTCCCCAGTACGCCATGCCGGTCCACGCCGTGTCGTCCGTCCCCGCTAGGAGGGAACGGAAGCCCCAGTGCGGTCCGGCGCAACGGAGCAAGGAGTCAATATGAAACTCGCCTGGATCCTGTGGCTGGCCTCTGTGCTTCCGCCGCAACCCGCCGATTCGCTGTGTCTGAGCACCACCGTGTACCTGGAAGCCCGCGACCAGTCCATCCGCGGCCAGAAGGCCGTGGCCGAGGTGGCGCTGCGCCGCCGCGACAGCGGCCTGTGGGGCGATTCGGTCTGCGAGGTGGTCACCGCCCGCAAGCAGTTCGCGCCGACCCTGGTGTCGCCGGGCACCCGCCTGAGCAATACCGAGGCCTGGGCCGAGTCGGTGCAGATCGCCCTGGAAGCCGAGCGCAACTGGGCCCTGCCGGCCGGTCAGCGCAAGGAGATCGTGCCGGGCGCCAGCCATTTCGCCGCCCACGCGATCGCCAGCCCGAGCTGGCGCAACGCCTACCAGGTCGCGACCATCGGCGATCACACCTTCTATCAGGTGCAGAAGCTGAAGCCGCGCAAATCGTAAGCGCGGCATCGCGACAACGCGCAGCGTCGTAACGCTGCGTTGCGGACTCCGGATTGAGCATAGAGCGCAGGTCGGCGATAGTCGCCGGCTTGTTTCGTATCCGGAGTCCTGCCATGAAGCTCTACACCAAGCCCGGCGCGTGTTCGACCGCCGACCACATCGCATTGCAGTGGACCGGGCAGCCGTTCGAAGTGCAGGTGATGACGCGCGACGCGATGAAGGCGCCCGCGTTCCTGGCGATCAATCCCGCCGGCGCCGTGCCCGCGATCGAGGACGGCGATTTCGTGCTCACGCAGAACGCCGCGATCATGGGCTACATCGCCGACAGCTACCCGGCCGCACAGCTCGCCGGCGACGGCAGCATCCAGCAGCGCGCGACCGCGGCACGCTGGCTCGCGTTCGTGAACTCCGACTTGCATCCGGCTTTCCTGCCGCTGTTCGCGCCGACGCGTTTCTCGGAAGACGCCAGCGACCAGCCCGCACTCAAGGACGCCGCACACAAGCGCCTGCGCGCATTGTTCGAAACCGCCGACCGCCAGCTCGAAGGCCGGCAATGGCTGGCGGGTTTCCGCAGCTACGCCGATCCCTATCTGTACATCACGCTGCGCTGGGCCGACGGCCAGAAGATCGACCTCGGCGGCCTGGCCAACATGGCCGCGTTCAAGCAGCGCATGGAAGCCGACGCCGGCGTGCGCGCGGCCCTGCAAGCCGAAGGCCTGGCCTAAGCCGCCACAGCGACGCGCACGTCGCAGGCTGCGCGCGTCGCCATGGCCTTGCGTCGCGACGCAAGGCATAGGGCGCGATCGAGCGCGACGCCGCGCACGCGCGTCACACCGCGACGATGCGGTTCGCCTACGGCTCACCACATCCTACGACCGACGTAGCGTTTGCGTTTGCGTTTGCGGTTGCCATTGCCATCGCCGTTGCCGTTGCCGCTGCCGTTGCATTGGAATCCATAGCACCGCACCCACGCGAGCAAACGTAGACCCGAAGGGCGGCGCGCAGGACGCGCGCCGTTTTTCGAATGGACAAGGATGTCCATTCGAAAAATCCCGGCGCCAGCACCGAACCCGCAGGGGAGGTTTGGTCCCGCTAGCCCTTCTCTTTGGTTACTTTCTCTTGGGCTAGCAAGAGAAAGTGACCCGCACGCGCAGCGGGCGGAAGCCGTTGACCTTCGTGCCAGACGCTCAAAGAAAGAGCAGCAGCGAATTTCCCAGCACGCCCGGCCAGCGCCGTAGCCGGAGTTCGCGATCGCGGCTTACGCCGCTCCCACAGAAAGCGAGCCCGTTTGGAACCAGCGACGTGGCTGGAATTCGCGGTCGCGGCTCGCGCCGCTCCTACAGGGAGCCCCGGGCAAGAGAGAGTGACTCGCACGCGCAGCGGGCGGAAGCCGCCGATGTAGCCTCCGAGAATCGAGCAAGCGCCGCGCTACAACTGCGCCGCCGTGCGCAGGCGCCGATCCAGTTCGTCGGCCAAGGCCGCATCGCGCGCCTTGGCCACCGCCGCCCGCAGATCCGGCAGCAACTGCGCCAACTCCGCCAGATCCGCCGAACGTTCGATCTTGAGCTGCAGGAAATAACCGCGCAGCCCCAATTGTTCGCGCACCGCCTCCGACATCAGCGTATACAGCACGCCGTAGCGGCTGGAGCTGTCGCCCGCCGCGTGCGCGGGCGCCGCCGAGGGAGCGGCCTGTGCGCCGTTGGCGGCCGCCGCCAGCGAGGCGCGCACCGCCGCGGACGCCTGCCCGCCGACCCCGATCAGGCCCATCGCGACCAACTGCTCCAGCGCATCCGGCGGACCGTGCAGGCCCGCGGCGACCGTGCGCAGTTGCGCCACGTCGCGTTGTCCGTCGACCAGCAGCAGCAGCGAGCGCAGCACGGTCGGCAGCTTGCGCGTGCGGTGCTCGATCTCCTCGCGCCCCGCCTCGGTCTTGCTCAGGATGTCCTGGTCGCGCATGGCCCCCTCCGGCACGCATCGGCATGGCCCGCCCGCGGCCTGCCCCGCCCCGACGCTACACCTATCGGTGCGCCCACGATGCGATGCGGTTCGCGCTTTGCGAGCGATCGGCCCGACTATGCCACGCGGCCTCCGCCCCGCCGGCCCTCTTAGACCAAAGGACGAGGCGCAAAAAAAACAGGCCGCGCGGGTGCGCGGCCTGTCCGGTGCGGCGGGCGCGACGACCGGCGCGGTTCAGCGCTGCTCGATCGGCACGTAGGCGCGGTCTTCCGGGCCGGTGTAGTTGGCGCTGGGGCGGATGATCTTGCCGTCCTCGCGCTGTTCGATCACGTGCGCGGCCCAGCCGGTGGTGCGCGCGATCACGAACAGCGGGGTGAACATCGGGGTCGGGATGCCCATCATGTGATAGGCCGAGGCCGAGTACCAATCCAGGTTCGGGAACATCTTCTTCAGGTCCCACATCAGCGTTTCGATGCGCTCGCTGACGTCGAACAGGACCTGATTGCCGCCGTCCTTGCACAGCGCGCGCGACAGCTCCTTGATGATGGGATTGCGCGGGTCGCCGATGGTGTAGACCGGATGGCCGAAGCCGATCACGATTTCCTTGCGCTCGACGCGGGCGCGGATGTCGGCCTCGGCCTCGTCGGCGCTGTTGTAGCGCGAGATGATGTCCATCGCGACTTCGTTGGCGCCGCCGTGCTTGGGACCGCGCAGCGCGCCGATCGCGCCGGTGATGCACGAATGCAGGTCCGAACCGGTGCCGGCGATCACGCGCGCGGTGAAGGTCGAGGCGTTGAACTCGTGCTCGGCGTACAGGATCAGCGACTTGTCCAGCGAGTCGGCGTGCAGCGCGCTGGGCTCCTCGCCGTGCAGCAGGTGCAGGAAGTGCGCGGCCACGCTGTCGTCGTCGGTCTCGCAATCGATGCGGCGGCCGTTGCGGGTGAAGTGCCACCAGTACAGCAGCATCGAGCCGAAGCTGGCGATCAGGCGGTCGGCGATGTCGCGCGCCTCGCTGGCCGGATGGCCTTCGCGCTCGGGCAGCACCGTGCCCAGCACCGAGCAGCCGGTGCGCATCACGTCCATGGGATGGGCGTTGGCGGGTACCAGTTCCAGCGCCTCGGTCACGATCGCCGGCAGGCCGCGCAGGCGCTTGAGCTTGAGCTTGTAGGCCTTGAGCTGGGAAGCGGTCGGCAGCGCGCCGTGGACCAGCAGGTGGGCGACTTCCTCGAAGGTCGACTTGGTGGCCAGGTCGTGGATGTCGTAGCCGCGGTAGTGCAGGTCGTTGCCGCTGCGGCCGACCGTGCACAGGGCGGTGTTGCCGGCGGCGGTGCCGCTGAGGGCGACCGACTTCTTGGCCTTGGGCAGTACTTGGGTGGCGTTGTCGCTCATCGGAATCCCTTGTTATTTGTCTTGCGCGAAGAGCTGGTCGAGCTTGTCTTCGTAGGCGTGATAGTTGAGGAAGTCGTACAGCTGCGCGCGGGTCTGCAGGGTGTCGACGATGTTCTTCTGGGTGCCTTCGCGGCGCACGGTCTCGTAGAAGTGCAACGCGGCCTTGTTCATGGCGCGATAGGCGCCGCAGCAGTACAGGGCGATGTCGACGCCGGCCTCGCGCAGCTCGTCGGTGGTGAAGAACGGAGTCGAGCCGAACTCGGTCAGGTTGGCCAGGATCGGCACCTTTACCGCGGCCTTGAAGCGGCGGTAGTCGTCCAGGCTGTTCATGGCCTCGGGGAAGATCATGTCGGCGCCGGCCTCGACGTAGGCCACCGCGCGCTCGATCGCCGAGTCGATGCCCTCGACCGCGGCCGCGTCGGTGCGCGCCATGATCACGAACTGCTGGTCGGTGCGCGCGTCGACCGCGGACTTCACCCGGTCGACCATTTCCTGCTTGCTCACCACTTCCTTGCCCGGACGGTGGCCGCAGCGCTTCTGGCCGACCTGGTCTTCCATGTGCACGGCGGCGACGCCGACGTTGATGAAGGAGCGGATGGTGCGGCCGATGTTGAAGGCGCCGCCCCAGCCGGTGTCGATGTCGACCAGCAGCGGCAGGCCGGTGGCGTCGACGATGCGGCGCGCGTCGGTGAGCACGTCTTCCATGGTGCTGATGCCCAGGTCGGGCACGCCCAGCGAGTTGGCGGCGACGCCGCCGCCGGACAGGTACAGGGCCTTGTAACCGGTGCGCTTGGCCATCAGGCCGGCATAGGCGGTGATCGCGCCCATCACCTGCAGGGGCGATTCGGCGGCTAGAGCGGCGCGGAACTGCGCGCCGGCGGAAGGATGGCTCATGCTGACTCCGTTGTGATCGGCCCCGGGATTCAGGGGCGATCCGGCCATTTTACCCCAGCCGTCCGGGCCGGCCCTTCGCGCCCGGCGCCGCCGGCCAGGCCGAATCCGGGCTTCGGCGCGCACGCACGGGCGCCTCAGCCTATGGTCTGGACCACCCGGCCCTCGCTGTCCTTGATCTGGGTCTTGCGCACCAGGAAGGACAGGGTGTCGAAGCTGCGCAGGCGGTAATGGCCCTCGCGCGCCTGCAGGGTCGAGATCAGCTCGCGCAGGGTCGCCTCGGTCAGGCTCAGGCGCAGGTCGGCGCCGTCGGCCTCGGCGGCGTTGCGGCGGCCGTGCTTGAAGCGGACCTGGACCTCGGCGCCGATCAGCGCGAACGGCTTGTCGAAGGGCAGCCGCAGCGGCAGCAGGGCCATCAGCTCGCCGACCTGGCGCGCGCCCAGCACCACCGTGGTCAGCGGCTTGCGCCAACGCCGGGCCTGCTGCTCCCAGGACAGCTGGTCGATGAACACGAAGCCGGTGGTCGAGCCCTCGCTGGCGGTGCCGGCGGAGATCTCGGCCGCGATCTCCGACTCCTGCATCAGCGAGGCGCGTTCCAGATCGGTGACCCACAGCGGCATGTGCGGCTCGAACACCTGCAGCACCTTCAGCGTCGACCAGCGCTTGAGTGCGAGCTCCTCCTCGTTGGTCAGGCCGACCACCTGCAGGAACTCGACGCGGCCGTGCGGGCTGTCGACCGGGGGCAGCTCGGGATCGCGCACGAAGGCGATCGAGCGGATGCGGGTGTCGCTGCCGGCGGCGATCGGGCCGTTGGCGTTGAGGTAATGGCCGTTGCCGAAGGCGTTGCCGCTGTCGAACACGTAGCGCGCCAGGTTCTGCAGGAAGTTCAGCGCCCAACTCGGCGGCTCGGTGGCGTCGCTGTCGTCGCGCAGGCGGAAGGTCAGCTCGAAGCCCCAGCCGCTGAGCTCGGGATCTTCGGATTCCTTGGCGTACAACTCGGACAGGCCGTAAGTGACGAAGTGCCAATGCGGCACCGGTTCCTCGCGCTTGTAGGCGCTGATGCCGTCGAGCGGATCCGGGCCGCCCAGCGCGCGCTTGATCAGGGTGCCGTAGTGGCGCGGCTCCTGCTCGCCGTACAGCGGCGCCAGGGCGCGGTCGATCGCATCCCAACCGGTCTGGTCCACGCCGCCCTCGTCGTTACCGCCCTCGTCCTGTTCCATCGTCGGCCGCGTTCCCTGGCTTGAAGGGGGCATGGTAGCGTGGCGCGCAGCAAGGCGGCGTCAAACGCCCCCGGTGCCCACGCAATCCGCCCGTTCCGCCCAAGACCGGTGTCGCGGCGGGCCTCAGGCGTCCGCACCGCGCGCCAATGCGCGTTGTACCTCGTCCAATGCGGCCGGATCGTCCAGGGTCGACAGGTCGCCGGGGTCGCGGCTTTCCGCCAGGGCCTGGATCGAGCGCCGCAGCAGCTTGCCCGAGCGCGTCTTGGGCAGCGCCGCGACCACGTACACCCGCGCCGGCCGCGCCACCGCCCCCAGCTGGTCGACCACGCATTGGCGCATGCCGGCGGCGACGCGCGCGGGGTCCTGGTCGCCGGCCTGCTTGAGGGTGGCGAACACCACCGGCACCTGGCCCTTGAGCTCGTCGTGCACGCCGACCACCGCCGCCTCGGCCACGGCCGGATGCGAGGCCACGGACTCCTCGATCTCGCGCGTGCCCAGGCGATGGCCGGCGACGTTAATCACGTCGTCGGTGCGGCCGAGGATGAAGGTGTAGCCGTCGTCGTCGCGGATCGCCCAGTCCAGCGAGCTGTACAGCAGCTCCTTGAAGTGGCTGAAGTAACTGGACAGGAAGCGCGCGTCGTCGTTCCAGACCGTGCTCATGCAGCCCGGCGGCAGCGGCGGCACGATCACCAGCACGCCCTTCTCGTTGGCGCCGACGTCCTCGCCGCTGGCCTCGTCGATCACGCGCAGGCGGTAGCCCGGCGTGGGCAGGCCGGGCGAGCCGAACTTGATCGGCCGCATGTCCAGCCCCGGCATCAGCGCCAGCACCGGCCAGCCCGTCTCGGTCTGCCAATAGTTGTCGATGATGGGCTTGCCGATGCCGTCGGTGATCCAGTGCGCGGTCGGCTCGTCCAGCGGCTCGCCGGCCAGGAACAGCCAGTGCAGGCGCGACAGGTCGTGCTTCTTCAGCCAGGCCGCGTCCTGCTTCTTGAGCACGCGGATGCCGGTGGGCGAGGAGAACATGGTGCGCACGCCGTATTGCTCGCAGATGCGCCACCAGATGCCCGGGTCGGGGCTGGTCGGCAGCCCTTCGTACAGCACCGAGGTGGCGCCCGCGATCAGCGGCCCGTAGACGTTGTAGGAATGCCCCACCGCCCAGCCCACGTCCGAGGTCGAGAACATGACCTGGCCGGCGCGCACGTCGTAGATCGACCACATCGACAGGGCCAGGGCGACCGCATAGCCGCCGACGTCGCGCTGCACGCCCTTGGGCTTGCCGGTGGTGCCGGAGGTGTAGAGCAGGTAGCTGGGTTCGTTGGACTCCAGCCACTCGACCTCGACCGTCGCGCCCTCGTGCCGCGCGCGCAGGCCGGCGTAGTCCAGATCGCGGCCGTCGGTCAGCTCCAGCGCGGGGTCCAGCCCGCGATCGACCACCAGCACCCGCGGCGGCGGCGTCCCGGCCTCGGCGCAGGCGGCGTCGACCAGCGGCTTGTAGGGGATCACCTTGCCGCCGCGCATGCCGGCGTCGGCGCAGATCAGCAGCTTGGGCCTGGCATCGTCGATGCGCAGGGCCAGGTTGTGCGCGGCGAAACCGCCGAACACCACCGAATGCACCGCGCCGATGCGCGCGCAGGCCAGCATCGCGAACACCGCCTCGGCCATGTTCGGCATGTAGATCACCACCCGGTCGCCGCGACCGACGTCCAGCGACTTCAGCACCGCGGCGAACACGTTCACCTCGCGGTGCAGCTCGCGGTAGCTGAGCTCGCGGGTCTGCCCGGTCTCGCTGGAGATCGCCACCAGCGCGAGCTGCTCGCCGCGCTCGTCCAGGTGGCGATCGATGGCGTTGTAGCAAAGGTTGGTTTCGCCGCCCGCGAACCAGCGCCGGAACGGCGGTTGCGCATAGTCGAGGATGCGCTCGGGCGGCTTGTGCCAATGGATCGCGCGCGCCTGCTCGGCCCAGAAGGCCTCCGGCTGCTCGATCGAACGGCGGTAGAACTCCTCGTAGCTCATGCGGCGCCTGTACGGTCCGGGTCTGTCGGCAGGCTAGACCAGGGCGCGCAAGGGCGCGTTACGACCTTGGTCTAGGCGGGGGTGCGGGGCGCCGACGCCGCTCAAGGATCCGTTCCTGATGAGGCCGTCGAAGCATGAACGGACCGGCCGCGCGGCCCCACGACGCCGGCGCCTCCAGCCAGCGCCGCCTCCCCACCCTCTAACCCCTTCCGGCTAGCCTTAAGGTGCTATTGGCCGGCCGCCGCGCCGCGTCCAACATCGTCCCCGGCGTCGCGATGGGCCCTCCATCCGGCGCAACCGAGCAGGAGCCGTCCTTTGAGCGCCATCAGCCCCGCCGAGCTAGCCCTCCCCCAGGCCGCGCCGATAGGCGCCGGGCAGCGCTTGAAGTCGATCTTCAGCGGTTCGATCGGCAACCTGGTCGAGTACTACGACTGGTACGTCTACACCGCCTTCTCGCTGTACTTCGCCAAGACCTTCTTCCCGGCGGGCGACAGCCTGTCGCAGGCCCTGAACACCGCGGCGATCTTCGCGGTGGGCTTCCTGATGCGGCCGCTGGGCGGTTGGGTGTTCGGCCGCTACGCCGACCGCCACGGGCGCAAGGCGGCGCTGATGCTGTCGGTGCTGCTGATGTGCGGCGGCTCGCTGATCATCACCTTCACCCCGGGCTACGAGACCATCGGCGTGCTCGCGCCGATCCTGCTGGTGCTGGCGCGCCTGCTGCAGGGCCTGAGCGTGGGCGGCGAGTACGGCAGCTCGGCGACCTACCTGAGCGAGATGGCCACGCGCGCCAACCGCGGCTTCTGGTCCAGCTTCCTGTACGTGACCCTGATCATGGGCCAACTGCTGGCCCTGCTGGTGCTGATCGTGCTGCAGCAGTTCGTGCTCGACGAGGCCCAGCTCAAGGCCTGGGGCTGGCGCATCCCGTTCGCGATCGGCGCCCTGGCCGCGATCATCGCCCTCTACCTGCGCCGCAACATGCAGGAGACCGAATCCTTCACCAAGCTGCAGAACAACGAGGCCGCCAAATCGCGCGAAGGCTCGCTGCGCACCCTGATGCGCCACCCGCGCGCGGTGCTGACCGTGATCGGCCTGACCATGGGCGGCACGCTGGCGTTCTACACCTACACCAACTACATGCTGAAGTACCTCACCCTCAGCGCCGGCTTCGACAAGCAGACCGCCTCGCTGATCAACGCCGGCAGCCTGTTCGTCTACATGCTGATGCAGCCGCTGGTGGGCGCGCTCTCCGACCGCATCGGCCGGCGCCCGCTGCTGATCGCGTTCGGCGTGCTCGGCACGGTGCTGACGGTGCCGGTGATGCACATGATCCAGGACGCGCAGACGCCGATGCAGGCGTTCTGGCTGATCATGATCCTGCTCAGCGCGGTCAGCGGCTACACCGCGATCAACGCGGTGGTGAAGGCCGAGCTGTTCCCGGTCGAGATCCGCGCGCTGGGCGTGGGCCTGCCCTACGCGCTCACCGTAGCCCTGTTCGGCGGCACCGCCGAACCGGTCGCGATCAAGTTCAAGCAAATGGGCATGGAAAGCGGCTTCTTCTGGTACGTCAGCGCCTGCATCTTCTGCTCGCTGCTGGTCTACGCGCTGATGCCCGACACCCGCAAGACCTCGCGCATCGACCGCGACTGAACCCACTCACGCCTCGGAACTGAACCCATGAAATCCTCCGGCTCGCGTTTCTATCTCTGGGTGCTCGGCGCGATCGTGCTGGGCGGCGTCATCGGCCACTTCTTCCCGGACTTCGGCGTCAAGCTCAAGCCGCTGGGCGACGGCTTCATCGGCCTGATCAAGATGCTGATCGCGCCGATCATCTTCCTGACCGTGGTGCTGGGCATCGCCGGCGTGGCCGACGTCAAGAAGGTCGGCCGGGTCGGCGCGAAGGCGATTCTCTATTTCGAGGTGGTATCGACCATCGCACTGGTGATCGGCCTGGTGGTGGTCAATACGCTCAAGCCCGGCGCCGGCTTCAACGTCAACGTCGCCGACCTCGACCCCAAGAAGGTCGCCGAAGCCATCGGCTACGCGCACAAGGCCGAGGAGCAAAGCACGGTCGATTTCCTGCTCCACATCATTCCCAAGACCTTCACCGATGCCTTCACCGGCGAAGGCAGCCTGTTGCAGGTGCTGCTGCTGGCGGTGCTGTTCGGCTTCGCCCTGCTGCACATGGGCAAGGCCGGCGAAAAGGTCATGGACCTGTTCGAGACGCTGTCGAAGGCCTTCTTCGGCATCATGAGCATGATCATGAAGCTGGCCCCGATCGGCGCCGGCGCGGCGATGGCCTTCACCATCGGCAAGTTCGGCATCGACTCGCTGGGCCCGCTGCTCAAGCTGATGGGCAGCTTCTACCTGACCTGCGCCCTGTTCGTGCTGATCGTGCTGGGCCTGATCGCGCGTTTCACCGGCTTCAGCGTCCTGCGCTTCATCCGCTACATCCGCGACGAACTGCTGCTGGTGCTGGGCACCTCGTCCTCGGAATCGGCGCTGGTGCCGCTGATGCGCAAGCTCGAACGCCTGGGCTGCTCCAAGCCGGTGGTCGGCCTGGTCGTGCCCAGCGGTTACTCGTTCAATCTCGACGGCACCAACATCTACCTGACCATGGCCGCGATCTTCGTCGCCCAGGCGCTCAACGTCGACCTCAGCCTGACCCAGGAGCTGACCCTGCTGGCGGTCGCGATGCTGACCTCCAAGGGCGCCTCGGGAGTGACCGGCGCGGGCTTCATCACCCTGGCCGCGACCCTGACCGTGGTGCCGTCGGTGCCGGTGGCCGGGCTGGCGCTGATCCTGGGCATCGACCGCTTCATGAGCGAGGCGCGCGCGCTGACCAACATCATCGGCAACGGCGTGGCCACCATCGTGGTCGCGCGCTGGGAGAACGAGCTGGACCGCGACCAGCTGCAGCGCGAACTGCTCAATCCGCCCAGCGTCGCCGACCTCGACGACGATCCGGCCCTGCAACCCGCGCCGCGCGCATCCGAAACCGGCGGCTGATCCGCGCCGTCTGATCCCGCGCGCGGGCCCGCCCCGCGCACGCTTCGCCACCCACCGCAAGCCCCGGGCGTCGCCGCGCCCGTCGGCGGCGCGCGCCTGCGCGTCGCGTATCGGAGAGACCGACCATGTCATCCCTGCCCTGTCGCGCCTGCGGGCTCGCACTCGCCCTGTCCGCCGCCACCGCCGCCCGCGCCGGCGACGACTGGCCGACCAAGTTCGCCCTCGACGACGGCACCGAGATCTCGGGCACCCTCAACTACGCCTGGGACCTCAACAATTTCTCCGGCGATAACGGCTACGGCACCGCCGCGACCGCGCTCGAGGACGCGCATACGAACCGGCGCAAGGAGTTCGGCATCGTGGTCAAGAAAAAAGACGTCTACGACTTCACCGCGGTCATGGATTTCCAGTCCAAGCTCTGGCTGGACGTGGCCTTGCGGGTGGAAACCCGCGCCTTGTTCGAGCGCGACTACGGCAAGATCCGCATCGGCTACTTCAAGACGCCGGTCAGCATGGAAAGCACGGCCGCCTCGCGCGCGGGCAGCATGCTGGAGGCCTCGGCGGCCTCGCAGGCGATCTACGAGGGCCGCCGCACCGGCGTGGAATGGTCGCTGGACCGCCCGCGCTACGGCCTGAGCGCGGCCTATTTCTTCGGCACCGACCTGCAGGGCGACAATCCCGGCACCACCGCCGCCGGGCGCGCGATCTGGACCCCGGTCAAGGACAAGGACCGGGTCGTGCACCTGGCCCTGTCCGGCTCGGTCGAGAACCCGCACGGATACCGCGACGGCCGCGGCACCTGGTTCGGCCCCTCGGCGCGTTTCCGCGCGCGCCCGCAGGCCGGCCTGACCGCGGTGCGCCTGGTCGACAGCGGCAGCCTGCGCGGCGTCGACCGCATCGTGCGCAACGGCTTGGAGGCCCTGTGGATCGAAGGCCCGCTGTCGGTGCAGGCCGAGGTCCTGCGCGCGAGCGCGCAACGCGAGAACGGCCTGGACGACTACACGGCCAACGGCTACTACGTCACCGGCAGCTGGGTGCTGACCGGCGAGACCCGGCCCTACGCGGCCGGCAACGTCGGCAACGTCAAACCCGCGCATGCCTACGGCGCGGTCGAAGCGCTGCTGCGCTACGGCGAGCTCGACCTCGACCATGCCGGCATCGCCGGCGGCCACCAGCGCGACCTGACCCTGGGCCTGAACTGGTACCTGAGCACGCATTTCAAGTTCCAGGCCAACTACGTGCGCGTGGCCGCCGAGCGCGGCGCGCTGGCGGCGGATCCGCGCGTGCTGGAGCTGCGCGCGCAGGTCAATTTCTGAGCCGAAGCCCCGACCGGGATCGCGCGCAAAAGCCGTTAGTCTTGGCCCAGGGCCGCCACCGAGCTTAGCCGACCGTGATCCCGCGCCGCCGCCAACTGCACACCGCCTTGTGGATCGCCCTGATCCTGGCCGTCATGCTGCTGTCGATGCTGGTCGCCGGCCGCATCGCCTACCAGCGCGCGCTGCAGGCGCAGGCAGCGGAAGCCCGCGCCCTGCTGGCCCAGCGCGCGCAGGCCCTGGAACAGCACATCGACCGCTACCGCATCATGCCGGCGGTGCTGTCGCTGGATCCGCAGCTCAAGGCCACCCTGCTCGATCCGCAGGACCAGGCCCAGCGCCAGCGCGCCAACGAACGCCTGGTGCAACTGAATTTCGCCAACCGCACCAGCACCCTGACCCTGATCGACCGCGACGGCGTCGGCGTCGCCGCCAGCAACTGGACCCTGCCCAACAGCAACGTCGGCCACTCCTACGCGTTCCGCCCCTATTTCCAACTGGCGATGGCGCGCGGCAGCGGCGAGTTCTACGCGATCGGCGTGACCACCCAGCGCCCGGGCCACTTCATCGCGCGCGCGGTGCGCGACGCCCAGGGCCGCGCGATCGGCGCGGTCGCGGTGAAGGTGGTGCTGGACGATATCCAATCGGACTGGAGCGAACGCGGCGACCTGGTCCTGCTCAGCGACGCCAACGGCATCGTGTTCCTGACCGGACGGCCGGAATGGCGCTATCGCCGGCTCGCGCCGCTGAACGCCGCCCAGCGCGAGCACCTGCAACGCACCCAGCAGTACCGCGGCCAGCGCCTGCAGCCGGTCGCGATCGCTCAGCAGCGCGCGCTGGGCGGCGACGCGCGGGTGGTGCGCGTGCGCGAATTCGGCGGCCGCCGCGACCTGGTCTGGCAGTCGCTGAGCCTCAAGCGCGAAGGCTGGACCCTGCACCTGCTGCGCGACGCAGGCCCCAGCGTGCGCGCGGCCTGGATCGCGCGCGCGGTCGCCGCCGGCGCCTGGCTGCTGCTGGTGTCGCTGGCGCTGCTGCTGTGGCAGCGCCACCGCATCGCGCGCCTGCGCCTGCGCAGCCGCCAGGAACTGGAGCAGATGGTGGAACAGCACGCGCAGGCCCTGCGCACCGCCCAGGACGGCGTGGTCCAGGCCGCGCACCGCGCCAGCATCGGCGAAGGCCAGAGCCTGGAGCATCTGCCGCAGGGCGTGAGCGTGGTCGACGCGCAACTGCGCCTGGTGGCCTGGAACCAGCGCTACGCCGAACTGTTCCGCTATCCGCCAGAGCTGCTGCAGGTCGGGCGCCCGATCGAGGATCTGATCCGCTACAACGCGCGCCGCGGCCTGCTGGGCGACGATCCGGAGGAGGCAATCCGGCGCCGGCTCGAACACCTGCAGCGCGCCCAGCCCTATCTGCACGAACGCGAGCGCGCCGACGGCACCGTGATCGAGATCCGCGGCAATCCCATGCCCGACGGCGGCTTCGTCACCAGTTACGCCGACATCACCGCCTACAAGCAGGCCGCGCGCGACCTGCGCACGCTCGCCGACAGCCTGGAGCGCCGCATCGAGGAGCGCACCGGCGACCTGCGCGAGGCCAAGGGCGAGGCCGAACGCGCCAACCGCTCCAAGACCCGCTTCGTCGCCGCCGCCGTGCACGACCTGCTGCAACCCTTGAACGCCGCGCGCATGTACCTGTCCTCGCTGCGCCGGCGCGTCGACGGCGAGGGCGTGGAACTGGTCGAGCACATCGACGCGGCGCTGTCGGCGCAGGACGACATCCTGGCCAGCCTGCTGGATATCGCGCGCCTGGAATCGGGCGCCCTGCAGGTGCGGCGCGGCGCGTTTCCGCTGGCGCGGTTGTTCGCGGCCATAGAGGGCCCGTTCCGGATCCTGGCGCAGGCGCGCGGGCTGCGCCTGCACGTGATCGCCAGCCGCGCCGTCGTCGACAGCGACGAAGCGCTGCTGCGCCGGATCGTGCAGAACTTCGTCTCCAACGCGCTGCAGTTCACCGCGCGCGGCGGTCGCGTCGTGCTCGGCGCGCGCCGCACGCCCAAGGGCGTGCGGGTGGAGGTCTGGGACAGCGGCAGCGGCATCCCCGAGCACAAGCTGGAAGCCATCTTCGAAGAGTTCCAACGCCTGGACAGCGGTATCGAAGCGCCCGCGCGCGGCGCCGGCCTGGGCCTGGCGATCGTGCGCCGGATCGCGCTGCTGCTGGACCATCCGGTGCGCGTGCGTTCCTGGCCCGGGCGTGGCAGCGTGTTCTCGGTGGAGCTGCCGTTGGGCGATGCGTCCGCCCTCGCCGCGCAGCAGGTCGCCGCCGTACCGCCCGACGACGCGCCTCTCAGCGGGCGCCGGGTCTGGGTGGTCGACGACGACCCGGCCTCGCGCGACGCGGCCACGCGGCTGCTCGCCGACTGGGGCTGCGCGGTGACCTCGGCCGGTTCGGCCGCGGATGCGGAAATGCAGGCGCGGATCGCGCCGATGCCGGAGCTGCTATTGCTCGACTATCGCCTGGGCGAGGACACCGGCCTGGCCCTGGCGCCGCGCCTGCAGCGTGCCTGGCAGCGACTGCCGCCGGTGATCCTGATGTCGGCCGACGCCGACGCAGCGCTGCGCCAGCGCGCCGAAGCGCTGGGCTGGAGCTTCCTGCCCAAGCCCTTGCGGCCGGCGGCGCTGCGCGCCTTGCTGATGCGTGCGCTGGGCTGAGGATCGGGCCGAGAGGGCCAAAGCGCGGAGAGCAAGAAGCAAAGAGCAAATCCCCCTCAATCCCCCTTTTTCAAAGGGGGAGGCCCTTGCTGCGACGACGAAGGCAGCCGGTCTCTTCTGCAGCAGCGGAGAGCGCCGCACTTCATCACAGCGGGGAGCGGCACACTCCATAGCAGAGAGGAGCATGCACCTGTTCGCGAAAGCCACTTGTCTTCCCCCTTTGAAAAAGGGGGACTGAGAGGGATTTGCTTTTCAACGCCCCCCTACCCGCCGGACTCGCCCTCGTCCGCACGCGCGCCATCGTCCAAAGCCAGCGCCTTCACCAGCACCGCCGCCTGCGTGCGCGAGTGGCAGCCGAGCTTGCGCAGCACCGCGGTGACGTGGATCTTGACCGTGTTCTCGGCCAGCGACAGTTCGTGCGCGATCTGCTTGTTGAGCAGCCCGTCGGCCATGCGCATCAGCACCCGCAGCTGCTGCGGCGTGAGCTGGGCCAGGCGCTGGGCGAGCTGGGCATCGGCTTCGTTACGTTCTGCCTGCTGCGGCGGAAACCACAGGCCGCCGGCCAGCACCGCGGTCACCGCCTCGGCCAGGGCCTCGGCCGGCGCCGACTTGGGCACGAAACCGGCGGCGCCGAACTGCTGCGCGCGCCGGATCGTACGCGGGTGGTCGTCGGAGGACACGATCAACACCGGCAGCTCGGGACGCTCGCCGCGCAGATAGACCAGCGAGGAGAACCCCATCGCGCCCGGCATGGCCAGGTCCAGCATCGCCAGGTCGTAGGGCGTACCGTCGGCGACCGCGGCCTCCAGCGCGCTGCGGCTGGCGACTTCGCCGATCTGCGCGCCCGGCGCGATCGCGCCCAGGGCATGGCGCAGCGCCGCCCGGAACATCGGGTGGTCGTCGGCGATCAGCAGGCGCAGGCCCTGGTCCATCGTGGCGTCGTTCGGCGCGCCCGCTCGGCGCAGCCCGATCCTACACGCCGCTCGCGTCGCCGGCCTTTGCACCGCACAAAAAAACAGGGCGGCCGAAGCCGCCCTGCGATCGTGCCTATTCGCGGTGGATCGAAACCGCGCGGATCAGCCCAGCAGATGGGCGACGCCGGCGCGCTCTTCCTCGAGCTCGGCCAGGGTCTTGTCCATCGCAGCGCGGCTGAACGCGTCGACTTCCAGGCCCTCGACGCGGGTGTACTCGCCGTTGGCGGTGATCACCGGCACGCCGTACATCACCGTCTCCGGGATGCCGTAGCTGCCGTCGGACGGCACGCCCATGGTGACCCACTTGCCGTTGCTGCCCAGCACCCAGTCGCGGATGTGGTCGATGGCGGCGTTGGCGGCCGAGGCGGCCGAGGACAGGCCGCGGGCTTCGATGATCGCCGCGCCGCGCTTGCCGACCTGCGGGATGAAGGTGTTGGCGTTCCAGTCGGCGTCGTTGATCTTGTCCTTCAGCGACTGGCCGTTGACGGTGGCGAAGCGGTAGTCCGGGTACATGGTCGGGCTGTGGTTGCCCCACACGATCAGGTTCTCGATGTCGCCCACGGCGACGCCGGCCTTGGCGGCGAGCTGGCTCAGCGCGCGGTTGTGGTCCAGGCGCAGCATCGCGGTGAAGTTCTTGGCCGGCAGGTCCGGCGCCGACTTCATGGCGATGTAGGCGTTGGTGTTGGCCGGGTTGCCGACCACCAGCACCTTGACGTCGCGCGAGGCGACCTTGTTCAGCGCGGCGCCCTGGGCGGTGAAGATCTTGGCGTTCTCCAGCAGCAGGTCCTTGCGCTCCATGCCCGGGCCGCGCGGACGCGCGCCGACCAGCAGGGCGATGTCGGCGTCCTTGAACGCGACCTCGGCGTCGTCGGTACCGACCATGCCGGCCAGCAGCGGGAACGCGCAGTCCTCGAGCTCCATCATCACGCCCTTGAGCGCGGCCTGGGCCTTGTCCAGCGGCAGCTCCAGCAGCTGCAGGATCACGGGCTGGTCCTTGCCCAGCATTTCGCCGGAGGCGATGCGGAACAGCAGCGAGTAGCCGATCTGGCCGGCAGCACCGGTGACGGCAACGCGGACGGGATTCTTCATGGGGGTGGTTCCTTACGCTGGTGTGAGATGCGGGCGGGCCCGCTTCAGTAAATGGAGTAACCCAGAGGGGTCAGTTTTTCCTTGAGCGCGTCGGTCTGGTAGCCGTGGATCACGTCCTGCCCGACCACGGTCACCGGCACGCCGCGCGAGCCGAGCGCACGCGCCGCGCGCTCGCCTTCCGGCGTGTCGACATCGAGCACGCGGTAACGCACCTTCGCCTGCTCGAAGTCCTGCTGCTGCTTGCGGCAGTAGCCGCACCATTCCGCCGCCAGCATCACGATCTTGGTCTCGCCCGTGAGCTGGCGCGGGTCGTCCGGATGCAGTTGCTGCGGCCCCGCGCCCAGCATCGCCGCGACATCGTCGCCCAGCGTTTTGTAGCCGACCACGCCGAGCGCGAGCGCTCCGGCGATCCACAGGACGGTGACCACGCGCATGCCGAGAATCCTTTTCCGATCGCCGCTGACGGTTCCGCGCCGGACTCAGACGAGTTCGGCGAAGAACTCCTGGAAACGCTGCAGGCCCGGCGCCAGCTGCGGCGTCGGACAGGTGTAGCTGATGCGCAGCGCGCGCGGTTCGCCGAAGGCCGAGCCCGGCACGCAGGCCACGCCCTTGGTTTCCAGCAGCACGTTGCAGAAGTCCATGTCGTTGCCGATCTTCAGGCCGCTGGGCGCATGGGTCTTGCCGTAGGCGACGCTGATGTCCGGGAACACGTAGAACGCGCCCTGCGGACGCGGGCAGACCACGCCCGGGATCGCCTCCATCACCGCCATGACCTGGTCGCGCTTGGCCTGGAATTCGGCGCACTTCTGGGTCGGGATGTCCTGCGGACCGTTCAGCGCGGCGACCGCGGCCGCGGTGACCATTTCCGGGATGTTGGTGATGTGGTTGGAATTCATCGTGACCAGGGCCTGGGCCACGGACTCCGGACCGGCCATGAAGCCCACGCGCCAACCGGGCATGCCGTAGGTCTTGGACAGCGAATCCAGGAAGATCACCCGGTCGCGCAGCTCGGGGCGCGCGTGCACGAAATTGTGGTAACCCAGGCCGTCGAACACCATGCGGTTGTAGATGTCGTCGGTGATGATCCAGGTGTCCGGATACTTCACCAGCACATCGGCCAGCGCGTCGATCTCGTCCTTGCCGTAGACCATGCCGGTCGGGTTGGACGGGTTGTTGAACAAGAACACCTTGGGCTTGCGCGCCAGCGCGGCGTCGAGCTGCGCGGGGGTGAGCTTGTAGTCCTGCTCGGCCGGGCACGGCAGCAGGTCGATCTTGGCGTTGACGATCTCGGCGATGTCGAGATAGCTGGTCCAGTACGGGGTCGGGAAGACGATGGTGTCGCCTTCGTCCAGCAGCGCCTCGGCGATGTTGTAGATCACGTGCTTGGCGCCGATGCCGGTGGCGACGTTGACGCGGCCGTAGCCGGTCAGGCCGATCTTGCCGATGTGCTCGAGGAAGGCGTCGAGCAGCGCGTCGGCGCCGCGGTTGCTGCCGTACTGGCCGCTGTCCTTGCTCAGCGCCTCGCGCACCGCGGCGTAGACGTGCTCGCCGGGCAGGAAGTTGGGGACGCCGATGGAGAAGCTGATGATGTCGCGGCCTTCGGACTTGAGCCGCTTGGCCTTTTCGGCGACCTGCATGATCGCGCTGGGCTTGGCGCGACCGATGCGCCGGGCAAGCTGGGGCATCGTGAAACCTCGTGGGATGGTGTACGACGGATGCGGGGAGGTGTGCGAGCGAACGCGCTGCGTACGGTGTCCGAATGCGTCCGGAACCACCGGAATCGAGCCCCAAAATGGTAGCACAGCGGCATCCCGGCGCCGGCCGGTGCGAGCCGCGAAACCCAGGTCCGCGGCGTCGGCGCGGGTACGGGCCGGATCCGCACGCGCGCGGCGCGGCATCGGCGAAGAAGCCCCAGGGGACCGCACGGGACCGGTCCGCGACGAGAACGCTGTGGGAGCGGCGTAAGCCGCGATTCCACCGCCCGGCGGCCAAGAATCGCGGCTTACGCCGCTCCCACAGGAAGCCGGCCCCCGCCGCGGCGGGGCCGGATCGATCAGGATCCGCTCAGGCGGCCAGGATCTTGTTCCACTCGGCCACGCGGTCGGCCTTGGCGGCCAGCGCGGCGGCGGCGTCGCCCTCGATCTTGACCGACTTGATCTTGTCGCCCTGCTTGACCGCGTCGACCACGTCCAGGCCCTCGACGACCTTGCCGAACACGGTGTGCTTGCCGTCCAGCCAGGGGCAGGCGATGTGGGTGATGAAGAACTGGCTGCCGTTGGTGCCCGGGCCGGCGTTGGCCATGGACAGCACGCCGCGCTCGTGGGGCAGGCCGTTGCGGGTCTCGTCCTCGAAGCGGTAGCCGGGGCCGCCGGTGCCGGTGCCCAGCGGGCAGCCGCCCTGGACCATGAAGTCGGCGATCACGCGGTGGAAGTTCAGGCCGTCGTAGAAGCCGCGCTGGGCCAGGTTGACGAAGTTGGCGACGGTGAGCGGGGCCTTGTCGGCGGCGAGCTCGATGCGGATCGGGCCGCGGTCGGTGTCGAAAGTGGCGGTCAGGCTCATAGCCGTCTCCTGGGGTGGTTGGGGGGGGTGGGTCGGGGTCCGGAAACCTGTCGCCGACATGGCGACGGCCGGGCCAATCCACAAGGATACCCCACCCCGTTCAGCTGAACGGGCAGGCGTCATCATTGACAGGTATAATGATCGGCTTCTCTCCAGGCCTCCACGCTCTTCACAAGGGGCGCTCTCCGCATGTCCATCCAAAACCTCCGCAATATCGCCATCGTCGCCCACGTCGACCATGGCAAGACCACCCTCGTCGACTGCCTGTTGAAGCAATCGGGCACCCTGTCGGAACGTACGGTGCTGGCCGAACGCGCGATGGACAGCAACGACCAGGAAAAGGAACGTGGCATCACGATCCTGGCCAAGAACACCGCCATCACTTGGCAGGGCAACCGCATCAACATCGTCGACACCCCGGGACACGCCGACTTCGGCGGCGAGGTCGAGCGCGTGCTGTCGATGGTCGACTCGGTGCTGATCCTGGTCGACGCGATGGACGGCCCGATGCCGCAGACCCGCTTCGTGACCCAGAAGGCCTTCGCGATGGGCTTCAAGCCGATCGTGGTGGTCAACAAGATCGACCGCCCCGGCGCGCGTCCCGACTGGGTGATCGACCAGGTCTTCGACCTGTTCGACAAGCTCGGCGCGACCAACGAGCAGCTCGATTTCCCGATCGTCTACGCCTCGGCCCTGCACGGCTACGCCAGCCTGGACGACAGCGCGCGCGACGGCGACATGACCCCGCTGTACGAAGCGATCATGAAGCACGTGGCGCCGCCGCAGGTCGACCTCGACGGCCCGTTCCAGATGCGCATCAGCCAGCTGGACTACAGCAACTTCGTCGGCCTGATCGGCATCGGCCGCATCCAGCGCGGCAAGGTCCGCCGCAACATGCCGGTCAGCGTGGTCGACCGCGAAGGCAAGAAGCGCCAGGGCAAGGTCCTGCAGGTGCTGGGCTTCATGGGCCTGGAGCGCCTGGAGACCGAGGAAGCCGAGGCCGGCGACATCGTCGCCATCTCCGGCGTCGCCGACCTGTCGATCTCCGACACCGTCTGCGCCCTGGACGCCCCGGAAGCGCTGCCCGCCCTGACCGTGGACGAGCCGACGATCAGCATGACCTTCCAGGTCAACAATTCGCCGTTCGCCGGTCACAAGGAGCTCAGCGGCGGCAAGTTCCTCACCAGCCGCCAGCTGCGCGAGCGCTTGGAGCGCGAGACCCTGCATAACGTGGCGCTGAAGGTCGAGGAAGGTTCGGATCCGGACAAGTTCCTGGTCTCCGGCCGCGGCGAGCTGCACCTGTCGGTGCTGATCGAGAACATGCGCCGCGAAGGCTTCGAGCTGGCGGTGTCGCGCCCGGAAGTCATCATCAAGGAAATCGACGGCCAGCTGATGGAACCCGTCGAGCAGTTGGTGGTCGATATCGAAGAGCAGCACCAGGGCGGCGTGATGGAAAAGCTCGGCATCCGCAAGGGCCAGCTGAAGAACATGGAATCCGACGGCAAGGGCCGCGTGCGCCTGGACTACATGATTCCGGCGCGCGGCCTGATCGGCTTCCAGAACGAGTTCCGTACCCTGACCCAGGGTTCGGGCCTGCTGTTCCACGTGTTCGACCATTACGGCCCGAAGGAAACCGGCGCGATCGCCAAGCGCCAGAACGGCGTGATGATCGCCAATGCCGCCGGCACCACCCCCGCCTATTCGCTGGGGCCGCTGGAAGAGCGCGGCCGCCTGTTCGCCGCCGAAGGCGACCAGGTGTACGAAGGCCAGCTGGTCGGCATCCATTCCAAGGACAACGACCTGACCGTCAACGCCATCAAGCCCAAGCCGCTGACCAACATGCGCGCCTCGGGCAAGGACGACGCGATCAAGCTGACCCCGGCCATCAAGTATTCGCTGGAGCAGGCCCTGGACTTCATCGAGGACGACGAGCTGGTCGAAGTCACCCCGAAGGAAATCCGCCTGCGCAAGAAGTTCCTCAGCGAAAGCGATCGCAAGCGCGCCTCGCGCGCGGCCTGATCGCGATGTACGGCGGCGCAAGGACAGGCACCGCTTGAGCGACGACGCGCACTACGACCCACGACCGCAGGCCCACCCGGGCCTGCACGTGATCGCGCTGGTCGAAGCCGGCAAGGGCCTGCTGGCCCTGCTGGCCGCAAGCGGCCTGGAACTGCTGGGTCCGGCGCCGCTGCAGCGCTGGATCCACGAACTGATCGCGCGCTTCCACCTCAATCCCGAGCACGGCGGGCTGGCCAAGTTCGCCGACGCGATCAGCCCGCATTCTGTGCATCTGGCCGCCGCGGTCGTACTGGCTTACGGCGTGCTGCACCTGATCGAAGCCTGGGGCCTGTGGCGCGCCAAGGCCTGGGCCTCGTGGCTGGGCTGCATCGGCGCCGCCGCCTACCTGCCCTTCGATCTCTACGCCCTGTACAAGCACCCCGGCTGGATCTCGGTGGCGGTGCTGACGATCAACCTGATCGTGGTCTGGGTGCTGGGCCGCGACCTGTTCAAACGCCGCCGCTGAGGCGGCGCCCCGCCTGCCCCAGGCCCCTCGCTCGGGCATACTCCGCCCAGTCCAGGGCTGGGGAATGCCGATGCCGTGCTTGCCGAGACTCGCCGCGCCGACCCTGGCGCTGGCACTGACCGCCTGCGCGCTGGCGCCGCAGGCGCGCAATCCGCCCCCCGCCGAGTCCGCAACGGGCCAGACCGCGACGACCGCCGTCGCCGATCCGCACGGCATCGCCGAGGCCGATCTCGAGCGACTCACCGCCCTGTTGCGCGAGGGCAAACTCAGCAGCGTCCAGCTGACCCAGACCTACCTCGACCGCATCGCCGCGCTCGACGACGCCGGGCCCAGGCTCAACGCGGTGATCGAGCTCAATCCCGACGCCCTGGCCGAAGCGCAGCGCCTGGACGGCGAGCGCAAGGCCGGCACGTCGCGCGGGCCGCTGCACGGTATTCCGGTGCTGGTCAAGGACAACGTCGACGCCACCCCGATGGCCAATTCGGCCGGCTCGCTGGCGCTGGCGGCGCACAGGCCCAAGACCGACGCGCCCCTGGTCGCCGCCTTGCGCGCGGCCGGCGCGGTGGTCCTGGGCAAGACCAATCTCAGCGAGTGGGCCAATTTCCGCTCCACTCACTCGGTGTCGGGCTGGAGCGCGCGCGGCGGGCTGACCCGCAATCCCTATGCCCTGGACCGCAGCGCCTGCGGTTCCAGCAGCGGCACCGGCGCGGCGATCGCCGCCAGCCTGGCCGCGGTCGGCGTGGGCACCGAGACCGACGGCAGCATCCTCTGCCCCGCGGCCATGAACGGCCTGGTCGGCCTCAAGCCCAGCGTGGGCCTGATCAGCCGCGCCGGCATCATTCCGATTTCGGCCAGCCAGGACAGCCCAGGCCCGATGACCCGCAGCGTCGCCGACGCCGCGCGCCTGCTGGGCGTGCTGGCCGCGGCCGAGGCCGGCGGCGACCCGGCCGCGCAAGCCGCGGCCGGGCATCGCCTGGACGACTACACCCGCGCGCTGGATCCGAACGCGCTCAAGGGCGCGCGCATCGGCTATCTGCACGAATCCGGCGTCGGCTACCAGCGCGAGCTCAATGCGGCGCTGGAACGCGCGATCGCGACCCTGCGCCAGGCCGGCGCCACCGTCATCGAAGTCGAGATCCCGACCGCCGGGCAATGGGACGAAGCCGAATACAACGTGCTGCTGTACGAATTCAAGGACGGCCTGCAGCGCTACCTGCGCGACAGTGAGGCGCCGCTGCGCAGCCTGGACGAGGTGATCGCCTACAACCGCGAGCACGCGAAGGAGGAGCTGCCCTACTTCGGCCAGGAGCATTTCGAACGCGCGGCCAAGCGTGGCCCGCTGACCGAGCCACGCTATCGCGAAGCCGCCGCCAAGGCGCGCCGGCTGGCAGGCACGGAGGGCATCGACGCCGTACTCAAGCAACATCAGCTGGACGCGCTGGTCGCGCCCACCACCGGGCCGACCTTCATCGTCGATCCGATCAACGGCGATCACTTCAAGGGCGCCGGCTACGGCGCGGCCGCGGTCGCCGGCTATCCCAGCCTGACCGTGCCCATGGGCGACGCCCAGGGCCTGCCGCTGGGGCTGGCCTTCCTGGGACCGAAATGGAGCGAGGCCAAGCTGCTGGGCTACGGCTATGCCTTCGAGCAACTCACGCGCGCGCGCATCGCGCCGCGCTATCTGCCCAGCTTGCCGACGGAATCGATCCGGACGCCGTAGGGTGTGGTGATAACCGCACCTTCGCCATCCCGCTTCGAGCGGGCGGCCGCGCGGACGATGCGGTTCGCTGCGCTCACCGCATCCTACGGTCGGTTTCGCGGATGCCGTAGGGTGCGGCGACAACCGCACCCTCTCCGCTCGGATGGCCTGATCGTCGCCACGGCGGGGCGGAAATCAGACCGAGTTCGCTCGCGCGTCATGTACTGCGATGCTCTGGCGAGGGCCCGGACCGGCGGCGCAGCGCGACCGGTCCGCTCCAGCCGCCCGGCTCAGGCCGGTGCGGCGATCTGCGCCTGCTTGCGCACGATCAACATCGCCACTTCCAGCGCCTGCTCGTAGTTCAGGCGCGGATCGACGGTGGAGTGGTAGGCGCGTTCCAGATCGCTCTCGGTGAGCTCGCGGGCGCCGCCCAGGCATTCGGTCACGTCCTCGCCGGTCAGCTCCAGGTGCACGCCGCCCAGGCGGGTGCCGGCCGCGGCGTGCAGTTCGAAGGCCTGCTCGATCTCGCTGCGGATGTTGCGGAAGCGGCGGGTCTTGTAGCCGTTGCTGGTGCTCTCGGTGTTGCCGTGCATCGGATCGCAGACCCACAACACGCGGCGGCCGTCGCGACGCACCGCATCCAGCAGCGGCGGCAGCTTGTCGGCGATGGTGCTCGCGCCCATGCGGTGGATGAAGCTCAGGCGGCCCGGCTCGTCCTCGGGATTGAGCAGGTCGATGGTGCGCAGCAGTTGGTCCGGCGTGACCGAGGGACCGACCTTGAGCGCGATCGGATTGCGGATGCCGCGAAAGTACTCGGCATGGGCGCCGTCGGCCGCGGCGGTGCGCATGCCGATCCACGGGTAGTGGGTGCTGAGGTTGAAGTAGCCCCAGTGACGCGGCACCTGCCGGGTCAGCGACTCTTCGTAGGGCAGCAGCAGCGCTTCGTGCGAGGTGTAGAAGTCGACCCGGTTGAGGTTGTGCACTTCCGAGCCCGACAGGGTTTCCATGAAGCGCACCGCGTCGCCGATCGCGTTGACCATGCGCCGGTACTCGTCGGCCAGCGGCGAATGCCCGACCCAGCTCAGGTTCCAATACTCGGGATGGTGCAGGTCGGCGAAACCGCCGTCGATCAGGGCGCGCACGAAGTTCATGGTCATGGCCGAACGCGCATGCGCCTTGATCATGCGGCGCGGATCGGGACGGCGCGCGGCCTCGGTGAAGGCCGGCGCGTTGACCATGTCGCCGCGGTAGCTGGGCAGGGTCACCTCGCCGATGGTCTCGGTGTCTGCCGAGCGCGGCTTGGCGTACTGGCCGGCGAAACGGCCGACCCGCACCACCGGCTTGCGCATGCCGTGCACCAGCACCAGGCTCATCTGCAGCAGCACCTTGAGCCGGTTGGAGATCACGTCCGAGGAGCACTGGTCGAAACTCTCGGCGCAGTCGCCGCCCTGCAGCAGGAAGCGCTTGCCCTCCTGGGCTTCGGCCAGCTGCTGCTTGAGCGCGAGGATCTCCCACGAGGTCACCAGCGGCGGCAGGTTGCGCAGCTCCTGCAGGGCATCGGCGAGCTCGGCCGCGTCCGGATAGGTCGGCAACTGCAGCGCGGTGCGCTCGCGCCAGGACGTGGGCGTCCAGTTGGCAGGCAGATTGACGGCTCGGAGGTTGCGGTCGGTGGCGCTCATTTCCTTGGATCCAGTGGTTGCGGTACGGATTGCGAAGGTCGCGCGCTAGGCGCGGCGGCGGTCAAACGGTGGCGCGCTTGCGGAAGGCGGCGTAGGCCGCCCAGGCGGCCAACACCAGGAAGCAGATCAGGCTCCAGGCCGGCATCGCCAGGCCCAGGAAGGTCCAGTCGACCGCGGCGCATTCGCCGGAGCCGGTCATGACCTTGCGGATCACGCCGGCGATCGGCATGGCTTCGAGCATGTAGTCCAGGCCGGGGCCGCAGGCCGGAACCTGGTCCGGCGGCAGGTGCTGCAGGCGCACGTGGTTGCCGGCGACCAGGATGCCGCCCAGCGCGGCCAGCAGCGCGAACGCGCCGTAAGCCTTGCGGCCGCGCGCGCCCTTGGGGCCGTGGAGCGCGCCCGCCAGGAACACCAGGCCGAGGACGAAGAAGGCCACGCGCTGGAAGATGCACAGCGGGCACGGCTCCAGGCCGTCGTGCAGTTGCAGGTAGAACGCATAGCCCAGCAGGCCCGCGCAGGCGAGGAAGCCCAACAGGTACTGGATTCGGAACGAGGCGGTCAGCGGGCTGGCAGTCATGGTGGTCACCTTACGTCGTGGGCAGCGCCGTGCCTAGCGGGCAGCGGCGCCGGTTCGGTTATGACGTCAGAAGACTCCGACAGGCGGCAAAAGTTGCCGGTGGTTGCCTGCGAAACCGTTGCCGTCGTAACCGTCGCCAGAACGCAAAAGCCCCGGCCTGGGCCGGGGCTCTTACGCGCATCGCCGCTGGCGCGGCGTTGCGGAGTACCGCTGCGGATCGATCTCCGCGCCGTCGATTACTCGGCGGCTTCGGGGCGATCGACCAGCTCGACGTAGGCCATCGGCGCATTGTCGCCAGCGCGGAAACCGCACTTGAGGATGCGCAGATAACCGCCCGGACGCGACTGGTAGCGCGGGCCCAGGGTCGTGAACAGCGTGCCCACGGCTTCCTTGTCGCGCAGGCGCGAGAAGGCAAGGCGACGGTTGGCGACGCCATCGATCTTCGCCAAGGTGATCAGCGGCTCCGCGACGCGGCGCAGCTCCTTGGCCTTGGGCAGGGTGGTGCGGATGAGGCCGTGCTTGATGAGGGACGCAGCCATGTTGGTGAACATCGCATCGCGATGGGCACTGGTGCGGCTGAACTTACGTCCGGACTTCTGGTGGCGCATGGTCGTGATTCCTGATGAATGCTGTCGCTATTGAGGTTCGCTGTCGCCTTCATGGCGTTGTTGCATGGACTGCGGATGGCCCTAGCCCGGTCGTCCTGATCGGGCATCGTCGCGAGCCTTGAGGCCCGTCGACGTCTGTGTTGCGGTGTTGCGGTCTTACTACGAACCCCGCGCACGAATGCACGGGGTCCGTCGTTACTCAGGCCTGATGGATCAACCCATCATCCCGTGCTGGGCGATGCCCGCCGGCGGCCAGTTTTCCAGCTTCATGCCGAGGGACAGGCCGCGCTGAGCCAGCACTTCCTTGATCTCGGTAAGCGACTTCTTGCCCAGGTTCGGGGTCTTGAGCAGCTCGACTTCGGTCTTCTGGATCAGATCGCCGACGTAGTAGATGCTCTCGGCCTTGAGGCAGTTGGCCGAACGAACGGTGAGCTCGAGATCGTCGATCGGACGCAGCAGGATCGGGTCGATGCCGCTGGTGGCCGGCTTCGCCGCACCGCGGTCGCGGTGGGTGAAGTCGCCGAACACCGACAGCTGGTCGGTGAGGATGTCGGCGGCGGTGCGCACGGCTTCCTCGGCGTCGATCGTGCCGTTGGTCTCGATGTCCAGCACCAGCTTGTCGAGGTCGGTACGCTGTTCGACGCGCGCGGCTTCGACGGCATAGGCGACGCGACGGACCGGCGAGAAGCTGGCATCCAGCATCAGGCGGCCGATGGTGCGGGTCTCTTCGTCCGGACGACGGCGCGCGGCGGCCGGCTGGTAGCCGAAACCGCGCTCGATCTTCAGACGCATGTTGATCGCCGTGTCCTTGGTAAGGTGGCAGATCACGTGCTCGGTGTTCAGGATCTCGACGTTGTGGTCGGTCTTGATGTCGCCGGCGGTGACGATGCCAGGACCCTGCTTGGCCAGCGACAGCGTGGAAGCGTCGCCGGTGTGCATGCGGATGGCGACGTCCTTGAGGTTCAACAGGACTTCCAGCACGTCCTCTTCGAGACCCTCAACGGTGGTGTACTCGTGGAGCACGCCATCGATTTCGACTTCGGTGATGGCGAAACCCGGGATCGAAGACAGCAGCACACGGCGCAGCGCATTGCCGAGGGTGTGGCCGTAGCCGCGTTCCAGCGGCTCGATCACGACCTTGGCGCGATTGCCGGCAAGGCGTTCGATCTGGGGACCGCGCGGACGCAGTACCTGGTTGGCGGTAACCGTCATGTTTCGGTGTCTCCTGCGAGGCCCCGGCGAACCGGGGCTTCAAAAGATAATTACTTCGAGTACAGCTCGACGATCAGCGCTTCGTTGATATCGGCCGGCAGATCGGCACGATCCGGCACGGCCTTGAACACGCCGCTGAACTTCTTGCTGTCGACCTCGACCCAGGACGGCGAGAGGTCCATCTGCGAAGCGACGGTCAGGGATTCCTGCACGCGCAGCTGCTTCTGGGCCCGCTCGGACAACGCGATCGCGTCGCCGGCCTTGACCTGGTAGGACGGCAGGTTGACGGACTTGCCGTTGACCGTGACGCCGCGGTGCGAGACCAGCTGACGGGCGGCCGGACGGGTAACCGCGAAGCCCATGCGGTAGATCACGTTGTCGAGACGCGTCTCCAGGAGCTGCAGCAGGTTCTCGCCGGTGTTGCCCTTCTTGGTCGAGGCCTTCTTGTAGTAGTTGCGGAACTGACGTTCCAGCAGGCCGTAGATACGCTTGACCTTCTGCTTCTCGCGAAGCTGGGTGGCGTAGTCGGACAGCTTGCCCTTGCGGGCGGTGGGGCCGTGTTGGCCGGGCTTCTGCTCGAGCTTGCACTTCGAATCGAGTGCACGAGCGGACGACTTCAAGCCGAGGTCGGCGCCTTCGCGACGAGCGAGCTTACAGGTGGGACCGATATAACGAGCCATTTTTCTTCAGCTCCTCAGACGCGACGCTTCTTCGGCGGACGGCACCCGTTGTGCGGGATAGGCGTCACGTCGATGATGTTCATGATCTTGTAACCGACGTTGTTCAAAGAACGAACGGCGGACTCACGGCCCGGACCCGGACCCTTGATGCGCACTTCCAGCGACTTCACGCCGTAGTCGAGCGCAGCACGGCCGGCCTTTTCGGCGGCGACCTGAGCGGCGAACGGGGTCGACTTACGCGAACCGCGGAAACCCGCGCCGCCCGAAGTCGCCCACGAGAGCGCATTGCCCTGGCGGTCGGTGATCGTGATGATCGTGTTGTTGAAAGAAGCGTGGACGTGGGCGATGCCGTCGGTGACGACGCGCTTGATCTTCTTCTTGGTTTTTGCAGCTGCCGGCTTAGCCATGGTCTACCCCTTACTTCCTGATGGCCTTGCGCGGACCCTTACGGGTACGTGCATTGGTACGCGTGCGCTGACCGCGCAGCGGCAGGCCGCGGCGGTGACGCAGGCCGCGGTAGCAGCCCAGGTCCATCAGACGCTTGATAGCGATACCGACCTCGCGACGCAGGTCGCCTTCGACCACGTACTTGCCGACTTCGGCGCGCAGGCGCTCGACTTCCGGCTCGGACAGGTCACGGATCTTGGTCGAAGAATTCACGCCTGCGGCATCGCAGACCTTCTTCGAACGGGTACGGCCGATGCCGAAAATGCTTTGCAAACCGACCCAGACATGCTTCTGGGCAGGCAGATTGACGCCCGCAATACGCGCCATAACGCGATCTCCAACTGAGTTTGGCGGCCGAGACGGATTAATCCCGGCGGAGTGAACTGGAAATTTTAACAAGGTCTCGGGTTAATAGGAAGCCCCGCGGCACCCAGGGGTGCCACGGAACCACGGCATGGGGAGTGTGCCCATGCTCCGGCGACGAATCAGGACTGGCTGAACAGGGCGATCCCGCCCTGCTCGCCCCGCGCGCTACTCTGGCGCGCGGAATGGCCCTGACTCACCCGCGCGCGAGACCGCCGCGCGAGCCGCCCTTCAAGTTCGCCTTCTTCAACAGGCTCTCGTACTGATGGGACATCAGATGAGCCTGGATTTGAGCGATGAAATCCATCACCACCACCACCACGATCAGCAACGAGGTGCCGCCGAAGTAGAACGAGGTGCCCAGTTGGGTGCGCATGATCTCCGGGAGGAGACAGACGATCACCAGATAAGCCGCGCCGGCCGCCGTGAGGCGGGTCAGCACGCCGTCGACATAGTCGGCCGTCGCCTTGCCCGGGCGGATGCCCGGAATCAGCGCGCCCGACTTCTTCAGATTGTCGGCCGTTTCCTGCGAATTGAACACCAGCGCCGTGTAGAAGAAGGCGAAACCGATGATCAGGGCCGCGTACAGGATCATGTGCAGCGGCTCGCCCGGGTTCAGCCACTGGCTGACCCGCTGCAGCCACGTCGCCGAGCTGCTCTGGCTGAACCAGGTGGCCGCCGTCGCCGGGAACATCACGATGCTGGAAGCGAAGATGGCCGGGATCACGCCGGACATGTTGAGCTTCAGCGGCAGGAACGACGACTGGTTCATGTAGGCGTTACGGCCGCCCTGACGGCGGGCGTAATTGACCGTGATCCGGCGCTGGCCGCGTTCGACGAACACCACCAGATAGGTGAACACCACCACGATGGCCACCACCGCGATCGCGATCATGGGGTTCATGGTGCCGTCGTTGATCTGGGTGAACATGGTGATCACCGCGGCGGGCAAGCCCGCGACGATGCCGGCGAAGATGATCAGGGACACGCCGTTGCCGATGCCGCGCTCGGTCACCTGCTCGCCGATCCACATCAGGAACATGGTGCCGGCGGTCAACGCCAGTACCGCGGTCAGGATGAAGCCCGGGCCCGGGTTGTAGACCACCGGGATGCCCTGGCTCGCGCCGCCGGCCTGCAGGGCCGTCGCGATACCCCAGGCCTGGAACACGGCCAGGGGGATCGCGCCCATGCGCGACCACTGGTTGATCTTGCGCCGGCCCGACTCGCCTTCCTTCTGGATGGCCTTCAGGCTGGGCACGATCTGCACCAGCAGCTGCACGATGATCGACGCCGAGATGTACGGCATCACGTTCAGCGCGAACAGGCTGAAGCGGTGAAGGGCGCCGCCCGAGAACATGTTGAGCATGTCCACGATCGTGCCCTTCTGCGATTCCATCAGCTGGAGCATCGCCTCGGGATTGACGCCCGGCACCGGGATGTAGCAACCGATGCGGTAGACGATCAATGCGCCGACTACGAACAGCAGACGTTGGCGGAGCTCGGTGAACTTACCGAGACCGCCGCCGAGACCGGCCATCGCGTTGCTGCTCCGCGCCATGTATCGCTTACTCCTCGACCTTGCCGCCGGCCGCTTCGATAGCGGCCTTCGCGCCGGCCGTGGCCAGCACGCCCTTGAGCACGAACGCCTTGTTCAGCTCGCCCTTCTTGACGATCTTCGCCTGCTTGGCCGTGGTCGGCACCAGCTTGGCCGCCAGCAGCTTGGCGAAATCGACCTCGCCGGCTTCCAGCTTGTCCAGCTGGTAGGACAACACTTCGGCGGTGTCCTTGGCGGTCTTGGAGCGGAAGCCGATCTTCGGCAGGCGACGCTGCATCGGGGTCTGACCGCCTTCGAAGCCGGCCTTGATCTTGCCTTTGCCCGAACGAGCGAACGAACCCTTGTGGCCGCGACCGGCGGTCTTGCCGAGGCCGGAACCGATACCGCGACCGACGCGCTTGCGGTCTTCGCGGGCGCCGTCAGCCGGCTTGAGTGTATTGAGACGCATGATGTTCTCCTTAGCCCTCGACCTGAACCAGGTAGTGGACCGTGTTGATCAGGCCACGAACCTGCGGGCTGTCCTTCAGCGTCCGCACGTCGTTGAGCTTGTTCAGGCCCAGCGCCTTCACCGACAGACGGTGACGCGACTGGCAGCCACGCAGACCCTTGACGAGGCGCACCGTGACGGTGCCGCCTTCGACCGGCTTGTTAGCAGCCTTAGCCATGGTTGAGATCCTCCACCTTCTTGCCGCGCTTGGCCGCGATCTTGGCCGGCGAATGCATGCCGGTCAGGCCCTTCAGCGTGGCGCGAACCAGGTTGATCGGGTTACGCGAACCGGTGGCCTTGGCCAGCACGTTCTTGACGCCGACCGCTTCGAGCACGGCGCGCATCGCGCCGCCGGCGATCACGCCGGTACCTTCCGACGCCGGCTGCATGAACACATGCGCCGCGCCGTGGCCCGACTTCACGGCGTGCCACAGGGTGCCGTTGTTCAGATCGACGTTGTTCATCGCCTTGCGGGCGTATTCCATCGACTTCTGGATCGCGACCGGCACTTCGCGCGCCTTGCCGTAGCCGAAGCCGACCTTGCCGTTGCCGTCGCCCACCACCGTCAGCGCGGTGAAGGTGAACTGGCGACCGCCCTTGACGGTCTTGCTGACGCGGTTGACCGCGATCAGCTTCTCGATCATGCCGTCGTCGATCTCTTCGCGGTTACGGTCGCGATCACGACCCCGCGGTGCACGCTGTTCTTCAGCCATTTCGATATCTCGTTGGTTTATGGGATTTGCGGCGTCGCCGCTTATGGTTGTGATATGCATCGGGTGCCGCGACCAGGACGGGAACCCGTCCTGACGCCCGGCGCAGACCGCGCCGGCAGTTGTCCGTTCAGGCGTGGGGACGGATCCCCTCGCCTTCAAGGCTTAGAACTTCAGGCCGCCTTCGCGAGCCGCATCGGCCAGGGCCTTGATGCGACCGTGGTAGCGGTAACCCGAACGGTCGAACGCGACCTTCTCGATGCCGGCGGCCTTGGCCTTGGCGGCGATCGCGTGGCCGACCTTGACGGCGGCCTCGGCGTTCTTGCCGTTCTTCAGGCCTTCCTTGACGTCGGCCTGCACGGTCGAGGCGGCAGCCAGGACCTTGGAACCGTCGGCGGTGAAGACCTGGGCGTACAGGTGCTGGCCGGTGCGCAGCACCGACAGGCGCGGCACGCCGAGTTCGCGGATGTGCGCGCGGGTGGACTTGGCGCGGCGCAGGCGGGAAATGTTCTTGTTCATGTTCTGATCTCCGAAAGCTGAAGGGGGGTCGGCACGGCCCGCGCGGGGCGATGCGTTCCTTAGGCCTTCTTGGCTTCCTTGCGGATGATGACTTCGCCGGCGTACTTCACGCCCTTGCCCTTGTAGGGCTCCGGCGGACGGAAACCACGAATCTTGGCGGCGACTTCACCGACGCGCTGCTTGTCCGCGCCCTGGACCACGATCTCGGTCTGGGTCGGGGTGGCGATGGTGATGCCTTCCGGAGCCTTGAACAGCACCGGGTGCGAGAAACCCAGCGAGAGGTTCAGGTCCTGGCCCTGCATCGAGGCGCGGTAGCCGACGCCGACCAGCTCGAGCTTGCGCTCGAAGCCTTCGGAGACGCCCTTGACCATGTTCGCGAGGATCGCGCGCAGGGTACCCGTCAGCGGGATCAGCGCGGCGTCTTCGGTGGTGAACACGGCTTCGCCGTTTTCGATCTGCAGGTTGATGGCCGCCGGCTTCGCGATCGACAGGGTGCCCTTCGGGCCCTTGGCGCTGACGTTGTCGGCCTGCACGTTCAGTTCGACGCCCTTCGGCAGGGCGATCGGCTTCTTGGCAACTCGGGACATTACGATTCCTCCCTTAGGCCACGAAGCACAGGACTTCACCGCCGACGCCCTGCTGGCGCGCCTGCGCATCGGTCATGATGCCCTTCGAGGTGGAGATGATGGCGATACCCAGGCCGCCGAGGACCTTGGGCAGCGCTTCCTTGCCGCGGTACTGACGCAGGCCCGAGCGGGAGTAGCGCTGGAGGCGCTCGATCACCGGCTTGCCTTCGTAGTACTTCAGCGAGATTTCGAGTTCGGCCTTGCCCGGCGTGGTTTGGGTCACGCGCGAGTCCAGGATGTAGCCCTCGTCCTTCAGGACGGCGGCGATGGCCACCTTCACCTTGGACGACGGCATCTTCACCGTCTGCTTCCGAACAGCCGCCGCATTCTTGATGCGGACCAGCATGTCGGCGATGGGATCAGTCATGCTCATTGAATATCACCTATGAGTAGCACCGATATCCGCGGGATTGCGAATTTCAGTAATAGATACAACGGGTTACAACGCTTTCAACAGCGCCGCCGCGACCCGAGGGCCGCGGCGGTACAGCTGGGACAGCCGACTATCTTACCAGCTTGCCTTGCGAAGACCAGGCACGTCGCCGCGCATGGTGGCTTCGCGCAGCTTGTTGCGGCCCAGGCCGAACTTGCTGTAGACGCCGCGCGAACGGCCGGTCAGGGCGCAGCGGTTGCGCTGGCGGCTCGGCGAGGAGTCGCGCGGCAGCTTCTGCAGCTTCACGGCGGCTTCCAGCTTTTCCTCGTAGGACGAGCTGTCGCTGGAGATGATCTTCTTGAGCGCATCACGCTTGCCGGCGAACTTCTTCACCAGCTTGGTCCGCTTGATGTCGCGGTTGATCATGGAGGTCTTAGCCATAGTTCAATCCTAGACTCAGTTGCGGAACGGGAAGCGGAAGGCTTCGAGCAGGGCCTTGGCCTCGGCATCGGTCTTCGCGGTCGTGGTGATCGCGATGTCCATGCCGCGCAGCGCGTCGACCTGGTCGAAATCGATTTCCGGGAAGATGATCTGTTCCTTGACGCCCATGTTGTAGTTGCCACGGCCGTCGAACGAACGACCCGAGACACCGCGGAAGTCGCGCACGCGCGGCAGCGAGATGTTGATCAGGCGGTCCATGAACTCGTACATCTTGGCGCGGCGCAGGGTGACCTTGGCGCCGATCGGCCAGCCGTCGCGGATCTTGAACGAAGCCACCGACACGCGGGTCTTCGTCACGATCGGCTTCTGACCGGAGATCTTGGCCATGTCGGCGACGGCATTTTCCAGGATCTTCTTGTTGGTCGCAGCCTCGCCCACGCCCATGTTCAGCGTGATCTTGCTCAGGCGCGGCACTTCCATCGGGTTCTTGTAACCGAACTTCTCGGTCAGGGCAGGAACCACTTCTTTCTTGTAAAACTCTTCGAGCCGGGTGGTCATCTCAGCATTCCTCAGGCGTCAACCGCCTCACCGCTGGAGCGGAACACACGCAATTTGCGTCCATCCTCCAGCACCTTGAAACCGATGCGTTCGCCCTTGCCGGTGGCCGGGTTGAACAGCATGACGTTGGAAATGTGAATCGGCGCTTCGCGCTCGATCACGCCGCCCGGCTGGTTGGCCTGCGGATTCGGCTTGGTGTGGCGCTTGACGATGTTGATGTTCGCCACGACGACCTTGTCGCCGAGAACGCGCACGACGTCGCCCTTCTTGCCCTTGTCCTTGCCGGCGGTGACGATCACCTGATCGCCCTTCTTGATACGGTTCATGGTCTAGTTCCTCCGCTCAGAGCACTTCAGGCGCGAGCGAGACGATCTTCATGAACTTCTCCGAGCGCAGCTCGCGAGTCACGGGCCCGAAGATACGGGTGCCGATCGGCTCATGCTTGTTGTTGAGCAACACCGCAGCGTTGCCATCGAAGCGGATCAGCGAACCGTCCGGGCGGCGAACGCCCTTGCGGGTGCGGACCACGACGGCGTCGTAGACGTCGCCCTTCTTGACCTTGCCGCGCGGGATCGCGTCCTTGACGGTGACCTTGATGATGTCGCCAATGTGCGCGTAACGGCGCTTGGAGCCGCCGAGCACCTTGATGCACATCACTTCTTTCGCACCGGAGTTATCGGCCACTGCGAGGTAGCTTTGCATCTGGATCATGGTTCAGCCTCCTCTTATTCGGCCACGCGGCTGACGATCTCAACCACGCTCCAGTTCTTGGTCTTCGACATCGGCGCAATTTCCTTCACTCGCACGATATCGCCTTCTTTGCAGGCGTTCTCGGCGTCGTGGGCGTGGAGCTTGGTCGAGCGGCGGATGTACTTGCCGTACAGCGCGTGCTTGACTTGACGCTCGACGAGCACGGTGACGGTCTTGTCCATCTTGTTGCTGACGACCCGGCCTTCAACCGTGCGCAGCGCCTTCTCTGTGTTGTTGTCGGTCATGGCGTGGGTCCTTACTTCTTCTGACCCAGCAGCATGTTCACGCGAGCGATTTCGCGGCGAACACGGCGGGCCTCATGGGTCTTGGCGAGCTGACCGGTGGCCTTCTGCATGCGGAGGGCGAAGCTCTCCTTGTGCAGATCGACCAGGTGAGCCTTGAGCTCGTCTGCCGACTTCTCGCGCAGTTGCTTGAGTTCCATTAGCGCACCGTCCGGGTAACGAAAGTGGTGGTCACCGAGAGCTTGGCGGCCGCCAGACGGAACGCTTCACGCGCGACGTCCTCGGCGACACCTTCGATCTCGTAAATCATGCGACCGGGCTGGATCTGGGCGACCCAGTACTCGACGTTGCCCTTACCGGAGCCCATTCGGACTTCGATCGGCTTCTTGGTGATCGGCTTGTCCGGGAACACGCGGATCCACATCTTGCCGCCGCGCTTCACGTAACGGCTGATCGAACGGCGAGCCGCCTCGATCTGACGCGCGGTGAGCTGGCCGTGTGCGGTCGCCTTGAGGCCGTATTCGCCGAAGCTGACGGCATTGCCGTTCCAGCTCAGGCCCTCATTGCGGCCCTTGTGTACCTTGCGGTACTTGGTTCGCTTGGGTTGCAACATGGCGGATTACCTCTGTTCGCGGGCAGGACGGCCCGGGCGGTCGTTACGGTCGCCGCGGTCGCCGCGGTCACCACGATCGCTGCGCGGCGAATCGTCCTGCTTTTCCTGGCCGACCTGCGAGAAATCGAAGATTTCGCCGCGGTAGACCCAGACTTTGATGCCGATGATGCCGTACGTCGTCTTGGCTTCAGCGAAGCCGTAGTCGATGTCGGCGCGCAGGGTGTGCAGAGGCACGCGGCCTTCGCGGTACCACTCCGAACGCGCGATCTCGGCGCCGTTGAGACGGCCGGCGACGTTGACCTTGATGCCCAGGGCGCCGAGGCGCATCGCGTTGCCGACGGCGCGCTTCATCGCGCGGCGGAACATGATGCGGCGCTCGAGCTGCTGAGCGATCGACTCGGCGACCAACTGCGCGTCGAGTTCCGGCTTGCGGACCTCGGTCACGTTGATGTGCGCCGGAACGCCCATCAGCGCGCTGACTTCCTTACGCAGCTTCTCGATGTCCTCGCCGCGCTTGCCGATCACCACGCCCGGACGGGCGGTGTGGATCGTGACGCGAGCGTTGTTGGCCGGGCGCTCGATGAAGATCTTCGAGATACCGGCCTGCGCGAGCTTCTTGCGAAGCATCTCGCGGACCTTGAGGTCGGCGGCCAGGTACTCGGCGTACTGCTTCTTGCCGGCGAACCACTTGGAGTTCCAGTCCTTGGAGATACCAAGGCGGATACCGGTCGGATGAACTTTATGACCCATTGTCTGACTCCGCCTTACTTGCCCGCGCCCACAACCACAGTGATGTGGCTGGTGCGCTTGAGGATGCGGGTGCCGCGGCCCTTCGCACGCGCCATGAAGCGCTTAAGTGCGGGACCCTCGTCCACCATGATGGTCTTGACCTTGAGCTCGTCGACGTCGGCGCCCTGGTTGTTCTCGGCGTTGGCGATGGCGGACTCCACGACCTTGCGGATCAGTGCAGCTGCCTTCTTGTCCGAGAACTTCAGCAGGTTGACGGCGCGTTCGGCGGACAGACCGCGCACCTGGTCGGCGACCAGGCGGGCCTTCTGCGGGGAGATGCGCGCGGTGCGCAGGATGGCTTTCGCTTCCATGGTCATCTCCTTACTTACCCGACTTCTTGTCGCCGCCGTGACCCTTGAACGTACGGGTCAGGGCGAATTCGCCAAGCTTGTGGCCAACCATGTTTTCGTTGACCAACACCGGGATGTGGTTCTTGCCGTTGTGCACGGCGATGGTGAAACCCACCATCTCCGGAAGCACCATCGAGCGACGCGACCAGGTCTTGATCGGCTTCTTGTTGTTGCCCGCGACTTCCACCTTCTTCATCAGATGGTGGTCGACGAACGGACCCTTTTTGAGTGAACGTGCCATGGCCGATTAGCTCCTGCGATCGCGAACGATGAACTGCTGCGTACGCTTGTTCTTACGCGTCTTGTAACCCTTGGTCGGCACGCCCCACGGCGTGACCGGATGCGGGTTGCCCTGGCCAGCCTTGGCCTCACCACCGCCGTGCGGATGGTCGACCGGGTTCATGGCCGCACCGCGGACGGTCGGCTTGATACCGCGCCAGCGCTTGGCGCCGGCCTTGCCGAGCTTCTCGAGGCTGTGTTCGTCGTTGCCGACTTCGCCGATCGTGGCGCCGCATTCGGCCGGCACCTTGCGCATTTCGCCGGAGCGAAGACGCAGCGTGGCGTAGCCCTGCTCGCGAGCCACCAGGTAGGCGCTGGCGCCGGCCGCACGGGCCAGCTGGGCGCCCTTGCCCGGCTTCATCTCGACGCAGCACACGGTGGTGCCGACCGGGATGTTGCTCAGCGGCAGCGTGTTGCCGACGCGGATCGGGGCGTCGCGGCCCGCGATCACCTGGTCGCCGTCCTTCAGGCCCTTGGGGGCGATGATGTAACGACGCTCGCCATCGACGTAGCACAGCAGCGCGATGTGCGCGGTGCGGTTCGGATCGTACTCGATCCGCTCGACGCGGGCGGGGATGCCGACCTTGTCGCGCTTGAAGTCGATGATGCGGTAATGCTGCTTGTGGCCACCGCCGATATGACGGGTGGTGATGCGACCGTGGTGGTTACGGCCGCCGCTCTTGCTCTGCTTCTCGACCAACGCCGCGTGCGGCGCGCCCTTATGCAGGCCCGGCGTCACCACGCGGACCGCGCTACGGCGGCCGGGGGAAGTGGGCTTGAAAGTCATCAATGCCATGGGTCTTTCCTCAGGGCTTGGCAATCACGTCGATCGACTGGCCAGCGGCCAGCTTCACGTACGCCTTGCGCCAGTCGCCGCGACGGCCCATGCGGAACTTGAAGGCCTTGTTCTTGCCCTTCACGTTGACCACATTCACCGCCTCGACCTTAACGTCGAACAGCTTTTCCACGGCGACCTTGATGTCGGCCTTGGTAGCGTCCGTCGCGACTTCGAAGACGTATTGGTTGGAAACTTCCTGCAGACGCGCGGTCTTTTCGGACACGCGCGGCGCACGGATGATGCTGTAGAGCTTGGCGTCGTTCATGCCAGCCACTCCTCGATCTTCTTGACCGCATCGGTCGTGAACACGATCGAATCGGCGCCGACGAGGGCGACCGGATCGAGTCCCTGCACGTCGCGGACTTCCACGTAAGGCAGGTTGCGCGCCGAGAGGTACAGGTTCTCGGAGGCTTCCTCGGTGACGAGCAGCGGACGACGGCCCATTTCGAGCGACTTCAGCTTGGCGACCATGCCCGAGGTCTTCGGCGAGTCGATGTCCAGCGACTCGACGACGGTGATGCGGCCCTGGCGGTTCAATTCCGACAGGATCGCAGCCATCGCTGCGCGGTACATCTTGCGGTTGACCTTCTGCGCGAAGCTGCGCGGCTTGGCCGCGAAGGTCACGCCGCCGCCGACGAAGATCGGAGCCGTCAGCGCGCCGTGACGCGCACCGCCGCCCTTCTGCTTCTTCGACTTCTTGGTGGTGCCGTTGACTTCCGAACGCGTCTTCTGCGCCTTGGTGCCGGCGCGGCCCGCGTTGCGGTAGGCCACAACGACCTGGTGGACCAGGTCTTCGCTGAATTCGCGATCGAAGATGGCGTCGGAAACCGACAGCTTCTTGTCGCTACCGTTGATGGCAAGTTCCATCGTTATGCTCCCTTGCTCGTCGGACGGACGATCACGTCGCCGCCCGGCGCGCCCGGCACGGCGCCCTTGATGGCGATCAGGCCGCGCTCGGCGTCGACCTTGACCACTTCCAGGCCCTGCGTGCTCTGCTGGACGGCGCCCATGTGACCGGACATCTTCTTGCCCGGGAAAACGCGGCCCGGCGTCTGGCGCTGGCCGATCGAACCCGGCGAGCGGTGCGACAGCGAGTTACCGTGCGTCGCGTCGCCCATGCGGAAATTCCAGCGCTTGATCGTGCCCTGGAAGCCCTTGCCCTTGGTGATGCCCTGGACGTCGACGATCTGGCCTTCGGAGAAGATGTCGGCCTTGATCTCGCCGCCCACTTCGAAAGCGCCGATCTGGTCGGCTTCCACGCGCAGCTCCCACAGGCCGCGACCGGCTTCGACCTTCGCCTTGGCGAGGTGACCGGCTTCCGGCTTATTGACGAGCGCGGCGCGGCGCACGCCGACCGTCACCTGCACGGCGCTGTAGCCGTCGGTGTCGGTGGTCTTGATCTGGGTGATACGGTTCGGAGTGGCTTCGATCAGCGTCACCGGCACCGACTTACCGTCGGCGAGGAAGACGCGGCTCATGCCGGCCTTGCGGCCGACGATGCCCAACGAATATTTCTTCGCGGTCATGGTGGCTTGCCTCAGGTCAGCTTGATCTGCACGTCGACGCCAGCCGCGAGTTCGAGCTTCATCAGCGCGTCCACGGTCTTGTCGTTGGGGTCGACGATGTCGAGCACGCGCTTGTGCGTGCGGGTCTCGTACTGGTCGCGCGCGTCCTTATCGACGTGCGGGGAAACCAGAACGGTGTAACGCTCGATCTTGGTCGGCAGCGGGATCGGGCCGCGCACTTGCGCGCCGGTCCGCTTGGCCGTCTCGACGATCTCGCTGGCCGAGCGGTCGATCAGACGATGATCGTACGCCTTCAGCCGAATCCGGATCTTTTGGTCCGCCATGACGGAATTCCTTGGTTGAAAGAGCGACGGGCCGGCTTCTGGGTGTGCCGAACCCCACGAAAACGCAAACACTCCAGAGCAGCACCCTCGCCCCGGAGCTTCCTTGCCTGGAAAAAAACTAAGGCAGACCGGTTTCCCGGCCCGCCCAGACTGAGCAGAACGCACGAAGGGCCCCGTGTAGCGTTCCTTGGAAGCCGTGAACCGTTAGGTTCGGGGCCCGGAACGTACGGAGCGCTGCCGTGCGACATATCCCTGTCTGGCGAATACGAGGTGCGTCCTGCTCCTCATTTCGCTGGTCGTGCCGCCCTGGATTTACAGGACTGGCACGGTGGTCGCGCATTCTAACCGTATTGCCTGGGAGGACGCAAGCGTCCTGCCCTGGCATCGGTCGGAGGCCCGGATCGCGCGCCGGAGGGCGGCGGGCCGGGGGACCTGGAACCCGGGGGCGAACCCGATGTCCTGTGTTGCTTGGCTCAGTGAGACTGGATCCCCGCCGGAGCGTGCCGGACCGCCTGCCGTCGCTGTTCGGATTGCCCTGGTTCGCAGGGTAACCGGGCGACGCTGGCGGCCTGGATCCCCGACTAGAGCACTCGGGGATGACCCTTTGACAAAGCCGGGCGCCAGTGGCGCCCGGGTCAAAGGATCACTTGATGATCTTCGCCACCACGCCGGCGCCGACCGTACGGCCGCCTTCGCGGATCGCGAAGCGCAGGCCGTCGTCCATCGCCACCGGGTTGATCAGCGACACGACCATCTTGATGTTGTCGCCCGGCATGACCATCTCGACGCCGTCCGGCAGCGTCACCGCGCCGGTGATGTCGGTGGTGCGGAAGTAGAACTGCGGACGGTAACCCTTGAAGAACGGGGTGTGACGGCCGCCCTCGTCCTTCGACAGCACGTAGACTTCGGCTTCGAACTCGGTGTGCGGGGTGATCGAACCCGGCTTGGCCAGCACCTGGCCGCGCTCGACGTCGTCGCGCTTGGTGCCGCGCAGCAGCAGACCGGCGTTGTCGCCCGCCTGCCCCTGGTCCAGCAGCTTGCGGAACATTTCCACGCCCGTGACCGTGGTCTTCTGGGTCGGACGGATACCGACGATTTCGATTTCGTCGCCCACCTTGATGATGCCGCGCTCGATACGGCCGGTCACCACGGTGCCGCGGCCCGAGATCGAGAACACGTCTTCCACCGGCATCAGGAACGGCTTGTCGATCGCGCGCTCCGGCTGCGGGATGAACGTGTCCAGCGCGTCCACCAGCTTCAGGATCGACGGCACGCCGATCTCAGACTGGTCGCCTTCCAGCGCCAGACGGGCCGAACCGTGGATGATCGGGGTGTCGTCGCCCGGGAACTCGTACTTGGTCAGCAGCTCGCGCACTTCCATCTCGACCAGCTCGAGCAGCTCGGCGTCGTCCACCATGTCGGCCTTGTTCAGGAACACGACGATGTACGGCACGCCGACCTGGCGCGACAGCAGGATGTGCTCGCGGGTCTGCGGCATCGGGCCGTCGGCGGCCGAGCACACCAGGATCGCGCCGTCCATCTGCGCCGCACCCGTGATCATGTTCTTCACGTAGTCGGCGTGGCCCGGGCAATCCACGTGCGCGTAGTGGCGGTTCGCCGATTCGTACTCGACGTGAGCCGTCGAAATCGTGATGCCGCGCGCCTTCTCTTCCGGCGCCGCGTCGATCGCGTCGTACGCCTTGAACTCGCCGCCGAAACGCTCCGCGCCCACCTTGGTCAGCGCTGCGGTCAGCGTGGTCTTGCCGTGGTCCACGTGGCCGATGGTGCCCACGTTCACGTGCGGCTTGGTGCGCTCGAATTTACCCTTAGCCATGATGTCTCTCTCAAGTTCTGTGATTCGTGATTCGGGATTTGGGATTGGCGATCGGAGGCCGCCGCATCCCTGCACTTGCGTGTGATCGGACTTCGATGCGAGGCCCGGGAGCGAGTGGAATCCGCTATTGCGAATCCCGAACCCCACTCCCGAATCCCGGCTTACATCAACTGCCCTTCTTGATCACGGCTTCGGCGATATTGTTCGGCGCCTCGGCGTAGTGATCGAATTCCATCGTGAAGGTGGCGCGGCCCTGGGTCAGCGAACGGATGGTGGTCGCGTAACCGAACATCTCGCCCAGCGGCACCATCGCGTTGATGGTCTTGCCCGACGGCGTGTCGTCCTGGCCCTGCAACAGGCCGCGACGGCGGCTCAAGTCGCCCATCACGTCGCCGACGTACTCTTCCGGCGTCACGACTTCGACCTTCATCATCGGCTCCAGCAGGACCGGATCGGCCTTGCGGAAACCTTCCTTGAACGCCATCGACGCGGCGAGCTTGAACGCCATTTCCGAGGAGTCGACGTCGTGGTACGAGCCGAACACCAGCTTGACCTTGACGCCCACGACCGGGAAGCCGGCCAGCGGACCGCTGGTGATGGTTTCGCGCAGGCCCTTCTCGATCGCCGGGATGAATTCCTTCGGAATCACGCCGCCGGTGATGTCGTTGACGAACAGGAAATCGTTCTCGACGTCCTCGTTGGCGCGGTCCTTCTCGTTCATCGGCGACAGCTCGATCACGACGTGACCGTACTGACCCTTACCGCCGGACTGCTTGGCGTGCTTGTAGTCCGACTTGACGTCCGACTTGCGGATCGTCTCGCGGTAGGCCACCTGCGGCTTGCCGACGTTGGCTTCGACGTTGAACTCGCGCTTCATGCGGTCGACGAGGATGTCCAGGTGCAGCTCGCCCATGCCGGCGATGATGGTCTGGCCCGACTCTTCGTCGGTGCGCACGCGGAACGAAGGATCTTCCTGCGCCAGACGGCCCAGGGCGATACCCATCTTTTCCTGGTCCGACTTGGTCTTGGGCTCCACCGCCATCGAGATGACGGGCTCCGGGAAAACCATGCGCTCGAGGGTGATGATGTGATCCTGCGCGCACAGCGTGTCGCCGGTGGTCACGTCCTTCAGGCCCACGGCCGCGGCGATGTCGCCGGCGCGGACTTCCTTGATTTCGTCGCGCTGGTTGGCGTGCATCTGCAGGATGCGGCCGACGCGTTCCTTCTTCGACTTGACCGGGTTGTACACCTGGTCGCCCGAATTCAGCACGCCCGAGTAGACGCGGAAGAAGGTCAGCGAACCGACGAACGGGTCGGTCATGATCTTGAACGCCAGCGCCGAGAACGGCTCGGTGTCGGAGGCCTTGCGGCTGTCTTCCTTCTCGTCCTCGTCGATGCCGGGAACCGGCGGACGGTCGGACGGCGACGGCAGCAGGTTGATCACGCCGTCGAGCATGGCCTGCACGCCCTTGTTCTTGAACGCCGAGCCGCAGAACACCGGCACGATCTCGACGCGCAGGGTGCGCGTACGCAGACCGGCGATGATCTCTTCCTCGGTCAGCTCGCCCTCGTTGAGGTACTTGTCCATCAGCTCTTCCGAGGCTTCCGCCGCGGCTTCGACCATGAACGCGCGCGCTTCCTCGGCCTTGGACTGCAGGTCGGCCGGGATGTCGCGGTACTCGAACTTGGTGCCCTGCGAGGCGACGTCCCAATGGATCGCCTTCATCTTGAGCAGGTCGACCACGCCCTCGAAGCCTTCTTCGGCGCCGATCGGCACCTGCATCGGCACGGCGTAGGCGCCCAGACGGGCCTTGAGCTGCTCGACGACCTTGTCGAAGTTGGCGCCGGTGCGGTCCATCTTGTTGACGAAGGCCATGCGCGGCACGGAGTACTTGTTGGCCTGGCGCCACACGGTCTCCGACTGCGGCTGCACGCCGCCCACGGCGCACAGCACGAACACCGCGCCGTCGAGCACGCGCAGCGAACGCTCGACTTCGATGGTGAAGTCGACGTGTCCGGGGGTGTCGATGATGTTGAAGCGGTGTTCGGGCAACGACTTGTCCATGCCCTTCCAGAACGCGGTGGTCGCGGCGGAAGTGATGGTGATGCCGCGTTCCTGCTCCTGCTCCATCCAGTCCATCGTCGCGGCACCTTCGTGCACTTCGCCGATCTTGTGGCTGACGCCGGTGTAGAACAGGATGCGCTCGGACGTGGTGGTCTTACCCGCGTCGATGTGGGCCATGATGCCGAAGTTGCGGTAACGCTCGATGGGAGTGGTGCGAGCCACGGGACCCTCTCGTAATAAGTTTTCGAATTCCAGATGGCCGGACGCCGCCTCGTGGGCGGCCTCCGGTTCGCAAGGCGGCCTTTACGCCGCCGCGGCAGCGCACGACGCGCTGCTGAGGCCCAGGCACTCAGGTGCCGTGGGGCGCTCGGATCACCAGCGGTAGTGGGCGAACGCCTTGTTCGCTTCCGCCATACGGTGGGTTTCTTCGCGCTTCTTGATCGCGCCGCCGCGGTTTTCCGAGGCGTCGAGCAGTTCGGCGGCCAGCTTGCGCGGCATGCTGTTCTCGCCGCGCTTGCGCGCCGACTCGATCAGCCAACGCATCGCCAGGGCCATGCGGCGCGACGAACGCACTTCGACCGGCACCTGGTAGGTGGCGCCGCCGACGCGGCGCGACTTCACTTCGACCGCGGGCGAGACGTTGCCGAGGGCCTTTTCGACCAGCTCGAGCGCGTTCGGGTTCTTCTCCCCGATCACGTCCATGGCGCCGTAGACGATCTTCTCGGCGACGGACTTCTTGCCGCTCTGCATGACCATATTGATGAAGCGCGCGATCGTCTCGCTGCCGTGCTTGGGATCGGGCAGGACCGAACGCTGCGGGGTGGAACCTTTACGCGACATGGTGCGTACCTATTCTCGTGATTCTTGACAGACGTGCTTGCGGGCGGCGGCGCCGGAAGGCGCGCGCCTGGGCAGCTACGCGCTTAGGACTTCGGACGCTTCGCGCCGTACTTGGAACGGCTCTGGCGACGCTTGGCGACACCGGCGGCGTCGAGCGAGCCGCGAACGGTGTGGTAGCGCACGCCCGGCAGATCCTTGACTCGGCCGCCGCGGATCAGCACCACGCTGTGCTCCTGCAGGTTGTGGCCTTCGCCGCCGATGTACGAGATGACCTCGTAACCGTTGGTCAGACGAACCTTGGCCACCTTGCGCAGCGCCGAGTTCGGCTTCTTCGGGGTGGTGGTGTACACGCGGGTGCAAACGCCGCGACGCTGCGGGCAGTTCGCGAGCGCCGGCGAGGCGCTCTTGTAGGTGGTCGCCTGCCGCGGCTTGCGGACGAGCTGGTTGATCGTTGCCATCAGGAACTCTTTGGTGAGGGGCGGTGAGGCCACTACGTTGAGAAGCGAACGGCAAGCCAAAAACCGGCTCACCGAGACGAAAAAGTATAGCCCGCGTTCGACGTTACCGTCAACGCGAGCTATCGGAACAGCCGCCCGCCGCGGGTTTCCGCGTGGCACAGCCGTTCTACTACCTGCGATCCCGCCCTGCCCTGGGCCGAACACGAGGCGCTCCATGCGCCTCTTTTCGTGATCTGGGACGTCCCGAAGGACAGTCCGAACTGCTAACTATACGTTACTTGGTGCCGGCATGCCAGCGCCGGCCCGCCACCGCCCTCCCCCGCGTACGGGAGAGGGCCGGGGCGCGGGTCCAGGCCTCAGGAGGCGCTGGACTCGTCGCCGTCCTGCGCCGCGACTTCGGCCTCGACGACCGCCGGGGCCGGAGCCTCGACCGCCACCGCGACCGGGCCGGACAGGGCCTCCATCTCCGAGTCGGTCAGACCCGAAGCGTTCTTGCGGCGCTGGGTGTGGTACGCCAGGCCGGTACCGGCCGGGATCAGGCGGCCCACGATCACGTTTTCCTTCAGGCCGCGCAGGCCGTCGCGGGTACCGCGCACGGCGGCCTCGGTCAGGACGCGGGTGGTCTCCTGGAAGGACGCGGCCGAGATGAACGACTCGGTCGCCAGCGAGGCCTTGGTGATGCCCAGCAGCACCGGCTCGTACTTGGCCGGAATCTCGTTGCGGGCCAGCAGGCGGGCGTTCTCTTCGACGAAGCGCTGACGCTCGATCTGCTCGCCATGCAGGAACTTGCTGTCGCCCTGGTCGGTGATTTCGACCTTGCGCAGCATCTGACGGACGATCACTTCGATGTGCTTGTCGTTGATCTTCACGCCCTGCAGGCGGTAGACGTCCTGGATTTCCTTGGTCAGGTACACGGCCAGGGGCTCCACGCCGAGCAGGCGCAGGATGTCCTGCGGGCTCGGCTCGCCGTCCACCACGGTCTCGCCCTTCTCCACGTGCTCGCCTTCGAACACGATGATCTGGCGGTACTTCGGGATCAGCTCTTCGTGCTCGTTGCCGTCGGTGTCCTTGATGATCAGGCGCTGCTTGCCCTTGGTGTCCTTGCCGAACGAGACGATGCCCGAACGCTCGGCCAGCACGGCCGGATCCTTGGGCTTGCGCGCCTCGAACAGGTCGGCCACGCGCGGCAGACCGCCGGTGATGTCGCGGGTCTTGGAGGCTTCCTGCGGGATCTTGGCGACCACGTCGCCCACGCCCACCGGGGCGCCGTCCTGCAGGTTGACGATCGAACGCGGCGGCAGCAGGTACTGCGCCGGCAGATCGGTACCCGGAATCGACAGGTCCTTGCCGTTCTTGTCGACGATGCGCACGACCGGACGCAGGTCCTTGCCCTGCGAGCCGCGACGCTTCGGATCGGTGATCTCGCGCGAGGCCAGGCCGGTCAGTTCGTCGGTCTTCTCGATGACGGTCACGCCGTCGACGAAGTCGACGAAGCGGATGAAGCCCGCCACTTCCGAGACGATCGGGTGGTTATGCGGATCCCAGTTGGCGACCTGCTGGCCGGCCTTGATCTCGGCGGCGTCCTTGACGCTGATGGTGGCGCCGTAGGGCAGCTTGTAGCGCTCGCGCTCGCGGCCGTGCGGGTCGAGCACCGACAGTTCGCCCGAACGCGACACCGCGACCAGGTGGCCGTTGGCGTGCGCGACGTGCTTGAGGTTGTTGAACTTGATCGAACCGGTGGTCTTGACCGTGACGTTGTCGATCGCCGCCGCACGCGAAGCCGCGCCGCCGATGTGGAACGTACGCATGGTCAGCTGCGTGCCGGGCTCGCCGATCGACTGCGCGGCGACGACGCCGACCGCTTCGCCGTGGTTGACCAGGTGGCCGCGGCCGAGGTCGCGACCGTAGCAGTGCGCGCACACGCCGAAGGCGCTTTCGCAGGTGATGGTCGAACGGACCTTGATCGACTGGACGCTGGCGTCCTCGAGCTTGGCGACCCAGGCTTCGTCGAGCAGGGTGTTGCGGGTGACGATCGGATCCTCGTCGTTGCCCGGCAGGAACACGTCCTCGGCCACGACGCGGCCCAGCACGCGGTCGCGCAGCGGCTCGACCACGTCGCCGCCTTCGACGATCGGGGTCATCATCAGACCCTCGACGGTGCCGCAGTCGGTTTCGGTGATCACCACGTCCTGCGCCACGTCGACCAGACGACGGGTCAGGTAACCCGAGTTCGCGGTCTTGAGCGCGGTATCGGCCAGACCCTTACGGGCGCCGTGCGTGGAGTTGAAGTACTCCTGCACGTTCAGGCCTTCGCGGAAGTTCGCCTTGATGGGCGTCTCGATGATCGAGCCGTCCGGACGCGCCATCAGGCCGCGCATACCCGCCAGCTGACGGATCTGGGCCTGCGAACCGCGGGCGCCGGAGTCGGCCATGATGTACAGCGAGTTCATCGACTTCTGGTCGACGGCTTCGCCCTTGGCGTTGGTGATGTGATCGGTACCGATCGCGTCCATCATCGCCTTGGCCACGCGCTCGTTGGTGCGCGACCAGATATCGACGACCTTGTTGTAGCGCTCGCCGGCGGTGACCAGGCCCGACTGGTACTGCTGCTGGATTTCCAGCACTTCCCCTTCGGCCTCGGCGACGATGCCTTCCTTTTCCTTCGGGATGATCATGTCGTCGATGCCGATCGAGACGCCGGCGCGGGTCGCGTAGGCGAAGCCGGTGTACATCAGCTTGTCGGCGAACACGACCGTGTCCTTCAGGCCCAGCATGCGGTAGCAGCTGTTGATCAGGCGCGAGATGTTCTTCTTGGTCAGCTCGGTGTTGGCCAGCGCGAACGGCAGGCCGTCCGGCAGGATCTCGCGCAGCAGGGCGCGACCGACGGTGGTGTCGACGATCGAGGTCTTGGGCGCGCGGGTGCCGTCCTCGTTGATCACGATCTCGCTGATGCGGACCTTGACCTTGGCGTGGATCTGCACGACGCGGTTGTCGTAGGCGCGCTTGACTTCGGCCACGTTGGCGAACGCCATGCCCTCGCCCATCTTGTTCTCGAGGGCGCGGGTCATGTAGTACAGGCCGAGCACGACGTCCTGCGACGGCACGATGATCGGCTCGCCGTTGGCCGGCGACAGGATGTTGTTCGACGCCATCATCAGGGCGCGCGCTTCCAGCTGGGCCTCGAGGCTCAGCGGCACGTGCACGGCCATCTGGTCGCCGTCGAAGTCGGCGTTGAACGCGGTGCAGACCAGCGGGTGCAGCTGGATCGCCTTGCCTTCGATCAGGACCGGCTCGAACGCCTGGATGCCCAGACGGTGCAGGGTCGGGGCGCGGTTCAGCAGCACCGGGTGCTCGCGGATCACCTCTTCGAGGATGTCCCACACCTCGGCCTCTTCACGCTCGACCAGCTTCTTGGCGGCCTTGATCGTGGTGGCCAGGCCGCGACGCTGCAGCTTGGCGAAGATGAAGGGCTTGAACAGCTCCAGCGCCATCTTCTTCGGCAGACCGCACTCGTGCAGACGCAGGGTCGGGCCGACCACGATGACCGAACGGCCCGAGTAGTCGACGCGCTTGCCGAGCAGGTTCTGACGGAACCGGCCCTGCTTACCCTTGATCATGTCGGCCAGCGACTTGAGCGGGCGCTTGTTGGTGCCGGTGATGGCGCGGCCGCGACGGCCGTTGTCCATCAGGGCGTCGACCGACTCCTGCAGCATGCGCTTCTCGTTGCGCACGATGATGTCGGGCGCGTTGAGCTCGAGCAGGCGGCGCAGGCGGTTGTTGCGGTTGATGACGCGGCGGTACAGGTCGTTCAGGTCGGAGGTCGCGAAGCGGCCGCCGTCCAGCGGGACCAGCGGACGCAGGTCCGGCGGCAGCACCGGCAGCACGGTCATGACCATCCACTCGGGGCGGTTGCCCGACTCGAGGAAGGCTTCGACCAGCTTGATGCGCTTGGTGAGGCGCTTGAGCTTGGTTTCGCTGTTGGTCGAGGCGATCTCTTCCTTCAGCTGGATCATCTCGGCCTGGAGGTCGATCGTGCGCAGCAGGTCGTAGACCGCCTCGGCGCCCATCGCGGCCTCGAAGTCGTCGCCGTGCTCCTGGCGCGCCTGCAGGAACTGCTCTTCGGTCAGCAGGTTGCCGCGCTCGAGCGGGGTCAGGCCCGGCTCGGTGACGACGTAGGCTTCGAAGTACAGGATGCGCTCGATGTCGCGCAGGGTCATGTCCAGCATCAGGCCGATGCGCGAGGGCAGCGACTTGAGGAACCAGATGTGGGCGACCGGCGAGGCCAGGTCGATGTGCCCCATGCGCTCGCGACGGACCTTGGCCAGGGTGACCTCGGTGCCGCACTTCTCGCAGACCACGCCACGGTGCTTCATGCGCTTGTACTTGCCGCACAGGCACTCGTAGTCCTTGATCGGTCCGAAGATCGCGGCGCAGAACAGGCCGTCGCGTTCGGGCTTGAAGGTACGGTAGTTGATGGTTTCCGGCTTCTTCACTTCGCCGAACGACCACGAACGGATCAGGTCGGGCGAAGCCAGCGCGATCTTGATCGCGTCGAAGTCCAGCGCGGGGCGCTGCTGGTTGAAGAGATTGAGCAAGTCTTTCATGGGTTTCTCCGAGAATCGGGAATCGAGAATTGGGAATCGTCAAAGCGGGCTTCGGGAGGGGCGTGGGAGGCTTTCGCGATTCCCTATTCCCCATTCCCGATTCCCGGCGGTCCTCAGTTCTCTTCCAGCTCCATGTTGATCGCGAGCGAGCGGATTTCCTTCACCAGCACGTTGAAGGACTCCGGCATGCCGGCGACCATCTCGTACTCGCCGTCGACGATGTTCTTGTACATCTGGTTGCGGCCCTGCACGTCGTCGGACTTCACCGTCAGCATTTCCTGCAGGGTGTAGGCCGCGCCGTAGGCTTCCAGCGCCCAGACTTCCATTTCGCCGAAACGCTGGCCGCCGAACTGCGCCTTGCCGCCCAGCGGTTGCTGGGTGACGAGCGAGTACGGACCGGTCGAGCGCGCGTGCATCTTGTCGTCGACCAGGTGGTTCAGCTTCAGCATGTGCATGTAGCCGATCGTGACGGGGCGTTCGAACGCCTCGCCGGTACGGCCGTCGTGCAGGATGGTCTGGCCGCTGCTGGGCAGGTCGGCAAGCTCCAGCATGCGCTTGATCTCGACTTCGGCCGCGCCGTCGAACACCGGCGTCGCCATCGGCACGCCGTCGGTCAGGTTGTGCGCCAGCGTCAGCAGCTCGTCGTCGCTGAACTGCTTCAGGTCGACGCGCTGACCGTGCACCTTCTGGTCGTGGTTGTAGATGTCGTCGAGGAACTTGCGCAGGTCGGCGATCTTCTGCTGCGCCTCCAGCATGCGCTGGATCTTCTGGCCCAGGCCCTTGGCGGCCCAGCCCAGATGCACTTCGAGGATCTGGCCGATGTTCATACGCGACGGCACGCCCAGCGGGTTCAGCACGATGTCGACGGTCTGACCGTCGGCGGCGTACGGCATGTCCTCGACCGGAACGATGGTCGAGACCACGCCCTTGTTGCCGTGACGGCCGGCCATCTTGTCGCCCGGCTGGATGCGGCGCTTGACGGCCAGGAACACCTTGACCATCTTCAGCACGCCCGGCGCGAGGTCGTCGCCCTGGGTGATCTTCGAACGCTTGTCGGTGAAGCGGCGCTCGAATTCCTTCTCGTGCGTGTCGATCTGCTTCTGGGCGCGCTCGATCGCGTCGATCGCGTCGTCGTCCTTCATGCGCAGGGTGAACCACTCGGACTTCTTCAGGCCCGCGAGGAACGCCTCGGTGACGGTGTCGCCCTTCTTCAGGCCGGCGCCGCCGTTGGCGACCTTGCCGACCAGCTGCGTGCGCAGGCGGGCGTAGATCGCGCTCTCGAGGATGCGGAACTGGTCGTCGAAGTCCTTCTTGACGCGCTTGATCTCGGATTCCTCGATCTGGCGCGCGCGCTTGTCCTTCTCGATGCCGTCGCGGGTGAAGACCTGCACGTCGATGACGGTGCCGTCCATGCCCGGGGGCACGCGCAGCGAGCTGTCCTTAACGTCGGAGGCCTTCTCGCCGAAGATCGCGCGCAGCAGCTTCTCTTCCGGGGTCAGCTGCGACTCGCCCTTCGGCGTGACCTTGCCGACCAGGATGTCGCCGGCGCGGACTTCGGCGCCGATGTAGACCACGCCCGACTCGTCGAGGCGGTTCAGCGCCTGCTCGGAGACGTTCGGGATGTCGGCCGAGATTTCCTCCGGCCCCAGCTTGGTGTCGCGGGCGACGCAGGTCAGCTCTTCGATGTGGATCGTGGTGTAGCGATCCTCTTCGACCACGCGCTCGGAGAGCAGGATCGAGTCTTCGAAGTTGTAGCCGTTCCACGGCATGAACGCGACCAGCATGTTCTGGCCGAGCGCGAGCTCGCCGATGTCGGTCGAGGGACCGTCGGCCAGCACGTCGCCGCGGGCGATCACGTTGCCCACCTTCACCAGAGGGGTCTGGTTGATACAGGTGTTCTGGTTCGAACGCGTGTACTTGATCAGGTTGTAGATGTCGACGCCGGCGTCGGTGACGTCGGTGATCTCGTCCTCGTTGACCTTGACCACGATGCGGCCGGCGTCGATCTGCTCGATCACGCCGCCGCGCAGGGCGTTCACGGTCACGCCCGAGTCGCGCGCCACGGCGCGCTCGATGCCGGTGCCGACCAGCGGCTTCTGGCTACGCAGGGTCGGAACGGCCTGACGCTGCATGTTCGCGCCCATCAGCGCGCGGTTGGCGTCGTCGTGCTCGAGGAACGGAACCAGCGCCGCCGCGACCGACACGGTCTGCATCGGCGAGACGTCCATGTAATGGATCTCGCTCGGCGGCTTCAGCAGCGACTCGCCCTGGTAGCGGCAGGCCACGAACTGGTCGGTCATCGCGCCCTTGTCGTCCTGGGTCGCGTTGGCCTGGGCGATGACGTACTCGTTCTCTTCGATCGCCGACAGGAACTCGATGTCGTCGGTGACCTTGCCGTCCACGACCTTGCGGTACGGCGTCTCGAGGAAGCCGTACTTGTTGGTGCGGGCGAAAACGGCCAGCGAGTTGATCAGGCCGATGTTCGGGCCTTCCGGCGTCTCGATGGTGCAGACGCGGCCGTAATGGGTCGGGTGCACGTCGCGCACTTCGAAGCCGGCGCGCTCGCGGGTCAGACCGCCCGGGCCGAGGGCAGACACGCGACGCTTGTGCGTGACTTCCGACAGCGGGTTGTTCTGGTCCATGAACTGCGACAGCTGCGAGGAGCCGAAGAACTCCTTGATCGCGGCGGCCACCGGCTTGGCGTTGATCAGCTCCTGCGGGGTCAGGCCTTCGGACTCGGCCATCGACAGGCGCTCCTTGACCGCGCGCTCGACGCGGACCAGGCCCACGCGGAACACGTTCTCGGCCATTTCGCCGACCGAACGCACGCGGCGGTTGCCCAGGTGGTCGATGTCGTCGACGGTGCCGCGGCCGTTGCGGATCTCGGTCAGGACGCGGATCACGTCCAGGATGTCGGAGCTGTCGCCCAGTTCGTTGCGCAGGCGCGCGGACTCTTCGTCCTTGCGCTCGGCGAAGTACTTGGCGTCGTACAGCACCGAGGCGCCGGTGGTTTCCTTGCGGCCGATGCGGCGGTTGAACTTCATCCGGCCGACGCCCGACAGGTCGTAGCGCTCGAAGGTGAAGAACAGGTTGTGGAACAGGTTCTGCGCGGCGTCCTTGGTCGGCGGCTCGCCCGGACGCATCATGCGGTAGATCTCGACCAGGGCTTCCAGCTGGGTCTTGGACGGATCGATGCGCAGGGTGTTGGACAGGTACGGGCCGCGGTCGAGGTCGTTGACCCAGATCGTGCCGACGGTGTCGATGCCGGCCTTGCGGAACGCGGCCAGCTGGTCGTCGCTGATCTCGTCGTTGGCCGAGGCCAGCAACTCGCCGGTCTTGGCGTCGACGACGTCGTTGGACAGGATGCGGCCGACCAGGTACTCGTCCGGCACGGCCAGGGCGGCGACGCCGGCCTGCTCGAGCTGCTTGACGTGGCGCGCGGTGATGCGGCGGCCGGCCTCGACGATGACCTTGTCGCCGTCGGCGAGGTCGAAGTTGAGGGTCTCGCCGCGCAGGCGCTCGGGGATCAGCTCGAGCTGGACGCCTTCCTTGGGATCGATGTGGAAGGTGTTGATCTCGAAGAACTGCGCGAGCATCTCTTCGTTGTTGTAGCCCAGCGCGCGCAGCAGCACGGTGACCGGCAGCTTGCGGCGGCGGTCGATACGGGTGAACAGCGCGTCCTTCGGGTCGAACTCGAAGTCCAGCCAGGAGCCGCGGTAGGGAATGATGCGGGCGCTGTACAGCAGCTTGCCCGAGCTGTGGGTCTTGCCGCGGTCGTGGTCGAAGAACACGCCCGGCGAACGGTGCAGCTGCGAGACGATGACGCGCTCGGTGCCGTTGACGATGAAGGTGCCGTTGTCGGTCATGAGCGGAATCTCGCCCATGTAGACCTCCTGCTCCTTCACGTACTTGATGGCCTTGGTCGAGGACTCGCGGTCGTAGATCACCAGGCGCACGGTCACGCGCAGCGGGGCGCCGTAGCTGAGGCCGCGGTTACGGCACTCGCGCTCGTCGAACGCCGGATCGCCGAGCTTGTAGCCGACGTATTCGAGCGCGGCGTTGCCGCTGTAGCTGGAGATCGGGAACACCGACTTCAGGGCCGCGTGCAGGCCGCGATCGGCGCGCTTGCCCGGCTCGGTGTTCTCCTGCAGGAATTCGCGGTAGGAGTCGACCTGGATGGCCAGCAGGAAAGGCACTTCGAGAATCGACTTGCGCTTGCCGAAGTCCTTGCGGATGCGCTTCTTTTCGGTGAACGAGTACGTCATGGTGAGCTACCGCCTCGGTTTCTGGTGGGTTTTCGACACGCCGTTGCGGCGTCTCGGGCAGATCGCGCGTCCGCGACCGCAAACCCAGGGGGAACGAAGAACTGACAGTGGGAAGTCGCTGGTATTGCCGGCACCAGCACGCCTTCTCCCGCTACTTCACACTGCCAACTCGGGACTTTATTTCCGGTACTTCAACAACGGCCAAAGGCCGGGGACTTTCGTCCCCAGCCTTGGGTGGTCGCCAGTAATGAATCCGGCGACGCGATGCAACTTACTTCACTTCGACGGTCGCGCCAGCGGCCTCGAGGTCCTTCTTCATCTTCTCGGACTCTTCCTTCGAAGCGGCTTCCTTCACGGTCTGCGGAGCGCCTTCGACCAGGTCCTTCGCTTCCTTCAGGCCCAGGCCGGTGATGGCACGGACGGCCTTGATGACCTCGACCTTCTTCTCGCCGGCGGCCTTCAGGATGACGTTGAACTCGGTCTGCTCTTCGACCGGGGCGGCGGCGACGGCCGGGCCGGCGGCAGCGACGACCGGGGCGGCGGCGGAGACGCCGAACTTCTCTTCGATCGCCTTGACCAGCTCCATCACTTCGAGAAGGGTCTTCTCGGCGATGGCGTCGACGATCTGTTCGTTGGACAGGGACATGTGATTAACCTTTTAGGAAATTGATCTTACGAATCGGTTCAGTAGGTATTCGCTGAGCGAACGGCGATTACGCCGTTTCCGCTTCGGCTTCGGCCGGCGCGGCTTCGCCGCCGCCTTGCTTGTCGGCCACGGCCTTGACGGCGCGGGCGAACATGCTTGCGGGTTCGGCGAGGACGCGCGCCAGCATGGCCAGGGCCTGCTCGCGGGTCGGCAACGAGGCCAGCACTTCGACGTGGCTGCCCGGATACAGCTGGCCGCCCATGGCGACCACCTTGGCCTGCAGCTTGTCGTTGCCCTTGGCGAATTCCTTGATCAGACGCCCGGCGGCGCCGGGTTCTTCCGTCGAGAACGCGTACAGCAGCGGACCGACGAGGGCGTCTTGGGCGCACTCGTATTCGGTACCAGCCACGGCGCGGGAAGCCAGGGTGTTCTTGACGACACGCAAGTACACACCGGTTTCACGAGCCTTCTTGCGCATGGCGGTCATCTGAGCGACCGTCGTGCCCGCGTACTCGGCAGCAACCAAGGAGTGAGCCTTCGCGGCGACTTCTGCCAGCTCGGCGACTACTTCTTGCTTCTGAGACAGATTGAGAGCCATAAACACTCCTCTTGTGAACTCCGCTCACGGCTCCTGCCGCTTGCGGTCCTGAGCGGCACCTTCCATGGCGCCGGGGACGCCTGGGGCGTCCCGGGTGGTGGCCTTTCCTGAAAGGTTTCAGTAGGGCGGCACCATCTACGCTGGCCCGGCTCCGAAGAGTCCGAATTAAGCGAACCCGCTAGTACCGACGGCGATTCCTTGCCAGACCGAGCTTCCGTGCCCGTCGTCGATACGCGCTGACCGCGCCTGCGGTCTTTGACGGCTTCGTTCGGGGACTTGCCCCTGGCGATGCCCTCAAAAATCTAGGAGTGAGATTGGAGCAGCGAGAAACGAGTAAGAGCGAACTTGGCTTTTCGCTCACTCCTCACTTCTCCGCACCCACTCCCGTTTGTTTCTTACTTGAGCGCCAGCGAGGCCTGGTCCACGGTCACGCCGGGGCCCATGGTCGAGCTGATCGAGATCTTCTGCAGGTACTGACCCTTGGCGGTCGACGGCTTGGCCTTGATCAGGTCCAGCAGCAGCGCCTGCAGGTTGTCCTTCAGCGAGGCGTCTTCGAACGAAGCCTTGCCGATGGTGCAGTGGATGATGCCGGCCTTGTCGGTGCGGTAACGCACCTGGCCGCCCTTGGCGTTCTTGACCGCTTCGGCCGGGTTCGGCGAGACGGTGCCGACCTTCGGGTTCGGCATCAGGCCGCGCGGGCCCAGCACCTGGCCCAGCTTACCGACCACGCGCATGGCGTCCGGCGTCGCGATGACGACGTCGTAGTTCAGGTCGCCGGCCTGCATCTTCTCGGCCAGGTCGTCCATACCGACGGCCTCGGCGCCGGCGGCCAGGGCCTCGTCGGCCTTGGCGCCCGCGGGGGCGAACACCGCCACGCGCACGGACTTGCCGGTACCGGCCGGCAGCACGGTCGAACCGCGCACCTGCTGGTCGGACTTCTTCGCGTCCACGCCCAGACGGACGGCCACGTCGACGGACTCGACGAACTTGGCCTTGGTCGCGGTCTTCACGATCTTGATGGCCTCGTCGAAGGCGTAGGCCTTACCCGGGACCACGGCGGCCTTGATTGCTTTTTCGCGCTTGCTGATCGCCATGTCTTAGCCCTCCACCACGAGACCCATGCTGCGGGCCGAACCCGCAATCGTCTTCACCGCTGCGTCCAGGTCGGCCGCCGTCAGGTCGGCTTCCTTCGCCTTGGCGATGTCCTCGAGCTGCTTGCGGGTGACCTTGCCGACCTTCTCGGTGTTCGGGCGCTTGGAGCCCGAGCTGATGCCGGCGGCCTTCTTCAGCAGCACCGAAGCCGGGGTGCTCTTGGTGATGAAGGTGAAGGTACGGTCGGAGTACGCGGTGATGATCACCGGGGTCGGCAGACCCGGCTCCAGCTTGGAGGTCGCGGCGTTGAACGCCTTGCAGAACTCCATGATGTTCAGGCCGCGCTGACCGAGGGCGGGGCCCACCGGCGGCGACGGATTGGCCTGACCGGCCTTCACCTGCAGCTTGATGTAACCAACTACTTTCTTAGCCATCTTCTTCTCTCCGGGTGCAAGCGCCTGGGTCTCAGGCTCCCCATCGGACCGGGAATATCACGTGTCCCGGCTTCACGTTTTTTCAGACGCCGACAGCCGCCTTGCGGCGGCTGCGGTTTCCTGGTTCGGTGCGCGCCCTGGGCTGCGCAGCCGGAAAGTATAGCAGGCTTTCCGGAGCCCTGCTGAAGGGCGCCGGAGCCCCGGTCAGGCCTTCTCGACCTGGCCGAACTCGAGCTCGACCGGGGTCGAGCGGCCGAAAATCAGCACCGCCACGCGCAGGCGGCTCTTGTCGTAGTTGATTTCCTCGACCACGCCGTTGAAATCCACGAACGGGCCGTCGATGACGCGGACCATCTCGCCCGGCTCGAACAGGACCTTGGGCTTGGGCTTCTCGACGCCATCCTGAACGCGCTGCAGGATCATGTCCGCCTCGCGGTCCTGGATCGGCAGCGGGCGGTCGGCGGTGCCGCCGATGAAGCCCATGACCTTCGGGGTTTCCTTGATCAGGTGCCAGCTCTCACTGTCGATGCGCGGAATCCCGGCCTCGTCGTGGGTGGCGATCTGGACCAGGACGTAACCCGGGAAGAACTTGCGCTCGGAACGGCGCTTCTGGCCGGAGCGCATCTCGACCACTTCCTCGGTCGGAACCAGGACGTCGCCGAAGCGCTCCTGCATCTCGAAACGCACGATGCGATCGCGCAGCGCCTGCGCCACCGACTTCTCGAAGCCGGAGTAGGCGTGAACGACGTACCAGCGCTTATGTACTTCGGTCATTGCCTCAGTGCCCCAAAATCAGTTTGACCAGTTCGGCGATGATCAGATCGAAGCCGGCCAGGATCAGGCTGAGGATCGCGACCGCGATCATCACTACCCAGGTGGTGCGCATGGCTTCCTGACGGGTCGGCCAGACCACCTTGCGCAGCTCGAAACGCGACTCGGACAGGAATTCCAGCGTCTGCCGGCCCTTGGCGCTGACCAGGAACACGCCGATACCGGCGATCAGGCCGGCGACCACGACCAGCGCGCGCAGCGGGGTCGCCCAGTCGAACCAGTAGAACGCGAACACGCCGCCGGCGACCAGAAGCACCGCCAGGGCGTACTTGACGAAGTCGCCTGCGGACGCAGAACCGTGTTGTTCGACCTTGCTGTTCATCCGTTCCATCGCGGGGGCGCTTGCGCAGCCGCCTTCTTGGTGAAAGTCCGGCCGCGAGGACCGGGCTTGCGCGGAGGGATCCGCATTGCCTAGGTGGCACGCCAGGAGGGACTCGAACCCCCAACCTGCGGTTTTGGAGACCGCTGCTCTGCCAATTGAGCTACTGGCGTATTGCTTCGGACCTGGCCCGCGGGAGCCCCGCAAGACTCGGTTTCCTCTAAACAGCGAAGGCGGACCGTCGTTACCGGCCCGCCGTTCGCGGCTCGCGACGGCCTTGCGACCGTCGCTGAGATCTTACTTGATGATCTTCGCCACCACGCCGGCGCCGACCGTACGGCCGCCTTCGCGGATCGCGAAGCGCAGGCCGTCGTCCATCGCCACCGGGTTGATCAGCGACACAACCATCTTGATGTTGTCGCCCGGCATGACCATCTCGACGCCGTCCGGCAGCGTCACCGCGCCGGTGATGTCGGTGGTGCGGAAGTAGAACTGCGGACGGTAACCCTTGAAGAACGGGGTGTGACGGCCGCCCTCGTCCTTCGACAGCACGTAGACTTCGGCTTCGAACTCGGTGTGCGGGGTGATCGAACCCGGCTTGGCCAGCACCTGGCCGCGCTCGACGTCGTCGCGCTTGGTGCCGCGCAGCAGCAGACCGGCGTTGTCGCCCGCCTGCCCCTGGTCCAGCAGCTTGCGGAACATTTCCACGCCCGTGACCGTGGTCTTCTGAGTCGGACGGATACCGACGATTTCGATTTCGTCGCCCACCTTGATGATGCCGCGCTCGATACGGCCGGTCACCACGGTGCCGCGGCCCGAGATCGAGAACACGTCTTCCACCGGCATCAGGAACGGCTTGTCGATCGCGCGCTCCGGCTGCGGGATGAACGTGTCCAGCGCGTCCACCAGCTTCAGGATCGACGGCACGCCGATCTCAGACTGGTCGCCTTCCAGCGCCAGACGGGCCGAACCGTGGATGATCGGGGTGTCGTCGCCCGGGAACTCGTACTTGGTCAGCAGCTCGCGCACTTCCATCTCGACCAGCTCGAGCAGCTCGGCGTCGTCCACCATGTCGGCCTTGTTCAGGAACACGACGATGTACGGCACGCCGACCTGGCGCGACAGCAGGATGTGCTCGCGGGTCTGCGGCATCGGGCCGTCGGCGGCCGAGCACACCAGGATCGCGCCGTCCATCTGCGCCGCACCCGTGATCATGTTCTTCACGTAGTCGGCGTGGCCCGGGCAATCCACGTGCGCGTAGTGGCGGTTCGCCGATTCGTACTCGACGTGAGCCGTCGAAATCGTGATGCCGCGCGCCTTCTCTTCCGGCGCCGCGTCGATCGCGTCGTACGCCTTGAACTCGCCGCCGAAACGCTCCGCGCCCACCTTGGTCAGCGCTGCGGTCAGCGTGGTCTTGCCGTGGTCCACGTGGCCGATGGTGCCCACGTTCACGTGCGGCTTGGTGCGCTCGAATTTACCCTTAGCCATGACTCGCTTCTCGCTTGGTTTCTTTAGGTGGCTTGTTGCGTTTGACGTACTGCTTGGATGGTGCTCACGAAAGGAATCGAACCTTCGACCTCCTCCTTACCAAGGAGGTGCTCTACCGACTGAGCTACGTGAGCGTGAAACTTTTGCCTACCGCTGTAATGGTGTCGCCTGGAGCAGAATCAATGGAGCGGGAGACGGGGATCGAACCCGCACCATCAGCTTGGAAGGCTGAGGTTCTACCATTGAACTACTCCCGCGCCGGAAACCGCTACAGCGTTGGAACTAACTGGTGGAGGGAGGTGGATTCGAACCACCGAAGGCGTAAGCCAGCAGATTTACAGTCTGCCCCCGTTGGCCGCTTGGGTATCCCTCCAAAAGAGCCCGCAATTCTGGCGCTCGAAACGGAGGAAGTCAACGTGTCCGGACACAAGTTTCGCAGATTTTTTTCCGGAGCGCGCGACTCTACCCGTTCCGGGCCTCAAACGTTGAAACGGAAGTGCAGCACGTCGCCTTCCTGGACCCGGTATTCCTTGCCTTCCAGGCGCAGGCGGCCGGCGTCGCGGGCGCCGGCCTCGCCCTTGTACTTGATGAAATCGTCGTAGCCGATGGTCTCGGCGCGGATGAAGCCCTTTTCGAAGTCGGTGTGGATCACCGCCGCGGCCTGCGGGGCGGTCGAGCCGGCCTTGACGGTCCAGGCCCGGACTTCCTTCACGCCGGCGGTGAAATAGGTCTGCAGGCCCAGCAGGGCGTAGCCGGCCCGGATCAGGCGGTTCAGGCCCGGCTCGGCCAGGCCCAGGTCGGCCAGGAAGGCGTCGCGGTCGGCGTCCTCGAGCTGGCTCAGCTCCTCCTCGATCGCGGCCGAGATCGGCACCACCTGGGCGCCCTCGCCGGCCGCGCGGGCGCGCACGGCGTCCAGGTGGGGGTTGCTCTCGAAGCCGTCCTCGAGCACGTTGGCCACGTACATGACCGGCTTGAGGGTCAGCAGGAACAGGTCGCGGACCTGGGCCACGTCGTCCTCGGACAGGCCCAGGGCGCGCGCGGGCTGGCCGGCGTCCAGGCCGGCGCGCACGCGCGTGAGCACGTCGACGCGGGCCTTGGCCTCCTTGTCGCCGGTCTTGGCGCTGCGCTCGGCGCGCTGCAGGGCCTTTTCCACCGATTCCAGGTCGGCCAGGGCCAGCTCGGTATCGATGGTCTCGATATCGGCGATCGGGTCGACCTTGTTGTTGACGTGGATGACGTCCGGGTTCTCGAAGCAGCGCACCACGTGGGTGATCGCGTCGACCTCGCGGATATGGGCCAGGAACTTGTTGCCCAGGCCCTGGCCGCTGGCCGCGCCGGCGACCAGGCCGGCGATGTCGACGAACTCGACCGCGGTCGGGATCAGCTTCTGCGGCTTGACGATCTCGGCCAGCGCGTTCAGGCGCGGATCCGGCACCGGCACCGCGCCCACGTTGGGCTCGATGGTGCAGAACGGGAAGTTGGCCGCGGCGATACCGGCCTTGGTCAGGGCGTTGAAAAGGGTCGACTTGCCGACGTTCGGCAGGCCGACGATGCCGCATTTGATGCCCATGGCTGGAAATCCGGGATTCGTGATTCGGGATTAGGGATTCGTAAAAGCCAGGGCTTTACGAATCCCTAATCCCCAATCCCTAATCTCGGCTCGTATGCAGTCGCTTCATCGCCTCGTTGACGTCGCCCTGCACCGCCAGCGGCAGCACGTCGAGGGCGTCGTCGATGGAACGCAGGATCGAGGCCTCGTCGTCGCGGCCGGGCCGCCCCAGCACCCACGGGGTGACCTTGTCCTTGTGGCCGGGATGGCCGATGCCCACGCGCAGGCGGTGGAACTTGCCGTGCCCGAGCAGCTTGATGGTGTCGCGCAGGCCGTTCTGGCCGCCGTGGCCGCCGTCGAACTTGAGCCGCGCGATGCCCGGCGCCAGGTCGAGCTCGTCGTGCGCCAGCAGCGCCTCCTCGGGCTCGATCTTCCAGTAGCGCAGCGCCGCGGTCACGGACTTGCCGGACAGGTTCATGAACGTGGCCGGCTTGAGCAGCCAGACCGGACGGCCGCCGATCTCGACCTTGGCCGTCTCGCCGAACAGCTTGGATTCCAGGCCGAACCGGCCGCCGAACTTCTCGTTCACGGCGTCCACAAACCAGAACCCGGCGTTGTGCCGGGTCCGGGTGTATTCGGCGCCGGGGTTGCCCAGGCCGACGATCAGGCGCAGTCCCGCCATGGATCAGCACAATCCGCGAACGCGAACCGGCGCGCCGGTCAGGGCGCGCCGGTTCGCGATCACTTCTTGTCTTCGTCCTTCTTGGCGACCTTGGCCGCCGGGACTTCGGCCGGAGCCTCGGCCGGGGCCTCGACTTCTTCCTTGCCGTGCTTGGCGATCACGATGGCGACATCGTGTTCCTTGCCCAGCTTCAGCTCGGGGATCTCGACGCCCTTGGGCAGCTTGATCTCCGACAGGTGGACGATATCGCCGACCGACAGCGCGGACAGGTCGATTTCCAGGAACTCCGGCAGGTCCTTCGGCAGGCAGCTGACTTCGACTTCGTTGAGCTCGTGGGTGACCACGACGTCGGCCGACTTGCCGGCCGGCGACTTGTCCTCGTTGAGGAAGTGCAGCGGCACGGCGACGCGGATCGCCTGGTTCTGATCCACGCGCTGGAAGTCCAGGTGCATGATGATCTGCTTGTACGGGTGGCGCTGCATATCGCGCAGCAGCACGCTCTCGGACTTGCCGTCGACGTCCAGGGTCAGGATCGAGGAGTAGAACCACTCGTTCTGGCTGGCCAGCCAGACCTTCTCGTGGTCGAGCTGGACCGGCTGCGGAGCGGCCTTGCCGCCGTAGATGATGGCCGGGATGCTGGCGGCGCGACGCAGGCGGCGGCTCGCACCCTTACCCTCGACGCTGCGGCCAGTGGCCTTGATGATGTGTTCGGACATTTTCGTTTACTCACGTTTACTGCGTTGAACCGCCTCGCGGCGGTAAAGAACGCTCACCCGCGACCAGGTGAGCGGTGTTGCGCTCCCGGCCGGGGCCGGAAGCGCGGATTTCGTCGGTCCGCTTCCGTCAGTCGACGTACAGCGAACTCACCGACTCGCCGAAGGCGATGCGGCGGATGGTTTCGGCCAGCAGCTCGGCCACGCTGAGCTGGCGGATACGGCCGCAGGCCCGGGCCGCGTCGGTGAGCGGGATGGTATCGGTCACCACCAGCTCGTCCAGCTGCGAACGGGTCACGTTGTCGATCGCCGCGCCCGACAGCACCGGATGGGTGCAGTACGCGACCACCTTGGTCGCGCCCTGCGCCTTGAGCGCGGCCGCGGCCGCGCACAGGGTGCCGGCGGTGTCGACGATGTCGTCGACCAGCACGCAGGTCTTGCCCGACACGTCGCCGATGATGTTCATCACCGTCGAGACGTTGGCGCGCGGCCGGCGCTTGTCGATGATCGCCAGGTCGGCGTCGTCGAGGCGCTTGGCGATCGCGCGGGCGCGGACCACGCCGCCCACGTCGGGGGACACCACCACCATGTTGTCGGTGCCGTGCGCGCGCCAGATATCGGCCAGCAGCAGCGGCGAGGCGTAGACGTTGTCGACCGGGATGTCGAAGAAGCCCTGGATCTGATCCGCATGCAGATCGACCGTGAGCACCCGGTCGGCGCCGACCGCGCCGAACATCTTGGCCGCGACCTTGGCCGTGATCGGCACGCGCGAGGAGCGCATGCGGCGATCCTGGCGGGCGTAGCCGAAGTACGGCACCACCGCGGTCACGCTGGTCACCGATGCGCGCTTGAGCGCGTCGATCAGGACCAGCAGTTCCATGAAGTTCTCGGCCGTCGGCGCGTTCGTCGGCTGAATGACGAACACCTCCTGGCGGCGCACGTTCTCTTCGATCTCGACCTGCACTTCGCCGTCGGAAAACCGGCCGACCAGCGCCTTGCCGAGACGGATGCCGAGTTCCTTGCACACCGCCAGGGCGAGCGGGCGGTTGGCGTTGCCGCTGAATACCAGCAGGCTGCGATCGTTGTGCACTTTTGTCTTCTCCGCTTCGCTCTGACCGTGGCGGGCGACGTCCATGTCCGATCCGGAGGTCTGGGCCGGATCGGGCCTTTACATTGGGGTGTTGCTGGCAGGGGCGGTAGGATTCGAACCTACGGATGCCAGGATCAAAACCTGGTGCCTTGGGCCTCTTGGCGACGCCCCTGCATAAGGTGTGTTTCGAGTACGGCGTGCAACGGAGACCGCGCGACGCCGGCCGCCGTCCAGGCCCGAAGACCGGAAGGCAGGGCCGCCAGCGCCGCCTCGGCGGATTCGCGCGTGGCGAACTCGACGAAACAGCCGCTGCCGGAGCCGGTCAGACGCGGCGAACCGACTCGCGCCAAGGCGACGAACGCGGCTTCCACAGCCGGCTCGCGCAGGCGCAGAACCGGCTCGAACGCATTCCCGAGCGGCATACCCGAAACGAAGTCCGACATTGTCGCGGGCGCGGCATCCCGCGTCAATTCAGGAGATTGGAATAGGGCCGCGGTCGGCGCATGCACGCCGGGGTCGGCGAGCAGGTACCAGGCCGGCGCCAGAGCGACCGGCGACAGGGCCTCGCCCACGCCTTCGGCCCAGGCATTGTCGCCGCGCACGAACACCGGCACGTCCGCACCCAGCTGCAAACCCAGCTCGGCCAGGCGCTCCACGCCCAGGCCGGTGCCCCAGAGTGCGTCCAGGGCGACCAGCACGGTCGCCGCATCGGACGAGCCACCGCCGAAGCCGCCGCCGGCCGGAATGCGCTTTTCGATGACGATATCGGCACCTTGAGTGACGTTAGACGCTTCTTTTAAGAGCTTGGCGGCGCGGACGGTCAGGTCCTGATCTTCCGATACGCCCGCGACCGAGGCGCCATGACGCACGATGCGGCCGTCGTCGCGCACGCGCAGGCGAATCGAGTCTCCCCAATCCAGGAGACGGAACATGGTTTGCAGCAGGTGGTAGCCGTCGGCGCGGCGGCCGGTGATGCGCAGGAACAGGTTCAGCTTGGCCGGGGCGGGCCAGAGCGACCAGGGGTGTTCGAGGGGGGCGGACATGGCGGGAGCGGTGGATCGGGGAACGACGGGATCAGTCGGACAAGGCGGATGCGGTCGGCGTTTGCGCCTGCAGCCAAGCGCCGAGCGCGCGATTGTAGGTGGACGCGTAGACCGAAGCCTGCCGCATCAGCATCCCATGCTCGTCGTTCTCGATGACATCGTTGGTGCCTGCGAGCATGCGCGCGCCGAGCCTGGCTTGCGCATCGACGCTTAGTTCGGGCACGTCGCAGGCATAGCCGCAAACGCCGATTGCGCGCCGATCGCCGGCAGCGAGATTGGCGGCCAGGTCGGCGGCAGGATCGGCCAGATTCAGCGTCGACAGCTCCGCACGCAGCTCGGCCGTGAGCGCTCCCCGCAAGGGAAGCCAGGCCGAGGGGGCGGCAGCGGTGCGCGGAAGCTGGATCGTCGGGGCGGCAGCGGCGCTCTCCCACTCGTCCACGATCAACTTCACCTTGGCCTCGCCGCGAACCGCATCCACCCGCGACGGCAACCCGGGGGCGGCGGTCGCCGGCCAGCGGTAATCGATAGTCCAGCCGCCTTGCTCGATTCGGGCCGGGCGGCCGTCGGCGCCGTAGCGCACGCTCGCTGGCCCCTGGCCCACGGCGCGCAGGCCGCGCACCCAGTCGCTCAGAGCCGCGACCGGAATCTCCCAGCCGGTGGCGTCGCGGAGCAATGCGGCCGCGTCGGTGCCGCTGCGCGGGCCGCCGTCCACGCCTTCCAGGCGCGCACCGGTCGCGTCGCCGCTCAGGCGCCAGCTCTGCCGGGTCACCGGGGCGCTGAGCGCGACTTCGTAGCGGTCGCCGTCCTGCCGCCATTCGATCCGCCCGGAGCCGCCGTTGCGGCCGTTGCTGAGCGCGATGCGGCCGCTCAGCGACCACCCGGTCTGAGCGCGCAACTCGCTCTCGCGCGCGGACTGGGCGGCCTCGGCAGCGGCGGGCGCCAGCGGCGGCGCCGGACCGCGCACGGCCTGCCCCGCGCAGGCGCTCAGCAGCACGGCCAGGGCCGCCACGGTCAGCGCCCGCGCCTTCATGCGCCGGTCTTTTCCAGGGCGCGCTTGAGGGCGCGGTTGTCGGGATCCAGCTTGCGCGCCTGTTCGAAATACTTGCGCGCCTCGTCCTTCTTGCCGACCGCCCACAGCACCTCGGCCAGATGCGCGGCGATCTCCGGATCCTTCTGCAGGGTCAGGGCGCGGCGCAATTCGACCAGCGCTTCCTGGTTGCGGCCCAGGCGGTAGAGCACCCAGCCGTAGCTGTCGATGATGGCGGCGTTGTCGGGCTCGGCGGTGCGCGCGCGCTGGATCAGCTCCAGCGCTTCCTGATAGCGGGTGGTGCGGTCGGCCAGGGTGTAACCCAGCGCGTTGAGCGCGGCCACGCTGTCGGGCTCGGCGACCAGGATGCGGCGGAAATCGGCCTCGGCGCGGGCGACGTCGTCGCGGCGCTCGTAGCTCAGGGCGCGCGCGTACAGCACTTCCGGCTCGTCCGGGAACGCGGCCAGGCCGCGCGCGAAGGCGTCGAGCTCGCCGGCCTCGTTCTTGTCCTCGGCGCGCAGCGCGGCCTCGAGCAGGTAGGCGTCGCGGCGGGTGTCGTCCTCGGCCGAGGCGTCGGACTGCAGCGCGCGCAGGGCCGCGTAGGCCTCGTCGGCGCGCTTGAGTTCGTGCAGGACGTTGGCCGCGCGCAGGCGCGCGACCCAGCGCTGCGGGCCGCCGGGCACGCCGCGGTACCAGTCCAGGGCCTCGTCGTTGCGCTCCAGGAACTCGGCGATCTGGCCCAGCAGCAGGCGCCGGCCCGGCTCGGGCTTGGCGGCGTTGCGGCGCAGCTCGTCGTAGAGCGTGGTCAGGGTCGCCTTGTCCTCGGCGCGCGCCAACAGCGAGGCGCGCAAGGCATAGGTCTGGTCGTCCTGCGGGCCGCGGCCCAGGATCGCGGCGGCCGCGGGCAGGTCGCCCAGGGCGTCGTATTCCTGCGCGATCAGGCCGCGCATCTGCGGATCGGTCTCGGCCTGGCCGGCGATCGACTCCAGCACCGTGCGGGCCTCGTCCTTCTTGCCGTCCTCGCGCAACTGGCTGGCGCGCAGCAGGCTCACGCGCGGATTGCCGGGGAAGCGCCGCACCACTTCGCCGACGATGCGCTCGGTCAGCTTGGGCTGGTCCAGGCGCTGGGCGTACAGGCCGAACGCGACCCAGGCCATCAGGTCCTTGGGCATTTCGCTGCCGTCGATCAGCTTTTCCAGCAGGCGCGCGGCCTGCTGCGGGTCCTTGGAGCCGGTGGAGAGCACGCCCAGCACGCGGCGCCAGCCGGTCTCGTCGGCCAGCATCAGCCGGTCGAGGTCGCGCAGGGCGGCGCGTTCGTCGCCGCCGCGCAGGGCCAGGATCGCCTGCGAAGCCAGCAGGGGCGCGCCGTCGCCGCCCAGCTCGCGCCACAGCGCCAGCGATTCGGCGGCCAGCTTGTCTTCCTTGGCCACGATCGCGATGTCGGTGGCGCGCGCGGCCAGTTCCTTGTCCTGGGCGGCGCGGGCGGCCGCGGCGTAGGCGGTCGCGGCCTCCTTGAGCTTGCCGGCCTGGAGCGCGAACTCGCCGGTCAGCAGCGGCTCCAGGGCCGCGCTGGTGGCGGCCGAGGCGTCGGCGGGCAGGTTCAGGGCCGGCTTGGCCGCGGGCGCCGCCACCACGGGGGCCAGCAGCACCGCCAGGACGGCGCCGGCAAGGGCGCTCAGCGCCCGCGACGGCGCGCGGCGGCTTGAGACGGAGTGAATCGAACCCATCGAATCCATCGACATCGAACTCATTAGAATCCGTCGAAACCAACAGGGCCGGTAGAATGGCGGCCTTCAGCAGCCCGCAGCTTATCGCAAGCACCTGAACGGATGTCCCCCACCTCGCCCCGTCGACCGCCGTCGGCCCCTGTCCCAGGACGCGTCGCGTTCCGATGAGCTTGTTCGTCCTAGGCATCAATCACCAGACCGCGCCGGTCAGCCTGCGTGAGCGCGTGGCGTTCTCGTCCGAGGCCGTGCCCGCGGCGCTGGAGGCCTTGCGCGCGCTGCCGCAGGTGAGCGAAGTGGCGCTGCTGTCGACCTGCAACCGCACCGAGCTGTACGCGGTCGCCGCCGACGACGGCCGCGCCCTGGCGGACTGGCTGGCCACGCATCCGGACGACATGGGCGATCTGCACGCCTACCTCTACCGCCATCGCGACGCCGAGGCCGTGCGCCACCTGTTCCGGGTCGCGACCGGCCTGGATTCGCTGGTCCTGGGCGAGCCGCAGATCCTCGGCCAGGTCAAGGACGCCTGGGCCATCGCGCGCAGCGCCGGCAGCCTGGGCAGCCAGCTCGACCGCCTGTTCCAGCAGGCGTTCTCGACCGCCAAGCGCGCGCGCACCGACACCCGCATCGGCGCCAACCCGGTCTCGGTGGCCTCGGCCGCGGTGCGCCTGGCGCAGGAATCCTTCGCCCGTCTGGAGGACTCGACGGTGCTACTGATCGGCGCCGGCGAGACCATCGAACTGGCCGCGCGCCACCTGGTGCAGGCCAAGGCCAAGCGCCTGCTGATCGCCAACCGCACCCTCAGCCACGCCCAGGACCTGGCCACCCGCCACGGCGGCGTGGCCCTGCCGCTGTCGGAACTCGACCGCCACCTCGGCGAGGCCGACATCGTCCTGTCGGCCACCGCCAGCCGCGAACCGATCCTGCGCCGGCCGCAGGTCGCCGCCGCCCTGGCCACCCGCAAGCACCGGCCGATGCTGCTGCTGGACCTGGCGGTGCCGCGCGACATCGCGCCCGACGTGGCCGAGCTCAAGGACACCTTCCTGTACACCGTCGACGATCTGGAACGCGCGATCGAAGACAACCGCCGCAGCCGCCGCGAAGCGGCGACCGAAGCCGAGGCCATCGTCGACCTGCAGGTCGCGCGCTTCGTCGAGACCATGGCCGCGAGCACCCGCACCGCCCCGCTCAAGCGCCTGCGCGCGCACGGCGAGGCCGCGCGCGCCGAAGTGCTGGCCAAGGCCAGGCAGCAGCTCGACGCCGGGCAGGACCCGGCCGAGGTGCTGAACTTCCTCGCCCACACCCTGACCAACCGACTGCTGCACGCGCCGACCATCGCCCTGCGCGAGGCCGCGCTGAGCGGCAACGCCGAACTGGCGCGGGCGGCGGACAAGTTGTTCCCCGACGTGCCGGGAATCGGCAATGGGGAATCGGGAATCGATAAGAGCCACGGCAGCGGGAGCGATTCGCTCGGCGACCCTTAGCGTCGCCTACCGCTGTTTTCGCTTTACCGATTCTCCATTCTCGATTCCCCATTCCCGGCTCCCATGACCCCTACCCTGCGCCGCAAGCTGGAAGCCCTCGCCGAACGCCGCGAGGAGCTCGAACGCCTGCTCGCCGATCCCAGCGTGATCGGCGACGCCGAGCGCTTCCGCAAGTTCTCGCGCGAGTTCTCGCAACTGGAGCCGGTCGCGACCGCGCTGGCCGACGAAGCCCGCGCCAAGGCCGACCTGACCGCCGCCGAGGCCATGCGCGCCGACCCGGAGCTGCGCGAGCTGGCCGAGGAGGAAATCGCCGCCGCGCGCGAACGCCTGCTGCGCCTGGACGCGGAACTGCTGGCGCACCTGATCCCCAAGGATCCGCGCGACGAGGGCGACCTGTACCTGGAAGTGCGCGCCGGCACCGGCGGCGACGAAGCCGCGATCTTCGCCGGCGACCTGTTCCGCATGTACGCGCGCTACGCCGAGCGCCAGGGCTGGAAGGTCGAGATCGAGTCCTCCAGCGCCGGCGAGCACGGCGGCTATAAGGAAATCATCGCCCGAGTCGAAGGCCGCGGCGCGTATTCGCGCCTGAAGTTCGAATCCGGCACCCACCGCGTGCAGCGCGTGCCCGAGACCGAATCGCAGGGCCGCATCCACACCTCGGCGGCGACGGTGGCGATCATTCCGGTCGAGCCCGAAGGCGAGCCGATCGAGATCAACCCCGCCGACCTGCGCATCGACACCTTCCGTTCCTCCGGCGCCGGCGGCCAGCACGTCAACAAGACCGACTCGGCGATCCGCATCACCCACGCGCCCAGCGGCATCGTGGTGGAAAGCCAGACCGAGCGCAGCCAGCACGCCAATCGCGACAAGGCGATGAAGCGCCTGAAGGCGATGCTGGCCGAGGCGCAGATCGCCAAGGCCGCGGCCGCCCAGGCCGAGACCCGCAAGCTCCAGGTCGGCAGCGGCGACCGCAGCCAGCGCATCCGCACCTACAACTTCCCGCAGGGGCGGATCACCGATCACCGCGTCGAGGGCCTGACCCTGTACGACCTGCCCAACGTGATCGCCGGCGAGCTGGACGCGCTGGTCGCGCGCCTGATGCAGGAGCATCAGGCCGACGAGTTGGCGCGTTTGACCAACGATTGATCGCGGCTCGGCCTTTTGTGGGAGCGGCGTAAGCCGCGATCGCGATCTTCCAGGCTTGCGCCGCCATCGGTTACTCCGCGATCGCGGCTTACGCCGCTCCCACAGGCATCGCGGGGACTATCGCCGCGCGCTTGAGGCGGCGCCATAATCCGACTTCCCTCGTCGGATCGATCGCCCATGAGCCCCACCACCCGTCGCGCCAGCCTCGACGATCTCGACGCCCTCGCGCCGCTGTTCGACCGCTACCGTCACTTCTACACCCAGCGCTACGACCCGGCCGTCTCGCGCGCCTTCATCGCCCAGCGCCTGCAGCGCGACGAATCGGTGGTGTTCCTGGCCGAACTCGACGGCGCCCCGGCCGGCTTCACCCAGCTCTATCCGAGCTTCTCCTCGGTGCGCGCGGCGCGGGTGTGGGTGCTCAACGATCTGTTCGTCGAAGCCGACGCGCGCCGCCGCGGCGTGGCCCAGGCGCTGCTGGACGCGGCGGCCGATTTCGCCCGCGCCGATGGCGCGGTGCGGCTGGAACTGGAAACCAATCCCGACAACGCGACCGCGCAGGCGCTGTACGACGCCGCCGGCTGGCAGCGCTACGACGGCACCCTGCGCTACCACCTGCCGCTGACCGCGGCCTGAGCCGGACCCGGCCTTGAGCGATCCGCGCGCCGAACTGCGCCTGGCCCTGCAACGCAACCCCGGCGACGCCATCGCCTGGATCGTGCTGGCCGAACACGAGCTCGACGCCGGCGACGCCGCGGCCGGCGCGAGCGCGGCCCAGCGCGCGCTCGCCCTGCGCCCGGGCCATCCGGAAGCGCTGGCGCGATTGGGCCGCGCGCAGTGGATGCTGGGCCGGCGCGAGGACGCGGTCGCGAGCCTGCGCGAGGCCGCGCGCAATGCGCCCGACCATCCAGGCATCGCGGTCTGGCTGGGCCATGCGCTGGAAGACACCGGACAGGCCGAGGCAGCGTCCCAGGCCTATGCGCGCGCGCATGCGCTGGCGCCGGACGAGCCGCAGCTGGCCGCCTACCTGCTGGCCTGGCGGCGCAAGCTCTGCGACTGGCGCGATCTGGATGCGCTGTCGCGCCAGGTCCGCGATGCGGTCGCCGCCGGCCGCGCCGCGGTGGAGCCCTTCGCCTTCCTCAGCGAGGACGCCGACGCCGCCGAGCAGCTGCGCTGCGCGCGCCTGCGCGCCGGCGAGATCGCGCGCGCCGTGCGGCCCCTGCCCGCCCCGCCCGCGCCTGCCGACGACGGCGCGCCGGTGCGGGTCGGTTTCCTCTCCAACGGTTTCGGCGCGCATCCGACCGGGCTGCTGACGGTCGCTTTGTTCGAGGCGCTGAAGTCGCGGCCCGGCCTGGAACTGCATCTGTTCGCGCTCAACGGCGACGACGGCGGCCCGGTGCGGCGACGCCTGCACGCGGCCGCGCATACGCTGCACGACGTCTCGCAGCGCGCGCATGCGCAGGTCGCCGCGGCGATCCGCGGCACCGCCATCGAGGTGCTGTTCGACCTGCGCGGCTGGGGCGGCGGCGGCGTGCCGGAGGCGCTGGCAATGCGGCCGGCGCCGGTGCAGGTGAACTGGCTGGCCTATCCCGGCAGCTCGGGCGCGCCCTGGATCGACTACGTGCTGGCCGACCGCTACGCCCTGCCCGAGTGGATGGCGCCGCACTACAGCGAGGCCGTGGCCTGGCTGCCGCGTTGCTTCCAGCCCTCCGACACCGCGCGCGCGCTTCTGCCGCCGCCGGCGCGCGCCGACTGCGGCTTGCCCGACACCGGCACGGTGTTCGCCTGCTTCAACAACAGCTACAAGCTCAACCCGCGCAGCATGGGCCGGGCCCTGGCGGTGCTGCGCGAGGTGCCGGACAGCGTGCTGTGGCTGCTGTCCGGCCCGGGCGAGGCCGACGCGCGCCTGCGCGCGTTCGCGCAGGCGCTGGGCGTGGCGCCGCAGCGGCTGGTGTTCATGCCCAAGCAACCGCATGCCGATTACCTGGCGCGGCTGCGGCACGCCGATCTGTTCCTCGACACCGAACCCTACAACGCCCACACCACCGCCTCCGACGCGCTATGGGCCGGCTGCGCGGTGCTGACACGCCCGGGCGCGACCTTCGCCGCGCGCGTGGCCGGCAGCCTGAACCATCACCTCGGCCTGGACACGTTGAACGTCGACGACGACGCGGCCTTCATCGCCCGCGCGGTCGCGCTGGGCCGCGATCCGGCGGCACGGGCCGCGCTGCGCGCCGAGCTCGCGCAGCGGCGCGCCGACAGCGGCGTGTTCGATATGGCCGGGTTCGCCATCGACTTCACCGCGGCGGTCGTGGCGATGGCGCAGCGGCATCGGCGGGGCTTGGCGCCGACGGCATTGTCGGTGCACGGGTAAAGCGCAAAGCAAGTCCCCCCTAGCCCCCCTTTTGCAAAGGGGGGAACCGTCGACTCCGACGAGTGTCCATCGCCCTTGCTGGTCTTCCCCCTTTGCAAAAGGGGATCGAGGGGGATTTGCTGTTGCGGTGGCGGCCCTGTCCGCTCACGACTCGTTCGGCTCGCCGCGACCGTGGCGGATTTGCTTTTTTTCAGCCCCCAGCCCAGGCTTCGCGCCATGACCGCAGAACGCGATTTCATTCCCTTGCGACTGTGCGTGCTGACCGTATCGGACTCGCGCACCCTGGCCGAAGACAGCTCCGGCGACTACCTGGTGCAGGCGCTGAGCGAGGCCGGACACCGGCTGTTCGAGCGCAAGCTGCTGCCCGACGACCGCTACCGATTGCGCGCCGCGGTGTCGCAGTGGATCGCCGACCGCGAAGTCGACGGCATCCTGGTCACCGGCGGCACCGGCTTCACCGGCCGCGACTCCACGCCCGAAGCGCTGCTGCCGTTGCTGGACAAGGAAATGCCGGGCTTCGGCGAGCTGTTCCGCGCGCTCAGCTTCGAAGAGATCGGCACCTCGACCCTGCAGTCGCGCGCCTTCGCCGGCCTGGCCAACGGCAGCTTCGTGTTCTGCCTGCCCGGCTCGACCTCGGCCTGCCGCACCGCCTGGGAGCGGATCATCCGCGCCCAGCTCGATGCCCGCACCCGGCCCTGCAATCTGGCCACGCTGCGTCCCCGCCTGCTCGAACCCGCTCACAAGGAGTGATCGCCATGCCGCTAGGCACCACCTTGCGCCTGCTCGCCAAGGCCCGCGGCATGAACGCCGCCGATATCGCCACCGCCATCCCGCGCGCGGGCGTGGCCACCGTCAGCGCCTGGCTGCAGGGCGACAAGCTGCCCGGCAAGGATCAGCTGGACGCGCTCGCGCGTACCTTCGGCGTGCCCGCCGGCGCGTTGCTGTCGGAGCTGGCCAGCACCTTCGACCCTGCCCGCACCCAGGGCGAGCACGACCTGCTCGCGGCCTACCGCGCGCTCGGCACCACCCAGCAGGGCGCCTTGCTGGAAGTCGCGACCGCGATGGCCGGCACCAAGCGCAGCCGCGCGCCGCGCGCGCCGGCCAAGAAGAAGGCCGGGCGATGAGCAAGCTCAAGCGCAAGGACTACGAGACCCAGCTCGAAGCGCTGCAGCTGGAATTGGCCGATGTCGCGCGCTGGGTCCAGCACAGCGGTCGGCGCGTGGTGATCCTGTTCGAGGGCCGCGACACCGCCGGCAAGGGCGGCGCGATCAGCGCCATCACCGAACACCTCAACCCGCGCCAGTGCCATGTCGTGGCCCTGCCCAAGCCCAACGACCGCGAAAGCACGCAGTGGTATTTCCAGCGCTACGTGCCGCACCTGCCCGCGGCCGGCGAGATCGTGCTGTTCGACCGCAGCTGGTACAACCGCGCCGGGGTCGAGCAGGTGATGGGCTTCGCCAAGCCCGACCAGGTCGCCGCCTTCCTCAAGCAGGCGCCCGCGTTCGAGAAGCTGCTCACCGACGACGGCATCGTGCTGTTCAAGTACTGGCTGTGCTGCGATCAGGCCGAGCAGGAAGAACGCTTCGCCGAGCGCCTGGCCGACCCGCTCAAGCGCTGGAAGCTGTCGTCGATCGACGTCGAGGCACGCAAGCACTACGACGACTACACCCGTGCCCGCGAAACCATGCTCGCGGCCACCCACAGCAAGCATGCGCCGTGGACCCTGGTCGATTTCAACGACCAGCGCCAGGGCCGCCTGAGCCTGATCCGCGATCTGCTGTCGCGCGCGCCGGAGCACAAGCTGCCGCAGAGCACCCTGGAGTTCCCGCCGCTGCCGGGCAAACCGAAGAAGGAACGCTACGGCGCGCTCAAGCCGATCGCGAACAAGAAGAAGTGAGGCGGCGCGGCCGTTCGGAATGACGATCGCGGCTTACGCCGCTCCCACAGAAAACGCGAGGCAGCGTTTGTGGGAGCGGCGTAAGCCGCGATCGCTTCACCGAAGAACCCGCCCTCGCGTTCGCAGCAGCGCCTACCCCGCCTGCGAGCGCCGATACGGATGGAACAGCTGCAGCAGCCACGGCTTCTGCGCCAGCACCAGGCTCACGCCGACGCGCTCGCGCGCGCTCAGGGCGGCGTCGCGCGCCAGCAGCGCGTCGAACTCGCGCGCGACCTCGCCCAGGCGCTGCTTGAGCTGGCGGATGCCGGCGGGGCTCAGGCTGCCGCTGAGCAACAGCAGCACGTCCTGCTCGCCGTCGAAGGGGTCGGCGAAGAAATCACCGAGCAGGTTCAGGCGGAAATAACGCTCCATCGGGCCGTCGGCGCGCCAGCGGAAATTGCGCGCGGTCAGCGGGCGGCCGCGGTTGCCGGGCATCAGCTCGATGATGCCGAGCCGGTCCAGCCGCACCAGCAGCCCGGTCCACTGCGCGTCGTCGAACAGGAAATGCTCCTGCACGTCCGCCTGCTTCCAGCGGTTCAAGGTCAGGAACGCGGCCAGCAGCAGCGCGGGGTCGTCGACCAGGGCCTGCTCCTGCGCCTGGCTGAGCTCGGCCATCACCTTGCGCCCGCGCGCGGCTTCGACGCTGAGTTCGGCCAGGCCGATATCCAGCACGTCGCAGATCTGCTCCAGCCGCTCCAGGCTCATCGCGCGCTTGGAGAACATGCGCTTGACCGCCGCCTCGCTGAGCTTGAGCCGGGTCGCGAGGTCGCGGTAAGTGAGGTCCTGCGCGCGCAGGAAGCGCTTGAGGGCGTCGACGAGTTCTAGGGACAGGGCCATGGGTATAAAAATACGCTACCCGGCGGACCTGCGGGAGCCACCTCGCCGATGCGCGTTGCAAACCCATGCCGCGCCGCCCAGCGTGTACCCCAGACCCTGACGAGCAAGCGCGATGCCTAGGAACGTCCCACGCTGGAGTTTCCCCCTCGTCCTGGTCGTTTCGGCCGCCGCTGGCCTGCTGGCAGGGACGCCAGCTTTTGCGGCCGCGCAATCCGACGGCGCCAGCCGCCAGTCCGAAGCCAGCCTGGCGGCGTCGGTGGAAGTGCCGGCCGCGGTCTCGCTGGCCTTGTCGGAGGGCGGCAAGTTCGCGATCACCGGCATCGGCGCCAGCGCCCAGGGCGTGGCGGTCACGGTCTCGGCGGTGGGCGTCGGCGCGTCCTTCGTGGTCTATCTGTCGGCGGAGGCGGCCAAGGCCGTGGGGCTGCGCGTCGGCCAGGCGGTCGTGGTCAGCGCGGTGGCGGCGGGCTGGGTGCTCAGTGCCGGCGGCCAGGCTTTGTGTTTCGTCCCCAACGATCGCGCGCGCGAGCTGTTGCACAGCCGGCGCATCGGTTGAGCGAGACCGTGCGCAGCCCCGGCCTGCTTCCCTGGCGCAGCCTCGTCCTCGCCGCCGCGCTCTGCACGGCGGCCATCGCGCCGCCGCCGGCCGTCGCCGGCACCCGCTGCGACAACCGGACGGTGGCGGCCGACCAGGTCGCCGCCGCCGCGGCCACCGCCTTGCGCGTGGCCGCGGCCCTGGACGAGCGCGACGCGCCGGTGGCCCTGGTCGCGCGCGTGGGCACCGACCTGTCGGCGCAGGGCCTGGTCTACAGCCATGTCGGTTTCGTCGTGCGCGATCACCCGAACGGACGCTGGACCGCGGTCCACCTGCTCAACGAATGCGGCAGCGACCGCTCGCACCTGTACGCCCAGGGCCTGGTCAATTTCTTCAGCGACGACCTGGTCAACCAGGACGCGCGCATCGTCTGGCTGCAGCCGGCGCAGGCGCAGCGCCTGGCGGCGCGGTTGCGCGCGCTGCCGCGGCGCAGCCTGCACCAACCGCGCTACAGCCTGATCGCGCGCCCGGGCAGCGACGACTACCAGAACTCCACCGCCTGGGTGCTGGAGCTGCTGGCCGCGAGCGCGGCCGAGGGCGAAGACATGGCCGACCGCCGCGGCGCCTACGCCTGGGCCCGGCGCGACGGCTTCCGGCCCGATCGCATCCACATCCCCTATTCCAAGCGCGTGCTCGGCGGGCTGTTCTCGGTCAATGCGGCCTTCACCGACCATCCGGTGGGCACGCGCCTGTCGGGCGAGTACCCCGTGATCACGGTGCGCTCGATCTTCGATTACCTGCAGCGTCGCGGCCATGCCAGCGAGCAACGCGAATGGCGCAACGGACGCCTGCTGGCCACGCCCGGGCCGGCCTGAGCCGGCGCGCGCGCCTACCCGCTCAGCCGCAGACGAAACCGTCGCCGGCTTCGGATGCGTCGGCATCCTCGCGCGCCACCGCCTCGACGCGCGCGTGGGCGGGGCCGCGATGCAACCAGCTCTCCAGCCTCGCCAGGGCCGCCGCCTCGCCGGCCGCCAACACTTCGACCCGGCCGTCGGCGAGATTGCGCGCGTAGCCGCGCAGGCCCAGCGCCAGCGCCTGCTCGCGCGCGCTGGCGCGGAACCACACGCCCTGGACCTTGCCGCTGACGTAATAACGCGCCGCGTTCACGAGCGGCTCGGCTTGGCCTCGGTAGGCGCGGCCGGGCCGCCGGCCTTGGCGATGGCGGCCTCGATCATGGCCGAGGTCACCGGGCCGAGGAACTTGTCGGCGATCTTGCCCTCAGGGCCGATCAGATAGGTCATTGGCAGGCCGCGCGGGGTGTCGAAGGCCTTGGGCGGGTCGTAGGTGTCGACGATCGCGATCGGATAGACCACCGGATGCGTCTTCAGGAACGCGCGCATGTCGGCCGGCTCGATCTCTTCGTAGGCCAGGCCGATCACCTCGATGTGCTCGCGCATCGCGTCCATCGCCGACAGTTCGGGCATTTCCTTCAGGCAGGGCGCGCACCAGGTCGCCCAGAAATTCACCACCACCCATTTGCCGCGATGCGCGGCCAGATCGAACTCGCCGTGGTCCAGGGTCGCCAGCTTCAGCTCCGGCACCTGCGAAGGCGCGGGCGCCGTCTCGGCCGGCTTGGGCGCGGCGGGGTCGGCGGCGGCGGGCTTGGGCGCGGGCGCCTCGACCTTGGCCGCGGGCGCCGGCGCCGGTTTGTCGCAGCCCGCAAGCGCGACGGTCAGCAGCGACAGCGCAAGGATCGGGGCAAGGCGGCGTAACGTCATCGGATCATTCCTGGTCGGCGTGGATGGTGGAAACGCGGCGTTTGAGCAGCTCGCGCAAGGGTATGCGCAGTTCGTCCATGGCCGCCACGGCCGAACGTCCCAGCGAGTCGTCGCGGCAGGGCAGCATGGCCTCGGCGATCGGGATGCGCAGCCCGCAGGCTTCGTAGAGTTCGGCCAGCGACAACTCGTCCAGGTCGCGCGACAACAGCCATTCGCCGGTTTCGGCGCGCGCGACCACGCTGATCTGGTTGAGCTGCGACAGCATCTGCTGGACCAGGGTGTCGGTGAGCATGGGTTCGAGCTGCTGGATCTCGTCGCTGTGCAGGCCGCGGCCGTCGGCGCGGGCCTCGTTGAAGCGCGCCAGCAGGCGCAGCAGGCCGTACATCTCGAAGCCCAGCGGCAGGCGCATGGCGATCGGCTGGTAGCGGAAGGCCGAGATCGACGACGCCAGCGACGCGCCCAGCAGCACCGCGATCCAGCTCAGGTAGATCCACAGCAGGAAGATCGGCACCGCCGCGAACGCGCCGTAGATCTTGGAATAGGAGCCGAAGCTGCCCAGGTACAGGCCGATGCCCCACTTCACCAGCTCGAACAGGGTCGCCGCCAGCAGCGCGCCGGCGAAGGCGTGGCGCCAGTGGATCGTGCGGTGCGGGACCACGCGGTAGATCGCCGCGAACGCCAGCCATTCGATCGCCACCGGCGCCAGCTGCAGCATGACCCGCTCCAGCCAGCGCCCGGGCTGGGTCGCGAACACTTCCATCGAGAAGAACTTGGCCGACACCGCCAGGCTGGCCGCGGCCATCAGCGCACCCAGGGTCAGCACCGTCCAATACACCAGGAAGCGCCCGACCTGCGGCCGCGCGGCCTTGACCCGCCAGATCCGGTTGAAGGTGGCCTCCACCCCGTTGAGGGTGATCAGCAGCGACACCACCAGGGCGATCACGCCGGCGGCGGTGAGCTGGCCGATATTGGCCGAGAACTGCTTGAGGCTGGCCTCGACCGAGCGCGCCGCCGAGGGCACGAAATTGGAGAACACGTAATCGCTGAGGCGATCGCTCCATTCGCCGAACACCGGGAACGCCGACAGCACCCCGAACACCACCATCGACAGCGGCACCAGCGCGAACACGGTGGTGTAGGACAGCGCGCCGGCGGCCTGGAACAGGTTGTCGTCGAGGAAGCGCCGGGCCAGGAAACGGAAGAAGGTGCCGACGCGCGCGCGGTCGCGCATGCGGTCGCCCCAGCGATTGATCGTGTTCAGCGGCTCCATCGCCCGGAGGGTAACCGATGGCGCGTGCGGAGGGGATGCACGAACGCGATCGCTCGCCTCCGGCCCTCGCGCATAGCGCTGGGGCGTTCGCCGTCGCGCGAGCCGGTGGCTCGCAAACGCGACGGCTCACCCACTATCCTTGTCGCAACAGGAGAACGCGATGACCGAAGTTCTGGTGCTCTACTACAGCCGCGGCGGGTCGGTGGCGCGGCTCGCGCGCCAGATCGCACGCGGCGTCGGCGAGGTCGAGGGCGTGCAGGCGCGGCTGCGCACGGTGCCGCCGGTCGCGGCCGTCACCCAGACCGCGGCCCCGCCGGTGCCCGAGGACGGCGCGCCCTATGTCGAGGCGCGCGATCTGGTCGAGTGCGCGGGCCTGATCCTGGGCAGCCCGACCCGCTTCGGCAACATGGCCGCGCCGGTCAAGCACTGGATGGACGGCCTGGGCGCGGAATGGGCCAGCGGCACCCTGGTGGGCAAGCCGGCGGCGGTGTTCACCTCCACCGCCACCCAACACGGCGGCCAGGAATCGACCCTGCTGACGATGATGGTGCCGCTGCTGCACCATGGTTGCGTGATCCTCGGCATTCCCTACACCGAGCCCGCGCTCAGCAGCACCCGCGGCGGCGGCACGCCTTACGGCGCCAGCCACGTCGCCGGCAGCCAGGACGACCCGCAGCCCAGCGAGGACGAGGCCAAGCTGGCGCGTGTGCTCGGCCGCCGGGTCGCCGAACTGGTCGCCAAGGTCAGCCGATGAGCCCGGCGCGCAAGGTCCTGGCCCTGGCGCTGATCGCGCTGGTGGTCCTGTACGCGGCCTGGTTCGGCGCGCGTACGCCGCCGGCCTGGGGCGCGCTGGCGGTGTTCGCGCTGCCGCCGGCCTGGCTGGCGCTGGGCGTGCTGCGCGGCAGCGCGCGCGCCGGGTTCTGGTCGGCGGTGCTGGCCCTGGCCTGGTTCAGCCACGGCGTGATGGTGGCCTATTCGCGCCCGCCCGAACGCCTGCCGGCCTGGGCCGAACTGGTGCTGGCGGTGATCGTGGTGTTCGCCGCGAGCCTGCCGGGCATGAAGGCGCGCTTCGGCGGCAAACCGGCCGCCTGAGCGCTCCCGCTGTCTGTGGGAGCGGCGTAAGCCGCGATCGACGGCCCGCGTGACGCCAAAGGTCTGCAGGTACCCGATCGCGGCTCACGCCGCTCCCACAGGAAGGTCTCGCCGGACGTGCACGCCGACGGCCGCGAATGAAAACACCGGCGCCGGGCCCGGGCCTATAATCGGCGCGACTTCAGCCTCGCGACCCAGCTTCGATGGACCAGCTCTGCATCGTCACCACCGGCGGCACGATCGACAAGATCTATTTCGACGACAAGTCCGACTACCAGATCGGCGAGCCGCAGATCGGCGGCATCCTGCGCGAGCTGGGCGTGACCTTCCAGTTCAACGTGATCCCGATCATCCGCAAGGATTCGCTGCACATCACCACCGAGGACCGCGAGCTGATCCGCGCCGCGATCGCCGCGCAGCCGGCCCGGCACGTGCTGATCACCCACGGCACCGACACTATGGTCGAGACCGCCAAGGTGCTGGCCACGCTCGCCGACAAGACCATCGTGCTGACCGGCGCGTTGAGCCCGGCGCGCTTCCGCGGCTCGGACGCCGAGTTCAACGTCGGCTGCGCGGTCGGCGCGGTGCAGTCGCTGCCCCCCGGCGTGTACATCGCCATGAACGGCCTGATCTGGGACCCGAACAAGGTGCGCAAGAACGTCGCCGCCAATCGCTTCGAAGCGATCTGACCCTCCCGGATCACCGTATAGGACCCCCGGCTTGCCGGGGGTTTTCGTTTCCGCGCCGGCGCCAACGAAAGCCCCGGCGCGAGGCCGGGGCTCGAGGGACGACGGCTCCGACGCGACGCGTCGGACGCGCGCGGTCAGAAGGTGATGCTCCAGCTGTTGATGTAGCCGGTGTCCAGGAAGGCCGCGTCGCGCACGCGCAGCTTCCAGGTGCCGTTGAGCGCTTCCGTCGACAAGTCGCGCGTGTAGGTCTGGATCAGGTTGTCGGCGCTGCTGCCGCTGCGGTTGTGCAGGTTGTAGACGCTGCCGTCCGGCGCCACCAGATCGACCACCAGGTCGCCGCGGTAGGTGTGGACGATGTTGACCGAGACCGAGGCGTTGGTCGGCGCGTTGCCGCTGCGCCCGGAGACCGCGATCGGACTTTCGACCGTACTGTTGTCGTTGATCGCGTAGTCGGCGGTGTTGCTGTAGGTCTGCGGCCCGCTGCTGTCGCTGACGGTGACCGAAGCGGTCTTGGTGTTGCTGGCGCCGTCGTCGTCGGTGACGGTCAGGGTGACCGTGTAGGTGCCCGCCGCGGCGTAGCTGTGGCTGGGACTGGTCGCGGTGGACGTGCCGCCGTCGCCGAAGTTCCAACTGCGCGAGACGATGCTGCCGTCGCTGTCGGTGGAACTGTCGGTGAAGTTGGCCACCAGCAGGCTGGTGCTGACGCTGAAGTTCGCCACCGGAGCGGCGTTGCCACCGCCGGCCGCCGCCAGCACCGCGGCGTTGGCGTCGACGATGCCGGCGCCGCAACCGCCGCTGCAGGTGCCGGGCAACGCGCGCGCGGTGCTCTTCAGCAGTGCCTCGATCTCGGCCGGGGTCTTGGCCGGCGAGGCCACCGACTGCATCAGCGCGACCACGCCGGCCACGTGCGGGGCGGCCATCGAGGTGCCCTGGTAGAAGGCGTAGGTCTGGGTACCGGGGGTGGTGGTACCGGTGTTGAGGGTGGACAGCACGCCGTTGGCGGTGGTCGCGGTTTCGCCGCCGGGCGCGGTCACGTCGATCAGGGCGCCGTAGTTGGAATACGAGGCGCGGTTGCCCTGGCGGTCGTTGGAGGCGATCGCGATCACGTTGTTGCAGTTGGCCGGGGTGAAGCCGGAGACGTTGGCGTTGCTGTTGCCGGCCGCGATCACCACCGTGGTGCCGCGCCCGACCGCGCCGTTGATCGCGGTCTGCATGGCCGAACTGCAGGAGCCGCTGCCGCCCAGGCTGAGGTTGATCACTTCGGCCGGGTTGGCGTTGGCCGGCACGCCGCTGACGCTGCCGCCGGAGGCCCAGACGATGGCGTCGGCGATGTCGGAAATCGTGCCGCCGCCGCGTCCGAGCACGCGCACCGGCGAGACCCGCGCGTTGTAGGCCACGCCCGCCACGCCGGCGTTGTTGTTGGTGACCGCGGCGACGGTGCCGGCGACATGGGTGCCATGCCAGCTGGAGTTGTAGATGCTGTAGAAATCGCCAGGATCGCTGGGATCGCTGTCGCGGCCGTTGCCGTCGCCGGCGGTGGTCGTGTTGGTGATGAAGTCGTAGCCGGCGACGACATTGGCGTTGAGTTCGGTGTGATTGGTGATGCCGGTGTCGAGCACCGCCACCACCACACCGTTGCCGGTGGAGTGGTCCCAGGCGCTGGGCAGGTTGAGGCCGCCGACCGTTTCGTAGTAATGCCACTGCTCGTTGTAGCGGGTGTCGTTCGGGGTCGCCAACGCCTGCAGCATGCGGTCCACCTCCACCGATTCGACATCGGGATGGGCGGCCAGCTGGCGCATCAGGGTTTCGGCCTCGACGCGGTCGAGCGCGCGATCGCTGCGCACGACCTCGGCGCCGATGGCCATGCGCCGCAGCGGCTTGAGGCCGAGCGCACGGTTGCCGCGCGCGGCATCGGCGGCGGCGCTCAGGGCGTTTTGCAGCGAAGCGGCGCTGCTGCGCGCGCTGCTGCCGTCTCTGAACTTGACGATGAACTGGGCGTGGGTGTCGGCCGAGGCCAGGCCGCTGGTATCGATACGGCCGGCGGCCGAGGCCGGCAAGGCGATGAGGGAAGACGACAGCACGATGGCCGTGGCGGCGGCCAGAGCGTGCACGCGGATGCGACGCGAGGTTGACTGAGACATCTGTAATACCCCCGAAGCTGGTAAGCCACTCCTGTGGCGAAACATCGGGACCCGCGCACGACGACCTGGCGGTCGTTCCTGCGACGGCGCCCAGACGTTGTTTACGGCCGAAGGCATCGCCAGCGGCCGCCGGGCGACGCTAGTCGCTCGGCGCGGCGCGCGACGTGATCGCTTTCAAGCATCCGCGCGGTAATCGCTTACAGCGCAGCGGCGCCGACGAACGGCGCGTCCGGATACGAGGCCTGTTTTCCGCTTCGGGAAGGCCGAACGCGAAGCGCGGAGCGGAGGCCGTGCCGCGATGAGGCGACCGCGTGAAGGCCGCGTCGAGATCGCGGCCGGCCGCGGGTGCAGGGCGGATCGCCGCGGCGACCCGCCCTGCCCCGCCCGCGTCAGAACGTGATGCTCCAACTGTCGATGCGGCCGGTGTCCTGGCTGGCGTTGTCGTTCACGCGCAGGTTCCAGGTGCCGTTGAGCGCTTCGCTGCTCAGGTCCTTGCTGAAGGTGCCGATCACGTTGTCGGTGCTGGTGCCGGTGCGGTTGTGGATGTTGTAGAGCGTGCCGTCCGGCGCGACCAGATCGACTTTCAGATCGCCCTTGTAGGTGTGCAGGATGTTCACCGTCACCGAGGCGTTGCTGGGCGCGTTGCCGCTGCGGCCGGACACCGTGATCGGGCTGTTGACGGTGGCGTTGTCGTTGATCGCGTAGTCGGCGGTATTGCTGTAGGTCTGCGCGCCGGTGCCGCCGACCGTGACCGAAGCGGTCTTGGTGTTGCTGGCTCCATCGTCGTCGGTGACCGTCAACGTGACCGTGTAGGTGCCCGCGGCCGCATAGGTGCGGCTGGGGTTGGTCGCGGTGGAGCTGCCGCCGTCGCCGAAGTTCCAGCTGCGCGAGACGATGCTGCCGTCGCTGTCGCTGGAGCTGTCGCTGAAGGTCGCGGTCAGGCCGCTGACCGAGGAGGCGAAGTTCGCGACCGGCGCGTTGTTGCCCGGGCCGGTACCGCTGGAGGTCTTGGCCGCCTCGCCGAGGAAGGCCAGGCCCAGCTTGGCGAACGGCACGCTGTTGGTCGCCGAGTTGCCCATATTGGCCAGGGTGTCGCCGGAAGTGTGCAGGTTCGGGAACAGCCGGCCCTCGTGGTACATCGCCGACGGATAACCGGCCGCGGTCCACGACGCATGGTCGGAGCAACCGTAGCCGCAGGCCTCGGTGGCCAGGTTGAGACCGCTGCCGCCCATGTAGGCGGTGAACAGATCCTTGAGGAACTGGACCATGCCGGCGTTGGAATAGTCGGTGATCACCTTGACGTGCGGATCGGAGCTGGTGCGGTAGTTGGTCATGTCCAGCTGCAGCGCGGCGACCACGTTCACCCCCTGGGCCTGGTACGCGGTCGCGATCGCCTTGGAACCGCGCAGGCCGACTTCCTCGGCGGCGTAGCCCATGAACTTGACCGTGCGCTTGGGCTTGTAGCCGCTGGCCATGGCGATGCGCAGCACCTCGGTCAGGGTGGCGATGCCGGAGGCGTCGTCGTCGGCGCCGGGCGCGTTCATGGCGTTGCCGCTGCCGGAGTTGGAGATCGAGTCCAGATGCGCCCCCAGCACCACGACCTCGTTGGGCAGGTCGGTGCCCTGGATGGTCAGGATCACCGAAGGCTGGGTCGAACAGGTCGTGCAACCGGTGTAGAGCTCGGCGCTGACGTCGCTGCGGCCGTTGGCCAGGCCCAGCCAGGTGTTTCGGATCCATTCGGCCGAAGTGCGGCCGGTGGTCGAGGCGTAGTAGCGGTTCGGGTACTGGGTCGACAGATGGCTGATGGTGGAGCGGATGTTGGCCTCGCCGACCTGGCCCAGCCAGGGCGTGACCGTGGCCTGGTTGTCGATGGTGTAGGCGGCCAGGAACTTGCCGGCCATGGCCTGCGCGCTGCGGTCGTTGCGCACGAAGGCCTCGGCCTCGGCGCGGCTGGCGAAGGCGAAGTAGCCGCCGCAACGGCGCTCCTTCTCGTGCACGTGGCGGGTGATGTCGGCCAGTTGATGGGTCTTGACCTCGGAGATCACCAGCGGCGCGCCGGTGGCACCGAGCGCGGCGCTGGACTGGCGCGCCAGCGTCTTGACGCCGGCCTCGTAGGTTTCGCGCGAGGTGACCACGTAGACCGGCGCGAACGGATCGTCGCTGGCGTCGGCGGGGCGGATGTGTTCGTGCTCGTGCGCGGCCTGCGCGAATGCGGGCACGGCGGTCAACGCTAAGGCCAGCGCGAGCAGCGCGGGCAGCGGGGCGGAAGCGGCTTGCATGGGTGCGACTCCTGGTGAATGCGCCCGGATTCGAGCAGCGAGGGGCGCGACGGAAGAACGGCCGGAACCGGGGGGTCGCCCCGGCCGCGCGGGCGACGATGCCGCCTCCCGCTCCGTTGGCCGGAGCGGGACGCGCGCACGGTCAGAAGGTGATGCTCCAGCTGTCGAGCGTGCCGGTGTCGGCGCTGGCGTTATCGTTCACGCGCAGCTTCCAGGTGCCGTTGAGCGCTTCGCTGCTCAGGTCCTTGCTGAAGGTGCCGATCACGTTGTCGGTGCTGGTGCCGGTGCGGTTGTGGATGTTGTAGAGGCTGCCGTCGGGCGCGACCAGATCGACTTTCAGATCGCCCTTGTAGGTGTGCAGGATGTTCACCGTCACCGAGGCGTTGCTGGGCGCGTTGCCGCTGCGGCCGGACACCGCGATGGGACTGTCGACGGTGGCGTTGTCGTTGATCGGGTAGTCGGTCGCATTGCTGTAGGTCTGGGTACCGGTAGTGCCGACGATGACCGACGCGGTCTTGGTATTCGTGGCGCCATCGTCGTCGGTCACCGTCAGCGTGACCGTGTAGGTGCTGGCCGCGGTGTAGGTCTTGGCGGGGTTCGTGGCGGCAGAGCTCGTGCCGTCGCCGAAGTTCCAGCTGCGCGAGACGATGGAACCGTCGCCGTCGCTGGAGCTGTCGGTGAAAGCCACGCTGAGGCCGCTGACCGCGCTGCTGAAGTTCGCCACCGGCGGCGCGTTGCCGCCGCTGCCGGAGACGGTGAAGCGCACCGCATTGGGCGTGCCGGGTTTGCCGGAAGCGTCGGTGGCCTGGACGTAGACCGTATGCACGCCGGGACTGAGCCCCGCGGTCGGCAAGGCGACGGTCACCGATTCGGTGCTGGCGTTGTAGCTGCCGTCGCTGGCGTTCATCGCCACCCCCGCCGCGCCCGCCGCCCAGGGCGGCGCATCCAGGTAGGCGCGTGCGGAGGCGATGGCATGCACGGCCTCGCTGCCGTTGCTCTGGTTGTAGGCGGCGTCGCTGACGCTGGCGGTGATCGTCACCGGCGTTCCCGCCGGCACGCTGACCGCCGAGGCACTGACCGACTGGGTATCGGGCCCTGACGGATACAGGTAGGGCGCATGCAGATTGCGCGCGGCATAGCGCAGCGCGCGCAGGTTGTTGGGCAAGGTCGTGCTCTGGAAGGTCGAGCAGCTCTCGAAGAACGCCACCCCCAGTTCGATCGTATAGCTGGGCACGCCGAGCAGGCCGTACATGGTGTCGTCGGTAGTGCCGTCGGTGGCGTAGAGCTCGTTGGACTGCTGCGGCCGGTAGTTGTTGAAGTAGGCCAGGCGCCGGCCCAGGGTCTGCAGCGGCACGCTGTTCGGCGCCGGCGTGGTGGTGTCGCCCCAGGACCACAGCACCAGCTGCGAGTAGCTATGGATGTCGAAGAACAGGCCCTGGTAGTCGTCGGGCGCGGCGCTGCCGGTGGCGTCGCCGCGGCGGTCCGGGAAGATGCCGCCGGTATAGACGCCGCTGGCGTTGCGGGTACCGGCGACCAGGCGCACCAGGTTCTGGGTTTCCGGCTCGGAACCGCTGGCCGGGCCGCGGTAGGTCTCGGCGCAGGCATTGCCGCTGGAGCCGCCGGCGGCGCTGTTCCAGTGGAAGGGGAAGTTGCGATTGAGGTCCACGCCGACCGACGACGCGCTGCAGCTGCCGTTGAGGTTGTCGGTGTTCTTGCGCCACGACGCGCCGGCCTCGGCCTTCTTGCGCCCGTCGGGGTTGGCCTGCAGCACCAGCTGGAAGGCGAAATTGTCCAGCAGCCAGGTTGCCTCGGCGTCGGTGCCGTAGCCGTTGACCAGCCCTTCGGCGAAGCGCGTGAGCAGCTCGGCCGGGGTGTATTCGCGCGCGTGGATGGAACCGAACACGACCATGGTCGGCTTGTTCGGCAGCGCCGCGTCGGTGGCGGTGTTGCTCAGGCGCAGCACCTTCATTTCGTAGCCGGTTGCAGCGTTGCGGCTCTTCTGCCAGCTCGGGCCGATGTTGGCAATGCGCGCCAGGTTCGGTTTGGCCGCGGCCAGGTCGTCCATGGTGGCGTAGGTCTCTTCGACCGTGCGGTAGCAGGCGTAGCCGGGAATCGCGGCCGGGCCCAGCAGGGGCGCGTTCGCCATCGCCAACTGCATGGCCTGCAGGCGCTCGGTCGCGGCGGCATCGATCTCGACCCGCACGCCGGCGCCGCGCAGCGCCTCGATGTCCTCCGCCGAGGCCTCCATGCGCACGGTGCGCGCATCGCGGTCGACGATCAGGTGCTGGAAGCGCGAGGCGATGCGCTGCAGCTGGGCGCGATCGCGGTAATGGGCGGTGACGAACACCGAGTCGGCCTCGGCGGCGGGCGCCGCGGAGGCGAAGGCGAACAGCAATACGGCAGCATGGACGAGGCGCATGGGCTTACTCCGTGACGTGCGGGCCCGCGCCCGCTGCGAACGTGCCGGAACGATCGGCATCAGCCGATCTGTGGATGGGAAGGACAAACGCGCGGGCACGCGGACTCCCGCCCCTGCGCATGGCGCGCGGGAGCGGGAGGACGTACACGGTCGGGGTTACGCCCCCGCGGCGTGTCCTCTCCGGCCGGAGCCGGAGAGGACGTGTCGCATCAGAACGTGATGCTCCAGGTGTCGAGCACGCCGGTATCCGCGTTGGCGTTGTCGTTCACGCGCAGCTTCCAGGTTCCGTTCAGCGGTTCGCTGGTCAGGTTCTTGCTGAAGGTGCCGATCACGTTGTCGGTGCTGCTGCCGGTGCGGTTGTGGATGTTGTAGAGCGTGCCGTCGGGCGCGACCAGATCGACCTTCAGATCGCCCTTGTAGGTGTGGGTGATCGTGACCGAGATGGAGGCGTTGCTGGGACCGTTGCCGCTGCGTCCGGACACCGCGATCGGACTTTCGATGGTGCTGTTGTCCAGGATCGCGAAATCGGTGCCGTTGGTGTAGGTCTGCACGCCGGTGCCGCCGACCGTGACCGAGGCGGTCTTGGTATTGGTGGCGCCGTCGTCGTCGGTGACCGTCAACGTGACCGTGTAGGTGCCCGCGGTCGCATAGGTGCGGCTGGGGTTGGTCGCGGTGGAGGTGCCGCCGTCGCCGAAGTTCCAGCTGCGCGAGACGATGGTGCCGTCGCTGTCGGTGGAGCTGTCGGTGAAGGTCGCGGTCAACGAGCTGGTGGTGAAGCTGAAGTTCGCGGTGGGCGCGACGTTGCCGCCACCGGACGAATCCAGGCCGTCGATGAACTGTACGCCGGAGGCGCCGGCATCGAGCCAGTTGCTCAGGCGGGTGGAGTTGCTGCCGCCGCCGGTCCAGGACACCGAGATGCGGCCGTAGTAGTCGGCCTTGGCGTTATCCGCCGCCGAGCACGAGGACGGGCCACCGTGGAGCTGGCCGATCACGCGCTTCTCCGGGCTGTACAAGGGCGAGCCCGAGGAACCGCCTTCGGTGACGCCGATGCCCGGGATCCAACGCACGAAGATGTGCGAACCGTCGCCGGGCGAGGTCGGGTTGGTGTTGGCGCCGCCGTAGCTGGTGGTGCGGGTGGCGCTGGTGCCGTGGCTGATGCGCTTCTCGGCGACGTTGGGATGGTGGATGCCGGTGGCGCCGCTGAAATCGCCGCTGCGCGCGTCCCAACCGTTCCAGAACAGGTTGTAGGCGGCGGGCGCGGCGTCGTCGAGCTCGACCAGGGTGAAGTCCGAGGGACTGTTGCCGGCGCGGAAGAACGAACCGGTCAGGAACTGCGCGAGCGAGCCGTTGCCGTTCTGGCCGCTCTGGGTGCTGCCCGGCGCGCGACAGGTCGAGTTCTGGTAGTTCCAGTAGGTAACCAGCGAAGCCGCGTTGGAAGCGGTGATCCCGCAGTGGAACGCGGTCAGGAAGTACATCTTGCGATCGTTGGCGGCGTTGTTGAGCAGGCTGCCCGAGCAGAACAGGCTGCCGCCGGTGGAGATCGCCGCGACCGAGCGGATCTGCGGACGCCAGGCGTCGCCTTCCGGACAGACCACGTCGACGTTGCAACTGCCCGAGGTGCCCTGTGCGGTCACCAGGTCGGACTGCAGCTGCTGGGCCATGCGGGTGAAGCCGCGGTAGTCGTGGCCGACCTTGGCCAGGCGCAGCTTGAGCTGGCCGGCGGCGTCGCGCGGCACCACCACTTCGATCACCGCCTCGGCGCCGTTGACGATCGGCGTCCACAGCTGGCCGTGGGCTTCGTTGTCGGCGGCGGTGAACACGCGCACCACCGACGGGTCGGAGGCCTGGGCGCGGCTGAGGTTGGCCGGATAGACCAGCAGGCGGCCGCCGGCGGGCATGTTGTATTCGCTGAAACCGAAGTTGAGCGACAGCGCGCCGCGCGACTGCACGCGCAGACGCCAGATCATGTCGTTGCCGACTTCTTCCCACACGCCGGAATTCAGCGGGGTCAGGTCCACCGACAGCGATTGCGCGTAGCGCGGCGGCAGATCCTGCGCTTCGCGTTGGCGATCCTCGGCCTGCAATGCCGGCACGTCGACCGCCTGCATCGTGCGCATCTCGACGCGGTCGAGCGCGGTGAGGCTATGGTCGAAAGCCGCGGGACGCGCGCCGGGCGCCGCCATGGCGGCACCGAGCGACGAAAGTCCCAACAGGACCAGGGAACCGTACATTCGTTTCATGAGTCTCTCTCCATCCGTAGTAGAGGGCATGACCGGCTCGCCGCTCTGAATCGCCGGCCCTTGCGGCCTGCGACGGCGAGCGCGGATCAATCGTTTGGACCGCGACCGACGGCGTCGGCCGGCATCCGGCGAGTTGATACGGGCAATGCCGCATCGCGCGATGTGCCGGCGATGCGCTCGAACGATGAAACTGGGCGAACCCCTTTTCGCCCGTCACGACGCTAAGCGTGCGCAGACCCCGGAACAAGCGTGTTCCGGCGCGATTCGACACCGCATACGTGATGCGCGTCATGCATATGCGAAGTAACCGATTCCAGTCATTTTTGTGTAGATGGCGGTGGTGTAGACGCGCGTGCGCGGAAATCGCCGCGCAAAAAAGACCCCGGCCGTGGCCGGGGTCGGAGAGAGCGTTCGCGGCGTCTGTGCCTGCGAATCAATCGATCAGAACGTGACGCTCCAGCTGTTGATGTAGCCGGTGTCGCCGCCGGCGTTGTCGTTGACGCGCAGCTTCCAGGTGCCGTTCAGCGCCTCGGTCGACAGATTCAGCGTGACCGTCTTGTTGATGTTGTCGGTGCTGCTGCCGGTGCGGTTGTGGATGTTGTAGAGCGAACCGTCCGGAGCCACTAGGTCCACCTTCAGGTCGCCCTGGTAGGTGTGCACGATCGCGACCGTCACCGAGGCGTTGCTGGGGGCGTTGCCGCTGCGGCCGGAGACCGTGATCGGGCTGTCGACCGTGGTGTTGTCGCTGATGGTGTAGTCGGTGGCGTTGCTGTAGGTCTGGGTACCGCCGCCACCGCCGGTGGTGTAGCTGCCGGTCAGGCTGAGGCCCGAGAACGTCGAGTAACCGCGCACCAGCACGTGGTAGGTGCCGGCCTGGGCGGTGGCGATGTTGCAGGTCTCGGCGTTGGTGCTGCCTTCGGACTTGCAGTCGTAGCTGGCCGTGGTCGGCGCGCTGCCGAACTTCACGTACAGATCGGCGTCGCCGCTGCCGCTGGCGGTCACGAACTTCAGGCCGCTGGCGCCGGCCGGAACGACCAGGGTATAGCGCAGCTCGGTGCCGGCGCTGCCGGACAGGCCGGTCACCGGCGTGCCGTTGGTCAGCGTGCCGGTCGGCGGCGGGGTGGTGCCGTTGACGGCGTCGACCGCGGCCTTGGCGTTGAGGATGCCCGGGCCGATGGTCTGCGACGGGGTCGACGGGAACGCGGTGACGTTGGCCTTGATGATCGACTCGATCTCGGCCGGGGTCTTGGGCGTGGTCGCCGCGGCCTGCATCAGCGCCACCACGCCGGCGACGTGCGGGGTCGCCATCGAGGTGCCGTTGTAGGAGGCGTAGGTTTCCGTGCTCGGCGTGGTCGAACCGCTGTTGAGGGTCGACAGGATGTTCGAACCCGGAGCGGCGATATCGATCAGCGAGCCGTAGTTGGAGAAGCTCGAGCGCGCGCCGGTGCTGGTGGTCGACGCCACCGCGATCACGTTGTTGCAGTTCGCCGGCGAGGCGTTGGAAACGTTGACGTTGTCGTTGCCGGCGGCGATGACCAGGGTGGTGCCGCGGCTGACCGCGCTGTTGATCGCGTTCTGGGTGGTGGTGCCGCAGGCGCCCGAGCCGCCCAGCGAGAGGTTGATGACCTCGGCCGGATTGGCGTTGGCGGGCACGCCGCTGACGGTGCCGCCGGAGGCCCAGATGATCGCGTCGGCGATGTCGGAGTCGTAGCCGCCGCAGGTGCCGAGCACGCGCACCGGCACGATCTTGGCGCCGTAGGCGACGCCGGCCACGCCCTTGGCGTTGTTGGTCACCGCGGCGATGGTGCCGGCGACGTGGGTGCCGTGCCAGCTCGAACCCTGCGCGGCATGGGTGCCGCCGCACTGGTTGGCGCTGACCCAGTCGCCCGGATCGCTGGGATCGCTGTCGCGGCCGTTGCCGTCGTTGGACACCGTGGTGTCGATGATGAAGTCGTAGCCCGGCAGGATGTTGGCGCTGAGGTCGCTGTGGCTGGTGATGCCGGTGTCGAGCACGGCCACGACCGAACCGGTACCGGTGGTCACGTCCCAGGCCTGGTTGGCCTTGATGCCGTAGGTGCCCGAGTAACCCCACTGTTCGCTGTAACGGGTGTCGTTCGGGGTCAGGTAGGGCTGGTTGAGCCTGTCGATTTCGACGTACTCGACGTTCGCGTCGGCGGCGATCCGGCGCATCAGCGATTCGGCTTCGACATGGTCGAGCGCGCGATCGCTGCGCACGACGTCGGCGCCCAGGGCGGTGCGGCGCAGCGAGCGGATGCCCAGCGCCTTGCCGGCGCCGGCGGTGGCGGCGGCCGAGCTCAGCGAGCGCTGCAGCGTGCCGGCGTTGGTGGTCGGGGCGCTACCGTCCTTGAACTTGACGATGAAGCGCTGAACTTTTTCGGAAGACTGCAGGCCGGCGAGATTGACGCGGCCAGCGGCGAACGCCGGGGCGGCGATCACGCTCGAAGCCAGTACCGCTGCCGTGGCGGCAGCCAGGGCGTGCACGCGAATGCGACGCGAAGACAGCTGAGACATCTATGTAACCCCCGAAGCTGGAATAAGCCGCTAGGCGCGGCAAAAAACCGCAAGCGCCTCTCTCTGGCCGACGGAATACCGTGGCCTCAGGCACGAGCGGTGGATACGGACAGGGTGACAAAATGTGTCCGCAAAGTGACGCTAGTCGAGCCTTCACCTGGCTCGCAACGGGGAAATCCACCTAATCGGCATAGTGATTTGTGACACTCATCACAAATTACCGAGGTAACCGCTTTCACGTGATCTCGACACGAGAATATGCGGCATCGCAACATCGGGTTGCGGTACTGAGACCGGAAAACCACGATAAGTCGCGGTTTTGATAGGAAATATTGGGCCTGGCCGGACCGCCGACGGCCGCCAGGAGACGAAGCGGCCACGACAACGGACATAGGCGGCTGCCGATCGGCCTCCGACGGCGGTAGCGCAGCGCGAAGACTGCACAGGAGACTGCACAGGGACATCCAGGCCGGCGCCCTGCCCTGGCGATCCCCGGCGTGGAGCCTGCGCTCGAGACGCCCGAACCCGACGCCGCGAACACGGCCGCGAGGCGGCGGCCGCGAAATGGATCGTTCCGGCCTTGGCGGACCTAGCGGACCGGACTGCCGCCGACGGGCATCGTCGTCACCACCCCGTCGATCTCGATGTACTCCACGTCCGGATCGGCCGCGAAGGCCTGCATCAGGCGCTGCGCCTCGGCCTTGCTCAGCGGCCGGTCGGCGCGGAACACGTCGGCGGCGACCGACAAGCGCAGCTTGCGCTCCAGCGCGACCGCGCGGCCGCCGTTCTTCAGGCCGCTGGCGCCGACCGCGCGGTCCAGGCGCGCCTGCACGCTGGCCTCTTCGCGCGCGGGCGCGCTGCCGTCGCGGTATTTGACGATGAACTGCTGGTAGGGACCCTCGCCCTGCAGCCCACCGACCTTGGCCGGACCCGCAGCCATGCAGGCGGTCATCGCCAGGGACAGGACCGCCGCGGCGGTCGCGAGCAGGAAACGACGTTGATGCGAGACCATGCTGACTCCTGTTTCATCTGTGTCTTGGCGAACGCGCGGGCGACGTGGACGGGGTTATACGGTTTTGAAAGTACGCGTGCCGGGCTGAATCGAAAAGAACTCGGCCCGGCGACCGCGAGCGGGTCATCGGCTTATTCCGGGATCCGATGCGCCCCACCTGCCCTCGCAACCGCACCGCGTGTGCGATCGCGGCGTTCGAAGCGCCCTGATCGCAGGCAGCAATCGCCCATCGGCGGACCCGCAACCGCAAAAAAACCCGGCCGAAGCCGGGGTCCGAGAGGCCAAGGCCGCCGAACGAACCGCCGCGACGCGCTCGGGGGCGAGGAGCGTCGCGACGGCCGTCGAACAACGCGGCCGAATCAGAACGTGATGCTCCAGGTGTCGATACGGCCGACATCGCTGGACTGCGAATCGACCGCGCGCAGCTTCCAGGTGCCGTTGAGCGGCTCGCTGGAGAGGTTGATCGTGAAGGTGCCGGTCACGTCGTCGGCGCTGCTGCCGGTGCGGTCGTGGATGTTGTAGGCCGAGCCGTCCGGCGCGATCAGGTCCACCTTCAGGTCGCCGCGCCAGGGATGCACGATGTTCACCGAGACCGAGGCGTTGCTCGGCGCGTTGCCGCTGCGGCCCGACACCACGATGCTGCTGCTCACGCCGGTCGTGTTGTTGTCCGGAATGTTGTAGTCGGTGCCGTTGCTGTAGGTCTGGGTGCCGCCGACCGGCGGCGTGGTGCCCGCCACCGCCGCCACCGCCGCGGCCGCGTCGACCAGGCCGGGACCGCAGCCGCCGGGGCACTTGGCGGCCGTGATCGGACGCGCGGTGCTGGCCAGGATGGAGGCGATCTGGCTGGTGGTCTTCGGCGTCGACGCCACCGACTGCATCAGGGCGACGATGCCGGCCACGTGCGGCGCGGCCATCGAGGTGCCGTGATTGAAGAAATAGCCATTGGCGTTGTAGGTCGAGAGGACGCCGTTGCTGGGATGGTCGCGGGTGCAATCGCCAGCCGCCGGCTTGCGGTTCAAGGGCAGGAATTCCTCGGTCGGCGAGCAGACTTCGCCGCCCGGCGCGGTGATGTCGATGGTGCTTCCGTAGGTCGAATACCAGGCGCGATTGCCGTTGACGTCGCTGGCGGCCACGCTGATCACGTTGTCGCAGCTGGCCGGGCTCGAACCGGTCACGTCGATGTTGCTGTTGCCGGCCGCGGCGACCACGATGCTGCCGTTGGCGGTGGCGGTGTTGATGGCGCTCTGGTAGGTCGGGCTCTGGGAGCACGGATAATCGCCGCCCAGCGACATGTTGATGACGTCGGCCGGGTTGGCGTTGGCGGGCACGCCCGCGACCGAGCCGCCGGAGGACCAGACGATCGCGTCGGCGATGTCCGAGCTTATGCCCGAGCCGCCATTGCCGAGCACGCGCGCGTGGAAGATCTTGGCGTTGTAGGCCACACCGGCGACGCCCGCGGCGTTGTTGGTGACCGCGGCGATGGTGCCGGCGACGTGGGTGCCGTGCTTGACGTTGGAGGAGTCGGTCGGATCGGCGTCGCGGCCGTTGCCGTCGCCGGAACCGGCGCTGCCGGTGGAGGTCGAGGTGATGAAGTCGTAGCCCGGCAGGGTGTTGGCGTCGAGGTCGGGATGGGTGAGACGGCCGCTGTCGATCACCGCCACGACCACGCCGCTGCCGGTGCTCTGGTCCCAGGCGGCGGAGACCTTCGCGCCGACCGCGGTGTTGGCGTAATGCCACTGCTCGCCGTAACGGGGATCGTTCGGTACGGCCAGCGCTTGCACGACCCGGTCCAGCTCGACGTAGGCGACATTCGGATCGGCTGCGATCTGGCGCATCACCGCCTCGGCTTCGCCGCGGTTGAGGCCGACATCGCTGGTGACCACGTCCGCGCCCAGCGCCATGCGGCGCAGATGGCGCAGCCCGAGCTTCTTGCCCTTGGCGCTGGCCGGCAGGACGGTGCGTGCGGCGGCCGTGCTCAGAGACGACGCCATGGAAGCGCTGCTGGCGGTCGGCGCGCTGCCGTCCTTGTACTTGACGATGAAGCGGTTGTTGCCGTCGGCCTTGAGGCCGCCCAGATAAACCTGCCCGGCGAAGGCCGGAGCGGCCATGGCAGTCAGTGCGACGGCGGTCGCCGCGGCCAGTACGTGAACGCGCAGCTTGCTGTTGGAATTCGACATCGTTTTCAGATCCCCTAAGGATGGAACTGCAATGACCCGCGAAAGCGGCGATAGCCGTCCGGACAGGAAGCAGGGATGCGAACACCGCTCGCGGACCGGACCTCGGTCTGGGCGCCTTGGCGCTACGACCGCAACTCAAGCTACGGCGCCGAACCAGGGGGCAATACCGGTTAATCGCCGGCCGTCACAGGGAAAAACGTGACTCAAAACCCACTTTCGAATACTGAAATTTACCTGGCACGGGATAGCCACAAACACCGCATTGCGTTTTGTGCCACCGCCAAATTCCGCTGCCGCGCCGGCATCTGCACCGCAACGAATAAGTCGAAAACCCCCCTAATACCCCGCAGTTCCAGCCTTATCGGCGGCGACCAGACCGGCAGCGCGCGACGCAGGCAACCGCTGGGGCGCCAATCGCCGCGAAGGTTTCCGATAGGAAAATCCCGCCTTCGCTTGGCCACCAGAGGCGGCGCTGCATCGCCGGACCGACTACCTGCCGACCGGCTGCCCAACGGATAAAAAACCCCGGCCGAGGCCAGGGTTGGAAGCGACTTATCGGTATTCGGCGAACGGTCGCGACGCGCCCAGGGGCGAAGCGCGTCGCGTACGAGGGCTTGCCCGCACACGCCGCGGTCGCCGCCGCGAAAGCCAAAAAAACCCCGGTCGAACGACCGGGGCCGGTTACGCTGGAGGTGCCAGCGGGGCGCGCGATCGCCGCACGCCCCGCTGCGCATCGCGGAATCAGAACTTGACGCTCCAGCTGTCGATCTTGCCGGTGTCGTTGGCGGCGTTGTCGTTCACGCGCAGCTTCCAGGTGCCGTTCAAGGGCTCGCTGGACAGGTTGAAGGTCACCGTCTTGTTGACATTGTCGGTGCTCCAGCCGGTGCGGTTGTGGATGTTGTAGAGCGAGCCGTCCGGTGCCACCAGGTCCACTTTCAGATCGCCCTGGTAGGTGTGCACGATCGCCACCGTCACCACCGCATTGCTCGGGGCGTTGCCGCTGCGGCCGGAGACCGTGATCGGGCTGTCGACCGTGGCGTTGTCGGCGATGGGATAGTCGGTGGTGTTGCTGTAGGTCTGCACGCCGCCGCTGCCGCCGACCACGACCGAAGCGGTCTTGGCATTGGTGGCGCCGCCGTTGTCGGTGACCGTCAGGGTGACGGTGTAGGTGCCGGCCGCGGTGTAGGTTTTGCTGGGGTTGGTGGCGGTGGAGCTGGTGCCGTCGCCGAAGTTCCAGCTGCGCGAAGCGATCGTGCCGTCGCTGTCGCTGGAGCTGTCGGTGAAGCTCGCCGTCAGGCCGCTGACCGAGGAACTGAAGTTGGCCACCGGCGCCTGATTGCCCGGCGTGCCGCCGCCGACCGCGGCCACGGCCGCGGCCGCGTCGACCAGGCCCGCGCCGCAACCGCCCGGGCAATCGGCCGCGGCGATCGGACGCGCGGTGCTCTCCAGGATCTGCTCGATCTGCGCGGGCGTGCGCGGGCTGGACGCCGCCGCCTGGATCAGCGCCGCGATGCCGGCCACGTGCGGCGCCGCCATCGAGGTGCCCTGCCAGGGCATGCTGGCGTAGTTGTTGCCGTCGATGGTCGACAGCACGCCGTTCTCGGGGAAGCGCTCCGCGGTGCACTTGCCCGACGGGCTCTCGTTCAAGGGCAGGAACTCGGTGGCCGGCGTGCAGACTTCGCCGCCCGGCGCGGTCACGTCGATGCTCGCACCCCAGGTGGAGTAGTAGGCGCGGCGGCCGCCGCGGTCGGCGGCGGCCACGCTGATGACGTTGTTGCAACCGGCCGGGTTGTTCTTGGAGACGTCGTTGTTGAAGTTGCCGGCGGCGGCGATGATGACGGTTCCGCGCGCGACGGCGGCGTCGATCGCGGCCTGGGTGGCGGCGCTGCAGGCGGTGGGGCCGCCCAGCGACAGGTTGATGACTTCGGCCGGATTGGCGTTGGCGGGCACGCCGCTCACGCTGCCGCCCGAGGCCCAGGTGATGGCATCGAGGATGTCGGACGTGGTGCCGCTGCCCTTGCGGCCCAGCACGCGCACCGGCACCACCTTGGCGCCGTAGGCCACGCCGGTCACGCCGACGCCGTTGTTGCCCACCGCGGCGACGGTGCCCGCGACGTGGGTGCCGTGGACGACGTTGGAGGCGTCGTTGGGGTCGGCATCGCGGCCGTCGCCGTCGTCGGACGCGCCGCAGCCGAAGGTGAAGTCGCCGCACAGGCCGCCGGAGGTCGAGCTGACCATGTCGTAGCCGGGCAGCAGATTGCCGTTGAGGTCCGCGTGCGCCAGGATGCCGCTGTCGATCACCGCCACCACCGCGCCGGTGCCGGTGGTGGTGTCCCATGCGGTCGGCGCGTTGATGCCCACGGCGCTGTTGGCGTAATGCCACTGCTGCGCGAACATCGGATCGTTCGGCACCGACAGCGCATGCATCATCAGATCGGGCTCGACGTACTCGACGTTCGGATCGGACGCGAGCTTGCGCATCAGCGCCTCGGCTTCGGCGCGGCCCAGCTTGCGGTCGCTGCGCACCACGTCCGCGCCCAGCGCCATCCGGCGCAGATGCTTCAGCCCCAGGCGCTTGCCCTGGCGCGGCGCGATCGCATCGGCGGCCACCGTCAGCGAAGACGCCATCGCGTTGGCGCTGGTGCGGGTGCTGGAGCCGTCGCGGTACTTGACGATGAACTGATCGTATTCGCCGCCGCCGCGCAGGCCGCGCACGTCGGCTTGGCCGGCGAACGCGGGCGCGGCGCACACCGCCGACAGCGCGGCGACGGTGGCTACGGCGAGCAGGTTGGAACGGATCGAACGCTGGGCAGAAAGCGGCATGGTGTCTGAACTCCCGAGAGTAGAACGCATGAGGCCGCAGCGGCGTCCGGCGGGGGCGAGCGCGTGGCGGCAGGACGGCCGGGGCGGGGCTGCCCCGGCGTGGACCACACCTTAGGCAGCCGGTGCAGGGGGAGGACAGCGACTGGAAACGTTTCAGCCGGCGCGCGATCGTGACCCTTATCGCATTTTCATAAATACACAACGATTAGTCCCAATTGAAACTTTTTTTGCTGCATTCGCACATGGCATGGCACCGGATCGCCATCGGTGCGCACGCGGCAGGCATCGGAAAAGGGGCTCTGACGAGGCAGGTACGCGGAACACGATCGCCTCGGGCCGAGCGCGGCCCGCATCCGTCGCGACGCGGCCGCACGGCGAAACCGCGACGAAAAAAGAGCCCCGGCCGAGGCCGGGGCGTGGAAGTCAGGCGATGTCGGCGGACCGGCGCACCCTCGGGGGCGAGAAGCGCGCCGGCCGCCGTGTCTTGGGTGAGCCCTGGATCAGAACGTGATGCTCCAGCTGTCGATCTTGCCAATGTCCTGCGCGGCGCGGTCGACCGCACGCAGCCTCCAGGTGCCGTTGAGCGCTTCGCTGCTCAGGTTCTTGCTCACGGTGAGGTTGACGTCGTTCGCGCTGTCGCTGGAGCTGCCGGTGAACAGGTTGTAGACCGTGCCGTCCGGCGCCAGCAGATCGACCTTCAGATCGCCGCGCCAGGTGTGCGGAATGGCCACCGTCACCGAGGCGTTGCTCGGCGCGTTGCCGCTACGGCCGGAGACCACGATGCTGCTGGACGCACCGGTCGTGTTGTTGTCCGGGATATTGGCATCGGTGCCGTTGCTGTAGGTCTGCGCCCCGCCGGTGCCGCCGACGGTAACCGAGGAGGTCTTGGTGTTGGTCGCGCCGCCGTTATCCGTGACCGTCAGCGTGACCGTATAGGTGCCGGCCGCGGCGTAGGTCTTGCTGGGATTGGCGGCGGTGGAGGTGGTGCCGTCTCCGAAGCTCCAGCTGCGCGTGGCGATGCTGCCGTCGCTGTCCGTGGAGGTGTCGGTGAAGGACACCGTCAGGCCCGAGACGGAGGACATGAAGTTGGCCACCGGCGCGTTGTTGCCCGGCCCGGGATCGCCCGAGAACAGGCTGTTCAACAGCAAGTTCGGCGACCCGCGCAGGTCGCCGGTGATCTTGCCGGCCGTGGCGTTATTGACGATCGCCGCGTGCACTTCGTCCGGCGTGGCCGCGGGATGAGTCGCCAGGTACAGCGCGGCGACGCCCGCCACATGCGGCGAGGCCATCGACGTACCGCTGTTGGAAACCGATGCGGTAGCGCTGTTGATGCCGGCCGACATGATGTCGCTGCCCGGCGCGTACAGATCCACGCAGCTGCCCCAACCGGAAGCCTGACCGAAGGGCCAGATCGAGCGTGCGTCGTTGCGGTCGCTGGACGCGACGGTCAGCGCTCGCGGCACCCGCCGCGGCGATCCCGAACAGGCATCGTCGTTGCTGTTGCCCGCCGCCGCCACCGCCACCACGCCGGCGTTGATCATGTTGTTGACCGCGGTGTCTATGGCCACGGAGCCGGGGACGCCGAAGCTCATGTTGGCGACCGCCGGCTTGGTGTGATTGGCCGTCACCCAGTCGATGGCGGCGATCATCTCGGAGTGCTGCGCATTGCCGGTGCAATCGAAGGTGCGAACCGGATGCACGACGGCCTTCTTGGCCACGCCCCAGGTGGTGCCGGCGACGGTACCGGCCACGTGGGTGCCGTGGCCGTGGCAGTCGTTGATGCTGGCATCGCCAGGCCGCGCCGAGAAGCCGTTGCCCACACGCCCGCTGAATTCGGTGTGGTCCGCGCGCAGGCCTGTATCGAGGATGTAGGCGTGCACGCCGGTGGCGTCCGTGTCGTAGGTATAGGTCGTGCTCAGCGGCAGGTTGCGCTGGTCGATGCGATCGATGCCCCAGGTCGCGTTGCTTTGGGTCGCATAGATCGACCCCACGCCGTCCTCTTCGACATAGGCCACGCGCGGGTCTTTCAGCAGCTGCGCCAGCGCGGCGTCGTCGGCATCGACCACGAAGCCGCGCAGCGCATGCTGGTAGCTGCGCAGCAGCTTGGCGCGATGCTGAGTGGCCATGCTGCGCGCGACCGACGGCACCTGCGCCGCCGTCACGCCCCCGGCGCTGCGCGCCGACGGCCCCGCGACCTGTTCCTTCAGCACGACGATGTAACGGCCTTCGATCGGCCTGTCGACGGTCAACAATTCCGCGGCCAGGCCTGGAAGCGCGGTGCATACGAGCGAAGCACCGATGGTTACCGACAAGATACGACGATTCATTCACATATCCCTTTAGTGGGCGGACCGTTCCGCAGTCGCGGTTGCGCCCCCCAGTGCACCCGCGACGAGCGGCGACCCGCTCCGCGCGCGCCGATGCGCCACGTCGAAGTGGCCATCGGCCTGGCACCGGACAGCAAGGCACGTCACGGATCCGCTGATTCAAGACGGATACGGCTGCGCCTTCACGGCAGCTACGTTCTTTGAGCCCGCATTTCGAAGGCCGCGGTGTGCGGCAGTAACCGTCATGCCTGCGCGTTCGTTTCGCGTCGCAGACGCGAAGGCAAGACGGGATTCACGGCCGATGCGTTTGCGTGGCCGCGATCGACAAGCTAGGTAGGCGGGCTAGCCGGCGTCCATGCGCTAAAACGGTTCCAATCGGCGCAAACCGTGAACCGCGCCGCATTTTCGCAATCAGATATTTTTGGCGTACACAGAAAGTGTGGCCATGCGTGCGCCCGCCCGCTGGGGAACGGGCGGCTGGCTTAGAACATGCCGGTCTCGAGGCGCGCGGCCTCGGACATCATGTGCCGGCCCCACGGCGGGTCGAACACCAGCTCGACGTCGGCCTCGGCCACGGTCGGGATCATTTCCAGCTTGCTGCGCACGTCGTCGACCAGGATGTCGCCCATACCGCAGGCCGGCGCGGTCAGGGTCATGCGCACCTCGACGGTGCGCTGGCCGTCGTCGCGGCGCTTGATCTGGGCCTCGTAGACCAGGCCCAGGTCGACCACGTTGATCGGGATTTCGGGGTCGAAACAGGTGCGCAGCTGTTTCCACACCAACTGCTCGACCGCCTCGTCGTCGGCGCCTTCGGGCAGTTCCAGGGGTTCGGGCGCTTCCTTGCCGATGGCGTCGGCGTCCTTGCCCGAGATCCGGAACAGGTTGCCTTCGACGAACACGGTATAGCTGCCGCCCAGGGCCTGGGTGATGTAGCCGACGCTGCCGGCGGGCAGGGTCACCTGCTCGCCCTGCGGCACGAGGACGACGGCGCAATCGCGCTCGAAACGGACGGGTTCGCTGCTGCGGGAGTACATGCCGGAAAGATTGGGGTGCCGCGCTCCGGCACAAGGCGCGCAGTCTAACAGGGCCCCGCCCCGCGTCCGGGTGCGCGGGTGGATCGCAGCGTCGCCGGAACGGAGGCGAATCGGCACCGCGTCCCCCGCCCGCCCCACGCGCCCCAGCGGCAGGCCGACTTCAGGCACTGCCCGCGGGCACGCGGCCGGCTATGCTGTGCGGCTGGATTCCCCCGCCCCACGAGCCCTCGATGACCGTCGCCGCCCCGCCCGCCTCCGCGTCCCCGCCGCCGAAGTCGGCGCTGTCGTGGTCGCTGTCGTGGACCTTGCTGCTGCTGGGCACCTTCGGTTTCGCCGCGGTGTGGCTGCTGCTGAGCCTGTACAGCGGCCGCCAGAACAGCTGGATGGCGGTGATCGGGGCGATCGACCTGGCCTGGATGCTGCGCCTGGGCGGCTGGTCGCCCGGCCCGCGCCGGGCCCTGCTGGGCGTGCTGGGCACGCTGACCATCGTGGCCCTGTACAGCTGGAGCATCGCCTCCACCCAGATCGGCCTGTCGCTGGGCGTGGGCATCCTGGATTCGCTGTTCAAGCTCGGCCCGCACCACGCCTGGCTGCTGATCCAGCTCGCCAACGGCCCGGCCGACTGGGCCTGGCTGGTGCTGGGGCTGGTGGTCGCGCTGTTCGCTTCGCGCTGAGCCGCGCCGGAACCTCAGCCTTTCATGCCGGTGCGGTCTCGCGCAGGCATTCGCCGAACAGCTTGGCGGCCTCGCCGATCTCCGCCACCGACATCGCGCCGAAGCCCATCAGCAGGCCGGCGCGGTCCGGCGCGTGCAGGTAGTACGGCGCGATCGAATACAGGCCCAGCGCGCGCGTGGCCGCATGCGCGATCAGCGCCTCGCCCTGGGCCGCGTCGCGTCCGCGCAGCCACACCAGCAGGTGCATGCCCGCGTGCGAATCGTCGATCTCCAGGAATTGGCCGCAGTGCCGGCGCAATCCCTCCAGCAGGGCATCGCGGCGCTGCTTGAGGGTCTTGCCGGTGCGGCGCAGGTGGCGCTCGAAGCTGCCGTCGGCCATGAACTGGGCCAGGGCCGCCTGCTCGATGGCGGGCGATCCGAAATCGTCCACCCATTTGGCCGAGATGAAGTCGTCGCGCAAGCTCGGCGGCACCACCACGTAGCCCAGCCGCAGCGAGGGGAACAGTACCTTGGAGAAACTGCCCACGTAGACCACGCGCCCGGAGTCGTCCAGCGAGCGCAGCGCCGCATGCGGCTGGGCGTCGTAGCGGAACTCGCCGTCGTAGTCGTCCTCGAAGATCCAGCAGTCGTGGCGGCGCGCGTACTCCAGCAGGGCCAGGCGGCGCTGCAGGGACATCAGCGCGCCGGTCGGGAACTGGTGCGAGGGGGTCACGCAGATCAGGCGCGGCGGCCGCTGCGGCAGATCGCCGGTGCGCAGGCCCTCGCGGTCGATCGCGACCGGAACCAGCTCCGCGCCGTGGGTATACAACGCCTCGCGCGAGGCGAAGTACTGCGGTTCCTCGATCACCGCCGCATCGCCCGGATCCAGCAGCACGCGCGCGGTCAGGCTGATCGCCTGCTGGGTGCCGGCGACGATGATGATGTCCTCGGGCGAGCAGATCACCCCGCGCCGGTGCGCGATGTATTCGCTGGCGGCGGCGCGCAAGGCCGGCGAACCGTGCGCGGTGGGATAGGTCGGCGGCGTATACAGCGCCGCGTGCGCGAGAGCGCGCGACCAGGCCGTGGTCAACAGCGGATTGGTGAAGGGAACGCCGTACTGGAAGCTGTAGCGCGCGCCCTCGACGCGGCGCCCGGGCATGCGCGGGTGATCGTGGCAGGCGCGCAGGCGGCGTACGTAATCGGTCTCGGGCAGGCCGCGTTCGGCCGGTCGCGGCGCCGACGCGGCCGGCGCGATCGGGGTGATCGGCGTGGCGACATAGCTGCCCGAACCGACCCGGCCCTGCATGAAGCCTTCCGCGCGCAATTGTTCGTACGCGGCCAGCACGGTGTTGCGCGACACCGCCAATTGCTGGGCCAGCGCGCGCGTGGGCGGAAAGCGCACACCCTGGGCCACGCGCCCGGACAACACGGCGTCCTTGAGCGCGCGCACCAGCTGGCTCTGCAGCGGGCCGCGGCCGTCTAGCTCCAGATGCATGGCGGTTTCCGATTGGCTCCGTACGCGCGGATATAGGCGATCCGCCTGGCGGCCAATCTATCGGTCCGGGCGATGCCGGCACAACATGACCAATGGGAGCGTCAACACAAATCGTCACTTCCGCGCAGTCACCGCATGAGTCCGGCATAGCTTTTCAGTCGCCGGCCGCGCAACTCCGATCGTTAAGGATTCGTAATTTCACTGAGCCGGCCAACGCATGGCCCTAACCCAGCGGAGTTACGCAATGCCCTCGCACACCCTCAGTCATGCCATCCGACGAGCGCTGTTCGCCACCGCCGCGGCGTCCACCGCGGCGCTGCCGATCGTGGCGCACGCCCAGGCAGCGGAAGAATCCCAGACCACCACGCTGGATCGCATCGAAGTGACCGGTTCGCGCATCAAGCGCACCGATATCGAAACCTCGCAGCCGATCTTCTCGCTCAGCCGCGACGACATCAGCTCGCAAGGCCTGACCTCGGTCGGCGACGTGATCCAGAACATCACCGCCAACGGCTCCGCCCTCAACAGCACCGTCAACAACGGCGGCGACGGCCAGACCCAGGTCAACCTGCGCAACCTCGGCGCCAATCGCACCCTGGTCCTGGTCAACGGCCGGCGCTGGGTCGGCGGCGCCGGCCTGGGCGGCGTGGTCGATCTGAACACCATCCCCACCGCCGCGGTCGAGCGCATCGAAGTGCTCAAGGACGGCGCTTCGACGATCTACGGTTCCGACGCCATCGCCGGCGTGGTCAACGTGATCCTGCGCCAGAACTACGAGGGCGCCGAAGCCAACGCCTACCTGGGCACCTTCGCCGACGGCGACGGTTTCCGCGAGGCGGTGGACTTCACCATCGGCGCCGCGTCCGACCGCTGGACCGCGATGTTCGGCATCGCCTACGTCAAGGAAGAGCCGGTGCTGGCCGGCGACCGCAAGATCTCCAAGGAACCGGTCGCCGGCACCGGCAACTTCTTCGGCAGCTCGACCGTACCCAACGGCCGCTTCGCCCTGTGCAACGGCAGCTTCGACCCGATCTTCGGCACCTGCTCGGTGGCCGAGACCCGTCCGGACGGCTCGGTCGGCCAGTTCACCTACAACGACGGCCAGTCCGGCACGAACTGGCGCAACCGCACCGGCAACGACGTCTACAACTTCGCCCCCGACAACTACCTGCTCACTCCGCAGGAACGGCGCTCGGTGTTCGCCTCCGGCTCGCTCGACATCAGCGAGAACCTGCGCTTCCGCACCACCCTGACCTACAACAACCGCCGCTCCGAGCAGTTGCTGGCGGCCATGCCGATCGTGCTCGGCAGCGGCCCGGGCGCGGGCCTGCAGCCCAAGACCGTCACCATCAGTCCGGACAGCATGTACAACCCGTTCGGAACCACCGTCTCGCGCATCCAGCGCCGCGCGGTCGAAACCGGCGGCCGCTCGTTCCGTCAGGACATCGACACCTTCGCCGCCAATCTCGGCTTCGAAGGCACGCTGAACTTCGCCGACAAGCCGTTCGACTGGGAAGCCGGCTACTACTACGGCGAGAACAAGCAGAACACCGTCACCGACGGCCTGTTCAACCTGCTCGCGCTGCGCAACGCGCTGGGCCCGTCGATGATCGACACCGTCGCTGGACGCGCCACCACCGGCCGGCCGATCTGCGTCAGCAACCCGGGCGATCCCACCTCGATCATCCTGGGCTGCGTGCCGCTGAACCTGCTCGGCGCGGCCGGCTCGATCACGCCCGAGATGCTGGCCTATTCCAGCTTCGTCGCCCACGACTCGGTCGGTTTCAAGCAGAAGACCTACTACGCCAACATCGGCGGCGACCTGTTCGAGCTGCCGGCCGGCCCGCTGGCGTTCTCCTTCGGCCTGGAACACCGCGCCGAAAGCGGCTACTTCCAGCCCGATGCGCTGATCGCCTCCGGCAACACCACCGGCAACGCGGCCGCGCCGATCTCCGGCGGCTACTCGCTGGACGAGGCTTATCTGGAACTGGCGGTGCCGGTGCTGTCCGACATGGCGTTCGCCAAGCTGCTGGATTTCTCGGTCGCCACGCGCTATTCGGACTACAGCAACGTCGGCGACACCCTCAACAGCAAGTTCGGTTTCCGCTGGAAGCCCATCGACGACCTGATGATCCGCGGCAACTGGTCCGAGGGCTTCCGCGCCCCGGCCATCGTCGAACTGTTCGCCGGCACCGCCGACTCCTTCCCGACCATCACCGACCCCTGCGACGTATCGCGCTTTCCCAGCCTGTCGGCGGCGGCGCAGGCGCGCTGCATGGGCCAGGGCGTGCCCAACGGCGGCTACGACCAGGGCAATCCGCAGATCCGCATCAACGTCAGCGGCAATCCGCTGCTGGAGCCGGAGAACAGCGAATCCACCACCCTGGGCTTCGTCTACAGCCCGTCCTGGCTGGAAGGCTTCGACGCGACCCTGGACTGGTGGAAGATCGACATCGACAACGCCCTGGTCGCGCCGACCGGTCAGTTCATCCTCGACGAGTGCATCGTCGGCAACGTGCAGCGCTTCTGCAACTACACCCGCGCGCCCGGCGGCGCGATCTCCAACCTGCTCTCGCAGCCGGTCAACATCGGCGGCCTGCGCACCGAAGGCTACGACCTGACCGTGAACTACAAGCTGCCGGAAACCCAATGGGGCCGCTTCAGCTTCAACTGGGACAGCACCTACGTGGCCAAGGCCGAGGTCGATTTCGACGACGACGGCGTGTTCGGCGAGCGCCTGGAGGGCGTGCCGCGGATCGGCCAGCGGATCGAGGACTGGCCTATCGACGAGGCCGCCAACGAACCCGGCGAGTACATCACCGGCAGCAACGGCTGGCGCATCCGCTCCAACCTGATGGTGCGCTGGGAGAAGGGCGATTTCGGCGCGACCTGGAACGTGCGCTACTTCTCGCACCAGGACGAGCGTTGCCAGGTGCTGGTCGACAACGGCTTCGACGAGCTGTGCAGCGATCCGGACCGCGTGATCGCCGTGCCGGTGGATCTCAACAACAACGGCGTCTGGGACGGGCCGGCCGGCGGCGACGCCCTGCAGTCGGTGGCCGAGGCCGAGAACAAGATCGGCGCGACCACCTACCACGACGCCAGTGTGTACTGGAACACGCCCTGGAACTCCAAGGTCACCATCGGCGTGAACAACATCTTCGACAAGGATCCGCCGTTCTCGGCGCAGGCCTTCGCCAACAGCTTCGATCCCGCCTACGAGGTGCCGGGGCGCTTCATCTACTTCCGCTACACCCAGAAGTTCTGATCCGCAGCGTCGACGCGTAACCGAGGCGGCCCCGCGAGGGGCCGCCTTTTTTTCGCGCCTTCGGCACAGCCGAACGCATACGCGCGTCGATTCGGGCCGGCGCCCGCGGAACAGCGCCAGCGCGGCGCGGGGACCAAGATTTGCGGCGTCAGCGGTGCCTCATCTCTCTCTCCGAAGCAAGGTCGACGCTAGTCCGGCACGCAGGAAACCACGGCACAGCGCACCCACCGTCCGCAGGCATGCCCGGGATCATCCCGGGCTCTTTTTTCGGACCCACCGCCGCGGGCCCGATTGGCTCCATCGCATTCGAAAAAATTGGTCCTCCAGTCCGCGCGCGACGCTGGGTAGGGTGGACACAACGGCGCCGGACGCGCCATCGAATCGCGAGAGCCCCCGTGAACCTGCGCTATCACCCCCTACGATTCGCCGAGAACCTCGACCTCAGCGCCTGCGCCGGCGACCAACTGCACCTGATCCGCGCCTCCGCGCGCGGCGCCCAGGTGGAGCTGCCCGCGCAATGGATCTCGTTCTGCCTGCCGCTGTCGGGCCGCCTACGCTGCGAGGCCCAGGACAGCAGTTGGGAAATCGAAGCCGGCCACGCCCAGATCTGGCGCGAAGGCCCGCTGCGCTGCAGCGCGCGCCAGCCCTGCGGTTGGCTGGCGCTGGCCGGCTCGCAGGCCGCCTGGGCGCGCTACCTGCGCAGCCAGCACGGCGACGAGGTCGGCGCCGACGCCGGCAGCGCCGACCTGTTCCCCTGGGAGGGCCCGGCCGGCCGCGACCTGCGCCGCCTGACCGTGCGCCTGGCGCGCCGCACGCGCGACGTCGAAGACGACATCGAACCGCTGCTGGAAGCCTTGTGCGCGGCCCTGGTCGATCAGCAGCGCGATCTGCACCAGCGACTGCAGCGCTGCAGCGGGCGCACCCTGCGCCGGCGCCAGCAGACCCTGCTGCGCCTGCTGCGCGTGCAGCACCTGATCCGCCGTCACCCCGACGCGCGCCTGGACCTGGCGCGGCTCGCGCGCAGCGCCAGTTACTCGCCCTGCCACCTGATCCGCATCTACCGCGACGTGTTCGACGAAACCCCGACCGAGTACGCCGCGCGCCTGCGCTCCGACCGCGCCTGGCGCATGGTCCGCGAAACCCGCATGCCGGTGTGCGAGATCACCGAGGCCCTGGGCTTCGAAAGCCAGAGCGCGTTCTGCCGCGCCTTCAAGCACTCCTTCGGCCTGACCGCGACCGAGGCGCGGCGGATGGAATGCGCGCAATCGCAGGCGGCCTGAGACACCACCGCTCCGACCCCATCGCCACGACACCGCAGCACCGACGAGGATCACCGCATGCCCCGCTCCGCCCTGCCCACCGCTCGCACCCTGTTGCTCTACGTCCTCGCCGCGGGCCTGGTCGCCGGCACCTTGGACATCGTCTACGCGACCAGCTTCTGGGGCCTCAAGGGCGTGCCGCCGCAGCGCATCGGCCAAAGCATCGCCGCCGGCCTGCTCGGCAAGGACGCGTTCGCGGGCGGCAACGGCACGGCCGCGCTCGGGCTGTTCCTGCATTTCTTCATCGCCACCGGGATGGCCGCGGCCTACGCACTCATCGCACGCCGCTGGCCGGCGCTGATCGCGCGGCCGGTGCGCTACGGATTGCTCTACGGCGTCTTGCTGTACGTGTTGATGACCTATGTGGTGGTGCCGCTGTCGGCGGCGCCCGGCGGCAGTGGCGGCAACACCCTGTGGATCGCATGCAGCATCGCCGCCCATGCCGTGCTGGTCGGCCTGCCTATCGCGCTGATCCTGCGCCGCGGCTTTGTCGCCGGCGACCGCGCGCGCGCCCCGGGCGTCACCGCCGATGCGCGTTGAGGCCCGTGGCGTCGCGATCGCCGCCGCGATCACCTGCGCCGGCGCGCTGGCGTCCGCGCTGGCGATTTCCATCGTCCACGCCGCGCCCGAACCGGCGGGCACCGCGCCGATCGCGTTTCCGCAGGGCTATACGCGCTGGACCCACGTCAAGAGCGGCCTGATTCCCGCCGGCCATCCCGCCTTCGCCAGCTACGGCGGCCTGCACCACATCTACGCCAACCGGACCGCGCTGGCCGGGTATGCCAAGGGCAGGTTCGCCGACGGCTCGGTGCTGGTCTACGACCTGTTCGAAACCCGCACCACGCCCGACGGCAGCATCGACCAGGGACCGCGCCGCCACGTCAATGTGATGGTCAAGGATGCGCGCCGCTACGCCGCCACCGGCGGCTGGGGCTATGCCGAGTTCGCCGCCGGCCAGTCGCGCGACCGCCTCGGCCCGGCCCAGCGCGCCGGCTGCGCGGCCTGCCACGAGCAGCGCAAGGCCCGGGACTACGTTTTCAGCGAGCTGCAGGACTGAGGCCTGCGCCTCGCATTCCCCGACGGCGGCCAGGGACGGCTGCCGCTTCCTGGCCGGCCGGCGCCGCGCGGCCGACGAAATCCGCCTTGCCGACCGATACGGCCGCGCCCGCACGCGCCCGAAATGCCAAAATCGCCTCTTCGCGGAACCGGCCAGTCCGGCCCGCCCCGGCAGGACAGGCGATGATCACCAACGACGTATTGCGCAGCATCCGCTACATGCTCGACCTCAGCGACAACAAAGTCGTGGAACTGGTCAAGCTGGCCGACCCCGATTTCGCGCTCGACAAGGCCGAAGTCCAGGCCTTCCTCAAGAAGGACGAGGACGAAGGCTATGCCGAATGCAGCGACGCGGTGCTCGCGCGCTTCCTCGACGGGCTGGTCTACCACTATCGCGGCCGCGACGAGAGCCTGCCGCCGCGCCCGTTCGAAAAGCGCGTCAGCAACAACCTGGTGCTGAAGAAGCTGCGGGTCGCGTTCGAGCTGAAGGACATCGACATGCACCAGGCCTTCGCCGACGCCGGTTTCCCGGTGTCCAAGCCGGAATTGAGCGCGCTGTTCCGCCAGAGCGACCACAAGAACTACCGCGCCTGCGGCGATCAGCTGCTGCGCAACTTCCTCAAGGGCCTGACGCTGCGCGTGCGCGGCGCCAACGGATAAGCGCGCGGACCGCGCGGGCGGGCGCCTCAGTCCGGGCGCCGGAAGTCCTCGATCCGCCGCCACGGCGCTTGCGCCGAGTCGCGCTCCCAGGCGCTGCCGACCTCGGCGCGAACGATGTCCAGCAGACTTTCGTCCATGCGGATGAAGCGCTCCAGCGGATAGATCTTGGGCGGGTTCGCGTCCAACCACGCCTGGGTTTCGTCGCCGCTTTGGAATATCCAGCCCGAGTCGTGCGGATTGTTGGGCTCGGACCGGTAGGCGTAGCGCACCGGCAGCCGCTGCGGGCCGGTCACCCGGTCGGAGGCCAGCACCAGCGGCGCGAACGCCGCCAGCCGATCGTCGCCATCCGCCGGCGGCGGCGACTTCTTCTTGAACGGCCACATCGCGCGCCCTCCCTGTCTGTATCGGGCGGCCGGCGCGGCGGCTAGTGCCCGCCGTCCAGCGCCTTGAGTTCCGACACCAGCGCGCTGGCCATCTCGGCGCCGTCGCCGAACAGCATGCGGGTGTTGTCGGCGTAGAACAGCGCGTTCTCGATGCCGGCGAAGCCGGTGCCCTTGCCGCGCTTGATCACCACCGTATTCTTGGAATTGACCACGTCCAGGATCGGCATGCCGTAGATCGGCGAGGACGGATCGGTCTTGGCGACCGGATTGACCACGTCGTTGGCGCCGATCACCAGCGACACGTCGGTGTTCGGGAACTCCGGGTTGATGTCGTCCATGTCCACGATCATGTCGTAGGGCACGCCTGCCTCGGCCAGCAGCACGTTCATGTGGCCCGGCATGCGCCCGGCGACCGGGTGGATCGCGAACTTCACCTTGACCCCGCGCTCGGTGAGCTTCTGGGTCAGCTCCCATATCTTGTGCTGGGCCTGCGCCACCGCCAGGCCGTAGCCGGGCACGATCACCACGCGTTCGGCGAAGGCCATCATCGCTGCCACGTCGCCGGCCTCGATCGGCTTCTGGCTGCCGCTGATTTCCTGGGCCTGGCCGCCGCCGCCGAAGTTGGAGAACAGCACGCCGGTGATCGGCCGGTTCATGGCCTTGGCCATCAGGCGCGTCAGCAGCATGCCGGCCGCGCCGACCATGGTGCCGGCGATGATCAGGGCTTCGTTGCCCAGCACATAGCCTTCGAAGGCCACCGCCAGGCCGGTCAGGGCGTTGTACAGCGAGATCACCACCGGCATGTCGGCGCCGCCGATCGGCAGCGTCATCAGCACGCCCAGGGCCAGCGCGACCACGAAGAAGGCGATGATCGCCGGCACGTTCAGGGTCAGCACCACGACCGCGCCCAGCGCGACCAGGGCCAGCGCCACCGCGGCGTTGAAGATCTGCTGGCCGGGGAACACCACGCGCCGGTCCAGGCGACCGTCGAGCTTGGCCCAGGCGATGATCGAACCCGACAGCGAGACCGCGCCGATCGCCGCGCCGATCACCGCCAGCACCACCGTGGTGGTCGGCTGCTGCATGTCGACGTGGCCGGACTGCAACTGCGCCAGCAGCGGGTCGCTGGTCTGCAGGCTGGCGAAGCGCAGCAGCTCGACCGCGCCGATCGCCGCCGCCGAACCGCCGCCCATGCCGTTGTACAGCGCGACCATCTGCGGCATGTCGGTGATCGCGACCTTCTTGCCCGAGATCCAGGCCAGGGCCGTGCCGATCGTCAGCGCCAACAGGATCAGCACGATGTTGTGCAGCTCGGGCAGCAGGAAGGTGGCCGCGGTCGCGATCAGCATGCCCATGCCGGCCCAGCGGATGCCGCTGCGCGCGGTCACCGGCGAGGCCATGCGCTGCAGGCCCAGCAGGAACAGGGTGGCGGCGACGAAATAGCTGGCCGACGCCAGCAGCACCTGCGCGCTCATGCCTTGCCCCCGGACTTGCCGTCGGGCTTCTTGCTGGCCTTGAACATCTCCAGCATGCGCTCGGTGACCACGTAGCCGCCGGCCGCGTTGCCCGCGCCCAGCAGCACCGCGACGAAGCCGATCGCCTTCTCCAGGGTGGTGTCGGCATGGCCCAGGACCACCATCGCGCCGATCAGGACGATGCCGTGGATGAAGTTGGAGCCGGACATCAGCGGTGTGTGCAGGATCACCGGCACCCGCGAGATGATCACGTGGCCGGCGATCGCCGCCAGCATGAAGATGTACAGCGCCACGAACCCGTCGCCCATCTTTGCCTTCCCCATGCGATGTCTTGGGCATCATAACGTTCCATGAACCGGGCGCCAGCGCTGTCAACCGTGACGGCGGCCGGGCGTTTGCCTCCTCACAGGGGCCAAACGCACCCGCCGACGAGGAGAGCCGCATGAAAACCGCACCGTACCTGGTCGTCCTGGCCTGTCTGGGCGCCGCCCTGGGCCTGGCCGGCAACGCCGTCGCCGGCGACCCTGGCGACCGGGTCGAGCAGCGCATGGAACGCCACGGCGAGCGCATCGACCGCCGCCTGGACCGGCGCGGCGACCGCATCGAAACCCGTAGCGACCGCCGCGCCGACGCCCTGGCCGCCCACGGCCACGCGCGCGCGGCGGCCCGCGTCGACCGCCACGGCGAACGTGTCGAGGCCCGCCTGGACCGGCGCGGCGATCTGGCGCAGGCGCATTGGGACCGCCGCGGCGAGCGTTTCGACCGCCGCTGGGACCGCCGGCATTAAGCCTTGACCCGTATGCTGCAAATCGTGTCCGCAGAAGCCGACGATCTGGCTCTGGCCGCGCCCCCAGCGGACGCGGCCGAGCGCAGCCCCGCGACGCTGGAGGAATTCCTCGCCGGCATCGGCACGCGTGCGTTCCGTTTCGCCGAACTCGGCCTGCGCCAGCGCGAGGACGCGCTGGACGCGGTGCAGGACGCGATGGTGAAGATGCTCGGCTACCGCGAGCGTCCGGCCGCGGAATGGACCCCGCTGTTCTGGAGCATCCTGCGCAGCCGCATCGTCGACCTGCAGCGCCGGCGCACGTTCCGGCTGCGCTGGTTGATGCCGGCCGCGCGCGAAGACGAGACCCCGCTGGACTGGGCCGACGACGGCCCCGACCCCTCGCGCGCCCACGACGGCCGCGAGGCCTACGCAAAACTGGCCGACGCGCTGGGCGCCCTGCCGCGCCGGCAGCGCGAGGCCTTCAGCCTGCGAATACTGGAAGAACTCGACGTCGCCACGACCGCGCGGGCGATGGGCTGCAGCGAAGGCGCGGTGAAGACGCATCTGTCGCGCGCGCGCGAAGCGCTGCAGCGACAATTGGAGGACTGGCGATGAACCACAACGACCCACGCTACGGCAGCGACGGCCCGGCCGGCGCCGACCGCGCCTTCGACGAGGCCGCGCGCGCCCTGCACCGGCGCGCGCTGGCCGAAGTCTCGCCGTCCACCCGCGCGCGCCTGCGCCTGGCCCGGCACGCCGCGAGCGCCGATGCGCGCGCGCCGCGCCGGGGCCTGGGCTGGGCCCTGGCCAGCGGCTGCGCGGCGGTGTTCGCGCTGGCGATCGGCCTGCAGTTGCAACGCGGCCCGCAGACCGGCGCGCCGATCCAGGCCGCACCCTCGATCGCCGGCCTGCCCGCGCCCGAAGCCGCCGCCTACGACAGCAGCACCGCGCTGGCCTCGCTGGACGAGAATCCCGATTTCTACCTGTGGCTGGCGTCCGACGACGACCTGCCCGCAACGGAGTAAGCCGCATGTCCCGCCTTTCGTTCCGCCCCGCACTGGCCGCCCTGCTCGGGCTGGCGCTGCTGGCCGCGGCCCCGGCCTTCGCCGGCGGCCCCAAACCGGCCGACCCCAAGGCCGCCACGCCGCCGGCCTGGGAACAGCTCAGTCCGCAGCAGCGCGAGCAGTTGATCGCGCCGGTGCGCGAGCGCTGGAACGCCGAACCCGGCGAGCGCCTGCGCATGCTCGACCACGCCCGCCGCTGGCAGCAGATGACGCCGGATCAACGCAAGCGCGCCCGCCACGGCATGCGCCGCTGGGAAGGCATGAACCCGGAGCAACGCGAACAGGCGCGCGCCTTGTTCGGCCAGATGCGCAACCTCAGCGAAGCCGACCGCGAGGCGCTGCGCGAGCGCTGGCGCGCGATGACGCCGGAGCAGCGCCGCGAATGGATGCAGGCCCATCCGCCGAAACCGCGCGACCGCGACGACGACCGCGATCGCCGCGGCCCGAAGGATGCGCCGCGCGCAGAGCGTTGACGAGTTCGGTGCCCCGTTCGCAAAAGGGGGCTAGGGGGATTGCTTTCGCCTATGGGCCTGTGGGCCTAAAAGCAAATCCCCCTCAATCCCCCTTTTTCAAAGGGGGAAGACAGGTCCCCGCTTTTGCGAAAGGGAGGGCCGGCGGGATCGTCGCTCTTGCGCGATGTGGGAAAAGCTCGCGGCGAGGGCTCATTCCGCCTCGACATCGACCCTGGGCGCGTCCGGCCGCAGCCGATCCAGCGATTGCCGGTAGCGCACGCAGCCGCGCATGAAGGCCGGCCATTCCGGCACCGCGATCTCCGCCGGCGTGGGTTCGGGCAACAGATCCCACAACTGCGGGTGATGCCAGCACAGCTCGTGCAGGCTGCTGTCGCGATGCGCGCGGATGCCGGCACGCAGGCGTCGTACTTCCTCGCGCAATCGCTCGATCGTCATCGCTTCGAGATCGTCGTCCATGCCATGGCTCCGCTCGGGGACGCCGCGCAGCTTGCGCGCACTCGGGTTAAGCGCGTGCGACCGAGCGCTGAATAGCAATGGGCCGAGCCTTGATCAGCTTTCGCCGACGCGAACACCGTGCGCGCGTGCCAGGGACAGAATCGGCCCCAAGGCCTCCCGCACTTGGCGGGAGGGTAAGCAGTGCGCGCAATTTCGCGAGAAAAACAGCAACAGGAAACCGCCTTGTTGCTTCACCTGCAGGATCGCTTTCCAAGACTGCGTCCATTCCTCGGTCTCGCTGAGGGCGCGCAAGCCGAAGTCGCCGAAGCGGTACCGGTAGATCCGTCCTTTGTGGGGCCGGGAGAAGTGCACCGTGGCGGTCAAGACGGCCTGCATCAACAACGGGAATGCCAACGCCAACGCCAGCGCCGCCAGTGCGGGGCCTGCCGCATCGATCGAAAAGCCCCGATACAGTTGCACCAGCAGCACCGATACGATCAACGGCGCCGCCAGCATCCCCAGGATGCCTAGCGGGGTCTGCCACGACATCACCAGGGCCGAGCGGAGCCGATCCCAATAGCTATAGCGGAACCGAACCTCGATCTCGGCCTGATCCGGCGCCGACGAACTCATGCCGCCGGCGCGCGCTCCGGCCACACCGTCTTGGCCAGCAGCTCGTCGTTCCAGTCGAACTTGAGCTCGCCGTTGTCGACGAACAGGCTGACGAAGTTGAACACGTTGCGCGCGTACATCTCGCTGGCGTGCACCGCGCCGCTGCTGGCCAGGTTGAGCGGGCCGGCGATGGTCACGCCTTCCACGTCCACGGTCTCGCCGGGACGGGTCAGCTCGCAGTTGCCGCCGGTTTCCGCGGCCAGGTCGACCAGCACACTGCCCGGCTTCATGCCGGCGATCATCGCCGCGGTCACGATCTTCGGCGCCGGGCGGCCCGGCACCGCGGCCGTGCAGACGATCACGTCGATGTTCTTCAGATGCTCGCCGAGGCGGCGCTGCTGCTCGGCGCGTTCCTCCTCGGTGAGCTGGCGCGCGTAACCGCCCTCGCCCGCGGCGCTGACGCCCAAGTCGAGGAACTTGCCGCCCAGCGATTCGATCTGTTCGCGCGTTTCCGGGCGCACGTCGAAGCCTTCGACCTGCGCGCCCAGGCGCTTGGCCGTGGCGATGGCCTGCAGGCCGGCGACGCCGGCGCCGACGATCAGCACCTTGGACGGACGGATGGTGCCGGCCGCGGTGGTCAGCATCGGGAAGAAGCGCGGCGCCAACTGGGCGGCGATCAGCACCGCCTTGTAGCCGGCCATGCCGGCCTGCGAACTCAGCACGTCCATGGCCTGGGCGCGGGTGGTGCGCGGCAGGCGCTCCAGCGGGAACGCGACCAGCCCGCGCGCAGCGATCGCTTCGCCGCGTGCGGCGTCGGCCTGCGGCGCGAGCGAACCGACCAGGACCGCGCCTTGGCGCAAACGGCCCAGCGCAGCGGCGTCCGGCGGCTGCACGCACAGCACCAGGTCGGCGTCGGCGAGGGTGGCGGCGGCATCGTCGGCGAGCTCGGCGCCGGCCTGCGCATAGGCCTCGTCGCCGAAACTGGCGGCGCGACCGGCACCGCGCTGCACGCGCACGCGCGCGCCGCGAGCGACCAGCTTCTTGCAGGTTTCCGGGGTCAGCGCGACGCGCCGCTCGCCCGCCGCGGTTTCGCTCGCAACGCCTATGGTGATCCCCGCCATGCTTCGCTCCGTACCCGGTGATGGTGTCTCGCCGCATCCTAGCCGAATAAGGCCAGGAGCGAGCGCAGCGGAGGGCGGCGCCAGCAGGACGCCGTCGGCGCCGTTGCGGATGGGGTGAGCAGCTAAAAAGCGAACGCAGGCACGGTCACGGCGAGGCGCGCCAACTGCCACAGAGCGGGAGCCGCTCTGTCTCGCTCCTCACTCCTCCCCGCTCTCTACTCGCTCTTAGCGGTGCCCGACCGCGCGATCGAGATGGCGGCGGACCTGGCGCATGGCCTCGTCGAAGGCGTTGCGCTCGGCGCCGATGCTGAGCCGGCCTTCGCTGGCCAGGATCGCCAGTTCCTCGGCCGAGGCCGCGAACACGCGCAGGCCACGGCGGTTGACCAGCAGATAGCGCGAAGTCAGCGGGCTGACCCAGGCCACCTTGGCCGCCATCTGTTCGCCCTGCAGATCGGTCAGGCGCAGCCAGTCGCCCGGATCCAGGCCGCGCATGCGCTCGGCCAGGACCGGATCGTGCTGGGACACGTCCCTGCCCGGCGGCAGGAAGCGGCGGGTTTCCTCGATCGCCTCGTCCTCGGCCGCGGGCAGCGGCGAGGCCGGGCGCGTGCGGCGCGCCGAATCCGGCGTCGCCAGCGCCCGCACCAGTCCGGCCATGCCGTGCTGGGCGGCGCTGTCGTCCAGGCCCGAACTGGCCAGGCACTGCACGATCAGCGGCTGCAGGGAGATCAGGTGGTCGGCGAGTTCGCGGCCGCGCTGCTCCGACGCCAGACGATCGGCTTCGATCAGGGCGTCGGCCAGCGACAGGGCCTCGTCGCGGCGGGCTTCGCCGCCTTCGCGCAGCAGCACCTGGACCAGGTGATGACGCCAGGGCATGGCCAGGAAGTCGGCCACGGCCTGGGTCAGCGGCGGCTCGGCCAGGCGTTCGCGCAGGGCGTGGTCGGCCTGGTTGCGCGCCGCGCCGAGGCGCTCGCGGCCGTAGGTGGCCTTGGCCGCGCGCTGCTCCTGCAGCTCGACGCGGCGACGCTGCTGGGCCAGCAGGGCGTCGAGTTCGGCGTGCGCCATCTCGAACACGGCCACGTCTTCGTTGTATTCGGCGACCACGCGCTGCGAGATCTCGGTGGCGCGGTCGAGCAGTTCGCGGTCCTGCGGGGTCTCGCCGTCGTTGCCTTCGCAGGCCTCGGTGATCGCGTCGAGCAGGCGGCGCGCCGGGTGCTCGCGCTTGACGAACACTTCGTTGTCGGTCAGCGCGACCTTGACGTAGGGCAGCACCAGGCGCGCATACAGACGGCGCGCGCGATCCTGCAGGGCGTGATTGCGGAACAGCGAATCGAACAGCAAGGCGACCAGGTCGATCGCATCGTCTTCTTCGGCGCTGAAGCAGGTCTGGTCGGGGTTCAGCCCGAGCCGGCGCGCGCCGTCGTGCAGGTGGTCGCGGATGCTCTCGCCCAGCCGCCCGGACACGGCCAGGGCGCGCGCGAACGCGTCCGGCGGTTCGGGTTGCAGCAGCGAGGCCACGCTGACCACTTCGTCGATACGCAGCTCTCGGCGCGGCGCCATGGTGCGCTGCGGGGCGTGAGCGTTGGGAACGGCGTCGGACCGCATCAGTCCTTCGCGCCAGGCATGCAATTGACTGCGCAAGTCGGCGAGCTCGCTGGCCATGGCCGCGATATCGCTGGGCGACATCGGCGGACGTTGGGGGTCGTGTTGGGCGGCCGAGCCGCCATGGGGCGGCGCGACGCCGCCATATGCGCCATAACCGCCGGCGCCCGGCGCAGGCCCCCCAAAGCCCGCGCCATGGTTCGGATCGTAAGTGTCGCCGTAGCCGCGCTCGCGCACCGGTTCGCGCGGCGGCTTGGCGCCCAGGCCCGGGCCGAGCCCGACCCCGTAGCCGCCGCTGGACAGCAGGGTGTTGACCCGGCCGTACAGGTCGCCCAGCACGCGTGCCAGCTCATGCTCGTACTGGCGGAACAGCCGCGCGCGCAGCGGCTCGGGCAGCTGCGCGTCGACGAAGGTCTCGACGAAGGCGGCGACCAGGCGCTGCGGGCCGATCGGATTCGCGCCGGGCGCCAGGCCCATGACTTCGGAAACCGCGGCCAGACGGCCTTGGACCATATCCAGGGGGCGCGCGTAGCGGCCGCACAGGGATTCGGTCAGGCGTTCGCCGGCCAGGTCGAACTCGAGCTGGTTCTCGTCCACCAGCCGCATCGGCACTTCGCCGCCGCTGCGGATGCGCAGGGCGCGGAATTCGTCGAAACCCTTGGCCACCTGCTGGCGGAACGCCATCACATGGGTAGCCTGATGCTGCCGCAGCACCCACAATGCAGCCTGTTCTTCGTATTGATGGTGCTTGCCGTCGCCCTTCAGCGAGTCCACCTTCATGGCGTCCTCGATCGGGCCGTACAGGGTCCCAGGCAGGCCGCCCAGCTGCTCCAACGCCAGGCGCTTGATCTCCTCGAGCATGCGCAAGGGATCGGTACGCGTGGCTTGAGCGACGCCGTGCAGGTGACCAGACACTGCGTTTTCCCCTGTTCCCGTGAAGGGCTGAATCGTGTGGACCGAACGTGCCGTTTTTAGGCAGTTGGCAACAGCATAGTGGCAAGATACGACAGCGAATGCACACACAAAATAGGCTTTTGTGACTGATGTCCCGAATCGATCCCGACTTTCCTCCTGAATCCGAAAAAGCGTTAGCGGCTCTAGACACTCGGCGCTCGGTGCCAGCCAAACAGCTCACCGAACCGGGGCCGGACCCGCGCGAACTCGAGCGCATGCTGCGCTCGGCGGTGCGCGTGCCCGACCACGGCAAGCGCGTGCCGTTCCGCTTTCTCAGCATCCGCGGCGACGCCCGCCATACCCTGGGCGAGCGCCTGGCCGCGCGCGGCCGGGAGCGCGACCCCGACGCCGGCGAGGCCGCGGTCGAGAAGGATCGCGGGCGCTTCTCGCACGCTCCTTTAATAGTGGTGGTGATCGCGCGCCTGGGCCCGGACGAGAAGATCCCCGAGCAGGAGCGCCTGCTGACCGCCGGCTGCGTCTGCTTCGCCCTGCTCCAGGCCGCACAGGCCCTGGGCTACGGCGCGGTCTGGCTGACCGGCTGGCCGGCCTACGACCCCCAGGTCCGCGCCTGGTTCGGCCTGGGCGCCGACGAGCGCGTGGCCGGCTTCATCCACATCGGCACCCCCAAACTCGACGCCCCGGAGCGCGAGCGCCCCGACCCGCTCGCGCTGCTGAGCGCCTGGACGCCCGAATGAGCGCCGCGCCGCCGCTGTACCTGGTCGACGCCAGCCTGTACGTGTTCCGGGCCTGGCACTCGATGCCCAACGAGTTCGAGGATGCGCAGGGCTGGCCGACCAACGCCGTGCACGGCTTCGCGCGCTTCCTGGTCGAACTGATCGAACGCGAACGCCCGCGCCATATCGCGATCGCCTTCGACGAAGCCTTGGACTCGTGCTTCCGCAACGCCTTCTACCCCGCCTACAAGGCCAACCGCGAACCGGCGCCGCAGGAACTCAAGCGCCAGTTCGTGCACTGCAAGTCGCTGTGCCGCGCGCTCGGCTTGCCGGTGCTGGCGCACAGCGAGTACGAGGCCGACGACCTGATCGGCAGCGCCCTGGCCGCGATGCGCGTGCAGGGCTACCGCGGCGTGATCGTCTCGGCCGACAAGGACCTGTCGCAGTTGCTGGACGGTGCGGACGAACAATGGGACTACGCGCGCGGCCAGCGCTGGCGCGCCGACGGCGTGCCGGCCCGCCACGGCGTCGAAGCCCGCCAGATCGCCGACTACCTGGCCCTGTGCGGCGACGCGGTCGACAACATCCCCGGCGTGCCCGGCATCGGCGCCAAGACCGCGGCCGCCCTGCTCGGCCACTTCGGCAGCCTGGACGCGCTGCTGGCGCGGGTCGAGGAAGTCCCCTTCCTGCGCGTGCGCGGCGCCGCCAGCGCGGCCGCGCGCCTGCGCGAACACCGCGAACAGGCCCTGCTGTGCCGGCGCCTGACCACGATCGCCCTGGACGCCCCGCTCGGCGACGACGCCGCCCCGTTCCTGCGCGGCCGCGGCCTGGCGCCGGAACTGCTGGGCCTGTGCGAAGCCCTGCGATTCGGCCCCATGACCCGGCGCCGCCTGCACGAGGCCGCGGGCCTGGACTTCGCGGCGTCATCGCTTCCGTCGTAGCATCGGAGCGAACGGATGCCCGGACACGCGATGAACGAACCAGTCGAAACCCTGTACGACGGCCAATGGCTGCGGATGATGCGCCGCGGCCGCTGGGAGTATGCCGAGCGCACCCACGGCAACGGCATGGCGGTGATCATCGTCGCGGTGACGCCCGAGGACAAGCTGCTGTTCGTCGAGCAATACCGGGTGCCCTTGAACGCGCGCACCATCGAAATGCCAGCCGGCCTGGTCGGCGACGACCACGACACCGACACCCTGGAAAGCGCCGCCCGCCGCGAACTGATCGAAGAGACCGGCTGGGAGGCCGGGCGCGTGGAAGTGCTGCTGACCGGCCCGACCTCCTCGGGCATGAGCAGCGAACGCATCGCCTTCGTACGCGCGCGCCAGCTGCGCCGCGTCGGCGAAGGCGGCGGCGTCGACGGCGAGGACATCGTGGTCCACGAAGTGCCGCGCGCCGACGCGCCGGGCTGGCTGATGCGCAAGCACGCCGAGGGCTACGAGCTCGACCTCAAGCTGTGGGCGGGGCTGTGGATGATCGAGCACAATCCGGACGGGTCGCGCGCGGATTGAGCGCACCGTCCGGCGAGCGCGCGATCTGCGAGTACGGCCGCGCGCCTGGCGGCCGCCGCGCCGGGTCGAGGCACCGCATCCAAGTCGCGATCCTGCCGTCGTCCGTGCCATACGGCACCACTACCGACACCGTGAAATCACGCCTTTTCCGTCTGTTTCCGCACGGCAACGAACGCTAAGCTGATCGGCATCCACGACCGGCGCATCCGGCTCATGCACCTACTGCCTTGCGGCGATACCGACCGGATCCCGCCGCATGCCGCCAGCACCGCGGCAGAACCCAGCGCCACGTCGACCGCGCACGCAGGCAGCGGCAGGCCTTGGCTCGACTCGGTTCTGGCCGCCCCCTCCGCTGCGCACGATCCGCAGCATTGGCGGCAGCCGCGCCCGCGCGGCCCCTCGAACCGATCCGAGAGCTGAACGCCGATGCCTTTCGATATCGACGTGTCGGACGAGCTGCTGTTCGCGCTTCACTCGCGCAAAATCCTGCTCGGCTACAACTGCCCAGCACCCAAGGATGGCACCTATGGCTGGCTCAAGCGCGGGCAAAGACTGCACCTGCACCACACCGTCGCCCTGGAACGGAATTGCGGGCTTTACGCGGGCCCCTACGTACCGTTCGTGGGCGGTCAGCCGTCCTGCGGCCTGTGCTCGATGGGAGCCTTCAGCTATTCCTACTCCGGCCTGCCAGACGGGCTGACGGTGGGAAGGTACGCTTCGATATCCACCGGCTTGCGCTTCATCGATTCGTTCCACCCGCTCGATACGCTGACCACATCGGCGATCACCTTCCGCCCGCACAATCATCTGTACGCCGAGTTCGCGACCGACCGGATCCGCGACTTCGCCGCCGGGTTTCGGATCGGCGGCATGCGTCCCTACCCGACCCTGGGCCACGATGTCTGGATCGGCGCCAACGTGACGCTGGCGATGGGCATACGACTCGGCACGGGCTGCGTGGTCGCGGCCAACAGCGTCGTGACTCGCGACGTGCCGCCGTACGCCATCGTGGCCGGCAATCCGGCCAGGCAGGTGCGGCTGCGCGTGGCCGAGGAAACGTCCAGCCGGTTGCTGGACAGTGCCTGGTGGGACCTGGACCCGCGCGCGGTCTTCGAGTTGGACTTCACTTGCCCGGAGCGCGCTCTGGAGGCGCTGGAATCCGGCGCGCTGGCGAAGTTCGACTTCCAGCCGACCCGAATCGAAGCGCCCGCCCCGCTCGAGGCGTAAACGCAGGCCGCTGCCCACGCTGTCGATGCATTCGCCTCAGCGCTTGTAGCGACGCTGCTCCTTCGCTCCGAACTTCGTCCAATGCGCTTTGGCCGTATCCGCGCCGCTGACCCCCGTCGTGCGCAGCACGGGGTTCATATCGACATACACCGCGTGGGAGAAATCCGGCGGCGCGCTGTAACGATACAGACGCCCCTCGTGCATGCCGTACTGCAGATAGTGCGTCGTCGCCCCGATCTGGTTCGTGTGCCCGGCCAGCGCCACGTCCGGATTGAGGAACAGATAGCTGCGCCACTGGAACCCATCGGGGCACCGGTCGAAATCCAGGGCCTGCGAATAGCCGTCGGCGAACAGGCCGAAGTTGGCGTTCAGTACCCGCCCATAGTCGCCTATGGGAGCGCCGTGGACGTAGATGCGCTTCCAGAACGAGTACAGGCCCAAGGCCCTGGGGTCGTCGACGCAGGCCAGCGGCATGTGCTTGTTCTGATAGGGCACGGCGATACCGACCACCGCATGGGCCGCGGTCGCCATGCAGTCCTCGATGAACGCCATCGCATCCGGCCCGAGCGGGTCGCGGTAGTGATGCTTCCATACGGCCAGCATCGTCCGGCTGAAGCCAATGCGCAGCGCCGCGTTGAAATCGCCACGGTCGTAACACTGCATCACGACCCGGTCCACGGCCCCCTGCATCTCGGCCTCGCGAAACACCTGCTGGGCGATGTACTCGTAGTCGGCGCTGGATCCGATGCTGCAGACCAGGGCCTTGCCGCCCTGGGCGCAGATCCGAATGGCCTCGGCCAGCCCGATCGGCGTCAAGCGTTCGTCGAAGCGGCTGCCCCGGAACTGCTGGCTCGACAACTGGCTGAACGGGCATTCGAAACCGTAACTCGCTTCGCTTCCCTCCCGTGCCACGATGACGCCGTCGCTGCAGCGGGCCAGATCCAGTTCGACGGCGTCCAAGACGCGGATGGAACGGCCGACCGCCTCCGCCGAGTTGCTGGCGTGATGGCCCAGGCAATCGCCCGCCTTGTGGGCGATCGTCGTGTTGCGCGCGAAAAACAGGTTGGCCATGGCCAGCGAGTCGGCTTGTACCGCAGGCGAAGCGCCACGGAGGGCCCGCTTCCGGGTCACCTCGTCCAGCTCGCAAGCCCTGACGATCTCTTCGACGATCGAGTCGGCGCTGTCCTGGCCTATCGCGGTGCCCTCCAGGATCCGCCGGCGCATGCGCCGCAGCGCTTCGGCGACGCAGGGATCGTCCGACATCACCGCTTCGACCGCGGCCCGGATGCCGCCGGGCTTGGTCGGATAGCCGCCGCAAAACAAGTCGGCCGTGCCGGCCACGTACGGAAAATCGTAGAGCGTGGCGTTGTTGTCCGAGTACTCCCCCAGCAGGATCTGTACGACCGGCTTGCCCAACGCGGCCGCCTCGAAAATGGTCGAAGACAGGTCCGAAATCAGGCAATCGGCATGCTTGAGCAACTCGCTCGCCGTCCCGCTCACGTTATCCGCGACATTCATCTTCGAGACATCCAGATACGCCGTCTCCGGATGCAGCAGAGTCACATGGTTCTCCACAGCGGCGATCTCGGCGATCGCCCTGGCCATGTCCGAATTGTTGGAGATATGCCAGGTGGGCGCGAACAGGATGATCGGCTTTGCGGGATCCAGCCGGTATCGCCTGGCGACCTCCTCACGCGTCGAGATCGGCGGCGACAGCAATTGCTTTGACTTGATGAAGCCCGCCGACCGCACCTTGTCGCTATGGTCGGCGCTGCCCGGGAAGAAGGTCAGCAGGGAGCGGGAATGATCCGGCCCCGCGGTTACGATAACGTCAAAAAAGTTGAAGCGGTCCTGGTCGGCCAGGAACCATTTGAGATTGCTGGCGCCGTGATCGACCAGCACTCTGGGCTTGTCCGCGTAGCCTCCCTGCGGCCGGCTCACCGGCAGGTTGAAATAGACCAGGCAGTCGCAATCCACCCCTTGCGGCAGCTGTTCGGCGGCGGTGATGATGGGCGCGACGTTCGCCGCAGTCAGCTCGTTGACCAGGCTGAGCGTGCAATCGTAGTGCTTCTTAATATAGGTATCGCCGAACAGCACTCGCTTGCATTTCAGCTTGTCCTCGATCCCGACCTTGACCTCGGTGGAAGACACGCCCGGCGTGCGCGGCAGATAGACGACTTCGCAGCTGACCCAGTCGAACTTGCCCTGCCAGTCGTCGCCCATGACCAGCACGTCCGCCTGATGCTCGCGGATGTACTGGTCCTTCTTGGCCAGGGAATCCTCGTAAAAGACCTCATCGACCGCCTTGAGCGCGGCCACGCACTCCATCCTGTGGCGCTGATCGAAGAATGAGCGCTTGCCCTTCTCGGCGTTCAACCGATCCGTCGACACGCCGACAACCAGGTAGTCGCCCAACGCCTTGGCGCGTTCCAGGATCCTGAGGTGACCGTCATGCAGCAGATCGAACGTACCGAACGTGATTATCTTCTTCATTCTGAAATCGCACCCATGCGACACCGCGCCAACGCTGCGATTCGCGTCAGAACCAGAAGCGAGAGGGAGCGAACCTGCTCATGGAGAAGTCCGCCACCTTGCGCGCGATCCCCGCCTCGATGGTCACGGCCGGCTCCTGCAGCAGGTGCAACTTGTCTCGCCCCACCACGCTCTCGAACTCGTCGCGCAAGCGGCGCGCGTGCTCGTCGCTGCCCCACTTACGGGCGAGGTAATAGCCGCCGGCGAGCATGGCCCGATGGCGCGCGCGCTCTTTGGCTTCGTCCTTCACCGCGGCGAATCGTGGGGTAACATCGTGAACGAAGCGCGCGGTGGGGCAAACCTTCAGCAGGCCGCCGATGAGCTTCACGCGCCACGACAGGTCGACGTCCTCGCAATACATGTGGATGCTTTCGTCGAAGCCGCCTATCTGCTGCCAGATCTTTCGCGGCATGGCGAAGCAGGCACCGGAGACCCAGGCGGTGTCCAATCTCACCGGGTCGTGCCACTTGGGGTGATCGATCGGCGCCGCCGAGGCTTCGATCAGGGCCTGGCCCTGGTAATGGTCGGAAAAGTCCGTCAGGGCCTTGACGCAACCGGGCGTGAAGTAACCGTCCGGATTGGCGCCGATGTAGAGCCTATCCACGCCGAAACAGCGTTTCATCAGTTCGTTGTGGGCGCGACCGAAGCCGATGTTCTCGCGGTTGCGATCCACGATCAGCCTATCGCCCAGGATCTTCCGGTACCTGGACTCGTTGGCCGCGTCGTTGACGTAGTACGCCCAATCGATGTCGTAGCCCTTGCTGATCGACACCTCGTTCTGGATCGAGGCCTTCAAGCGCTCGACCTCCTCGTTGGAGTTCTCGTACAGGACCACGCCGACGAAGGCTCGGCGGGCCTCCTTCCGCGCCTCGTGCCGCAGCGACGGGATCGAAGCGTGCGCGTAGGGCGTGGGCCAGGCCGGGCCGGCGATGCTGCCGGTGCCGCGGGTGCCCGCCAGGAAACCCTTGAGGTTCTTGTAGGTCTCGTCGCCAAACAGGTGCGCGGAGTTGCGCAGGAAGGCCTGGCTCACGCGTTCGTCCGGCGAGAATCGCCGGTTCTCTGACAGCCCGTACTGGACCAGGTGGATCAGGGGAATGACGTTCGCGGCCTCCAGGTCCGAGTTGGCGCTCATATAGAACGCCATGCTCGCGAAGCTGGAGCATTCCAGGTACTCGCTCCCCCACCGCCCCCCGGCCTGGAGGTACTGCTCGATCGGAACGCCCGAGGCCTCGCCGGCGCGGTCCTTCATGTCCGCGCGAAACACCGCGTTCTCGAAGAACGGCGACGGATCCGCGTCCGTGGCCTGCAGCATTTCGCGCAACCCGGCGTAGCGCTCGAAGATCGGATAGCGGCCGCGAGCATCGGCTTCGCGCGATTGGCGCTCGGGGTCGATCTGGTCGAGAATGAAATCGATGTCGAGCAACTGAGTGGGCGACCGGCCCTCGAAGTAGCCATGCCGAATGTAGTGCAGCAGCGGATTCATGCCGGCACCGCGGATGTCCTCGTTCCCTTCGAGATAGTGGCGTCCGTCGAACAGCGCCGAGGTAGCGGCTGCCCAGTACTTTTTGTTCTCCAGGTACAGGAACTCCAACGGCATCCCCGCCACGCCGGCGCGGTCCAGACCCAACGTCCGCGCCAGATAGTCCAGGTCCAGCAGCCCGGAGTCGCGCATGACGGATATCTCGGACAATCGATCGTTGAGCATGTCGATCCCTAGAAGTCGGACGCGAAGAGGTTGATTGGATAAGTGCTGCGAAGCCGATCCAGCTTGTCGCGGTTCTTCTTCCAGACCCGCTCCTTCTCGGCATCCTCCTTGCCGCCGTTGCGGCTGGGAGTGCTGTTGCTGTTGTCGCTGCGCAGGATGTACAGGCCGATCCTGCGCCCCAACGCTGAGAAGTCGCAGGGATTCGGCCCAGCCACCCGCAGCAGGAAATCGTAGTCCTCGACCCGGGACAGCTCGGAATGGAAGTACAACCGATCCCGATCGACCTTGGCGCAGTCGACCATGTAGGAGTGCAAGGGACAGAAATTGTCCTTGATCAGGTCCAACTTGTTCTTTCCGGTATAGGGGCTGCTGACCTCGTAGATGAAGTCGTAGTCGCGCAATCCGACTGCGCGCGCCTGCTCCATGCCCGCGAAGGAAACGGCCGCTTCGCTGTTCATCAAAGGCTTGCGCAGCACCTCATAGGCATGGGAGTAGAGGATGTCGTCGTAGTCGAGAAAGGCCAGAAAGCGGTTTTTGCGCTTCAGGCTCTCCTGTATTCCCAGATTCATCAGCGCCGAACGGGCATCCCCGCTCTTGCCGTCCGAGTAATTGACCACCACGGGCTGGGGCAGCCACTTGAAGAACCACTGGCCTTGGACGGCCTGTAGGGTCTTGTGCAACTCGGCCTCGCCGAAACGCTGGGTCACCACGATGGGTTGGACGGCGACGCCGGTCTGCGCATGCAGGCTCTGAATCGCACGTTCCAGTTTTCCCAGCGATCCGCAGTCGTGAAAGCGCACGACGACGCCGACCACGTCCCGCATCGCTCCTTCCCGATCGCGATCCTCCGGAGCGGTGCGCAGTACCGTCTTGTTCACTATGTCCATGATTTTCATTCAGCAAACCTCCACCACGGCCGCTCTCGCCATCGTCAAGGGCGCGCCCAATCTGTCCATCGACGCTCCGGCGCTTACCCTGAGGCCGCGCAGTAGGTCTTCCGGATCATGATTCCCGGGCGCGGACAGGCTCACCCGGAAACCGAACTTTCCGACCCCCTTGGCCAGAAACAGACGGACGTCCTCGCGATCCACGCGCTCGGGCGTAGCAGGCTCGCGCACTCCGCCCGCTTCGATGCATACCACCGCGACCTCTCTGCCCCTTTCGTCGACCGCCCAGCCCTCCAGATCGATCCGCCGGTCGACGATCCGGACCCGCTCGATCATTCCGGAGGAACTGCCGAACAACAGCGGATCGTTGGCGGCCACCTGCGCGCGCAGTTCGGCGCTGGCCGCCGACACGATGCTGCGATAGACGGACAGACCCTCGTCGATATCGCCGTAGTAGCGCATCCGCCCCTTGTCCAGCACCAGCGCCTTGTTGCACAGCCGCTTCTGCAGCTCCGCGCCATGACTGGCGAGCACGACGATGCGGCTTCCGTTGATGCGTCCCGTCAGCCGGTTACGCGCACGCTCGACGAACACGGCGTCGCCGGTGGCGATCCATTCGTCCATCAGCAGGATGTCGGGCTGAACGGCGGTGGATATGGCAAAGCCCAGGCGCATGCGCTGGCCGGCCGACAGCGTATGCAAGCGGTGACTGGCGCGCTCGCCCAGCCCGGCGAAGTCCAGGATATCGCCCAGCACGCCCTGGATCTGGCGCAGACGCAAGCCCATCGCGGTGCCGCGCAGCATGACATTCTCGCTCACGGTCGCGTACTCCGCGAAACCCAGGGTCGCGTTCAACAGCGACTGGGTAAGCCCACGGCTTTCCACCGTGCCCGAGCTGGGCAGGAACGCGCCGTTGAGGACGCGCAGCAGCGTGGTCTTGCCGGCGCCGTTCAGCCCCATCAGCGCGATCCTGTCGCCTTCCTCGGCGAGGAAGCTCAGCCTGGACAGGACCGTTACGTAGCGGCGCGTGCTGCCCGCCATGGTGGATCGGAAGAAGGATGCGGTCGGCGGAGACGCGTACTGCGCCTCCATCGGAAATTCCAGCGACACATCGCGTGCCCGCAAGTAGACCATGGATGCAGACTCCTCAAAGCCAAATGGGTATGCGTCGAGCCGCGCCCCGATACACCACGGCGGCGCCGAGCAGCCCCAACAGGGTCATCACCCCCAGATAGACGTAGGTCATCGGCTCGATCGGCTCGCCCAGCAGCGGGCCGCGGATCGCGATCATCAGGTGATGGAAGGGGTTGGCGCGCATCAAGGCGCCGTGGGGCGTTCCGGCTGGCGCGGATTCCGGATACCAGACGATGGGCGTGATCAGGAACAACACCATCATCGCGCTGGACATGAACTCGTGCATGTCGGGGAACCTGGCTCCGGCCGCGCCCAGCAACACCGCGTACAGGAACAGATTGACCATGACCACGACCAGGCCGCCCAGAGAGCCGACGATGCCCATCGGTTGCACGGCCGGCGACGCGATCACCACGATCGCGACGATCGGCTGCGACAGGACGAAGTAGTAGAAGGCCCGCGCCTGGGTGCGCAGCACGTAGTCGGTAAGGCGCAGATGTCCGTCGTATATGTAGGGTTTGTAGGTCAAGAACATCGACGTGGCGTCACTAAGCACGGTGGACATCAGCCTGAAGACCACGAAGCCGACACCGATGTGTGCCAGGAAACGCGCCTGGTCCAGTCCGGGCTGCAGCGCGGCGAGGAAGCCACCGAGCCCCCACACGTAGACCGCGGTTGGCATCAGTGTCCACAGCGCGCCCAAGCGCGTCTTGCGGTACTTGGTGACGGTATCGAGCCAACTGCCGTAGACCCAGTGATCGGGCCGGCGCAGGCTTTGCAGGAAGTGGGAGAACAACAGGGTCATGACGCTACCTTGGAGAGCGCATTCGATCGTCCGCCGCGACTGGTGCGGCTGATGCTCGTGCGTGGTGGAAAGGCGAGCTCGAAGTGCGGACTTTCCAGCGACAGATTGGGGTTGTAGGCGGGATCGCTGCCCAGCAGCTCGCCCCAGCGATTGAGCATCGTTTCCGACTCGGCGATAAAGCGGGCGCGCTTCTCCGGCGTGTTGTCCTGGCCGCGACTGGCCGACTCGTGGTGATAGAGCTCTGCGAAGGGCGTCCACACGTTGCGGTAGCCCAGCGCGTCGATGCGCAGGCACAGGTCTATGTCGTTGAAGGCGACGGCGAGGCCCTCGTCCATGCCGCCGACCTCATCGAATACCCGGCGCCTCACCGCCAGACAGGCACCGGTCACGGCGGTCAGGTTGTGCACGACTCCCGCGCGACCGAGATAGCCGTTGCTGCCCCTGCGCAGATTGAGATGGGCGTGCCCCGCGATCCCTCCGAGGCCGATGCCGAGTATCACGCCCGCGTGCTGGATCGTGTCTCCCGGGAAGTAGAGCATGCAGCCGACCGCACCGACCTCCTCGCGCGTCGCATGCAGTACCAACTCGCCCAGCCAATCTGGCCCTATCACTTCGGTATCGTTGTTGAGCATGCATACGATCTCGCCGGAGCTCTTCGCGACGGCGCGATTGATGATCGCCGAGAAATTGAACTCGTGCGGGTAATCGAGTACCCGGACCTTCTCGCGAGCGGCCAGCTCGCGCAGATAGTCGACCGTCTGCGATTGCACCGAACCGTTGTCGACCACCACCAGCTCGAAGTTCGGGTAAGCGGTCCGGGCCAGCACGCTTTCGACGCAGGTCCGCAGCAGGTCGACGCGATCCCGCGTGGGCACTATCACCGTGACCGACGGCGTAGCCAGACTCGGATCCCGCAATGCGCGGTAGTAGCCGTGATCCGTGATCTCGACACGCGAAGGGCGTCCTATCCTGGCCAGATGCTCTTCGACGGCGCGTCGCCCCGCTTCCTTCGTCGCAGCGGCGACGCCGGTTGCCGCCCCGTGCCGGAGCGTTCTGGCGTGGTAGAGCACTCTTGGAATGTGCACGATCTGCTCATCGCGCAGGCGCTCCACGCAGCGCAACACGAGATCGTGATGCTGCGCGCCCTCGAAGCCGGCGCGCAGGCATCCGACTTCTTTGACCAGGTCGAGATGAATCGCGGTGAGATGACAGAGGTAGTTCTGCGACCGCAGCAGGTCCGGGTTCCAGGCCGGTTTGAAGTTGGGCTCGCAGCGCCGGCCGGCCGTATCGATCTTGTCCTCATCCGTATACAGCAGGCGCGCATCGGCGTGCTCGGCAATCGCGCGCGCCACCTCGCGCAGAGCATCGACGGACAATTCGTCGTCCTGCCCGAGGAAGGCCAGGTAGCGGCCCTTCGCCAGGCCGATGGCCTCGTTGGCCGCCAGCTCGCCGCCACCGTAGCGACCCTCGCCGAACTGCAAGCAGATGCGACTGTCGCGCGAAGCGTATTCGTGCAGCAGGCTCGTCGCAGCGGGCGCGCCAGCGGCGTCGGCGACCACGCACAGCTGCCAGCGGCCGTAGCTCTGGCCGAGCACGCTGTCGATGCAGCGCTTGAGCAACGCTGGCTGGACATCGCCGATCGCAAGCGCCAGCGATATCTCCGGTGCGTCCGGCCCCAGCTCGATACGGTCCGGCCGAGCGATGTCATCGTGGCGATCGGCGGCGACGGGCTTCGCGTCGAAGCGGACGACCCACTGTTGATAGGACAGGGCCCGGTCGCGCAGGGCATCGCGGTATTGCTGCTTCAAAGTCTCCGCCGCGTCGCTTACGCCTTCGCGCAGGGCACGGCGGAGAAAGCGGAACAGATCGGACCAGAGGCGCAGGCCGCCCGGTCGCAAGCCGCCGCCCCGCACGCCTCTGAGCATCCCTAGCACCGCGCGCAACCGCGAGATGCGCCGCATCCGGAATCCGCGCACGCCGAAGCTGGCCGCGCATTGGGTCGGATCGAAGCGCAGTGCTCTGAGCGGAGCATTGATAAGCACGACCGTGCGCAGGTACTCGCCCGAGCGCACGGGCTCGGCGACGGCGATCCGGGTGTGTTCGCTTTGGCCTTCGCCGTAGTCCGGGTATAGGCAGGGCGCGACGATGCCGCCCTCGCCCAGTTCGAAAGCCACGCGCAGTTGGTACCAGCCCGGTGCCGGCAGCGCGTAGCCGGGACGCGCGCGAAGATCGAAGCGAGGGTCGTCGCCCTCGGCATTGCATTCCCAGGCATCGCCCCGGCCAACGACGCGCAGCTGATGAACCGGAACCAGCTCCAACGCTACCGCGCGACCGGGAATCCGCCGCACGATGCCCCCCCACAACCGCCTGAACATCAAAACACGCCCCTCATGCATTTCTGACGCTGCGTCCCGTCGCCCGGCACTTCGAATACGGCGGCCGCAACGCAACTCAACCGACACGCCCCCACCCGCCAAACGATCTTTTCATCCCGTTTAGAGAATATCAACCTAATTAGGATTCAGTTATCCATTTATGAACGCCTTGCCGCCCCACGCGTCCTGGAGCGGATCGCCGAACCGCAGCCGCCGGCCCGGGGCGGCACGCTGCTAAAGCACGCTTCGCTGAAACTTGAGGGAGAAATCGCGCAGTTCCCGCCGAGGCGGACGCTCGGCCGCGGACGGCACGTCCGACGCACTCTTCATGCGCCCGGCGAGCGGAAATTTTCTGTATGGAGAATGGGCGGCCGATCGCCGGATTCCACGACGGCCTGTCGTAGCACAAACGAAAACGGCCGGTAGCTGCGCGCTACCGGCCGGTTCGGGGCATTGCGGGAAACGGGAGCGTTTAGCCGGCGGCGTAGCGATCGGTCGCGCGCACCAGGGCGTCGACGTTCTCGGCCTCGAAGGCGGAGTGCCCGGAGGCCGGGGTGATGGTCAGTTCGGCGCCCGGCCAGGCCTGCTTGAGGTCCCAGGCGTTCTGCACCGGGCAGACCACGTCGTAGCGGCCGTGGACGATGGTGCCGGGGATGCCGGCCAGGCGATGGGCGTCGCGCAGCAGCTGGTCCTCGACTTCGAAGAAGCCGCCGTTGACGAAGTAGTGGTTCTCGATGCGCGCGAAGGCGAGCGCGAAGGCGGCGTCCTCGTGGCCGCTGACGAAGTCCTCGTCCACGTGCAGGAAGCTGGTCGCGCCTTCCCACACGCTCCAGGCGCGCGCGGCGGCCAGGCGCTGGCGCTCGTCGTCGCTGGTGAGGCGGCGGTGGTAGGCGCTGATCAGGTCGTGGCGCTCGACCGGCGGGATCGCGGCCAGGTAGTGCTGCCAGGCATCCGGGAACAGGCGCGATGCGCCTTCCTGGTAGAACCACTCCAGCTCCCAGCGGCGCAGCATGAAGATGCCGCGCAGGACCAGTTCGGTCACCTGCTGCGGGTGGGTTTCGGCATAGGCCAGGGCCAGGGTCGACCCCCAGGATCCGCCGAACACCTGCCAGCGCTCGATGCCCAGGCGCGCGCGCAGGCGCTCGATGTCGGCGACCAGTTCCCAGGTGCCGTTGCCGACCAGGTCCGCGTGCGGGGTCGAGCGGCCGCTGCCGCGCTGGTCGAACAGCACGATGCGGTACTTGGCCGGGTCGTGGAAGCGGCGCATCTTCGGGCTGCAGCCCGCGCCGGGCCCGCCGTGCAACAGCACCACCGGCTTGCCGTCGGGGTTGCCGCACTGCTCGTAGTACAGGGTATGGCGGTCGTCGACCTGGAGCCTGCCCACGTCGTAGGGTTCGATCTCGGGATAGAGCGTGCGCATCGCGGAATCTCGCTGACGGAATGGTTCGAGTCTACTCAGGCGTGGCGCGCGGGCGATAGCGTATGCGCGCGCTGCGCGCCTGCGCTCAGTCGGCCGGCGCGCGCCCCAGGGTGACGCGGTCGCGGCCTTCGAGGTCGCGCTCGGTGGCGACTTCGACCAGGCCGGCGTCGCGCAGCAGGCCGCGCACGGCCATGCCCTGCTCCCAACCGTGTTCGATCAGCAGCCAGCCGCCGCGCTGCAGGTGCGCGAGCGCACCGGCGGCAAGCGCGCGGATCGCGTCCAGGCCGTCGGCGCCGGAGGCCAGCGCGGTGCGCGGCTCGTGACGCAGGTCGCCCTGTTCGAGGTGGGCGTCGTCCTCGGAAATGTAGGGCGGGTTGCTCACGACCAGTTCGTAGCGCTCGCCGGCCAGCGGCGCGTACCAGTCGCCGTTGCGGAATTCGACATTGGCCAGCGCCAGCGCGCGCGCGTTGTCGGCGGCCACGCCCAGGGCGTCTTCGCTGGCGTCGGTGGCGACCACGCGCGCGGCCGGACGTTCGCGCGCCAGCGCCAGCGCGATCGCGCCGCTGCCGGTGCCGAGATCGGCGATGCGCGCGATCCGGCCGGCGGGCAGGCGCGCCAGCGCCAGCTCGACCAACAGTTCGGTTTCCGGGCGCGGGATCAGGGTCGCGGGCGTCACGCGCAGGTCGAAGCTCCAGAAGCCGCGCTGCCCGAGCAGATAGGCGACCGGCTCGCCGTCGGCGCGGCGCGCGACCAGGGAGCGGTAACGGCGCGCGAGTTCCTCGGCGATCACGTCGTCGCCGTGCGCGAACAGCCAACTGCGCGGCTTGCCCAGGGCATGGGCGAGCAGCAGCTCGGCTTCGGCGCCGTCGTCCAGGCGGCCCCTGGCTTCGCGCAGCAGCAGGTCGATGCGGTTCATCGTCGGTGTCCTTCCCGTGCGGTTCTGCGCCGGCGCGCTCCGCGCCCGGCGAATCCAGCGGCACATCCTACGCGAGCGCGGGCCGCTGCCCGCATCCGCGGCCGCAAAAGCGACCGCCGGCACAGTGGCCGGCGGTCGGGGTGCACGGACAGGCGTGCGACCGTTCGGGGCCGTACGCGTCGCGATCGGATGCGGATCAAGCCGCTTGCTGTTCCAGGGTCACCGCGACCGCATGGATCACGGCCCCGATCTTCAGTGCGCTTTGCACACCAAGAGCACTGATTTCGTGCTTACGCAGCACGCGCTCGTGCGAGTCCATGCAGGCGCCGCAGCCGTTGATGGCCGACACCGCCAGCGAGGCCAGCTCGAAGCTCATCTTGTCGATACCGGGGTTGGCCATCACGTTCATGCGCAGGCCGGCGCGCAGCTGGCCGTATTCCTGGTTCTCGATCAGGTGGGTGGCGCGGTAATAGATGTTGTTCATCGCCATCACCGCCGCCGCGGCGCGGGCGCCGTCGAGCTCCTGCGGCGAAAGCTGCTCGGCGGCGAAGGTTTCGATCGCGGCGACCAGCGGCTTGTGGCGCGAGGCGATCGCCGAGGCCAGGGCGATGGCGCGGATCTGCTTGCCGTCCAGGCCCTGCGCACCGGCGTCGCTGAGCACGCTGTCGAGGTTGAGCTTGAGGTCCTTGGCGTAGTCGGGCAGCGAGTTGCGAAGATCGGAAAGGCTCATCGAAGGGCTCCTGGAGGCTGCGATAGCGCAGCGATGGAATCGGGGGCGCGAGCCGGCGTCGACGCTGGCTGGCATGCGGCGCGGGGCCAGCGGCTGGCGGACGACGGGTTCGCTGCGGTCTTGCGCTGCGGGTCGCGGCGCGGCGATAAAAACAGCCGGGGCGTACCCCGGCTGCGGGCATCCCGCACGGGAGGGAGGGGAGAGCCGGGGGTGAAACCGGCCCGCGTGCGGGTGGTGCCTGAAAAGATCTGCGCCGACCGCGTTCGCAGGCGGCGCAGGTGAAACCGGACGTTAACGCTGAGGTCGGAGCCGGGCGCGACCCACGGAGATCCGCGGCCTGGCTCGCCGATCCGGCTGACGGATCAGGCGACCTTCAGCGTGTTGTCGCCCGAGTTCCAGTTGCAGGGGCACAGCTCGTCGGTCTGCAGGGCGTCCAGCACGCGCAGGACTTCCTGCGGGTTGCGGCCGACCGAACCGTCGGTGACGTAGACGAAGCGGATCACGCCTTCCGGATCGACCAGGAAGGTCGCGCGCTGGGCCACGCCTTCGTCGCTGAGGATGCCCAGCGCCGAGGTCAGTTCCTTCTTGATGTCGGCCAGCATGGGGAACGGCAGGTCGCGCAGGTCCTTGTGGTCCTTGCGCCAGGCCAGGTGCACGAACTCGCTGTCGGTCGACGCGGCCAGGACCTGGCAATCGCGGTCCAGGAACTGCTGGTTGAGGTCGCCGAAGCCCTTGATCTCGGTCGGGCAGACGAAGGTGAAGTCCTTCGGGTAGAAGAACACCAGCAGCCACTTGCCCTTGTAGGTGTCGTTGTCGATGTCGGCGAAGGCGCTGTCGAGGCTCTCGATGCCGACGGTCGCCTTGACCTTGAATTTCGGGAACTTTTCGCCGATGGAAAGCATGCGCACAACTCCTTGATTAAGGGATGGAAGGGGTAGCAAAGGGGGGTTGGATGCCGCGGACCGCATCCGATGACGCTATGTTGCAGGACAGCATTTGATTAAAGAAATGAATTGTTCCTATGATGGCGATAGCCTACCTCAATGAACATTCCTCCGGAACCCGAGCCGATCGCCGTATGAATCTCCGCGACCTCAAATATCTGGTCGCGCTGGCCGATCACAAGCACTTCGGTCGCGCCGCCGCCGCCAGTTTCGTCAGCCAGCCCACGCTCTCGACCCAGATCAAGAAGCTGGAGGACGAGCTGGGCGTGTCCCTGGTCGAACGCGCGCCGCGGCGGGTGATGCTGACGCCGGTCGGGCGCGACATCGCCGATCGCGCGCGCAAGGTGATCGCCGATGTCGAGCAGATGAGCGAGATCGCGCGCCGCAGCCAGGACCCGGAAGCCGGCACCGTGCGCCTGGGACTGTTCCCGACCCTGGGCCCCTATCTGCTGCCGCACGTGGTGCCGGGCCTGCGCAAACGCTTCCCGCGCCTGGAACTGCTGCTGGTCGAGGAGAAAACCGACCAGATCCTGGCCCGCCTGCGCGACGGCCGCCTCGACGCCGGCCTGCTGGCGCTGCCGGTGCACGACGATCAGCTGCATATCGAACCGCTGTTCGACGAACCCTTCCTGCTCGCGGTGCCGCAACAGCACCCGATGGCCGCGCAGGATTCGCTGGAACTGCACGACCTGGACGATCAGCACCTGCTGTTGCTGGAGGAAGGCCACTGCCTGCGCGACCAGGCCCTGGACGTGTGCCGCCTGGCCGGCGCCGACGAGCGCGACGGTTTCCGCGCCACCAGCCTGGAAACCCTGCGCCAGATGGTCGCGGCCGGGGTCGGCATCACCCTGTTGCCGATGCTGGCGGTGCAGCCGCCGGTGCCGGCCTCGCCCGATATCCAACTGCTGCGTTTCCGCGGCGACGCTCCGCATCGCCAGATCGCCATGCTGTGGCGGCGCAGTTCGGCGATGTCGGACTTTCTCAGCGAACTGGCCGCGGAACTGCGCAAGCTGCCGCAGGCGCTGCTGCAACCGCCCAAGCCGCCGGCAGCGGCCAAGCCGCGCCGCCGCGCCGAACGCGCGCACTGACGAGAACGCACCCGCGGCCCGTCGCTCCGCACTTCAGCGCCGCGCCGGGGCGCGCAGCGAACCTCGTCTCGCCCTCAGCCGCCCACGCCGATCGGGCAGCTCACGCCGGTGCCGCCCAGGCCGCAGTAGCCCATCGGGTTCTTGGCCAGGTACTGCTGGTGCTCGTCCTCGGCGTAGTAGAAGCTTGGCGCCGGAAACACGATCTCGGTGCTGATCCGTCCGTAGCCGGCCTCGTGCAGGCGCGCCTGGAAGGCGTCGCGGCTGGCCAGCGCGGCGCGGTACTGGGACTCGTCGCCGCAATGGATCGCCGAACGGTACTGGGTGCCGACGTCGTTGCCCTGGCGCATGCCCTGGGTCGGGTCGTGGTTTTCCCAGAACGTCTGCAGCAGGCTGTCGAACGAGACCTGGGCGGGGTCGTAGACCACCAGCACCGCCTCGGTGTGGCCGGTCTGGCCGCTGCAGACTTCGCGATAGGTCGGATTGGGCGTGTAGCCGCCCGAGTAGCCGACCGCGGTGGTGACCACGCCCGGCAGCGACCAGAACTTGCGCTCCGCGCCCCAGAAGCAGCCCATGCCGAACTGCACCTGGGCCAGGCCCGCGAACGCATCGGGCCCGCCGCGCAACGGCCGGCCGTGCACGTAGTGGGCGTCGTGCAGCGGCAAGGGCTGGTCGCGGCCCGGCAGCGCGTCCTGCGCCTGCGGCAGACGTTGTTTGTAGGCGCCGATACCCAGCATGTCCGACTCCGGTGCGATCACGGGGGAATCCGTGGCTCAGAAATGCGGCGCCGGGCCCGCTGTTTCAAGGGTTTCGACGCGGCGCCGGGGCGCCGGTCGCCCACCCGAAATGGCGACCGGCGTTGGCGATCGCGGACCCGCGGCGAGAACCGCGACCGCGTTCGCGGTCCGCCGCGCGCGATCGCAGGATGCTCGCAGGGCTCCGCCCGGTCCACAGGGGGATGCCGCGCCGGCGGCATCGCGACCGCGGCGAGGACCTCCCCCGCCAAGGAACCGACCGATATGCCCGCGAACGCTAGCCTGCGCGCCTGGTGCGCCTCCACCCTGCTGTCCGGCCTTGCCCTGCTGAACGCCGCGCCGGCGCTGGCCGCCGACGAATTCGGCGGCGACTGGGACGACCCGCGCACCGCCGACCCCGCGGTCGCGCGCCCGCCGACCGCCCATTGCACGGTCGAGATCCTCGACACCAGCTTCGCCGACTTCGACTGGCACTACGGCCAGATCGCGCCGCCGGCGGCCTGCCCCGGGCCCTGGAACAAGGTCGTGCTGGAGATGGACGGCGCGGTCAAGGGCGTGCAGTACGACCGCCTGGGCTATCTGCAGATCGGCGGCATGACCGTGTTCTCGACCAGCACGCCCGAGCCTTCGCGCGAAGGCATTCAATGGCATGTGGAGAAGGACATCAGCGCCTACGCCAGCCTGCTCGAGTCGCCGCAGCAGGTGCGCATGTACCTGGGCAACGTGGTCAACCAGACCTACACCGGCGTGATCCACATCAAGGCGCGGGTGACGTTCTACAACGCCGATCGCCGCCACCCCGCCCTCGCCGCCGCCGACAGCGTCGTGGCGTTGGCCGGCGAGCGCCGCGACGGCGCCGACCAGGTCGGCGACGCCACCCTGCCGGCGAACGCGCAGCGCTGGGTCGCCGAGGTCTACGCCACCGGCTCCGGCGGCGGCTGCGAGGAGTTCTGGTATTTCACCGCGCCGCCGCAGGCCGACTACTCCTGCCCCGCGCAGCACGGCCCCTATCGCGAGGTGCAGGTGCTGATCGACGGCCGCGTCGCCGGCATCGCCATGCCCTACCCGCACATCTATACCGGCGGCTGGTCCAATCCCTTCCTGTGGTACGTGATGCCGGCGCCGCGCGCGTTCAACATCGAACCGATCCGCTACGAACTCACGCCCTACATCGGCCTGGTCAACGACGGCCGCCCGCACGAGGTCCGCTTCCGCGTCGCCAACCTGCCCGACGGCGCCTCGGGCTGGACATTGCAGCCGAACCTGCAGGTCTGGCGCGATCCCGGCCGCGCGGTCACGCGCGGCGGGCTGCTCGGCTACGAACTCGGCGCGCTGGCCAACGATCCGGCCTACAGCAGCCCGTCCACGGGCCGTTTCCAGGTCGACACCCGCGGCGGCCATCGCCTGCGCGCGAGCGGCTGGCTGGAAACCTCCAAGGGCCGCGTGATCACCCACGTCGACCGCATCGTCGGCAATCGCAACCTGCACCAATGGGACGAGGGCGAGTACCACGACGGCGTCAAGGGCGACTGGGACGACACCGAGACCGTGACCCGCATCGGCGGCGGCCTGCCTTCGGTGGCGGTGAATTCGCAGAGTTTCGGCTTCGACGGTTTGCTCAGCTTCGAGCCGGTCGAGGACCACTACCGGGTGACCACCGCGCTGAGCATCTACGACGACGCCAACGTCTTGCAGACACCGGCGCCGGGCGCCGCGCCGATCGCGCAGCTCAAGCGCAATCGCTTCGACGGCGAGGCGGGCTGGAACTACGGCGTGCCGCGCGATCAACGCCATGCGGTAGGCCATTCGACGCAGCGGCATCAGCGCTACGGCCGCCAGGGCTGCTACGACCATGAGATCGGGCAGAGCAATGGCTACGTGAACGTGGATAAGTATCGCTGCGGCGCGCCTTGAAGCACTCGCGCCGTTGGCGCGGCCTCACCCCACCTTCTCCCGCACGCGATTGAGTGCGGATCGGCATCGTCGCGGCTATGGGCTGCTCCGCGACGATGCGGTTCGCCTATGGCTCACCGCATCCTACGGGGTCGGTACGGGGGCGATCGCTTGGTCGGGTGGGCCCGGGGCCGTAGGGTGCGGTGGCAACCGCACCGTCGCGCGAATCGGCATCGTCGCGGTTGTCCGTTACCCCGCGACGACGCGGTTCGCCTGCGGCTCACCGCATCCTACGGGGGACCGCCGGCTTGCGGGCAGCGCTCAATAGCTCAACAAAGCATGCAAGCGTGCCGGACCTTGCCAGCGCCCGCGGCCGCCCAGGGCGGCCAGTTCGATCAGCACGCTCGCGCCGACCAGTTCGCCGCCCAGGCGCTCGACCAGGGTGCGCGCCGCTTCCAGGGTGCCGCCGGTCGCGAGCACGTCGTCGACGATCAGGGTGCGCTCGCCGGGCTTCAAGGCGTCGTCGCGCGCCTGCAGACGGTCGCTGCCGTATTCGAGCTGGTAGTCCACCGACACCAGCGGCGGCGGCAGCTTGCCCGGCTTGCGCAGCGGCACGAAGCCCGCGTGCAGCTTCTGCGCCAGCGCCGCGCCGAAGATGAAGCCGCGCGATTCGATCCCGCACACCGCCTGCACCTGGCTGCCCTGCCAGGGCTCGGCCAACGCGTCGATGCAGCGCGCGAAGCCGCCGGCGTCGGCGAGCAGCGGGGTGACGTCGCGGAACACGATGCCCGGCTTGGGGAAATCGGCGACGTCGCGGATCAGGTTTCGAATCGATTGCATGCGGGTCCTGCTGAAGAACAACCTGGGGAACGCGACGTCGGCCGGCGCCGGCGCCGCGATAATCGGAAAGGGAAGCGCGGCGGCCGGCTCAGGCCGGCAGCCAGCCGATCGCGCCGGGGTCGGGTTCGTCGTCCTGCTCGGCCTGCGCTTGCGGCGCCTCGCCCAGGGACAGTTGCTCGACGATGTCGCGCGCCTGCGGCCAGGCCGCCTCCGGCACGCAGACCTGGACCATGCCGAACACGGGCAGTTCGCCGATCCCGCCCAGCAGCGCCTCGCCCTTGAGGAAGACCGGAATGTCGGCCGCTTCCAGCGCGTGCCGCACCAGGTGGGCGTCGATCAGATTGGCGGCTTCGTAAACGACCTTCATCGTCGCGATCCTTCGGCCCAGCGGCCATTCGGTCCGGTTTCCAGCATACGCCGGCCGGCCCCGAGCGCGTAGACGCCCCATCCCCGCTTGGCCGGGAGCGGCGTGAGCCGCGACCGCGCCGCCGCCATGGTCCGCGGGCCGCGAACCGCATCCTTCCCGACCGAAATCGCCGCCGCTCTCCCAGCCGCGCCCGCCGCGACAGGGCACGGACACCCGCCAGCGGCTAAACTGGGCGTTCTTCCCTCCCCGTAAGTGCCGCATGTCCGTCGAGTCCGCCCCCGCCACCGATTCCGCCCCCGACGCCGCGCCGGTCAAGAACGACTTCATCCGGCAAATCGTTCGCGAGGACGTGGCCTCGGGCAAGCACGCGGCCATCCGCACCCGCTTTCCGCCCGAGCCCAACGGCTACCTGCACATCGGCCACGCCAAGGCGATCTGCCTGGACTTCGGCATCGCCCAGGAGTTCGGCGGGCGCTGCAACCTGCGCTTCGACGACACCAATCCGGCCAAGGAAGACCCCGAATACGTCGCCGCGATCCAGGAAGACGTGCGCTGGCTGGGCTTCGATTGGGCCGAGCTGCGCCACGCCTCGGACTACTTCGAACTGTTCTACCTGGCCGGCGAGAAGCTGATCCGCCAGGGCGACGCCTTCGTCTGCGACCTCAGCGCCGAGGAAGTGCGCGCCTACCGCGGCACCCTCAACGAGCCGGGCCGCAACTCGCCCTACCGCGACCGCAGCGTCGAGGAGAACCTGGACCTGTTCCGGCGCATGCGCGCGGGCGAGTTCGCCGACGGCGCGCGCACCCTGCGCGCCAAGATCGACATGGCCTCGGGCAACATCAACCTGCGCGATCCGGCCCTGTACCGGATCAAGAAGGTCGCCCACCAAAACACCGGCGACGCCTGGCCGATCTACCCGATGTACGACTTCGCCCATTCGCTCAGCGATTCCTGCGAAGGCATCACCCATTCGCTGTGCACGCTGGAGTTCGAGGACCACCGCCCGCTGTACGACTGGTGCGTGGCCAAGGTCGACCTGCCGAATTCGCCCGAGCTGCTGGCGCCGCTGCTAGCCAAGGGCCTGCCCAACGAGGCCGCGATCCCGCGCCAGATCGAGTTCTCGCGCGCCAACCTCAACTACACCGTGATGAGCAAGCGCAAGCTCATGGTGCTGGTGCAGGAAAAGCTGGTCGACGGCTGGGACGATCCGCGCATGCCGACCCTGCAGGGCATCCGCCGCCGCGGCTACACCCCGGCGTCGCTGCGCCTGTGGGTCGAACGCCTGGGCGTGAGCAAGCAGAACTCGGTGATCGACTACTCGGTGCTGGAAGGTTGCCTGCGCGAGGATCTCGACGCGGCCGCGGCGCGGCGCATGGCGGTGATCGACCCGCTCAAGCTGGTCATCACCAACCTGGGCGACGAGCACGAGGAATCGCTGCACTTCGCCAACCACCCCAAGGACGAAAGCTTCGGCGCGCGCCGGGTTCCGTTCTCGAACCAGCTGTGGATCGAGCGCGAGGACTTCGAGGAGGTCCCGCCCAAGGGCTACAAGCGCCTGATTCCGGGCGGCGAAGTGCGCCTGCGCGGCGCCGGCATCCTGCGCTGCGACGAAGTGATCAAGAACGCCGCCGGCGAGATCGTCGAACTGCGCGGCAGCCTCGACCCCGAGTCGCGCCCCGGCATGGCCGGCGCCGACCGCAAGATCAAGGGCACCATCCACTGGGTCAGCGCGCGCCATGCGGTCGCGGCCGAAGTGCGCCTGTACGACCGCTTGTTCGATGTCGCCGCGCCGGACGACGACAGCGACGGCAAGACCTATCAGGACCACCTCAACCCGAACTCGCGCCGCACCACCATCGGCTACGTCGAGCCCTCGGCCGCGCAGGCCGCGCCCGAGACCGCGTTCCAGTTCGAGCGCGTCGGCTATTTCGTCGCCGATCGCCACGATCACAGCCCCGCGCATCCGGTGTTCAATCGCAGCGTGACCCTGCGCGACACCTGGGCCAGCAAGGAATGAACGCCGTGCGCCTGCGCCGATCCGCCGTCGCGCTGCTGGCCGCGCTGCTGTTGTCGCTGCTGGCCGCCTGTTCGGCGCCGGCGCCCACGCCTGCGGCGGACAGCGCGACCGCCGCGCCCGCGGCCGCGGCGCCCGCGGCCGCGGCGCCCGCGCCTGAAGCCGCGCCGCCGGCGGCGCCGTTCCCGACCCCGGGCCAGCGTTCCGAAGCGCTGGAACCGCTGGCGATCGACATGGACCTGAGCTGCGCCAGCGACAACGATTGCGTGGTCAAGAACGTCGGCAACTGCTGCGGCCAGTACAACGCCTGCGTCAACCGCGGCAGCCCGGCCGACCCGTCGGCGGTGATGGCGCAGTGCGCGAAGGAAGGCAAGATGTCGATGTGCGGCTCGCCGGTGATCGCCGGCTGCGCCTGCGTCCAGGGCCAGTGCCGCGGCGTCGCGCCCCAGCTCGGAGCGCCGATGTGAGCGCCGCCCCGCTGCAGGCCAGGGTCGAGCTGCTGCTGCCCGACTGGATCGACGGTGCGGTCGATCGCGAGCGCCGCTACCCCGCCGACGAGGACAAGGTCGCGCTGGCGGTGGAACTGTCGCGCCGCAATATCGAAGTCGGCAGCGGCGGTCCGTTCGGCGCCGCGGTGTTCGACCACGAAGGCCACGTGATCGGCGTGGGCGTGAACCGGGTGGTGCCGCAGACCTGTTCGGTCGCGCACGCCGAGATGATGGCCTTCATGACCGCGCAGGCCGCGCTGGGCCGCTACCGCTTGAACGAAGCCGGCGCCATCACTCTGGCGACCTCGGCCCAGCCTTGCTGCATGTGCTACGGCGCCAGCTTCTGGGCCGGCATCGACACCCTGCTGATCGGCGCGCGCTCCGAAGACGTGATGGCCCTGACCGAATTCGACGAAGGCCCGCTGCCGGCGGACTGGATCGGCGAACTCGAACGCCGCGGCATCGCCGTGCGCCGCGATCTGCACCGCGAGGCCGCGCGCGAGGTGCTGCGGCGCTACGGCGAAAGCGGCGTAGCCTACTGAGGCATCGCTCCGCTTTGGGGTAGGAGCGGCGTAAGCCGCGACCCCCTCTGCCCTCGAGCCGCGCAGACCTTCGTGTCGGCGCGGTCGCGGCTTACGCCGTTCCTACCCACAAGCCATAGCGAGTTCAAACGATGACCGAGCAAGCGCTGTTTTGCTGGTGCCGCGCCGGCTTCGAGCCCGAGCTGGCGGCCGAACTCGGCGAACGCGCCGCCGTCGCCGGCCACCCCGGCTACGCGCGCACCGAGCGCGGCAGCGGCTATGTCGAATTCCTGTGCGAGGACGCGGCCGCGCTGGCGCGCGCCCTGCCGCTGTCGCGCCTGATCTTCGCGCGCCAGAAACTGCTGCGCGTCGCCGACCTGCGCGGGCTGGACCCGCGCGACCGCATCAGCCCGATCCTGGCCGCGCTCGACGCCCAGATCGCGGCCGGCGCGGTGCCGGCGCTGTACGGCGAACTGTGGGTGGAGCATCCCGACTCCGACGCCGGCAAGCCGCTGGCCGGCCTGGCGCGCAGCTTCGGCAACGCGCTGCGCCCGGCCCTGCGCAAGGCCGGCCGCCTCACCGCGCAGGACGACGCGCAGCGCCCGCGCCTGCACATCGTCTTCCTCGACGGCGACCACGCCCTGGTCGCGGTCGCCGACACCCGCGACGCCTCGCCGTGGCCGCTGGGCATCCCGCGCCTGCGCATGCACCCGGACGCGCCCAGCCGCTCGGCGCTGAAGCTGGAAGAAGCGCTGCTGACCCTGCTGGACGACGAAGAGCGCGAGCGCCTGGTGCGCGACAACATGCAGGCCGCCGATCTGGGCGCAGCGCCCGGCGGCTGGACCTGGGTGCTGATGCGCAACGGCATGAAGGTGACCTCGGTCGACAACGGTCCGCTGCGCCAGGCCCTGCTCGACAGCGGCCGCGTCGATCACCTGCGCGCCGACGGTTTCCAATGGCAGCCGCGCCGCACCGTCGACTGGATGGTCTGCGACATGGTCGAGCAGCCCAGCCGCGTCGCCGAACGCATGGCCACCTGGCTGCGCGAAGGCTGGTGCCGGCAGACCATCTTCAATCTCAAGCTGCCGATGAAGAAGCGCTGGGAAGAAACCCGGGTGTGCCTGGAACTGTTCGAACACCAGACCCATCGGCCGCTGGTCGTGCGCGCGCGCCAGCTCTATCACGACCGCGAAGAGATCACGGTGTACGCGCGGCCGCGCTGAAGCCGCATTCATCATCGTCGCGGCGCCGCGTTCAGCGGGCGTTGCGCTCGTTTACATCGGATTGACCGCCTCGGGTCTAGGGTCGCCCTGCCCCACACCGCACGAGGTCGCCGATGAACCCGCATGCGCTCAAACGCAGTACCCGCCTGAGCCGTATCTCGCTGTTGGCCTTGGCGCTCGCCGCCAGCGGCTTGAGCACGCACGGCTGGGCACAGGCCAAATCCAAGGTCGGCGCGCAGATCAACGCCAACGCCGACGCCAAGGTCGCGGTCGACGACGCACGCAATGCGCGCGACGACGCCGACGCCGCGCGCAACGCCGCACGCGCGGCCGCCGAGGCGCGCAAGGGCGGCGCCGTCACCGAACACGGCGCGGCGACCGCGGCCGCGACCGCCTACCAGGCCAAGCAATCCTCGCTCGACGCCCAGCACGCCGCCCACCGCGCGGTGAACGCGGCGCAGGACGCGCAGGCCGCGCAAACCGCCGCGCAGACCGGCGCCAACCCGGTCGGCGCCGCCGCCGAAGCCGGTCAGGCCGCGCTGGCGGCGCGCGATGCCAGCAGCGCGGCCGCCGACGCCAGCCTGCGCGCGCAGGCCGCCGCCGACGCCACCGCCCAGGCCACCACCGCGCCGCCGGTGTCGCGCGCCAGCGTCGGCTACCGCATCGACTTCCCGGCCCTGGACGGCGATCGCGACGGCCGCATCAACCGCGCCGAGGCCGGCGGCCACGCGGCGCTGACCGCGGACTTCCTGCTGCTCGACACCGACGGCGACGGTTACCTGAGCCCGCGCGAACTGGAAGGCAGGATGTAAGCGCCAAACCCGGTGGGCCGCAACGCGCGCCCGCCATGCAAGCCTCAGCGCGACGCCCCGAGCGATCGGGGCGTCGCGTATTCGGTGTCTGCGCATAGCCGGGCTTGCCATTGGGGTCCGTGCCTTCCGCCAGATGCGCGCGGCGGCGGTAACCGTATAGTCGGGCGGACGATCCCCTGGCCGCCGACTCCGAACCCCATGAAGAAGCTCCTCCCGCTGCTCGCCGCCTTCTTCGCCGTAGTCGCGCCAGGCGCCCACGCCGGTCCCGCGGCCGAGACCAAGCCGGCCGCCGATCCCCTGTTCGAAACCATCGCGGCGCTGGACACCGCGGTGTTCGACGCGTTCAACACCTGCAGCGCACCGGGGCAGCTGCAGAAGCACGCCGGCTACTTCGACGCCGCCGTCGAGTTCTATCACGACACCGGCGGGGTCACCTGGTCGCGTCAGGACATGCTCGCCAACACCGAAAAACACGTGTGCGGCCATTTCCGCCGCGAGCTGATTCCCGGCAGTCTCAAGGTGTTCCCGATCAAGGATTTCGGCGCCATCGCCCAGGGCTCGCACCGCTTCTGCCAGTTCGCCAGCGGCGACTGCGCAGGCCTGGCCGATTTCACGATCGTCTGGCGTCTCAAGGACGGCGTCTGGCAGATCACCCGCGTGCTCAGCTACGGTCACCGCCCCAACGCCTGAGCGGGCGCGGGCCCGGCGCGGACGCGTCGGGAAACGCAAACCCGGGCGCACGCGATGCGCGGGCTTTGCCGTACATTGCCGGTTCCGCCCGCCGCCGCCCACGCCCCATGATCGACAGCATCGCGACGACCGCCGCGCCCACCGCGCGCGCCCTGGATCGCAAGGACTTGCGCACCCTGTCGTTGGCCGCGCTGGGCGGCGCGCTGGAGTTCTACGATTTCGTCATCTTCGTATTCCTGACCGAGAGCCTGCGCCAGCTGTTCTTCCCGCCCGACATGCCGGGCTGGCTGTCGACGCTGCAGGTCTACGGCATCTTCGCCGCCGGCTACCTGGTGCGTCCGATCGGCGGCATCGTCATGGCCCACTTCGGCGATCGCTCCGGGCGCAAGCGCATGTTCACCCTGAGCGTGTTCCTGATGGCGCTGCCGACCCTGGGCATCGGCCTGCTGCCGGTGTACGCGCAGATCGGGGTGGCCGCGCCGCTGTTGCTGCTGGCCCTGCGCATCGTCCAGGGCATCGCGATCGGCGGCGAAGTGCCCGGCGCCTGGACCTTCGTCGCCGAGCACGTGCCGCCCCACCGGGTCGGCTTCGCCTGCGCCAGCCTGTCGGCCGGGCTGACCGCCGGCATCCTGATCGGCTCGCTGATCTCGGCCGCGGTCAACACCTGGTTCGCCCCGGCCGAAGTGCTGGGCGGGGCCTGGCGGCTGCCGTTCCTGATCGGCGGCGTGTTCGGTTTCTTCGCGGTCTACCTGCGGCGCTGGCTCAGCGAGACGCCGGTGTTCGCGGCCATGCGCGAGAGCCGCCAGCTGGTGCAGGAGCTGCCGCTGAAGCGGGTGCTGCGCGAACACGCGGGCGGCGTGGCGCTGTCGATGCTGGTGACCTGGCTGCTGACCGCCGCGATCGTGGTGATCGTCCTGATGACGCCGACCATCGTCCAGCAGCGCTTCGGCGTCGCGCCCTCGCAGGCCTTCCTCGGCAACAGCCTGGCCGCGTTCTGCCTGACCCTGAGCGCGGTGGGCGCGGGCCTGCTGGCCGACAGGATCGGGCGCGGGCGCGCGCTGCTGATCGGCTCGCTGGGCGTGCTGCTGAGCAGCTACGCCCTGTATTACGACCTCAACCACGGCGCCCGCCACTTCCTGCTGATGTACGCGCTGGCCGGCACCTTCGTCGGCGTGGTCGGAGTGATCCCGGCGGTGATGGTGGCCGCGTTCCCGGCGCCGGTGCGCTTTTCCGGGCTGTCGTTCTCCTACAACGTCGCCTACGCGGTGTTCGGCGCGAGCACGCCGCCGCTGTTGGCCTCGCCGTGGATGCGCGGCCTGGGCGGCATGGCGCCGGCCTACTACGTGATGGCGGTGGCGGCGATCGGCATCGCGGTGGCCTTGTACCTGCTGTTCAAGCGGCCGCCGTCCTACCTGGGCTGAAGCCATCTTCAGCGCGGCGCGGCTAGAAGCTGGCGCAGGTCATGACGAAGACGTCGAAGAAGATCCACAGGCCCAGCAGCCACACCGCCAGCATGCCCAGCAGCGCCAGCGATACGATCAGCGCGCGCCGCGGCCAGCGCAGACCGGCGCTGGCGCGAAAGCCCGCGATCGGCAGCATCGGCCCGGCCAGGCCGAACCCCAGCAGCAGGGCCCAGACCAGCGCGGTCGCGGCCAAGGAGCGGCCGCCCGGATGCGGCGGGCACTGCGAGCTCGCCCAGCCCAGCAGCGGCCAGGCAAAGGCGCAGGCCGCCGATCCCAGCGCGATCGCGGCTGAGCGGCGCCGAGGTCCCGGCGCCATTGCGCCGTTCGAACTCAGACGCCCGCCGCGCGCCGCCAGAACGCATGCGTGACCGGCGGCAGTTTGCCGGCCAGGCCCAACAGCGGCCCGCGCAGCAAGGTCGCGGCGACCGCGTCGTTGGAGAACAAACGGTTGAGACCGTCGAAGCCGTAGGCGGCCAGCGCGTTCTCGCTGCGGCGTTCGCGTTCCCAGCGCTGCAGGCGGCTGGCGCCGCCGGGATCGGCGCCGCGACGCTGCGCGCCGGCGAGCACGCGGCGCAATGCGGCGATGTCGCGCAAGCCCAGGTTCACGCCCTGCCCGGCCAGCGGATGCACCACGTGGGCGGCATCGCCGGCGATGGCGACGCGGCCGCTGACGTATTTCTGCGCCAGCTGCCGGCGCAGCGGAAAGGCGACCCGCTTGGACACCGCGGTGACCGCGCCCAGGCGCGCGCCGAAGGCATGGCCCAGCTCGCGCAGGAACTGCGCGTCCTCGGCCTGCAACAGGCGTTCCGCTTCGGCCTCGGGCAGGGTCCAGACGATCGAGCTGCGCCGGCCCGCATGCCCGGCGTACGGCAGGAACGCGAGCGGACCGGTGGGCAGGAAGCGCTGCCAGCAGGTCGCCTGGTGCGGATGTTCGTGATCGACGAAGGCGACCAGGCCGCGCTGACCGTAATCGTGCGCGGGCGCCTCGATGCCGGCCAGGCCGCGCAGCTGCGATTCGGCGCCGTCGGCGCCCAGCACCAGGCGCGCGCGCAGCCGGCCGCCGCCGGCCAGCAGCAGTTCGGCGCTGTCGGCCTCGGGCGACTGTTCCAGGCCGGTGACCTGCTCCGGGCAATGCAGGCGCACGCCCGCGGCCGGCAGGGCAGACCACAGGCGATCTACCAGCAAGCCGTGCTCGACGATCCAGCCCAGTTCGCGCCGGCCGAAGGCGTCGGCCTCGAAGCTCAGTTCGCCGCCGCCGGCCGCGTCCCACACCCGCATCGCGCGGTAGGGCTGGGCGCGCGCGCCGAGCACGCCGCTCCAGACTCCGAGATCGTCGAGCAGGGCCGCGTTGTCGGGCGCGAAGGCGTACACGCGCAGATCGGGCGCGTCCTCGCGCCAACGCGGCGGCTCGCGGCTCTCGACCAGAGCGACCTCCAGGCCGTCGCGGGCGAAGGCGAGCGCGGCGGCGGCGCCGACCACGCCGGCGCCGACCACGATCACGTCCAGCGGACCGCGCCGGCTCATGCCTGGGCTCCGCGGCACAGCGCCGGCACGTCGCCGCGATAGCCCATCGCGCCGCCGACCAGATAGGCCTGCGCCGACGGCAGGCGGTCGGCCGCGAACAGGCCCAGGCTGCGCAGCGGGCGCAGCAGCGGCGATTCGTTGGCGGTGATGCGGGCCAGGCCGTCGGAGAAGGCGATGGTGCGTTCGCGGTCCTCGCGGCGGCGCCGTTCGTACTCGTCCAGCAGGCTGGCGGCGCCGCAGTCGACGGCGCCGTGCGCGGCCAACGCGGCCTCGATCAGTTCGGCCAGGGTCAAAGCGTCGCGCAGGCCGAGGTTGAAGCCCTGGGCGCCGATCGGGTGGATGGTCTGGGCGGCGTTGCCGACCAGCAATGCGCGCGCCGCGACCCGGCGCTGGGCGAGCACGCGGATCGCCGGATAGGCGTTGCGCGCGCCGCAGGCCAGGAAGCGGCCGGCGCGCCAGCCGAACGCGTCCTGCGCCTGGGCCAGAAAACCGGCCTCGTCCAAACCCGCGACCGCGTCGGCCTGTCCGCGCGGCACCCCGTGGACCAGGCCGTAGTGGCCGTCGCCGCGCGGCAGCAGCGCGGTCGGACCGCCCTCGCCCAGGCGCTCGTAGGCGGTGCCGTCGGGCGCGCGCTCGCTGCGCAGGCGGGTCACGAACAGGGTCTGCCGGTAATCGTGTTCGTCCACGCCGATGCCCAGCGCCTCGCGCACGCCGCTGCGGGTGCCGTCGGCGGCGACCAGCAGGCGTGCGTGCAGCACGCGCTCGCCGGCGCCGTCGGCGACCCGTACCGCGCGGCTGCGGCCGTCGTCTTCGGCCAGGCCGACGAAACGCACTGGGCGGTAGCGCTGCAGTTGCGGCAGTTCGGCCAGGCGCGCTTCCAGGGCCTCGCCGAAGTCGCGCGCGGTCACCACCCGGCCGAACTCGTCGCGGCCGTAGTTCCGGGCCTCGAGCAGGCTACGGCCGAAATCGCCGCGCCGGCTGATGTGGATGCGCCGGATCGCGCCGCTGGGCGCGCGCAGCTTCTGCAGCACGCCCAGGGCGCTCAGGGCGTTGACGGTGGCTTCGGCGAAACTGAGATTGCGCTCGTCGAACACCGCCGGCAGCGCGCCGGGCGGCGCGGCCTCGACCAGGCCGACGCGCAGGCCGCTGCGGCCCAGGGCGATGGCCAGGCTGGCGCCGACCAGGCCGCCGCCGACGATCAGCACATCGTGGAGGGTCTGCGCCGCTTCGGCGGGCGCGTGGACGTCTTGAGTCATGTGTTCATGATACGACCGCGTCCGCGACGAATCCGTGGCCGGCGCGCGCAATCGTCGTTTCGCGCCGCTCCGGCACCCTGGGATCAAGCACTTAGCGGGCATAGGCGGCACTTTCGCCGCGGGTTCCTTAGAATGGGCGGATTGGCGCGCCAGTCCGGCGTCGGGAGCCTTAGCCATGAAGCCCACCACCCAACGCAGTCTGATCCTCGCCCTGCTGGCCCTGTTGATGGTCGCCACGCGCGTCAACCACTGGGCGCCGATCCCCGACGCCTCCTGGGCGGTGTTCTTCATCGGCGGCTTCTACCTGCGCCAGTGGACCCGCTGGGCCTTCCCGGCGCTGATGGCGCTGGCGGTGCTGGTGGACTACGCGGTGATCACCGGCCAGGGCCTGAGCTTCTGGCAGCACTACTGCGTGTCGGCCGCGTACTGGTTCCTGGTGCCGGCCTACTTCGCGATGTGGGCCGGCGGCCTGTTCGTCGCGCGCCGCTACTCGCGCAGCTGGCGCGGCCTGGCCCTGACCGCGGGCGCGCTGGTCGCCTCGACCATGGTCTGCCAGCTGCTCAGCCAGGGCAGCTTCTACTGGCTGTCGGCCTCGGTGGCCGACAAGACCGTCGCCGGCTGGGCCGCGAACTACGTCCAGTGGCTGCTGCCGTACATGCAGACCGCCGCCACCTACGTCGGCATCGCGGTGGTGGTGCACGCGATCGTCGCCGCGGCCGGCAAGTCCGCCTCGCCCGCGGCCGACCTCGCCGACAAGCGCTGATCCGCGCCGGGCGATGGGCAACCGTCTCTCCAAGATCTACACCCGCACCGGCGACGACGGCAGCACCGGCCTGGGCGACGGCAATCGCGTCGGCAAGGATTCGGCGCGGGTCGACGCCTACGGCACGGTCGACGAAGCCAATTCCTGCATCGGCCTGGTCCTGGCCAGCGAACTGCCCGAGACGATCCGCGGCCAGCTGGTCGCGATCCAGCACCAGATGTTCGACCTCGGCGGCGAGCTGTGCATCCCCGGCCATGCCGCGATCTTCGACGCCGACATCGACCGCCTCGAGGAGTGGCTCGACGGCCACAACGACGAGCTGCCGCCGCTGAAGGATTTCATCCTGCCCGGCGGCGGCGAAGCGGCGGCGCGCTGCCACATCGCGCGCACCGTGGTGCGTCGCGCCGAACGCGAGACGGTCGCGCTGTCGCGGCTGGAAGACGTGCGGCCCGAGGCCGTGCGTTATCTCAACCGCCTCTCCGACCTGTTGTTCGTGCTGGCCCGCGTGCTGGCGCGCGCCAGCGGCCACGGCGAGGTGCTGTGGAACCACGAGCGCCGCAAGGGCTAGCGATGCGCGTCTACACGCATCCGGCCTGCACGCGCCACGACCCGGGTCCGGGCCATGCCGAGCGGCCGCTGCGCCTGGTCGCGGTCACCGAAGCCCTGCGCGAATCCTTCGCCACGCTGGAGTGGCACGAAGCCCCCAGCGCCAGCCGCGGCCAGCTGCTGCGCGCGCACGACGACGCCCTGCTGGCGCTGGTGCTGGACACGCCGGTCGACGGACCGATGCAACTGGATCCCGACACCGTGCTCGCGCCGGGCTCGGCCGAGGCCGCCCTGCGCGCCGCCGGCGCCGGCGTGGCCGCGGTCGACGCGGTGCTCAAGGGCGAGGAAACCCGCGCGTTCTGCGCGGTGCGCCCGCCCGGCCACCACGCCACCGGCTCGGCCGCGATGGGCTTCTGCCTGTTCAACAACATCGCCGTCGCCGCCGCCCACGCCTGCGACAAGCATGGCCTGGCGCGGGTGGCGGTGATCGATTTCGACGTCCACCACGGCAACGGCACCCAGGCGATTTTCGACACCGACCCGCGCGTGCTGTACGTGAGCTCGCACCAGATGCCGCTGTACCCCGACACCGGCTACGCCGACGAGCGCGGGGTCGGCAACATCATCAACGCCCCGCTGCCGCCGGGCGCGGGCAGCGGGGCCTTCCGCCAGGTCTGGCGCGAGCGCCTGTTGCCGGCGATCGATTCGTTCCGCCCGCAGCTGCTGCTGATTTCCGCCGGTTTCGACGCCCATCGGCGCGACCCGCTCGCGCAGCTGGAACTGGAGGGCGACGACTACCGGTGGATCACCGCCGAACTGGTCGCGATCGCCAACAAACATGCGCTGGGACGGGTGGTCTCGATGCTCGAAGGCGGCTACGACCTGGCCGCCCTGCGCGAATGCGCGGTGGCCCACGTCGGCGCCCTGCTGGAACCGGCGCGCTGATCGCAATCGCCGGGCCGGGCTAACCGCCGCGGCGCCGGCCGGCCTATATTCGGACACGCTCACGCCGTGGCCCACGGACCCGCTCCGTGGCCGCACCGCCTCGCGACCGTCAACAAGGACCGTTCCATGACCCGTTCCGGTTTTGCCCTCACCCCCGCGGCCCTGGCCTTGGCCCTGGCCATGCTGATCCCCGTCGGCCACGCCGCCGCGCGCACGCCGCCGGCCGCCGCCACGCCCGCGGCCGCGCTGCCGTCCAAGCAGTACCGCATCCAGGATTTCATCGACACCGTCGGCGTGGCCGGCGCCTCGTTCTCGGCCGACGAATCGCGGCTGCTGTTCTCGTCCAACAAGTCCGGCATCTGGAACGCCTATTCGATGCCGGTCGAGGGCGGCGAGTGGACCCCGGTCACGCGCTCCACCGTCGACAGCACCTATGCGGTGGCCTACTTCCCGCACGACGACCGCGTGCTGTTCACCCGCGACCAGGGCGGCAACGAGCTCAACCACCTCTACGTGATCGGCGCCGACGGCAAGGAACGCGACCTCACCCCCGGCGACAAGCTCAAGGCCGGCTTCGAAGGCTTCAGCCACGACGGCCGCCACTTCTACGTCAGCAGCAACGAGCGCGACCCCAAGGTGTTCGACCTCTACCGCTACGACAGCGGCGACTACGCGCGCGAACTGGTCTATCGCAACGCCGACGCCTACCAGCTCGGCCCGATCTCGGCCGACGGCCGCTGGATCGCGCTGGCCAAGCCCAACACCACCAACGACGCCGACCTGTTCGTGGCCGAGCTGGCCGGCGGCAAGGCGACCAAGGTCTCCGCGCACAGCGGCGAGGCCCTGTTCGCGGGCCAGGATTTCAGCCCCGACTCCAAGTGGCTGTATTACACCGCCAACGACCAAAGCGAGTTCGCCGAACTGCGCCGGGTCGAGCTGCGCAGCTGGAAGCACGAGCCGGTGCAGAAGACCGCCTGGGACATCACCGACAACTACTTCTCCCACGACGGCAAATACCGCGTGGTCGCGATCAATCAGGACGGCAGCACCGCGATCCAGGTGTTCGACCATGCCAGCGGCAAGCCGATCGCGCTGCCCAAGCTGCCGGCCGGCGAGATCCGCAACGTCAGCATTTCGCGCTCGGAAAAGCGCATGGCGTTCTACCTCAACGGCGACCGCCAGCCCAACGATCTGTACACGCTCGGCTTCGGCGGCCAGCCCAAGCAGCTCACCCATTCGCTCAATCCGGCCATCGCCGCGACCGACCTGGTCGACTCCAGCGTGGTGCGCTTCAAGAGCTTCGACGGCATGGCGATCCCCAACATCCTGTGGAAGCCGCACCAGGCCAGCGCGCAGGCCAAGGCGCCGGCGCTGGTATGGGTGCACGGCGGCCCCGGCGGCCAGACCACGCGCGCGCACAGCGCGGTGATCCAGTACCTGGCCAACCACGGCTACGTGGTGCTGGGCATCAACAACCGCGGCAGCTCCGGCTACGGCAAGACCTTCTTCGCCGCCGACGACGGCAAGCACGGCCGCGAACCGCTGCAGGACACGATCTCGGCCAAGAAGTACCTGCAGTCGCTGGACTACGTCGACCCCGACCGCATCGGCATCATCGGCGGCAGCTACGGCGGCTACATGACCGTGGCCGCGCTGGCCTTCCATCCCGACGAGTTCAAGGTCGGCGTCGACATCTTCGGCGTGACCAACTGGCTGCGCACGCTGGAAAGCATCCCGCCGTACTGGGAGAGCTTCCGCCTGGCCCTGTACAAGGAGATCGGCGACCCGGCCACCCAGCGCGATTTCCTGATCGCGACCTCGCCGCTGTTCCACGCCGACAAGATCAACAAGCCGCTGATGGTGCTGCAGGGCGCCAACGACCCGCGCGTGATCAAGCCCGAGTCCGACGAGATCGTGGCCGCGGTGCGCAAGAACGGCGTGCCGGTGGAGTACGTCGTGTTCGACGATGAAGGCCACGGCTTCAGCAAGAAGAAGAACCAGATCGAGGGCTACGGCAAGGTCCTGAGCTTCCTCGACACCTACCTGAAGGGCGACGGCGCGCCGCCGCGCAGCGGCCAGCCCTGAGCGCAGGGCGCGCGCAGTCCGCGTGCCACGCCGCATGCGCCGCCCGGCCGCGCCATGGCCGGGCGGCCTCGTATCCGGCGCCGGGGGCCGCGCCTGCGGGCGCGCCCGTCGGCCGCCGCGCTCGCGGCCCGCGCGGGCGCCTCGTCCGCGCCCCGGCACGGCCCAGCCCGGCCCGATCCGCGCGCGCAAGATGAACGAGGCGGGCCCGCGGCCCGCGTTTCGCGTTGCCCCCCTGCAAGGGATGCGGCAAGCTAACGGCCGATTTCTGTCCGCCGGATGGCCGCGTGCACAAACCCCTACGCCTGCTCCCCTTGTCGCTGTGCATCGCCATCGCGCTGCCCGCCCAAGCCGCCTCCGGCGACGACGAGGAGAACTGGGGCCTGTGCCCGATCCAGGACGTGGTGCCGGCGTTCACCGACGCGCCGGCCCCGGTCGGCACCGCCGAGCAGCGCACCAGCACCCCGACCGACATCGACGGCGGCGTGCTCGAGCGCGCCGGCGACAACGAGAACATCGTCGTCCAGGACAACGTCAAGCTCAGCCGCGGCGACCAGTTCATCGGCACCGACAAGCTCTCCTACAACGAGAACACCGGCAAATACACCGCCGAAGGCAACGTGCGCTACCAGGACAACGGCATGCGCATGACCGCCCAGCGCGCGTCCGGCGACCAGAACGCCGACACCCACCGCATCGAGGACGTCGAATACCAGCTGACCCAGCGCCGCGGCAACGGCGGCGCCGAGCGCATCGACCTGACCGGCGCCAAGGGCAAGCTGGTCGGCTCGACCTACTCGACCTGCCCGCCCAAGCAACGCGTGTGGGAGCTGCGTTCGCGCCAGATCGACCTGGACACCGAGGACGGCTTCGGCGTCGCCCACAACGCGACCCTGCATATCGGCAAGGTGCCGGTGCTGTACGTGCCCTGGTTCAAGTTCCCGATCGACGAGCGCCGCCAGACCGGCCTGCTGTACCCGGCGATCTCGCTGTCGGGCAAGAACGGCTTCGACTACAAGCAGCCGATCTACCTCAACCTGGCGCCCAACTACGACGCCACCTTGTACCCGCGCATCATGGCCAAGCGCGGCGGCGTGCTGGGCGGCGAGTTCCGCTGGCTGTACCCGGACGGCAAGGGCGAGGTCTACGCCAACTTCATGCCCAGCGACAAGCTGCCGGGCGACCGGCCGACGCGCTACACCGACTACCGCGACCTGCCGATCGACGAAGACGACCTGCCCGACAAGAACCGCGGCCAGTTCGCGCTGCAGGCCAGCCACAGCCTGGACGCCAATTGGTACGCCTCGACCAACCTGGCCTGGGTCAGCGACAAGTACTACCTGCAGGATTTCAGCAACAGCCTGTACGGGGTGTCGGCCTACTCGCTGCGCAGCTCGATGGGCCTGTACGGCCGCGGCCGCCATTGGGAAGCCGGGGTCATGGCCGACCACTACCAGCTCGCCGACTACACCCTGACCGAGCGCAGCCTGCCCTACGACCGCCTGCCGCGCGCCTACTTCCATTGGGCGCAGCCGTTCGGGCGCTGGTTCGAGGCCGGCATCGACACCGAAGCCGTGCGTTTCCAGCACACCGACGAGAAACTGTTCGACCGCCGCGTCGACATGCCCGGCGGCAGCCGCTTCGACGCCAAGCCCTACATCAGCATGCCGCTGGAAGGCGCGAGCTGGTTCATCCGTCCCAAGCTGGCCTGGCGCTACACCGCCTACGAACTGGAAGCGGCCAAGGCGCGCGAACTGGCGACCACCAACGCCCGCGCCGACGCCGAAGCCCGCGGCGTGCCCTACACGCCGGACATGGATGCGCGCTTCTACGACAAGTCGCCCACCCGCAGCCTGCCGATCACCTCGGTCGACGCCGGCCTGTACTTCGACCGCGACACCGTCATCCGCGGCGACCGCTACCTGCACACCCTGGAGCCGCGCGTGTTCTACCTGCGCGCGCCCTACCGCAATCAGGACAGCCTGCCGATCTTCGACACCGACCCCATGACCTTCAGCTGGGGCCAGCTGTTCCGCGACAACCGTTACAGCGGCGCCGACCGCCAGACCGACGCCAACCAGCTCACCGTGGCCCTGACCACGCGCCTGATCAGCGAGGACGACGGCCGCGAACGGCTGTCGGCCAGCATCGGCCAGATCCAGTACTTCGACGACAGCCAGGTCACCGTGCCGGGCGAAAGCCCGATCGAACAGGGCAAGTCGGCCTGGGTCGCTGACGTCAGCGTCTCGCCCAGCGACCGTTGGACCATCAACGGCACCTACCAGTACAACCCCAAGTTCCGCGGCCAGGACTTGGCCAGCCTGCGCGCGCGCTACCTGTTCGGCGACGCCGGCATCGTCAACATCGGCTACCGCTACCGCCGCAACCCGGTCAACCGCAAGGATCTGCTGGAGCAGGCCGACCTGTCGTTCCTGTACCCGATCAACGAGAACTGGAGCGTGGTCGGCCGCTATTACTACTCGCTGCTGGACAAGAAGCCGCTGGAACAGATCGCCGGTTTGCAGTGGGAAAGCTGCTGCCTGGCGGTGCGCGTGGTGGCCCGCCGCTACCTGCGCGACCGCTCCGGCGACCTCAACAGTTCGCTTCAGGTCGAGTTCGAACTCAAGGGCCTAGGCTCGGCCGGACAGAACACGGAGCGGGTATTGCGCCGTGCTATTCTCGGCTACGATCGCGACGATCTTTATCTCGTGCCGCCCTCGTCCGTGACCCGCGGCCAGACCGATCCCACCCCCGACCCGACCCTATGAAGAAACTACTCGCTTGTGTACTGGCCGTCGGCGTGCTGTCCGGCGGGGTGCTGCTGCCCATCGGCGCGGCGTCCGCGCAGGACGTGCAGCCGATCGACCGTATCGCCGCGGTGGTGGACGAGGACGTGGTCCTCAAGACCGAGCTCGACCGCGCCGTGGCCAACATCCTGGCCCAGTACGCCGGCCGCGAAGGCCAGCTGCCGCCGCGCGACGTGCTGGAACGGCAGGTGCTCGAGCGCCTGATCCTGCTCAAGATCCAGGTCGCCTACGCACAGAACAGCGGCGTGCGCGTGACCGACCAGGAAATCGACCAGGCCATCGGCGGCATCGCCCAGCAGAACCGCATCAGCCTGGAACAGCTGCGCCAGCAGCTTGCCCGCGACGGCGGCAGCTACAACGAATTCCGCGCTTCGATCCGCGACGAGCTGCTGACCCAGCGCCTGCGCCAACGCTTCGCCCAGACCCGCGTGTCGGTCAGCGACGCCGAGATCGACGCCGCCCTGGCCGCGCAGGCCAATTCCGGCACCCAGTACCACCTCGCCCACATCCTGGTCGGCCTGCCCGAGGGCGCCACCGCCGAGCAGATCGCCACCGCCCAGAAGAAGATCGAGGGCGTGAAGGCCCTGATCGACAAGGGCGAGATGGACTTCGCCGCGGCCGCGGTGCGCTACTCCGACAGCCCCAACGCGCTGGAAGGCGGCGACCTGGGCTGGCGCAGCACCGACGAAATCCCCAACGCCTTCGCCGAGCTGATGCGCAACATGAGCGCCGGCCAGGTGACCGCGCCGATCCGCGGCCCCAGCGGCTTCCAGCTGCTCAAGCTGGTCGAGACCCGCGACGCCTCGCAGGCCGCGCCGGCGATGGTCACCCAGTACAAGGCCCGCCACATCCTGGTCCGCGTCACCGACACCGTCACCGAAGCGCAGGCCAAGGCCAAGGCCGAGACCCTGCGCGCGCGCCTGACCGGCGGCGCCGACTTCGCCGAAGTGGTCAAGGACAGCGACGACCTGAATTCGCGCACCAAGGGCGGCGACCTCGGCTGGTTCACCCAGGACGAGTTCGGCCCCGAGTTCGGCGGCGCGGTCGCCGGCCTGCAGGACAACCAGATCTCGCAGCCGGTCCGCACCCCGGCCGGCTGGCACATCGTCGAGCGCACCGGCAGCCGCCAGAGCGACGTCGGCGACCGCAACCGCCGCGCCCAGGTCCAGGAGACCATCGGCCGGCGCAAGCTCGAAGACGAGTGGAACCGCTTCCTGCGCGAGAAGCGCGGCGAAGCCTTCATCGACATCCGCGTCGGCAAGGGCGCCGCCACCGACGCGCCCGCGGCGGCGCCTGTGGCGCCCGCCAGCGGCGGCTGAGTGAACCCTCCCCGGCTCGCGCTGGTGCCGGGCGAGCCGGCCGGCGTCGGGCCGGAGCTGTGCCTGCGGCTGATCCAACGCCCGCGCGACTTCGCCCTGACCGCCTACGCCGACCCGCGCAGCCTGCGCGCCGCGGCCGAAGTCCTGAACCTACCCCTGAAGCTGCTGCCGCCCGACCAGGCGGCGCTGCGGCCCGGCGAGCTGGCCCTGGTCGAGATTCCCCAAGCCACCGTGCCGGCGTTCGGCGAACCCGACCCCGGCAACGCCGCGGCGGTGATCCAGGCCCTGCGCCAGGCCGCCCAGGCCTGCCTCGACGGCGACTGCGACGGCCTGGTCACCGGCCCGGTGCACAAGGCCGCGATCAACGAAGGCGGCATCCCCTACACCGGCACCACCGAGCTGCTGGCCGCCCAGGCCGGCTGCGAGGTGGTGATGATGCTGGCCAACGACATCGTCCGGGTCGCCCTGGCCACCACCCACCTGCCGCTGCGCCAGGTCGCCGACGCGATCCGGCCCGAATCGCTGATGCGCACCCTGCGCATCGTCGACGCCGCCCTGCGCGCCGATTTCGGCATCGCCGAGCCCGCTATCGCCGTGCTCGGGCTCAACCCGCACGCGGGCGAGGCCGGGCATCTGGGGAGCGAGGAGATCGAGGTCATCGAACCGGTGCTGGCCGCGCTGCGCGCGCAGGGCCTGCGCCTGCTCGGCCCGCTGCCGGCCGACACCGCCTTCCTGCCGGCCAAGCTGCGCGGCTACGACGCGGTGGTGGCCATGTACCACGACCAGGGCCTGCCGGTGCTCAAGTACAGCGGCTTCGAGCGCGCGGTCAACCTGACCCTGGGCCTGCCCTACCCGCGCGTGGCCGTCGACCACGGCACCGCCCTGGACCTGGCCGGCCGCGGCCTGGCCGACCCTTCCAGCCTGATCGCCGCGGCCGAAACCTGCGCCCGGATCGCGCGCACCCGCCAGCAAGGAGCTCCGTCATGACCGGCACGGCCAAAGCCCACGCCAAAGGCTTCACCGCCGACGCCAAGAAGCACCTAGGCCAGCACTTCCTGCACGACCGCGGCATCATCGAGATGATCGTCCACGCGGTGGACCCGCAGCCCGGCGATCGCCTGGTCGAGATCGGCCCCGGCCAGGGCGCGATCACCTACCCGCTGCTGGACCGCCACGGCGAACTGACCGTGATCGAGTTCGACCGCGACCTGATCTTCCCGCTCACCGAGGGCGCGCGCGCCCACGGTACGCTCGAGATCATCCATCGCGACGTGCTGACCGTGGACTTCGGCGCGCTGGCCCACAACGGCGGGCCGATCCGCCTGGTCGGCAACCTGCCCTACAACCTGTCCTCGCCGATCCTGTTCCATGCCCTGGAACACGCCGAGGCCATCGTCGACATGCATTTCATGCTGCAGAAGGAAGTCGTCGACCGCATGGCCGCCGGCCCCGGCAGCAAGGTCTACGGCCGGCTCGGGGTGATGCTGCAGGCCTACTGCCACGTCACCGCGCTGTTCGACGTGCCGCCGCATGCGTTCCGGCCGCCGCCGAAAGTGGACTCGGCCGTGGTCCGGCTGGTGCCGCGCGCGCCCGACAGCATCGGCATCGACGACCACGCGCGTTTCGCGCGGGTGGTGCGCGACGCCTTCGGCCAGCGCCGCAAGACCCTGCGCAACGCGCTCTCGCAGATCTGCGACGGCGCCGCGATCGAAGCCGCCGGCGTGCGCCCGGACGCACGCGCCGAGCAGATCGAGGTCGCCGATTTCGTGCGCCTGGCGAATTCGCTCAAGGGCCTGGCGCCGGAAAACTGAGACGCGATACCGGACCCGCACGGCGTAGACACGGGCTCCGGCGGGGTCCGCGCGCCCGCGTCGCGTACTGGTACGCGAATGCTCATTCCCGCTTCATGCCCGCTTTGCTTACACTGCCGGCATGGAACACCGCCACGACTACGCTTTCGACATCGCCGTCGCCACCCGCTACCTCGACGATCAGTCCGAGCCGGAGCAGGACCGCTACGTCTTTGCCTATACCATCAACATCCGCAACGCCGGGCGCGTGCCCGCGCGCCTGCTCTCGCGCCACTGGGTGATCACCGACGCCAACGGCAAGGTCCAGGAAGTCGAGGGCGAGGGCGTGGTCGGCGAGCAGCCCTGGCTGCGCCCGGGCGAGGACTTCGAGTACACCTCCGGCGCGGTGCTGGAAACCAGCCTGGGCACGATGGAGGGCAGCTATGCGATGGTCGCCGACGACGGCACCCGCTTCGAAGCGCCGATCCCGGCCTTCACCCTGACCGTGCCGCGCACCCTGCACTGACGGCACGGAACGATCGGATATGAGCGTCTGGGCCATCGGCGACCTGCAAGGCTGCTACGACCCCACCCAGCGATTGCTGGAGCGGATCAATTTCGATCCCGCCCGCGACCGGCTGTGGTTCTGCGGCGACCTGGTCAACCGCGGCGGGCAGTCGCTGGAGACCCTGCGCCTGGTGCATTCGCTGCGCGCCAACGCCGTGGTGGTGCTGGGCAACCACGATCTGTCGCTGCTGGCGATCGGCGAGCGCCGCGAGGAAGAGCAGCGCAAGGTCAATCCCGACCTGCAGCGCATCGTGCTGGCGCCCGACCGCGACGAACTGCTGGGCTGGCTGCGGCGGCAGAAGCTGGTCCACGCCGACCGCGCGCTGGGCTGGATGATGGTGCACGCCGGCCTGGCGCCGAAGTGGACCACCCAGCTGGCCGAGCGCCACGCGCGCGAGATCGAAGAGCGCCTGCACGGCGATCAGTACCAGCGCCTGCTCAAGAACATGTACGGCGACCGCCCGGCCTGGAACCCCAAGCTGGCCGGCATCGACCGCCACCGCGCGATCATCAACATCTTCACCCGCCTGCGCTATTGCACCCCGCGCGGCCGCATCGCGTTCGAGGACAAGGGCAGCCCGGGCACGCAGCCGGTCGGCCTGTATCCCTGGTACGAAGTGCCGGGCCGGGTCGAGCGCGACCTCAAGATCGTCTGCGGGCACTGGTCGACGCTGGGCTTGTTCATCGGCCACGGCGTGCATGCGATCGACACCGGCGCGGTCTGGGGCGGCAAGCTCACCGCGCTGCAGTTGGACACCGACGAGCTGCGCATCGTCCAGGTGCCGGGCCGCGACGTGCCGGCCACCCCGCCCAAGCCCCGGCCGCCGCGCCCCGCATGAGGCCGGCCGCCGCGCCGTCCTGGCGTTACGCGGCCGTCGTGCTGCTGGCCGTCGCCTGCGCGGCCTGCGGCGAACGTTCCGAAGGTCCGGCTCCGCTCCCGGCAGCGCGTGCGCCCGCACCAGCCACGCCCGCGCGCGCCGCCGCAGCCGCGCATCCGCTCGTTCACGCCGCGCGCGCCCAGATCGGTGTGGTGCGCTATTACGACCCGACCTACGTGCGCCTGGATTATCCGGGCGGCGACGTCGCCGGCGACCGCGGCGTCTGCACCGACGTGGTGATCCGCGCCCTGCGCGCGCAGGGCCTGGACCTGCAGCAGGCCGTGCACGAGGACATGCGCGCCCATTTCGCGCGCTACCCGCAGAGCTGGGGCGCGCGCGGCACCGACCGCAGCATCGACCACCGCCGCGTGCCCAACCTGCGGCGCTGGTTCGAGCGCCAGGGCTGGCAGCGGAAGGTGAGCGAGCGCGCCGCCGACTACCGTCCCGGCGACCTGGTCACCTGGGACCTGGGCGGCGGCACGCCGCACATCGGCATCGTCTCCGACCGCAAGTCCTGGGACGGCGACCCGCTGATCCTGCACAACATCGCGCGCGGCACCGAGGAGGGCGATTTGTTGTTCGCCTACGAGATCACCGGGCATTACCGGCCGGTGCTGGAGCGCGAAGTCTCCGCCATCGCCGGCAAGGCTGGCGCGAGCCGCTAGCTCGTAAGGCGCGGCAATAACCGTTCTGGTCCTCTCGAAAAGGGATCGAGAACAGCAAAGCACGGCGCCAACGCCATTCGAAACACCCGCTCTGCCCCCCCTTTGGAAAAGGGGGATCGAGGGGGATTTGTTTTCGGAGGCGCGGATAGAGGGACGACCTCAAGCATCCATGCCCAAGCGCACATAGTCGACGAACTCGGCGGAGAGAATCGCACCAACGCGATATCCCGTGCCCGCGCGACGATGCGGTTCGCCTACGGCTCACCACATCCTACGAACGGCCCTCCCCCTTTGGAAAAGGGGGATCGAGGGGGATTTGCTTTTGGAGGCGCGGATAGAGGGACGACCTCAAGCATCCATGCCCAAGCGCACATAGTCGACGAACTCGAACGCATAGGCGTGGCGTTCGTCGCCGGCATGATGCTCGCGCGCGGTCACCCGCCAACCTTCCGCGTCGAAACGCGGGAAGTGCGCATCGGCGTCGGCGACCACGGTGTCCACATAGGTCAGGTGCATGTGGGTCGCGGCCGGCAGGCACAGCGCATAGATCTCGCCGCCGCCGATCACGCACAACTCGCCGGCACCGTCCTCGCGCGCGAGCGCCAGCGCGGCCTCGACCGAATCCAGGGCCAGCATGCCCGCGTAGGGCACCTCGCCCGAGCGCGTGAGCACCAGGTTGCGCCTGCCCGGCAGGGCCCGTCCCAGCGACTGCGCGGTCTTGCGCCCCATCAGCACCGGCTTGCCCAGGGTCAGCGCCTTGAAGCGCTTGAGATCGTCGGGCAGGCGCCACGGCAGTTCGTTGCCGCGGCCGATGCCGCGGGCGCGATCCAGCGCCGCGATCAGCGACAGGCGCATCATGGCCGCTTGCGCCAGACGCGGTCGAGCGAATAGCGCCCGGCGCCGGTGAACATCAGGCACAGCCCGGCCGCGACCAGGGCCAGGGCCGGGAACGCGCCCGGATACGCCAGTTTCGAATCCACCATCCACACCGCGACGACGAAATTGATCGCGATCACCAGGCCGGCGAAACGCGTGCACAGGCCCAGCACCAGGGCCAGGCCGCCGAAGAACTGGCCGACCACCGACAGCACCGCGCACAGCAGCGGGAACGCGAAACCGTGGTGGACCATGAAATCGCGGAATTCGAGCATGCGCGCCCAGGAAAACACATTGTCCTGGGTCATCGCCATCAGGTGCGCGCCGATGGCCACGCGCAGGATCAGCAGGCCCAGGTCGGCGCGGCGCGCGCAAGCGTCCTCGCCCCTTCGGTGCCAGCTCGCAACCGCATTCATCCGCACTCCTCCTCCCGACACCGAACGCGTTCGCCTACGCTCCGCCCGCCGCATTCCGCGGCCGGGCGCGCCGCCGCCGATCGCGGCGGCGGGCGCTGGCGGCGTCAAAGCGCCGCGCTCATTTCTTGGCGCTGCAGCTCATCATCACCGGCACCAGCTTGGCGACCATGTCGGTCATCATGGTCTTGAACGCCGGCGACTCGTCCATCTTATCGGTCATCTGGTCGATCGCCTTCTCGACCGCGACGTTCGAGGCCTGACTGTGCGCCAGGTACTGCTTGCCGGCCGGGGTGTCGATGAAGCCCAGATAGGCCGCCAGGTCCTCCTCGGTCAGTTGCTTGCGCATGGCCGCCAGGATCTGCGCCTTGAGCTCCGGCGAATGGAAATAGTTGGTGATGGCCTTGCGGAACTCGTTCCTGGAGAACTCGTCGATCGCCTGGCCCAGCGCCGGACAGGCCTTGGCCTCGGGCTTGGACATCGTCCCTTCGCGGAATTTCTCCGCCAGCTCGTCGATGCTGAGCTGGTCGATCTGGTGCCCGTAGGTCATCGCGTAATAGCGTTCCAGCGCGGCCTCGTACTTCGGCGATGTCGCCGCCTGCGCGCTGCCCAGGCCCAGCACGATGGCCAGCGTCAGCACGCCGGCGGACAGAATTCCCCTATTCGACACGTTGTTTCCCCTTGTGGTGATTGCGATATCGCGGCGCGGTCGCAGGCCCCGCCCCCTCGGAACGGCGCGCCCGGCTTCCGTCCCGCTCGGTGATCGTGTCGCGGGCTTCAGCGCTAGGATCCGGCCTTGCATTCGCCCGAACGCAGCACCGCCGCCTGCACTGCCTTGGTCATTTCCGCGACCACCCGGCTGTCCTGCATGATCTGGCCCTGGAATTCGGTTTGCAGGCCCGCCAGCGCCTGATTGAATTTCTGCGTGCTCGCCGTATCGCCCGCGGGATCGCCGCCGGAGGCGATGAGCTTGAGTTGCGCGGACGTGTAGCTGTCGGCCAGGATCGCCTCGATACGGCCGCGGTTCTCGCCGCTGAAGAACAAATCGACGATCACCGGCAGCACGCCGGTCTGCAGATCCCGGCTCAACTGCCTGCCCACGTCCGGGCAGTTCTGGAAACGCGGGTCCTGGTCCAGCGACATGCCGGTTGCCATCGCCTCCGACGCGATCTGACGCAACGCCGGCTCGATGCGCTGGTAGGCGCGCGCGGCCATGGCCGCGCGATCGTCGGCCTGCGCAGACGGGGCCGGCAGCCACAAGGCCGCCGTCAGCAAGGCCGCGAACGCGGCCCGGGTCAGGGTGTCGTACCGCATCGCAGTTCCATCCTTTCGATCGCCACGATCATGTCCTCGTCCAGCGCGAAACCGAGCGGCCGCTCGAAACGCAGCATGGCCATCTTCTCGCCCACGGGCACCATCCACATTGTCGTGGCCACCGCGCCGTCGCGCTCCGAGTCCAAACGGTAGCCGCGCCGTTCGCCCACCGTGACCCAGCCATTGACCTTGCCCACGGCCTGGCGCTGCATCGCCGCCAGGCCCTGCATCAGGACCTGCAGGTTCTCCTCCATGCGCAGATCCGGCGGCGCGGTCACGCAGGACTGCAGCAGGACGCCCTGCACGCTCTTGCCGTTGCGAGCGTAGGTCAGCGTCTGTTCGATGCGCTGGCCTTGGGCGGTGGTCTCGGTCGCCGCGGGCGCGGCCTCGATCCCGGCGGGCAGACGGATGCGGCCGGCCGGGCCCTCAGCGCTCGCCGGCACGGGGTCGGCGGCGAACAAAGCGCTCGCGCACAGGGCCGCGCTCAGGCCCAGCGTCAACGCGGCGGCAACCGATCCTTGTCCCCTCATGCGCCCTCCCCAGGGCTGCGCCTTCAGACCGCGACCGGCGCCTTGATCGCCGGCAACGGATCGTAGTGTTCGATCGCGATGTCGTCGTAGCGGAAGCCGAAGATGTCGCGCACTTCCGGATTCAGACGCAGGCTCGGCAGCGCGCGCGGTTCGCGCGACAGCTGCTCGCGCGCCTGTTCGTAATGGTTGGAATACAGGTGCGCATCGCCCAGGGTATGCACGAAGTCGCCCACGCCCAGCCCGCAGACCTGCGCGACCATGTGGGTCAGCAAGGCATAGCTGGCGATGTTGAACGGCACGCCCAGGAAGATGTCGCCGCTGCGCTGGTACAGCTGGCAGCTGAGCCTGCCGTCGGCGACGTAGAACTGGAACATGGTGTGGCAGGGCATCAGCGCCATGCGCGGCAGGTCGGCGACGTTCCAGGCGCTGACGATCAGGCGGCGCGAATCGGGATTGCGCTTGATCTCGTCGATCACCCAGCGGATCTGGTCGATCTCGACCCCGTCGGCACCGGCCCAGCGTCGCCACTGCTTGCCGTAGACCGGGCCCAGTTCGCCGTCGGCATCGGCCCATTCGTCCCAGATGCTGACCTTGTTGTCCTTCAGGTAAGCGATGTTGGTGTCGCCCTGCAGGAACCACAGCAGCTCGTGCACGATCGAGCGCAGGTGCAGCTTCTTGGTGGTGACCAGGGGGAAGCCCTGGTTGAGATCGAAACGCAGTTGCCAGCCGAACACGCTGCGCGTGCCGGTGCCGGTGCGGTCGGCTTTTTCGCTGCCGTGTTCCAGCACGTGCCGCAGCAGGTCGAGGTATTGGCGCATCGCTCAGCCCTCCTTCGGCGCGACGAGCGGCTGCAGGGTCGGCGAGCGGCGCGAGCGCCACAGCCAGTACAGACCGAGCAGGATCAAGGGCACGCTCAGCAGCTGGCCCATGGTCAGCCAGCCGAAGGCGATATAGCCGGGCTTGGCGTCGGGCATGCGCACGAACTCGACCAGGAAGCGGAAGCAGCCGTACAGCAGCGCGAACAGGCCCGACACCGCGTAACGCGGGCGCGGCTTGCTGGAGAACCACCACAGCAGCACGAACATGGTCAGGCCCTCGAGCGCGGCCTGATAGAGCTGCGAAGGATGGCGGGCGAAATGGTTGAGCGCGCCGGCGGCGTACTGGCTCTGGATCTGTTGCGCGGTCCAGTTGGTGAATTCGGGTGCGCGCGGGAAGATCACGCCCCAGCCGCCCTCGGTGAACTTGCCCCAGAGCTCGCCGCCGATGTAGTTGCCGAGGCGGCCGAAGCCCAGGCCCGGCGGCACCAGCGGCGCGACGAAATCCATCACGTCGAAGAAATGCAGGCGGTGCTTGCGCGCCCACCACAGGGCCGCGGCCATCACGCCGAGCAGGCCGCCGTGGAAGCTCATGCCGCCTTCCCAGATGCGCAGCAGCATCAGCGGGTCGCGCAGCAGATCGCCGAAGGCGTAGAACAGCACGTAGCCGAAGCGGCCGCCCAGGACCACGCCGAGCATGGCGTAGAACAGCAGGTCGCCGTAGGCCTGTTCGCTTACGCCCGGCAGGCGCCCGGCGCGGACCCGGCGCTGACCCAGCCACCAGGCCAGGCCGAAGCCGATCAGGTACATGATCCCGTACCAATGCACTTGCAGCGGGCCGAGATGGACGGCGATCGGATCGATCTGGTGCAGGTAGATCATGCGGCGTAGCGGCCCGGCGGTTTGGGGATGCCGGTATTGTGCCCGAGGGGCATGGCGCGTGCCTTGCCCGCCCCTGGCCGGGACGCGATTACGGCGAAACGCTGCGTCGCGCCGGCCGTGCCCGGCCTCCGGGCAGGAGCGGCGCGGGCCGCGACCGCACCGGCCCACGCCCCGTCGCCTCCCGCCAGCCGGCCGCGGCTGGCGGAGCGGGGATGCCCGGCCGTCAAAGAATCCGCGGCAGATCCGGCAGCTCGTTCGTGTCCTGGTCGCCCTCGGCGCGCGGGAAGTGCTCGGCCAGCAGCGCCGACAGCGCCTCGATCCCGCCCAGCACGGCCGCCTCGGGATCGCCCGCGCGCAGACGGTCCTCGACCAACTGGCAGACCCCGCGCCACTGCTCGGCGCTGACCCGGCCGTCGAAGCCGCGGTCGGCGACGATCTCGATGCGGTGGTCGGCCAGCAGCAGGTACAGCAGCACGCCGTTGTTGGCGCGCGTATCCCAGACCCGCAGCTGGGCGAACGCGTCCATGGCCGCCGCGCGCGCCTGGCGCCCGGCCCAGACCGCGCGCGGGTGCAGCGCGGGCTCGACCGCGAAACAGATCTCGCCGCTGTGGCGCAGCTCGCTGGCCGCGATCGCCGCCGCGATGCGGCGCAGCAAGGGTTCGGGGAACAGGCGCGAGGCCGAGGGAGCGAACAAGTGCTTGAGCAGGCGCATGGGCGTGGTCTCCGTCACCAGCTGCCGGAGGCGCCACCGCCTCCGCTCATGCCGCCGCCACCGGACCAGCCGCCGCCACCGCCGCCGCCGAAACCGCCGCCGCCCCAACCGCCACCGCCACCGCCCCAACCGCCCCAGCCCGCGTCGCGGGCGAAGCGGCCGCCGCGCGGCGCGCTGATCAGGCCGATCACGAAGCCGATCGCGGCGCCGATGCCGCCGACCAGCAGGAACGAGGAGATCAGCCAGGCCACGCCGCCGGCCGCACCGGCGCCGAGCACGGCGCGCAGCGGCCGCGGCGCGCGGCCGAAGATGGCCCGCGCGACCTGGGCCACGATGAAGGCCACGAACAGGGCGACCAGCAGGCTCTCGCCGCCGCCGCCGTCTTCCTCGCCGCGGTTGTCGGCCATGGGCGCGGGCAAGGGCTCGCCGTCGATAAGTTTGGTCAGCGCCGCGCTGGCCTCGCTGATGCCGCCGGCGTAATCGCCGCTGCGGAAGTGCGGCACCAGGTATTCCTGGATCACCCGGCTGGCGGTGGCGTCGGGGATCGCGCCTTCCAGGCCGTAGCCGACTTCGATCCGCACCCGCCGGTCCTGCTTGGCGACCACCAGCAGGACGCCGTCGTCGACGCCCTTGCGGCCGATCTTCCATTGCTCGAACGCGCGTACCGCGTATTGGGCGATGTCTTCGGGCTCGGTGGTCGGCACCACCAGCACCTGCAGCTGGCTGCCCTTGCGCTGCTGCAACGCGCGCGCCTGCGCTTCCAGGTTCTGACGGGTGGCGGCGTCGAGGGTGCCGGTGGTGTCGATCACCGGCGTGTCCAGGGCCGGGATCGGCGCCAGCGGCTGCGCCTGCGCGAACGCACAGACCAGCCACAGCACCGGCAACAGCAGCCAGCCGCGCGTCAGGGCGCGCGCGGCCGTCGCGAGTGTCCGCCTCATCGCCCGGCGTCCGCCGCCGCTCCGGTCAGCCCGCCGGCGCCGGTTGCTGCTGGGCGGGGGGCTGCTGCGGTGCGGGCTGCGCGGCCGGCTGGCCGAAATCGACCTGCGGCGCCTGCTGGATCTGCTGCTCGTTCTCGACCGAGAAGTTGGGCTTGGCCTTGTAGCCGAACATCATCGCGGTCAGGTTCTGCGGGAACGAGCGCACGTAGGTGTTGTAGTCCTGCACCGACTGGATGTAGCGCTGGCGCTCGACGGTGATGCGGTTCTCGGTGCCTTCCAGCTGCGCCTGCAGCTGCAGGAAATTCTGGTCGGCCTTGAGCTGCGGGTAGTTCTCGCTGACCACCAGCAGGCGGCCGATCGCGCTCTTGAGTTCGCCCTGGGCCTGCTGGAACTGCTGCACCGAGGCCGGATCGTCGGCGTTGACGTTGATGCTGCCGACCTTGGCGCGCGCCTCGGTGACCTGGGTCAACACCTGCTGCTCGTGGCTGGCGTAGCCCTTCACGGTCGCGACCAGATTAGGCACCAGATCGGCACGCCGCTTGTAGACGTTCAGCACCTGGGACCACGACGCCTTCACCGCTTCGTCCTTCTGCTGGATGGTGTTGTAGCCGCAGCCGCTGAGCAGGGCGGCCGCCGACACCAGCAGCAGCGACATCATGAGCTTACGCATGGCGCAACTCCTTCGTGAGGATGGCGCATTGCACCACCCGCGCCCCGTGCTTGCAATGGACGCCGCGTGAGGGTCGCGTCACGGCAACGGCGCCGCCGCCGTGGCGGCGGCGCCGCGAAAGCGCCGGCCTCAGTCGGCCTGGACCCGCGCCATGGCGCGGCGCTTGGCCCACAGGTTGAGGCACTCGACCAGGGCCGAGAAGCCCATCGCGCCGTAGATGTAGCCCTTCGGGATGTGCAGTTCGAAGCCGTCGGCGATCAGGTAGACGCCGACCAGCACGATGAAGGCCAGGGCCAGCATCTTGATGGTCGGGTTGCGGTCGATGAACTCGCCCAGCGGCTTGGACGCCAGCAGCATCACCGCCACCGCCAGCAGGATCGCCGCGACCATCACCGGGGTGTGGCTGGCCATGCCGACCGCGGCGATCACCGAGTCCAGCGAGAACACGATGTCGATCACCGCGATCTGCGCGATCACCGCCATGAACGACACCGCCGGCTTGGTGTGCATGTCCTCGGACTCGTCCTCGCCCGCGACCAGGTCGCGGATTTCCATCGAGCCCTTCACCAGCAGGAAGGCGCCGCCCAGGATCAGGACCAGATCGCGCACCGAGATGCCCTGGCCGAACACCGAGAACAGGTCGTTGGTCAGGCCGGCCAGCCAGGCCAGGGTCAGCAGCAGCGCGATACGCGTGATGCAGGCCACCGCGATACCGAACTTGCGCGCCTTCTCGCGCTGCGCGTAGGGCAGCTTGCTGACCGCGATCGAGATGAAGACGAGATTGTCGATGCCCAGCACGATCTCGATCGCGCTCAGGGTAACCAGGGTGATCCAGACTTGCGGATCGGTGAGCAGCTCAATCACTTGCGAGTTTCCTAGGCTTTACAAAACGGTGAGGGCGCGCGGTATGCGCGGCGGCTTCGGGGCGGCGCGCTCAGAGCAGGCGTGGCACGACGATCGCGCCCCAGGTCAGCAGTACGTTCATCATCAATACGAACACCGCCGCCGAGCCCATGTCCTTGGCGCGACCGGCGAGTTCGTGGAATTCCGGGCCATAGCGTTCGATCACCGCTTCCACGGCCGAGTTCAACAGCTCGATGCTCAGCACCAGCAGCATCGAACCGATCAGCAACACGCGCTCGACCGGGGTCTGGCCCAGCCACCAGCCCAGCGGCGCCAGCACCACGAACAGATAGACCTCGAGCCGGAACGAGGATTCGTGCAGCCAGGCCGCGCGCAGGCCCTGCATGGACCACATCGCCGCTTTGAAGATGCGCACGGGACCGCGCGGCAGGTGGCCGAATTCGTCTGCCATGGCGGCCTCAGGGAGCGGAAGTGGGAGCGACGAACGGGCCGGCGACGGCGGCCGGTTGCGGCAGGACGGACGGCGCGGCGGCGTGGCCGCGGCGGGACTGCTCGGTCATGGGCATGAGGGTCGGGCTCTCTCCGGACGGGCCGGCGGGCGCAGCCGGCGGCCGCTGCAAGGCAGGGATTTTGCCATAAGCCCCGCTCCGCCGCCCCCGCGACGACCGTGCCGGATGCGGCGGCGACGGGTTCCCGGCGGGTTTTCGCGCCCGCTTAGCGGCGCCGGCGCTACCCTGCGCGCCCCCTGACCTGGCGGGAGGCGCCCGATTCCTAGCCGGCTTGGTCCGCCGCCGCTGGCGGGCCGGTCGCCGCTGCCCAAGCGCGCAGTCGCAGCCAGGGAGAATCGCGCGGGTCAGCATCCCCGCCGCCGCGCCGCTCGCCGCGACCGCCCCGGATCCGGCCCGCGCCGGGCCGGCCCGACCACGGCGATCGAGCGCCGACGCCGCACCCACCCCTCACGGAGACACCGACATGGCAGTACAGCCCCGCCCCGACGGCTATCACAGCGTCACGCCCTATGTGATCGTCCACGACGCCAACGCCGCGATCGACTTCTACGTGCGCGCCCTGAACGCGACCGAGATCTACCGCTTGCCGATGGGCGACAAGATCGGCCACGCCGAGATCCGCATCGGCGACAGCGTGATCATGCTGTCGGACGAGTGGCCGGAGATGAACGCGCTCAGCCCCAAGACCCGCGGCGGCGCGACCACCGCCTTCATGATCTACGTCGACGACGCCGACGCCGCCTTCGAGCAGGCGGTCCAGGCCGGCGGCCGCGTCGACAAGCCGCTGCAGAACCAGTTCTGGGGCGACCGCACCGGCACCGTCGTCGACCCCTTCGGCCACAAGTGGACCCTGGCCACGCACATCGAGGACGTGTCGGAGGAGGAGATGCAAAGCCGCATGCAGGAGTGGTCGCAGCAGCAGGGCGGCTGATGGGCCGGGGCTGCGCTGCGGATAAGGACAGCGGATAACGGCGCAGCCCGTGCGTTTCCCTTCTCCCGCTCGCGGCGCCCGCAGGGTGTGCAAGGCTGAGAAGCCGCCCGCAGGGGCGGATGAGGGCAGCGAATGCGTTTGGAACTATGCGCTCGCGCCGCCCTCGCCCCAACCCCTCTCCCGTCTGCGGGAGAGGGGCTAGGTAGAGCTCTTGATGTTCCCTACTTCCGTGGCAGAGCTGGCGCGCAGCGCCGGATGAGGTTCCCGGACGAGGCCGGAGCTAGCGCTCGCGCGCGAAACTCACTCCTCCTCGTGTATCGCCGTGCCACGGCTGCCGTCGGGCTTCACCCAGCCGCGGAACATGCTGCCGCTGTTGAACGGCATCGCGATGTGGCCCTCGCGGTCCAGCGCGATCGCGCCGCCGTCGCCGCCGGCGGCGGGAATCAGCTTGTTGATGACCTCGTCGGCCGCCGCCTGCAGGCTGTCGCCGCGATAGGCCACGCGCGCGCAGATGTCGTGGGCGGCGTTGTAACGGATGTAGTACTCGCCCCAACCGGTGCCCGACACGCCGCAGCGGTCGTCGGCCCAGGTGCCGGCGCCGATCACCGGCGAATCGCCGACGCGGCCGTAGCGCTTGTTGGTCATGCCGCCGGTGCTGGTGGCCGCGGCGATATGGCCCTGGCGGTCCAGCGCGACCGCGCCCACGGTGCCGAAATACCTGGGCGCGTCGGTGCCCGCGTTGGCTTCGCGCTTGCCCTTGGCCGCCTCCTCGCGCTGCGCCTTCTCCAACTGCTGGCGGCGCTTGGGCGTGTCGAAGTAGGTATTGGGCACGCGCTCGATCTCCGGGCGGGTGTCGGCGAAGGCTTCCGCGCCCGCGCCGGCCAGCATCACGTGCGGGCTGTGCTCCATCACCGCGCGCGCCAGCTTGATCGGGTTCTTGATCGTGGTGACGCCGGCGACCGCACCCGCGCGGCGGGTGTGGCCTTCCATGATCGAGGCGTCCAGTTCGTGGCCGCCGCGGGCGTTGAACACCGCGCCCTTGCCGGCGTTGAAGATCGGCGAATCCTCCAGCGCCACGACCACGGCCGACACCGCGTCCAGCGCGCTGCCGCCGCCCTTGAGCACGCCGTAACCCGCATCCAGCGCGCGGTTGAGGTCGGCGTGCGCGGCCTTGCGGTCGGCTTCGCTGAGCGAATCGCGCGGCACGAAACCGGCACCGCCGTGGATCACCAGGGCGATCGGGCGTTCGCCGCTGGGCGGGGTCTGGGCGTGGGCGGGGCTGGACATGGCGGCTAGGCTCAACAGCAGGATCGGCAGGCGCATGGCGGTCTCCTTCAAGACCCCGAGGATAGCGGCCGGCGAGGCGCTTGCGCGAACTAGCGCAGCTGCGCCGCCGTCGCCACGTCGCGCTCCCAGTAGCCGCGCAACTGGTTGCGCTGGCGCGGGCTCAGCCCTTCGACGCAGGCGTCGACCAGGGCCTGGGCCGCGGCGGCGTCGCCGGCCGCCCAGGTCTCGCGCGCGGCCTCCAGCAGGGCGCGCCGGCGCACGTCGAGATTGCCGTAGGGATCGAAGTACGAGTCCACGCGCGCGGGGTCCTTGACCCCGTTCCAGGCGAAGCGCGCATCGCCGGCCTCGGCGGCGATGGCGCGGTAACGCGCGATCGCTTCCTCGCGCCGGATCCGTCCCTGCAGCAGCTCCAGGCGGACCCGGAACAGCCGCGTCTGCGGTGTGATGCCGTCGGCTTCCAGGGCCTGCAGCGCGCGCCCGACGTAGGCGTAGTCGACCTGGCCGGACTGCGATTGCAGGCCCAGCAGATTGAAGCTGGCGATGGCGCTGCGGTACTCGGGCCGGTCGTGCGCGGCGACGTCGGCGGCGCTGGGGCGCCCGTAGCTGGACGGTTGGACCAGGCGCAGGCCGGGCTCGTCCTTCAAGATCGCCTCGATGTCGTGCTTGTGGAACTCGCCGACCACGACCAGCAGCTTGCCGCCGGGATGCGCGCGCGCGGCGGCGAGGATGCGGCGCGCCTGCATGTAGGTCCGGTACAAGTACAGGCGGCGCGCCAGATCGTTCTTGGCGCTGGCGGCCGGCGCCGCGGCCCACTGCGTCACTTTTTGCAGGTTGGCCGGATCGTCGGCGCGGAAGAAGTCGCGCTTCAGCGCGTCCGCGCCGAAACTGAGGAAACTGGGGAAGCCCTTGAGCAGGCGCAATTCCGGCGGTGCGTCCAAGGCCATGCCGAAGCCCAGGCGCTGATCCTCGACCGGCGGCTCCCAGTCGATCGGACACAGCTCGATGCCTGCGCGGCGCGCGAACGGCACCACCACATCCTGGACCTCGTAGGTGAACTCGTAATAGTCGCCGCGCGCGTAGGCCTCCGGCGCGCGCTCGATGCAGATCGCATCGGGTTCGACGCGGTCCAGGAACGCCGCCAGCAGCGCCGGCGGATCGCGCTCGGCGACCAGCTGCGCGGCATGATCGACGCCCAGGACGGTCACCGTCGTCGGCGCCGCGACCGTGTCCGCGGCCTGGGCGCCGAACGCCTGCAAGGTCAACAGGGCCAGGGGCCACCACTTGCTCATATCCGCTCCGATCGGGGTTGTCGGCAGGCACGATGCCAGCCCGCGCCGGCACCCACCCGTGCCGGTGGTCGTGGTCGCGCGCCGCTATTGCTGCCGCAGCGCCTCGATCGGATCCAGCAGCGAAGCCTTGCGCGCAGGGTAGTAGCCGAAGAACAGGCCGGTGGCGATCGAGAACGCCGCCGCCAAGCCCACCACCTGCGCGTTCAAGGCCACCGGCAACGAACCCAGTTTGCCCACCAGCAGCGCGCCGACCACGCCGATGGCGATGCCGATCACGCCGCCGATCATCGCGATCACCATCGCCTCGGCCAGGAACTGGCGGCGGATGTCGCCGGGGCCGGCGCCGACCGCCATGCGCAGGCCGATCTCGCGGATGCGCTCGGTCACCGACACCAGCATGATGTTCATGATGCCGATGCCGCCGATGATCAGGCAGATCGTCGCCACCGCGCCCAGCAGCTTGGACATCAGGTTGGTGGTGGCGGTGCGCGTGGCCACCACCTCGGCGATGTTGCGCACGGTGAAGTCGTCCTCGGCGCCGGGCTGGATCTTGTGGCGCTGACGCAGCAGGGCCTCGATCTCGCCCTGCGCGTAGCTCACGTCCTCGGCGCGACCCACGCCGACCGCGATCTGCATCACTGCGCCCGGCGGCAGGCCCATCGCGCCGAGCAGGCGGCGGCGGCCGGTTTCCAGCGGTACCAGCAGAATGTCGTCCTGGTCCTGGCCGAAACCGCCCTGGCCCTTGGGCTTGAGCGTGCCGACCACGGTGAACGGCACCCGACCCAGGCGCAGGGTCTGGCCGATCGCGTCCTCGTCGCCGAACAGCTCGCGGCGCACGGTCTCGCCCAGGATCACCGACTTGCCGCCGCCGCTGTAGTCGCGCGCCTCGAAGCCGCCGCCGGAGGCGATGCTCCAGCCGTTGATGTCGAAGAATTCCGGCTGCACGCCCTGCCACTGCGTGGACCAGTTGTTCTCGGCGTAGACCACCTGGGTGCCGCCGCGCAGCGAACCGGCGACGTACTGCACCTCCGGTATCTCCTGGCGGATCGCGTCGGCGTCGCCTTCGTTCAGGGTGAAGAAGCTGGACGCGCTCTGGCGCGCGCCGCCGCCGCCGCGGCCGGCGCCGGAGCTGATGTCGAGCCGGTTCGAACCCAGGCCCGAGACCAGCTTGTCGATTTCGGCCTGGGTGCCCTGGCCCACCGACACCATCACGATCACCGCGGCGATGCCGATGATCACGCCCAGCGAGGTCAGCGCGCTGCGCAGCCAGTTGCCGCGCAAGGCGAATATCGCGGTGCGCAGGACTTCGAGGAAGTTCACTTCCAGTTCTCCAAGTTCGCGTTGCCATCCATGGCGCAACCCGCGCCGCTCATGGCTGCTCCTGCCCGACCATCCCTGGCCGTGCGTTCGGCGCCGCAGACGATGTCGATAGGACATCGTCTGAACGCGGCGCCTCACCCTGTTCGTGCAGCTCGCCGTCGCGCATCGCGAACACGCGGTCGCAATGCGCGGCCACGTCGGGATCGTGAGTGATCAGCACCACGGTGTGATCGTCGGCCTGCAGGCGCTTGAACAGGGCCAGGATCTCCTCGCCGGTCTTGGTGTCGAGCGCGCCGGTGGGTTCGTCGGCCAGCAGGATCGGCGGCCGGTTGATCAGCGCGCGCGCGATCGCCACGCGCTGCTGCTGGCCGCCGGACAGCTCGCTGGGACGATGGTTGGCGCGTTCGGCCAGGCCCACCGAGTCCAGCGCTTCGCGCGCGCGTTGCAGGCGTTCCTCGCGCGGCACGTTGGCGTAGCTCATCGGCATGGCCACGTTTTCCAGCGCGCTCATGCGCGGCAGCAGGTTGAAGCCCTGGAACACGAAACCGATCTTTTCCAGGCGCAGCGCCGCGCGCTCCTCGGCGTCCAGGGTCGCCACGTCGACGCCGTCGCACAGGTATTGGCCGCTGCTGGGCGTGTCCAGGCAGCCGATCAGGTTCATCAGGGTCGACTTGCCCGAGCCCGAGGGCCCCATGATCGCGACGAATTCGCCGCGGCCGATGCGCAGATCGACCGCATGCAGCGCGATCACCTCGGCCTCGGTGCCCGGCGAATAGACCTTGCCCAACGCGCGCGTTTCGATCACCGCGGCGTCGGCGGTGGCGGCCGCCTCGCTCATTGCGCGCTGCGTCCGCTGCCGACGATGACTTCGTCGCCCTGCTGGATGTTGCCCGAGACCTCGGTCCAGCTGCCGTCGCTGGCGCCGACCCGGACCACGACCTGTTCGGGCTTGCCGTTCACCAGCTTGTACAACGGCGCGCGGCGCGCATTGAGCAGGGCCGCGACCTCGCTGTCCCAGCGCGCCTGCTGTTCGGGATTCAGGCCGTTGCGGAACTCGGCGAACTGCTGGTTGAAGCGTTCCTGCATGCGCTGGCGCAGCGCGCCCGCGGCCGCGCCGGCATTGGCGCCGCCACCGCCGCGGATCACGATGCCGCCGCCACCGCCGCCGGGACCGCGCCCGCCGAACAGCGCACTGCCGCCGCCGTTCGCAGGCGGCGTGGCCTGGCGCGCGGCCGAACGCTGCTTCATCGCTTCCAGCGCGGCGTCGAAGGCGGCTTGCTGGGCCGGGCTGAGCTTGAGCTGCTGCGCCACGCGCGGCAGATCGTTGGCCATGCCGCCGCGTCCGCCGCCGCCCGGCCCGCCGGGGCCGCCCGCGCCGCCCTGGGCCTGCGCGGCCGGGTCGTCCTCGGCCGGCTTGTAGCGCAGCGCCGCGTTGCTGACCCGCAACACGTCGTCGCGGCGGCTGACTTCGATTTCGGCGTTGGCGGTCATGCCCGGCAGCAGGATCTGTTCGGCGTTGTCCACCGCCACCACCACCGGATAGGTGATCACGTTGCTGGTATTGGTGGCCGACAGGCGCACCTGCTGGACCTTGCCGCGGAACTGGCGGTCGGGGAAGGAATCGACCGTGAAGCTCACGCTCTGGCCGGCCTTGACCTGGCCGATATCGGCCTCGTCGATGGCCAGCACGATCTCCATCTTCGACAGGTCCTCGGCGATCTGGAACAGCACCGGCGACTGCAGGCTGGCGGCCACGGTCTGGCCAGGCTCGACCGTGCGGGTCAGGACCACGCCGTCGACGGGCGCGCGGATCACGGTGCGCTCCAGGTTCAGGCGCGAGGTCTGGGTGGAGGCGATCTGCTGGCTGATCTGCGCCTGCGCCGAGGCGACCTGGGCGCGCGCCTGATCGCGCGCGGCGCGCGCGAGGTCGGCGTCGCTGCGCGCGACCAGTTGGCGTTCGACCAGGGTCGACTTGCGCTGGAAATCGAGCTCGGCGTTGCGCAGTGTCGCTTGCGCGGTGGCCAGGCTGGCGCGCGCGCTGTTGACCTGGGCCGAACCCTGGGCGATCTGCGCCTGGTAGGTGCTGGGATCGATCTTGGCGATCACCTGGCCCTTGCTGACGCGATCGTTGAAGTCCACCAGCACCTCGGTGACCTGGCCGGAGATCTGGCTGCCGACGTCCACGGTCGAGATCGCCGCGAGCGCGCCGGTGGCCGAGATCGCGACCCGGATGTCGCCGCGTTCGGCCTTGGCGGTGCGATAGGCCGAGGCCTCGGCCTGGGCGTTGCGCTGCGCGTAGTAGTAGTAGCCGCCACCGGCCAGGGCCAGCACCACCGCGGCGACGACGGCGCGGCGGATCCAGGGCGAGGATTTGCGTACGGGCGACTGCGGCTTACGGGCTGCGCTCATGAGGTTCTGATTGGAAGGTATGGAGCCGGCAACGCGCACGGCCGCTTTCGGTTGACAGGCCGGGGCAGGCATTCGTTCCCGGGCGGGCCGCTTCACGGCGCGCTCAGCTTAGCGGCAAGCCCCGTGCGCCCGATACGACGCCATGAAGATGCGCGCGGGCCGGGAACCGTCGCGAGCTCCGCGCCCGCCGCATCGCCGCCGGGCTCGCGCCCGCGGGATCGGGCTCGATCCGCTATGGCAAACCCACAGCGCGCCGCCAACCAGGGCCAAGTCGTCCCGTGCCGCGCCGCCGCGGGTTCCGGTTCGCTCCAGGTTCGCACCGGCGCAAGCGGCCGGCTTCCGCTCAGTGGCTGAAGCGGATCACCGCCAGCGTCCCCTGCCCCGGCACGCTGCTGAGCTGCACCGGCCAGCCGAAGCGCTCGCCCAGGCGGCGCACGATCGACAAGCCCATGCCCTTGCCGTCCACGCCGGAGAAGTCGGCGCGGTAGAACGGGTCGAAGGCGCGGTTGAGGGTTTCGGCGGACATGCCGATGCCGGTGTCGCGGATCTCGATGCGGTCGCGCGCCAGATGCACGTCGATGCGGCCGGCGTCGGTGAAGCGCACCGCGTTGCTGAGCAGGTTGCCGACCATCACGCTGAGCACGTGCGGCGGCGCCAGCAGGCGCGGCGCGCCGTCGTCGACCACGCTGAGCTCGACCTCCTTGCCGGTCAGCATCGGCCGCACCCGCTCGACTTCGTGGTCGACGATCTCGCGGACCGGGAACTCCTCGCTCTGCGGCGCGATCTCGGCTTCGCGGGCGAGGATCAGGAAGGCGTCGATCACCGCTTCCATGTCGCGTCCGGCGCGCTGCACGCGCGCCAGCGAGCGCTGCGCGCGCACCGGCGTTTCCGGGTCGGCCAGCATCAGGTCGGTGGCGACCCGGATCACGGTCAGCGGCGTGCGCAATTCGTGGCTGGCGTCGCGGGTGAAATCGCGCTCGCGCTGGACGAAATCGCCCACGCGCTGGGCCAGCCCGCGCAGGGCCGAGGACAGCTGGCGCACCTCGGTGCCGATCTCGCCGGGCAGGTCTTCCAGCGAGACGGCGACCGCGCGCGGATCGCGCGGGTCCCAATGCGCGACCGCCGCGGCCAGGCGGTTGACCGGCGTGACCAGGCGCTTGGTGTTGCGGTAGGTCAGCCAGGAAATCAGGTACATGGTCAGCAGCGACAGCAGCAGCGAGGCCAGGCCGGTGAAGATGATCGCCTCGTCGATCAGCTCCGACGAGTACAGCAGATAGAAGCTGCCCTCCGCGCGGCGATCGACCAGCATCACCCGCTCGTCGTGCGGCAATTCGTTCAGCCCCTCCCGGCTGGCGCCGCGCGCCACCGGCGGCAGCGCCGCATCGCTGGCGCCGGCGGGGATGAAATAGCCGGCCGTGGTCGAGGTGATCGGCAGCGGGTGCTGGGGATCGCGCGCATGCCCGGCCCAGAAGGCGTCGGCCTCGCGCTGCATGCGCTGTTCCAGCACCAGGTTGCGCACTGCCAATCCCGCCAGGCCGATGCCCAGCGTGATGACGATGCTGCCGATCAAAGCTTGCGCGATGAAGGCAAGCTTGATCTTGCGCGGCAACCCATGCGGCATGGCGACAGGCTCAATCCGGCGGTTGCGAGATATCCGCGACCCGGTAGCCGGCGCTCTGCACGGTGTGCAGCAGCTGCTTGCCGAACGGCTTGTCGATGGTCTTGCGCAGGTTGTAGAGGTGGCTGCGCAGGGTGTCGGAGTCCGGCAGGCCGTTGCCCCAGATCTCGCGCTCGATCTCCTGGCGGCTCACCACGCGCGGCGATTCGCGCATCAGGATGGTCAGCAGGCGCAGGCCGATCGGCGACAGCTGCAGTTCGCTGCCGCCGCGGGTCACGCGCAGGCTGGCCGGGTCCAACACCAGGTCGGCGACCTTGAGCACTTCGCCGCCGACCTGGCGGCGCTCGCGACGGATCAGGGCGCGCAGGCGCGCTTCCAGTTCCTGGATCGCGAACGGCTTGGTCAGGTAATCGTCGGCACCGGCGCTGAGGCCGGTCAGCTTCTCGTCCAGGGTGTCGCGCGCGGTCAGCATCAGCACCGGCGTGGACTTGCGCGCTTCCTCGCGCAGGCGCTTGCACACTTCGATGCCGTCCAGGCGCGGCAGCATCAGGTCCAGCACCACCACGTCGTAACTGTTCTCGGCCGCAAGGCGGTAACCGTCCAGGCCGTCGGCGGCGTAATCGACTTCGAAACCGCGGCCTTCCAGGTACTCGCCCACCATCTCGGAGATATTTCGGTTGTCCTCAACGATCAGGACCAAGCCCCCGTCTCTAGTGCCCTGCATGCAGCCCTCCAGTTTCCTTCAGTTTTGTGAAGACTGCCGTGGCCGGGGTGGACGCCCCGTGAAGGCGGGGCGTTAAGCTGGCCGCTTTCCCTTTCGAACCGCGTCCATGCTCGCCGACCGCCTGTATCCGATCCTGCTGCTCCTGGGCTCCAACCTGTTCATGACCTTCGCCTGGTACGGCCACCTCAAGTACAAGTCGGCGCCGCTGACCGCCGCGATCCTGGTCAGCTGGGGCATCGCCTTCTTCGAGTACTGCCTGATGGTGCCGGCCAACCGCATCGGCAGCGCGGTCTACTCCGCCCCCCAGCTCAAGGGCCTGCAGGAGGTCATCACCCTGCTGGTGTTCGCCGGCTTCTCGGCCTGGTACCTGGACCAGCCCCTGAAGTGGAACCACTGGGCCGGCTTCGGCCTGATCGTGGTCGCGGCCTGGCTGATCTTCCTGGACTGAGCCCTGGGCACCGGCCTCAGAATCGGATCTTGCCGGTCAGGATGTCCTTGAACATCACCCAGTCGCCGACGAAGGAATAGAACGGGTGCTTGAAGGTCGCCGGGCGGTTCTTCTCGAAGAAGAAATGCCCGACCCAGGCGAAGCCGTAGCCGCAGAACAGAGCCGCCAGCAGCAGCCAGGGGCGGCCCTGGATCAGCGCCAGCGCCAGCAACACCAACACCCCGCAGCTGCCGATGAAATGCAGGCGGCGGCTGGTGCGGTTGCTGTGTTCGCTGAGGTAGAAGGGATAGAACTCGTTGAAGCTCGCGAATCGGTTGGCCATGACCGTTTCCTCCTGCGGGCTCGATATCGGTGTCCGTCCGGGACTCAAGGCGATGCCGCCGCCGTGTCGGCGAAGAATCCCCGCTCCTTCAGTACTGTACGCCGCTTGACCTCGAACAGCTCTTCGAGCGTGTTGCCCAGTCTGCAGCGGGCTCGACCGCGCTCGAACCTAAAGTATTCGCCCGCGAAATCCTTGCGATGGACGCGCCAATCCAGCTTGCGAAGATCGAAGTAGGCCTCCGGGCCGAAATCGATGCGGTGCGGCGTGACGATGCCGGCGCGCTCTTCGGCGTCGCCCGAACTGATCGGCCCGCAGCCCGCCCATCCGCCCGACGAAGTTCGGAACACGGGGTAGTACTGGTACTTCACGTGGTGGTAGCCGCCATCTCCCTTCGACACGAACAGCAATACGGTGTCGTAGGAGGCGAATGCCGGTTCGCCGTAGTGATCGGCGGCATCGAACTCGATGACGTCGCTGTCGTAGCGTCCGTGCACGACCTGCAAGACCCGATAGCGTGCCTGGTAGTACTCATCCATCAGGACGATCATCTGGCCGGGGCCCGCTTCGCTTTCGGCGGCCGCGCGCTCCTGTGCGGTGACGTCTTCGACGGACAGCTTCTCGCCGACGAATACCAGCAAGTCTTCGCCTTCGGCGGTGGCCTGCAAGGTCTGCGCCACCTCGCCTTCCGCGGCGACCGCGCTCGCGCCCCATACCCCGGCCAGGCCCAGCATCAATGCGGCCAGCCCCAGTCCGATGCGAACGGCGCGAGGGTCAGCCATCCCGCTTCTCCCGCTTGGCCCGGCCCCAATAGGCGTCCTGCGCATCCAGCGATAACGTCGACAAGGGCGTGCCGTCGCCGGCCGCGAGCCGCTCCATGGAGCGGAAGCGTCGTTCGAACTTGAGATTCGCGCGCCGCAGCGCGGCGCCCACGTCGACCTTGCCGTGGCGGGCCAGGTTGGCGGCGACGAACAGCAGGTCGCCGATCTCGTCTTCGAGGCGGTCGCGCGCGGCCGCATCGTCGGGCGCGGCGGCGACGGCGTCGAACTCGGCGCGGACTTCCTCGATTTCCTCGTGCAGCTTGGCGATCACCGGGGTCGCGTTCGGCCAGTCGAAGCCGACCGAGGCCGCGCGCTTTTGCAGTTTCACCGCGCGCTGCCATTCCGGCAGGCCGCGGGCGATGCCGGCCAGCGCGGAGGTGTCGGCCTCGCCGGCCGCCTCGCGCTCGCGGCGCTTCTGTTCTTCCCAGGCCACGGTCTGGGCCTCGGCGTCCTCGACGCTGGCGCCGGCGAACACGTGCGGGTGGCGGCGCACCATCTTGTCGCTGATCGCGGCGACCACGTCGGCGAACGCGAACGCGCCCTGCTCTTCGGCCATGCGCGCGTGGAACACCACCTGCAGCAGCAGGTCGCCGAGTTCGTCCTTCAGCGCCGGCAGATCCTGGCGGTCGATCGCGTCGGCGACTTCGTAGGCCTCTTCGACCGTGTACGGCGCGATGGTGGCGAAGGTCTGTTCGACGTCCCAGGGGCAGCCGCCGACGGGCGCGCGCAGACGCGCCATGATTTCGATCAGGCCGGCGATGCCCTCCGGCAGCTCGGCGCCGTCAGCCATCGAGGCAATCCCGCCAGGGCAGCGAGGGATCGCCGAGGGCGATGAAATCGCCGTTGAGGATGCGCGCGCGCTGGTTGTAGCGGAACGGCCGCCCCTGCGGGTCCAGCACCTGCCCGCCCGCGGCTTCGAGCACGCATTGGCCGGCGGCGGTGTCCCATTCGCTGGTGGGGCCGAAACGCGGATAGATGTCCATGCCGCCCTCGGCGATGCGGCAGAACTTGAGCGAGGAGCCCAGCCCGATCGGCTCGACCTGGCCGCCGGCCAGCGCCGACAACCGCGCCATGAAGGCTTCGGTACGGGCGTCGCGGTGCGAGCGGCTCGCGGCCACGCGCAGCGGCGCGGTCGCCGGAATGCGTACCTGCAGCGGACGTTCCCGATCGCCGTCGCGACGGCACGCGCGGCCGCCGCGCACGCCGTACCACAGCGCGCCGCCGACCGGCGCCTGGACCACGCCGAACACCGGCACGCCGTCGTCGATCAGGGCCAGGTTGACGGTGAACTCGCCGTTGCGTTTGACGAACTCGCGGGTGCCGTCGAGCGGATCGACCAGCCACAGCCGCCGCCACTGCCGGCGCTGCTCGAACGAGACCTCGTGCGCGGATTCCTCCGACAGCACCGGAATCTCGGGCGTGAGCCGGGCCAGGCCGTCGACGATGCAATGGTGGGCGGCCAGGTCGGCCGCGGTCAGAGGCGAGGCGTCGGCCTTGTGTTCGACGTCGAAGTCCTGCTCGTAGATCGTCAGGATCGCGGCGGCCGCGTCGCGCGCGATCGCGATCGCGCCTTCGATCAGGGCGCCGTCGACGTAATCGGGGGCGGTGTCGCTCATGCGGGGGACGGTCCCGCGGTTTGCGTCGCCTGAGTGCGCAACCACTCGCGGGCGATGAACAAGGCGGCGATGCTGCGGCCTTCGGAAAAATCCTCGCACAGGATCAGCTCGTGCAGGCGGTCGAGCTTCCAGGGCACGACTTCGAGCTCTTCGGGCTCGTCGCCCGGCAGGCGCTCGGGGTACAGGTCGCGCGCGAGCACCAACTGGGCCTGATGGCTCATATAGGTCGGCGCCAGCGACAGCGAGCGCAGCAGGGTCAGCGAACGCGCGCCGTAGCCGGCTTCTTCCTTGAGCTCGCGGTCGGCGGCCTGGATCGCGGTCTCGCCCTCGTCGATCCGGCCCTTGACCAGGCCCAGCTCGTAGCGGTGCACGCCGGCGGCGTATTCGCGCACCAGCAGCACGGTCTCGGCATCGAGCATCGGCACCACCACCACGGCGCCGTGGCCGCGCCCGAGCAGGCGCTCGTAACGGCGGCGTTCGCCGTTGGAGAACTCCAGGTCCAGCCGTTCCAGCTTGTAGGGCCCGGCGTCGTGCTCGGTGACCCCGTGGATGATGGGCAGACGCCGGCTCACGAGAGCGCTCCCGCGGTAGGTGTATGCGGGGCAAAAGGCGGGATAATGTCGGGATGCAAGATACGAATCAGCATGCCGCGATGCTAGCAGAGGGCAACGCCTCCGAGGCCGACGCCTGGCGCAAACGCGACCTCGCCGTGCTCTGGCACCCGTGCACCCAGATGCGCGAACACCCCGACACGCTGCCCTTGCTGCCGATCGCCGGCGGCCAGGGGCCGTGGCTGATCGGGCGCGACGGGCGGCGCTACCTGGACGCGATCTCGAGCTGGTGGACCAACCTGTTCGGTCACGCCGAGCCGCGCCTGGCCGAGGCCATCGCCAACCAGGCGCGCACGCTGGAGCACGTGATCCTGGCCGGCTGCTCGCATGCGCCGGCGGTGGAGCTGGCCGAACGCCTGCTGCAGATCGCCCCGCGCGAGCCCGGCCGCGCGCCGCTGGCCAAGGTGTTCTACGCCGACAACGGCTCGGCCGGGGTCGAGGTGGCGCTGAAGATGGCCTTCCACTGGTTCCGCAACCGCGGCGAGAACGCACGCACCAAGTTCATCGCCCTGGACAACGGCTACCACGGCGAGACCCTGGGCGCGCTCGCGGTCGGCGACATTCCGCTGTACCGGCGCGTGTATGCCCCGCTGCTGGCCGAGGCCCTGTTCGCGCCCTCGCCCGATGCCTATCTGTGCGAGCCGGGCGAGACGCCGGCGCAGCGCGCCCGGCACGCCGCCGACGGCCTGCGCGCCCTGCTCGAACGCCACGCCGGCGAGGTCTGCGCGCTGATCCTGGAGCCGCGCGTGCAGTGCGCCGGCGGCATGCGCATGCACGATGCCTCCTACCTGCGCCACGCGCGCGCGCTCTGCGACGAGTTCGGGGTGTTCCTGATCGCCGACGAGATCGCGGTCGGCTTCGGCCGCACCGGCAGCATGTTCGCCTGCGAGCAGGCCGGCATCGCCCCCGATCTGCTGTGCCTGTCCAAGGGCCTGACCGGCGGCGCGCTGCCGCTGGCCGCGGTGCTGACCAGCCAAAGCATCTACGACGGCTTCCTCGACGATTCGCGCGAGCGCGCGTTCCTGCATTCGCACAGTTACACCGGCAATCCGCTGGCCTGCGCCGCGGCGCTGGCCGCGCAGGCCATCTTCGCCAGCGACGACATCCTGGTGCGCAACCGCGCCACCGCCGCGCGCATGGCCGAACTGGCCGCGCCGCTGGCCGCGCACGCGCACGTCGCCGACCTGCGCCAGACCGGCATGATCCTGGCCTTCGAACTCAGCCGCGGCGGCGACAAGCGCCAGCCGTTCGAGGCATCGGCGCGGATCGGCCTGCGCGCCTATCGCGCGGCGCTGGAGCGCGGCGTGCTGCTGCGCCCGCTGGGCGACGTGCTGTATTGGATGCCGCCCTACTGCATCGACGACGAGGCGCTGGAACTGCTGGCGCGGACCACGCGCGAGGCCATCGACCGTGCCGTCGCGGAGGCCGGCGCATGAGGCTGACCCGCGTCCACGTCGACCAGGCGCTGCGCGCCGGCAGCGAGATCGCCCTGCCCGAAGGCCCGGCCACCCACCTGTCGCGGGTGCTGCGGCTGGGCGTCGGCGACGCCTGCGTGCTGTTCAACGGCGACGGCCACGACTATCCGGCGCGCATCGTCGCCCTGGGCAAGCGCGAACTGCGCGTGGCCATCGACGCGGCTACGGCGGTGGAGCGCGAGTCGCCGCTGCGGCTGGTATTGCTGCAAGGCATCGCGCGCGGCGAGAAGATGGACCTGATCCTGCAGAAGGCGACTGAACTCGGCGTGGCCGAGCTGCGCCCGCTGTGGTCGCAGCGCAGTGAGGTCAAGCTGGACGAGGCGCGCGCCGAGAAGCGGCTGGCGCATTGGCGCAGCGTGGTCGCCTCGGCCTGCGAGCAGAGCGGGCGCGCGCGCGTGCCCGAGGTGGCCGCGCCGCTGGCGCTGAGCGCCGCACTGGCGGCGCTGCCGGCCGGCGGGCTGCGCCTGATCCTGGATCCGGACGGCGAGCTCGCGTTCTCGACCTTGAGCGTGGATGCGGATGCGCCGGTCCATCTGGCCATCGGCCCGGAAGGCGGCTGGTCGCCGCTGGACCGCGAGCAGTTGCGCGCCGCCGGCTTCGCCGGTCTCAGGCTCGGCCCGCGCATCCTGCGCACCGAAACGGCGGGTTTGGCCGCGATCGCGGCTTTGCAGGCCCGGTTCGGCGATCTGGCTTGAAGCTACGCGCGATGCGGTGAGCCGCAGGCGAACCGCATCATGCCGCCGCCGCAGACACTAGATCTTGAAATAGATACGCCGCGCGTCCAGCAGCCGCACCACGCCCCACCACAGCGCCACGAAGGCGAGCGCGTACGCGAGCGACGGCAAGGTCGGACCGAAGCGCGGCGTCATCCAGTCGGCGAAGGCGTGCCGGTACAGCGGCTCCAGCCAGCCGGTCGCGGCCAGGGCATACAGCACGAAGGCCGAGCCGGCATAGGCCGCGATCGCGTTGACGCCGAAGGCGCGGCCCAGCGCGGGCCAGCCGCGCCGGTCGATCGCATGGTGAAAGGCCGCCAAGGTCCAGCAGGCGATGCCGCCGGTCCACAGTACGTAGGCGGGCGTCCACAGGTTCTTGTTGAGCGGCTGGACGTAGGACGCCGCATAGCCCAGCGCCATGCACAGCGCGCCGCCGATCCACAGCGCGCGCAGGCGTCCGCCGCGCAGCCAGTCGCCCGCGCGCAGACCGAGCAGGGTCGTCGCCAACGCGCCCAGCGTGCTGAGCAGGCCCTCCGGATCGTGGCCGCGGCCGCTGCCCGGCTCGAGTTGGTAGACATGCACGCCCAGCAGTTGGGTATCGAAGCGGCTGGCGAGGTTGGCGTAGGGCTCGTAGCTGCCGCCCGCGGCCAACAGCAGGCCGTAACCGCCCAGCAGCGCGCTCAACAGCCGCCACTGCGCGCGCGCCGGCAGCCACAGCGCGCACAGCCCGGCCGCGCCGAAGCACAGGCCGATGCGTTGCAGCACGCCCATCACGCGGTAATGCGCCAGATCGAACGCCCACCAGGCGCACAGGTGCAGCAGCAGGCCCAGGCCGAGGATGCGCGCGGCGCGGATCAGCACCGCGCGGCCCAGCGCGGAGCGCGCGTCGCCGCGCTCCAGGCGCGGGTTCAGGGCCAGCGCGATCGACACGCCGACGATGAACAGGAACATCGGGAAGATCAGGTCGGTCGGTGTGCAGCCGTGCCAGGGCGCGTGCAACAGCGGCGCGTAGACATGGCTCCAGTCGCCGGGATTGTTGACCAGCAGCATCGCCGCCACGGTCAGGCCGCGCAGCGCGTCGACCGAGGCGTAGCGCGGCGGCGCGGCGGAACTGACGGAGGCGCCCACGCCGCGCGAGGGCTGGGGCTCAGGCGGCCTGCGCGAGCGCGCCGCCGATCAGCGCTTCGACCGCTTCCAGATCGGGCACGAAGGCCACGTCCTGGTTCAGCACCACGCGCGCATGCACGCCCTGCGGGATGCCTTCCTGGTTGGCGTCCAGCAGCAGGCCGTCCTGCGACACCGTGACCAGGCGCGGGAAGCCCTGGGTCAGCATCGCGAAGTACGGCGCGCGCGGATCGCCGCCCAGCGCCTTCAGCACCACCACCTTGCTGCCCAGCGCGGCGTTTTCCTGGGCGAAACCGGCCATTTCGGCGAACGCGATCAGCGGCAGCTGCCAGCCGCGCCAACGCAGGCGGCCGAGCAGCCAATGCGGGGCATCGGCGATCGGCTCCGGCGGCGCGTACGACAGCACCTCGGCGATGGTGGCGTTGGGCAGCAGCAAACGCGCGCCCGAGACCTGGATCAGCACGCCTCGGATGTCGCTGGGCACGGGGGTGTTCTGCTCGGACATATCGTTCGCTTCCTCAGGACCAGCGCGCGGCCAGGCGCGCGGCCAGTTCGGCCGGTTGGCCCGCTTCGCCGCCGCGCGCGATCAGCGCATTGGGCGCGGCCGCGTCGAAACAGCCGTCGGGCGATTGACCGGCGACCAGGGCGCCGGCGGAGGCATGGTTCATGGCCGCGTCGACCAGGGCCGGATCGCTGCCGCTGAGCATCAGCACCGCGCTGTCGGCCGGCGGCAGCGCCGCCATGACGTCGCCGCCGTCGCCGTTGAACTGGATGCCCGAATCGCCGACGTTGATGCCGACGCCCGCGGGCAGGATGTAGATCACGCCGGCGATCGCGCGCGAGCCCGGCTCGGCCAGCTTGACCAGCACCGAGGTCGCGCGCTGCATCTGCGCGACCAGCTTGTCGTAGCGGCCGCCGTCGAGGCGCTGCTGCACCAGCAAGGGGCGCGGGAAATCTTCGGGCATCGCGCCCAGCAGCTGACGCACCGCGTCGGGGCCGCCGATGCCGGCCAGCACCAGCACGGCGCCGCCGACCGCCTGGGTCGGGCGGTCGTCGACCAGTTCCAGCGAGGAAATGCGCTGCTCGATCGCATCCAGGTCGCGGTGCAGATTGCCGTCGGCCTGCGCGCGTGCGCGCGGCTCGGCGCTGGTGCGCAGGGCCGGCGCGTCGTCGTCGAAGCCCCACTCCGGCGCCACCGGCACGGCCTTTTCGGCCGCAGGCGCGGGCGCGGCCGGCGCCGTGTCGGCGGCGGCGTCCTGCGGCGGCAACGGCGGCGGTACGCGCTCGGACACGAATTCGAACTGGGTCGAGTACATCATCACCGGCGCATCGGTGGACGCCGCCGTCGCCGCGGGGGCCGGCGCCGCGGGCTCGGCCTCGAAGTCGAAGCTGGACTCGAACGGCGCCAGTTCCACCGGCGCTTCCGGCGCGGCGGGCGCGCTGGGGTCGGCGTCGATATCGAAGGTCGACCTGAACGGCGTGAACTCGACCGGCGCTTCGTCGAGCGCGCCTTCGATCTCGAGCGGGGCCAACTCGGACGGAAGCTCCGGCGGCAACTCGGGCGGCAACTCGGGCGGCAGTTCGGCGACATGGTCGGGCGCGACGAACGACAGCCCGCCGCTGGGAATCTCCACCGCGACCGGATCGAAGCCCGTATAGGATTCTTCGCGCATCGGCGGCACGTAGGGCCGGTCGGCTTGCGGCGCGAACAGCGCCTGCTCCGGTTCCGGCTCGCGGCCCGGCGGCAGCACGTCGTTATGGTGATGCAACTTGGCGCTGAGGTGGCGCACCCAGCGCGCCGCGTCCCAGCCTTCGCGGGCGGCGGCGAGTTCGGCTTCCTCGAACAGCACTTCGATCGAGGGATCCACCAGCACGCTTTCGAAGCGGTCCAGCGCGTCCTCGGTGACCTGGTCCAGCGCCACCACGACCACGTCGGGCGAGGCCGCGCTCAGCTCGGCCGGCTGCAGCCGGGTCGGATCGGCTTCCAGCACCAATTGCGCGCCGGCGTCGTTGAGGGCGCCGCGCAGGCGGTCGCGGGCCGCGCCTTCGCGCGCCAGCAACACCACTCGTCTGCTCGAATCACTCATGGTGTCGCGCGATTCCCAACAGTTCGAACACGTTGCGCATCAGTTCCGGCTCCTGGTAAGGCTTGCCCAGGTAGCGTTCCACGCCGATCTCGAACGCGCGCTGACGGTGCTTGTCGCCGGTACGCGAGGTGATCATGACGATGGGCACGTCGCGCAGGCGCGCGTCGGACTTCATCTGCGTGGCCAGCTCGTAGCCGTCCATGCGCGGCATTTCGATGTCCAGCAGCATCAGGTCCGGCACCACGTCGGTCATGCGCTCGAGCGCATCGATGCCGTCCTTCGCGGTCAGGACCTCGAAGTTGTGGCGCTCCAGCACGCGGCCGGTGACCTTGCGCATGGTGACCGAGTCGTCGACCACCATCACCAGCGGCACGCGGCGGGTTTCCACCGGCACCACCGGCGCCGGCACGTAATCGCGCGGCAGCAGGGCATGGCGGCGCACCAGCGGGGCGACGTCGAGGATCACGACCACGCGGCCGTCGCCCATGATGGTGCCGCCGAAGATGCCGGGCACCGAGGCGACCTGCGGGCCGACCGGCTTGACCACGATTTCGCGGTTGCCCACGACCTGGTCGACGGTGACCGCGGCGCGCAGATCGCCGGAGCGGATCAGCAGCAGCGGCATCTGCAGCTGGCCTTCGGCCTTGGCCGGCGCGTGACCCAGCAACAGGCCCAGGTCGTGCACGGCATAGTCTTCACCGCCGTAACGGTAGCTCGTGCCTTCGGCTTCCAGGCCCTCGCGCGCGATCCGGCCGACGCCGCGCACCGAGGCGATCGGCACCGCGAAGGTGGTATCGCCGATGCGAACGAACACCGCCTGGGTGACCGCGAGCGTCTGCGGCAGGCGCAGGGTGAAGGTGACGCCCTGGCCGGGACGCGATTGGATGTCGAGGGTGCCGCCGAGCTGACGCACTTCGCTGGCGACCACGTCCATGCCGACGCCGCGGCCGGCCAGTCGGCTGACCTCGTCGGCGGTGGAGAAGCCCGGTTCCAGGATCAGCGCGTCGAGGTCGCTGTCGGCCAGCACCGCTTCGCTGCGGACCAGGCCGCGCTCTTCGCCGCGGCGACGGATCGCGGCGCGGTTCAGGCCGGCGCCGTCGTCGGCCACTTCCAGCACGACTTCGGAACCTTCGCGGCGTACCGCGATGCGGACCGTGCCCTCTTCGGGCTTGCCGGCCTTCTTGCGTTGCGCGGGCGCTTCCAGGCCGTGCGCGACGGCGTTGCGGAGCATGTGCTCCAGCGGCGCGGTCATGCGCTCGAGCACGTTGCGGTCGAGTTCGCCCTGGGTGCCGTCGAGCTTGAGCTGGACCTGCTTGCCCAGTTCGCCCGAGGCCTGGCGCACGACGCGGCGCAGGCGCGGCAGCAGCGCGTCGAACGGCACCATGCGCGTGCGCATGAGGCCTTCCTGCAGGTCGGAGCTGACGCGCGACTGTTGCAGCAGCAGGGTTTCGTACTGGCGCGTGAGGTCGTCCAGCGTGGTCTGCAGGCTGCCCTGGTCGGCCGCGGACTCCGACAGCGCTCGCGAGAGCTGCTGCAGGTTGGAGAAGCGGTCGAGCTCGAGCGGGTCGAAGGACTGGTCGCTGGCGTCGCCCTCGCGCTGGTAGCGCGCGATGATCTGGGCTTCGGTTTCGATTTCCAGGCGGCGCAGCTGGTCGCGCATACGCGTGTTGGTCTGCGCCATTTCCGCGATCGCGCCGCGGAACGCGCCCAGCTGCTGTTCCAGGCGGGCGCGGTAGATCGCGACTTCGCCGGCGTAGTTGACCAGGCGGTCGAGCAGGTCGGCGCGGATGCGCACCTGCTCCTGCGGCGCGCGCACGCCGATGTCGTCGTCGCCGCCGGCATCGATTTCCACCAACGGCGCCGACAGCGGCTTGAGATCGACCTTGGGCGCGGTGGCCGGGACGATGGTGCCGTCGTCGGTGACGGTGGGCGCGGTGTAGATCTCGCCGCGCGCGCGGGCGTCGAATTCGGCGATCAGCGCCTCGGGCATGGCGATCGCGCGACGCGCGCCGACCCGGGTGATCATCGCGTGCAGGCGGTCGAAACCGCGCTCCAGCAAGGGCACGCCGTCGCGTCCGAGTTCGCTGCGCTGGTCGACCACCGCTTCCAGCAGTGATTCCATGGCGTGGCCGAGTTCGCCCACGGCCATGATGCCGGCCATGCGCGCGCTGCCCTTGAGCGTGTGCAGGTTGTGCTGCATGCCGACCAGCGGCTCGCGCTCGTTCGGCGCCTCGCGCAGCCGCACCACGTGTCCGTCGGACTCGTCGAGCAGGTCGCCGGCTTCCTCGACGAAAATGTCGACCAGCTCCGGATCGAGTTCGCTCAGGTCCAGCGCCTCGTCCGGATCGGGGTTGGCGTCGAGGATGCGCGCCAGCGTTTCCGGCAGCGGCGCGGGCTCGGCGGCCTCGATCGTTTCGGCCTCGATCGTTTCGGCCGCAGCGGGTTCGGATTCGGCGAGTTCTGTCGCGACCGGTTCGGTCTCGGCGGATGGGGCTTCGACCGGCTCGGCCTCGTCGTTCGCGGCCGGCAGCGGCGCCAGCGCGTCGGCGGGCGGCGCCAGTGCGGCCGCGATCGCGGCCTCGGCGGCGGCCTGCTGTTCGCGGGCCACGCGCTCGGCTTCGGCGTACTCGGCTTCCAGGCGCGCGTACTCGCGCTCCTCTTCGGCCAGCCGTTCGGCTTCGGCCTGCTCGGCGGCAAGGCGTTCGGCTTCGGCGCGTTCGGCTTCGGCTTGCTCGGCGGCGAGGCGTTCGGCTTCGGCACGTTCGGCTTCGGCCTGCTCGGCGGCGAGGCGTTCGGCTTCGGCGCGTTCGGCTTCGGCTTGCTCGGCGGCGAGGCGTTCGGCTTCGACACGCTCGGCTTCGGCCTGCTCGGCGGCGAGGCGTTCGGCTTCGGCGCGCTCGGCTTCGGCCTGCTCGGCGGCGAGGCGTTCGGCTTCGACACGCTCGGCTTCGGCCTGCTCGGCGGCGAGGCGTTCGGCTTCGGCACGTTCGGCTTCGGCCTGCTCGGCGGCGAGGCGTTCGGCTTCGAGGCGCTCGGCTTCGGCGCGTTCGGCCTCGGTTTGTTGTGCGGCGATGCGCTCGGCTTCGAGTCGCTCGGCCTCGGCCCGCTCGGCGGCGAGGCGTTCGGCTTCGACGCGTTCGGCTTCGACGCGCTCGGCTTCCGCCCGCTCGGCGGCGAGGCGTTCGGCTTCGGCACGTTCCGCGGCCAGACGTTCGGCTTCGGCGGCGGCGCGCTCGGCTTCCGCCGCGGCGGCCAGGGCGTCGTCGCCCGGAATCGCCGAGGCGATGGCGCCCGCGATCGCGCCGACGAACTCGGCGCCCATGGGCAGGTCCTGCGAGGGCGCGTCCAGATCGGCGGCGCTGTGGCCGCGCACCAGGCCGGCCGGCACGGCTTCGTCGTCGAGCTGGCCGAATTCGCTCAGGTCCAGCGCGGTGAGTTCGCTGTCCAGGCGGGTATCGGCGAACGGCGACTCCGCCGATTCCAGCGTCTCCAGCTGCGGCTCTTCGACCTGCAGGCTGGAACGCGCATCGGGCAGGCTGTCGCGCAGCGCGATCATGCGCTCGGCCAGGCCGGGAAACACCGGCACGCTCTGCGGTTCGGACTTGAGGCTGGCCAGGGTGCGTTCGATCGCGACCGCAACCGCGCCGATGGCGGCGACGCCTTCGTCGCTGGCGGGGCCGCCCGCGGCCAACAGGCGCTTGACGTAGACCTCGGTCGGCGCGATCACGTCGGTGATGACCGGGACTTCGGTCATCGCGAACGCGCCGTTGAGGGTGTGGATCGCGCGCTGCAGGCCGTCGTCCGCCGGAGAGGGCGCGGCCTGCGCGGCGGCGAGCCAGCGCTGGATCGTGACCAGGTGGCCGGTGACCTCGGTGTCGAGGATCTCCAGCAGCACCGCGTCGACCGAGGCCGGCACGCTGTCGGCGGCGAAAGCCTCCACCACCGCGGGCGCTTCGGGCTCGCGCTCCGCGACCGGCGCCTCGGGCTCGACATCCAGCACGAAGCTCTCGCTTTCGAGCACGGGCGGCGCTTCGGGCGCGATTTCCGGCACCGGCTCGACCGGCGCCTCGACCGCGGGCGCGGCCGGCGCGACCAGATGCATCGGCCGATAGAAAGCTTCTTCGCCGGTGGCGAGCAGGTCGGCATGGGCCTCGATGCCGGCCAGATCGGCGGTGATCGGGCCCTCGTTGCGCAGCGCCGAATACAGCTGCGGCAATGCGCGATGGGCGTGACCGACCAGATCGATCAGCTCGGGGCTGACCGGGCGGCCGTGATCGCGCACGCGGTTGAGCAGGCTTTCGATCTTCCAGCTGAACTCGCCCAGGGTCTTGGCGCCGACCAAGCGGCCGCTGCCCTTGAGGGTGTGGAAGACGCGGCGGATCGGGTACAGGCGCTCCAGATCGTCCGGCGCTTCGCGCCAGGCCGGCAGCAGCTCGTCGAGGTTGCCGATCTCTTCCTTGAACTCTTCCAGGAAGATGTCGCGGATCTCGTCGTCGATGTCGTCGCTGTGGGCGAAACCGCCGGTGGCGGCCGATTGGCGCGGCGCTTCGGCGACCGCGGGCGCGGCCGGCGGCGCGGCGGGTACGGGCGGCGCAGGCGCCGGCGCCAGGGCGTCGGGCGCGAGGTAATCCAGGTGCGCACGGCCGGCGACCATGGCGTCGATTTCCGCCGCTTCCGGCAGTTCGATGCGGCTGGGCGCGGCGGCGGCGGGATCGGGCGCGCGCACGACCTCGGGCAGCGGCCAGTAGCGCAGGGCTTCCAGGCTCTGGCGCGCGATGTCGAGGATGTCGTCGCGGTTCGGGCGCTGCTCGCGCAGCGCTTCCAGGTAGTACTCCAGGCTGGCCAGGGCATCGGCCAGGGTGTCCAGTTGCTGGCCGTTGGGCACGCGATGGCGGCCGATCAGCTCGACTTCGGTGTAGCGCTTGACGCCGGTCAGGTAATCCGCCGGCAGCGGCAGTTCCAGCATGCGCAGGGCGCCGGCGACTTCGTCCAGCACGCGCGGCACTTCGACCAGCTCGGCGTGATCCCAGTTGGTCTCGACGAATGCGACGAAGGACTGGCGCGCGTCGCCGAAATTGGCGATCGCTTCGCGCACGACCACGTCCAGCACCTTGCGCGATTCGCCGGCCAGCAGGTCCTCGTCGGCCTTCTCTTCCGGCAGGCCCAGGCGCGAAACCTGGTCGTCCAGGGACGCATCGACGTACAGCAGCGCGCCGGCGACGTCGAGCAGGGCGCCCTCGTCGGCCGGGCGCTTGCCCTCGACGATTTCGATCATGGCGTCGCGCTGCTGCAGCACGACGGTGCGGGCCACGCCCAGCCCCATCATGCCCAGGGTGTCGCTGACGCGGGCCAGCGCCTCGACCTGCGGGCGCAGTTCGCCGGCATCGGTCTGGTTGGTGCGCAGGTGCAGGTCCAGCGCGTCCTTGACCCGCAGCAGGTCTTCCTTGATCGCCGCCGACACGGTGTCCAGCAGCGCGCGGTTGCGGCCGCTGAGGCTGCCGCGCGCGTGCTCGAGTTCCGACTCGCTGGGCAGGTGCGAGGCCAGTTCGAAGGTCTGGCGCAGGTCGTCCAGGGCCGGGTGACGGCCGTCGCTGTGGGCGACGTGGTAGAGCAGCTGACGGGTCGGCTCGGCCGCGGGTTCGCCGCGCGGGCTGGAGAAACCGTCGTCGGCGAGCATCTGCCGGGCTTCGCGCTCGACGCCGCCGAAGGCCTGGCGCAGCGCGCGCGTGGGCGGCAGGGCGCCGTCGCGCAGCGCGCCGGCGACCGAAGAGGCCACCCACAGCATGCGCCGCACCGGTTCCAGCACGACCTCGGCGAGCAGGCCGTCGACCGCCTGGGCGAGCTTGCTGGGGTCGGCCGGGGCGCCGTCTTCCGGCCACGCCGCCAGCGCATCGCGCAGCGCGGTCAGATGCAGATTGGTATTGCCGCGCGCGGGCGAGCTCGGCGGCGGCGGCGCCAGGTGCGCCGGCAGCGGACGGTCGAGATCGGGCGCGAACAGCACGCTTTCGTTGAGGCCGGCCTCGCCGCGCGAGGCGCGCAGTTCGTTGAGCAGCGGCAGCAGCACGATCGGAATGTCGCGGTGGCCGCCCTGCAGGCGTTCCAGGTAGTCGGGCAGCAGCACCACGCCGCGCATCAGCGCCGCGCAGGCCTCGTCGCGATCGCCGACCTGGCCCTGCTGCAGCGCCAGCGCCAGGCGCTCCATTTCCTCGGCGACCATGGCCGGCGCGTATAGCTCGACCATGCGCAGGGTGCCGTGCACCTGGTGCAGGTGACTGGCGCAGAAGCGCATGCGACTGGTGTCGGTGGGATCTTCGGCGTAGGCCTCGATCTCCTGGCGCGCCTGGCGCAGGGTCTCGTCCAGCTCCGGCTTGATCCAGCCCAGCGTGGTGGTATCGATCGCTTCTCGCAGCGCGGTCATGCCGCACCCCGCCCGTCAGCGGGGCCTCGGCGTGTTCGCCGGTCCTGGAGAAGCCTTGCGGCTGGGATCTTCATCCTGATTGCGACCTCGTTCGTCCTGGGCTTAGGCCGGCAGCTTGAAGTCGGCGACCGAGCGGCGCAGGTCGGCGGCCAACTGCGCCAGATTACCGATCGACTCGGCGGTCTGGTTGGCGCCCTGGGAGGTCTGCGAGGTGATTTGCTGAATCGTGTTCATGGTTTGGGTGATGTTCGAGGCCGCGCTGGACTGCTGCTGCGCCGCGCTGGAAATGCCTTGAATGAGGTTGGACAAGTCGGACGACACCTTTTCGATCTCGCCCAGCGCGGTACCCGCGTCCTCGGCCAGTCGGGCGCCGGCGACCACTTCCGAGGTCGTCTGCTCCATGGAGCTCACAGCTTCGTTGGTGTCGGACTGAATTGTCTGGACCAGCGTCTCGATTCGCTTGGTCGCGTTGGACGCGCGTTCCGCCAGTCGCTGCACTTCGTCGGCCACGACCGCGAACCCGCGGCCCGCTTCACCGGCCGAGGCGGCCTGAATCGCGGCGTTCAGCGCCAGGATGTTGGTCTGTTCCGAGATGTCGTTGATCAGTTCGACGATCGAGCCGATTTCCTGCGAGCTTTCGCCCAGGCGCTTGATTCGCTTCGAGGTTTCCTGGATCTGGTCGCGGATCGAGTCCATGCCCTGAATCGTCTGCCGCACCACGCCCGCGCCCTTGGTCGCGATCTGCACCGAGCGCTGCGCCACGTCGGCCGATTCGGCCGAGTTCTTCGAAACCTGGTCGATCGAGGCCGCGATTTCGCTGATGCGGTCGGAGGCGGAGTTGATCTCCTGGGCCTGGTGTTCGGCGGCCTCGGCCAGGTGCATGGCGGTGGCCTGGGTTTCCTGGGCCGAGGACGCCACCTGCACCGAGGTGTCGGTAATCGTCTGCACCAGGCTGCGCAGCTGTTCGACGGCGAAGTTGATCGAGTCCGCGATCGCGCCGGTCATGTCCTCGGTGACCGTCGCCTTTACCGTCAGGTCGCCTTCTGCCAGCGAGCCCATTTCGTCCAGCAGGCGCATGATCGCCTCCTGGTTGCGGTCGTTGAGTTCCTTGGTGGTCTGGTAGCGCTTCTGCTGGGCGCGGTTCAAGGAGAACAGCAAGCCGGCGATGGCGAGCAGCGCGACGATACCGGAGATGATCGAGACCAGGATGTGGCCGAGCGGATTGGTGCTGCGCACCGAGCCGAACGAGGTGAAGGCGCTGAACAGGTTTTCGCTGTCGCTGAGCAGTTTTTCCGAGCCGCCGGTGATCGATTCGGCCGCGCTCTGCGCGGCGAACAGCTTGGGCGAGCTGGCCGCGATGGCGTCCAGGTCCTTCTTCATTTCGGCCCACAGCGCCTCGGCCTGGCCGAGCGCGGCCAGGGCGCCGCCGTTGCTCAGCGGCAGCACGCCGGTGGAGGTGTCGCCGCCCTTGCGCAGGCCGGTGAGCACGTTGCCGAACACCGCCGCGTCGCGGCCGAGCGCGTCGCCGGCCAGCGAGGCGCCGCTGCCGCCGGCGCGGATTTCGGTGATGCGGCGGGCCATGTTGCCGGCCAGCAGGACCTGGCGCAGGGCGATGTAGACCTGCGAGGACGGCGAGCCGGAAGCCGACATCGCGCGCACCAGCTCGTCCAGGCGCGCCTGCAGCTGCGGCACGCGGCCGGAGAAACTGTCGAAGTTGCCGGCCAGGTCCAGGACCTGCTTCTCGGAGTTCAGCACCTGGTCGGCGTTCTTGCCCAGCAGGCCCCAGGTGTTGCTGACGGTCTCGATCGGCGCGGACACCTCGAAGGTGCTGCCGTACTTGCTGTTGAGATCGGCGATGTCGCTGTCGATCTGGCTCTTGGTGGCCTTGAACGCCGCGAAGGCCTCCTTGGCGCCGCCGACCGCCTCTCGCCCCTGCACCGCCAGCTTCTGCGAATTCACCTGCAGCTTCGAGGCCGAGGTGCTCGCGCTACCGAGCCGCGCCGCCTTCCAGGTCGCGTAGCCCGTGTTCAAGCCGAACACCGCCACCGAGATGCCCAGGATGATCAGCCAGGTGTTGACGCCCAGGTTGCGGCCCTTGCCGGCCACGTTGTCCATCACAGTGCTCATGTTCGACCTCAGAAAGTGTTGCTTATGCGGATTTGATGGTTTGGGCGGGGGAGCGGTTCGGGGTGCAGCGGTGCAACCAGGGCATTGCGTGGCGGTTCGGACCGGGGCCCGTCAGGCGGCGGCCTGGCGGAACTCGGGCGTGCGGGCCAGCCGTTCCAGGCTGAAGATCCCCCACGGGTGATCGGCCAGGCGGTAGGCCCGGTCGATGAAATTGGCGTAACGGCCCTCGGCCATGCGTTCCAGCGCGATCTCGTCGGACGCGACCAGCTGCTGGTCGTTGAAGCTGCGCTGGCCGTACAGCTCGTCGATCAGCACCGCGACGTCGCCGCCGGGTTGGCGCACCAGCAGCACGCGCTGGCTTTCGTGCAGCACGGTGCGGGTGCCCTCGAGGAACTGCTTGAGGTCGACCACCGGCAGCAGGCTGCCGCGCACGTTGGCCAGGCCGAGCATCCACGGCTGCGCGCCGGGCACCGCGGTGACCTGGGGCAGCGGCAGGATTTCCACCACCTCGTCGAAACCCGAGGCCAGGCGGCGATCGCCGATGCGGTAACCGACGCCGCGCCAGAGGCCCGGCGCGTCGAGCTGCTCGGGCAAGCCGACCACGTGCGCCAAGCTGCGGCGCTCGTAATCGACCAGCACATCGAACGGCGACTGCGTGTTCATAGACCGTACCTGATGGCGTCAGCCGCCGAGCAACGCGCTGATGCGCGCGATGAGCTCGTCTTCGCGCGGCGGCTTGACGATGTAGTCCTTGGCGCCCTGGCGCATGCCCCAGGCCTTGTCGGTGTCCATGCCCTTGGTGCTCACGATGAGCACCGGGATGGCGCTGGTCGCGGCGTCGCGCGACAGCGCGCGGGTCGCCTGGAACCCGTTCATGCCGGGCAATACCACGTCCATCAGCACCAGATCGGGCAACTCGCGCTTGCACGCTTCGATGCCGTCCTCGGCGCTGCCGGACGCGAACACCTGGTGTCCGTTGCGTTCCAGCAGCTGGGTCAGGACCGCCGTATCGGTCGGCGAGTCCTCGATCAGAAGAATGCGTGCCATGTGATTGCCCTACCCCCCGGTCAGGCGTGTACGTGCTTGCGGATCGCGTCGAGGAGTTCCTCGCGCGTAAACGGTTTTGTGAGGTACTGCTCCGAACCGACGATGCGTCCTCTCGCCTTGTCGAACAGACCGTCCTTCGAGGACAGCATGATCACCGGCGTGCTTTTGAACAACTGGTTGTTCTTGATCAGCGCGCAGGTTTGATAGCCGTCCAAACGCGGCATCATGATATCCACGAAGATGATTTGTGGATGCTGGTCGGCGATCTTCGCCAGTGCTTCGAATCCGTCCGTGGCCGTGACCACCTCACAACCTTCGCGTTTCAACAGCGTCTCGGCGGTACGACGGATGGTCTTGGAATCATCGATCACCATGACCTTCAAACCGTCGAGGCTGCCGTTACGAGCCTCATCGAGCATTCTTTGTATCCCCCGGAGCGAAACGCCGCGCAATCCCCGGCGCGTCGCGAAGATGCCTTTATTCCAAGCCGCGCGCATGCTGTCAAGCACGCGTTTTTCCAGCAATAAAGCTGAACGCGTGGACCATGGCGCCGGCCGGGCCCTGAGGCTGCGGCTGGCGCGAGGGCCCGTTCGCGTCCGAGCATGCGCACGAATTGGGTCGGTCCCGTCGGGAAACCGGCGAAGGCCGCCCCGACGAGTCAGAAAGGGCCCGGCAAGGACCATTCCTGACGCTACATGATGGCAGATATCGATGACCCGCCTGCTACCATCGCGCACATTTCCAGGTACGAACCGCCCATGCCGCTCGACATCGTCGTGGTGATGGACCCGATCGGGTCGATCAAGATCGCCAAAGATTCCACTTTCGCCATGCTGCTGGAAGCGCAGCGGCGAGGCCACCGGCTGCACTATGTGCGCCCCGGTGCGCTGAATCTGCGCGACGGCAGCGCATTGGCGACGGTCGCCCCGCTGAGCGTGCGCGAGGACCCCGAGGGCTGGTACGAACTGGGGCCCTGGTCACAACTCGTGCTCGGCCGCGGCCACGTGGTGCTGATGCGCAAGGACCCGCCGGTCGACGCCAACTACCTGCACGACACCCAGATCCTGAGCGTGGCCCAGAACGCCGGCGCCCTGATCGTCAACGATCCCCAGGGCCTGCGTGACTACAACGAGAAGCTGGCCGCCCTGCTGTTCCCGCAGTGCTGCCCGCCCACGGTGGTCAGCCGCGAGCCGGCGGTGCTCAAGGCCTTCGTGCAGGAGCACGGCGAGGCGGTGCTCAAGCCCCTGGACGGCATGGGCGGGCGCTCGATCTTCCGCGCCCGCGCGGGCGAGCCCAACCTCAACGTGATCCTGGAGACCCTGACCGGCGACCACGGCCTGGCCCTGGCCCAGCGCTACCTGCCGGAGATCGCCCAGGGCGACAAGCGCATCCTGCTGGTCGACGGCGTGCCGGTGGACTACTGCCTGGCGCGGATCCCGCAGGGCGACGAGTTCCGCGGCAACCTGGCCGCCGGCGGCCGCGGCGAGGGCCGCCCGCTGAGCGAGCGCGACCGCTGGATCGCGGCCCAGGTCGGCCCGGAAATGAAGCGCCGCGGCATGCTGTTCGTGGGCCTGGACGTGATCGGCGACTACCTGACCGAGGTCAACGTCACCAGCCCGACCTGCATCCGCGAGCTCGACGCCCAGTTCGGGCTCAACATCGCCGCCACCCTGTTCGACGCCATCGAAGCCCGGGCGGCTCAGGCGGCATGAGCGCGACGGCCGCCCCTGCCCCCGGCGGCGCCGGCCTGGACGGCGAAGGCCGCTTCAGCGCGACCCTGGTGCTGTCCCTGCTGGTCCACGGCGTGTTCGTGCTCGGCGTCGGCTACGCCCTGGAGCAGGCCGCGCCGGTGATGCCGACCCTGGACGTGATCCTGACCCAGACCCAGACCGCGCTCACGCCCAAGCAGGCCGATTTCATGGCCCAGGCCAACAACCAGGGCGGCGGCGAGCACGACAAGAGCAGCCGCCCGCGCGAAAACCAGTCCGGCCCGGCCCCGCAGCCCGAACCCGGGGTGGCCGCGCGCGCCCTGCAGGCGCAGTCGCCTGCGCCGGCCCCGCCGCCGCAGGCGCGGGTGATCAGCTCCTCGCGCGGCGAATTCGTGGCCGCGCGCGCCCAGGCCACCACCCCGCCCAGCGAACGGCCGCTGCCGGTGGGCCAGGAAAAGATCGAGCGCGACATCCGCATGGCGCGCCTGGCGGCCGAGATCCACCTGCGCTCGGAGCGCTACGCCAAGCGTCCCAAGCGCAAGTTCGTCTCCGCCAGCACCCAGGAGTACGCCTGGGCCGGCTACCTGCGCGGCTGGGTCGACCGGGTCGAGCGGGTCGGCAACCTCAACTACCCCGACGAAGCGCGCCGGCGCCGCCTGCAGGGCCAGGTGGTGATCAGCGTGGCGGTGCGCCGCAACGGCAGCGTCGAGCGCGCCGACATCGTCCAGTCCAGCGGCATCCCCTTGCTCGACGCCTCGGCGCTGCGCATCGCCCGCCTGGCCGAGCCCTACCCGCCGCTGCCGCATACCGACGAAGACCCGGACATCCTGCACGTGACCCGGACCTGGCAGTTCCTGCCGGACGGGGCGCTGGTGGACGAGTAAACCGGTCTCAGGAGCCGTCCGTCGCGGCCAAGGGCCGGCGGCGGACCGGCACCGGCGAGTTCCGGCGCCGTGCAGCGGCCGGCCGTCAGAGCGCCTTCCAGACCGGGCCTTCGCCGCTGCGCCAATAGACCCCCAGCGCCCGCGCGTACAGCGATTTCGCCGGCACCAGGCCGAAGTAGCGCCCGTCCTGGCTGTTGCCGCGGTGGTCGCCCATCACCAGCACCTGACCGGCCGGCACGATCGCGTCGAACACGTCGGGGCCGCCGCCGGCATCCAGGTTCAGGGCCGCACGGCGCGCGCCGAAGCGCTCCACGTCCGGCTCGCCCGCCAGGGCCATCGGCGCGCCGTCGATGGCCAGATGCCCGTCGATCACGCTGACCCGGTCGCCGCCCACCGCGACCACGCGCTTGATCAAACGGGTGCCGTCGACCGGCGACTTGAACACCACCACATCGCCGCGCTGCGGCTGGCCGCGTTCGATCAGGGTGGTCTCGGTGAAGGGAATCCGCAGGCCATAGGCCGACATGTCGACCGCGACATGGTCGCCCGGCATCAGGGTGTACTCCATCGAGCCGCTGGGCACGGTGTAGTGATTGGCGAAGGAGGTGCGCGCGACCGTCAACAGCACCAGCATCACCAGCAGGGACCGGCCTTCGCTGCGCAGCCAGCCGCGCAGGCCGGGTTGTCTGTCTTGCTTCGCCATGGTTCGTTCTCCCTTTGGTCGAAGGTAGAGACCTGCGCGAAATCGTCGGAGTTCCCGTTCGCCGCATAGGTCGCAGGTCATGGCCCGCCAGGCGACCAGCTCGCCGGCTCGGCGCTGAGCGAGTCCGCAATCGTTCCCGCGCGCCGCGAAACCGAATCGATCCAGCGCCTAAGCGAGCGGCGCGATCAACGGTTGGCGCGCAGCGCCTGCTGCTCGGCGATGGTCAGCGCGACGTTGTTGCGCAGGTAGGCCGGCTCGACCCGTTCCGGCGCCAGCGCTTCGCCGCGCGCGTAGGCGGCGACCGCGAGCCGGGCCACGTCGGCGGCGGTCGGCAGGGCGCTGGCGTCGATCGCCAAGAAGCGCGTGCCCAGATGCCGCGCCAGCGCACCGTCGGCGGCGCCGAAGCCGGTGCCCACGCCCAGCCAGCCGTCGTGCCGGTCGGGAAGCGTGGCGGCTTCGGGCGCGAGCACGGCCTCGGCATCCAGCGCGAACGCGTCGCCCTCGCGCAGTTCGAAGGCGCCGGTGTAGACCTCGCCCATGCGCGCGTCGATGCAGGCCAGGACGCGCTGGGGTTCGCCGATGCTCGCGTCAGCCAGCGGAGCGCGAATCATGTCGATCGCGCACGGCGCGGTGCGAGCGCCCAGGGCCAGCGCCGCCAGGGTCGATACCGCCACGATCGGCCGGTCCAGCGCCAGCGCGATGCCCTGCCCCAGCGCGATCGCCAGGCGCACGCCGGTGAACGCGCCGGGGCCGCGGCCGAGCGCGATCGCGTCCAGCTGGGATTTGCGGATGCCGGCTTCGGCCAGCAGTTGCTCGGCCCAGGGCAGCGCGAGTTCGGCGTGGCGGCGCGGCGCCAGCTCGTGGCGCTGGCGCAGTTCGCCGTCGATCCACAGCGCGACCGAACAGGCTTCGGTGGCGGTTTCGAAGGCGAGCAGTTTCATGCGTTGGGGCTTGCGTGGTTCATGCGCGCATCAGGCCGGCGGCGCGGTCGACGTGTCGTCGGGCGCGGGCTGCCACAGCTCGATCAACGCGCCTTCCGGATCGACCACATAGCCGAACTTGCCCTGCTCGCTCTCTTCGTAGCGGTCCAGCACCTGGCAGCCCTCGGCGCGCAGCACGGCCAGCATGCCGGCGAGGTCGTCGACGCGGTAGTTGAGCATGTAGGGTTTGTCGCTGGGCTTGAAGTACTCGGTGTCGGCCTTGAACGGCGACCACACCGTGCATGCGCTTTCGCCGGTGTCGGCCCGGTTCCAGAACATCAGCGCGCCGCCCCAATCCTGGGCGTCGATGCCGAGGTGGCGCGCGTACCACTGCGACAACGCGGCCGGGTCCTGGGCCTTGAAGAACACGCCGCCCAGACCGTGCACGCGCGGCTTGTTGGCGTTGTCGGTGTCAGCCATGGTCTTGCTCCTCGCCGGGTTCCGGGGCCGATTCTAGCGACTCGCCGGATCGGGCATCGGCGCCGGGCGCGAAGAACGCGGCCACGTCGGCGATTTCGCGGGTCCGCGGCAGCGGCGGCAGCGATTCCAGGAACACCCGGCCGTAGCTCTTGGACTGCAGGCGCGGGTCGCACAGCACCAGCACGCCGCGGTCGGTCTCGGTGCGGATCAGGCGGCCGGCGCCCTGCTTGAGCGCGATCACCGCCTGCGGCAGTTGTTCGTCGCGGAAGGGGTTGCCGCCGCTGCGCCGGATCGCGTCCAGGCGCGCTTCGAACACCGGATCGTCGGGCGCGGCGAACGGCAGCTTGTCGATCACAACCACGCTCAGAGCCTCGCCGGCCACGTCCACGCCTTCGCGGAAGCTGGCCGCGCCCAGCAGCACGCCGTTGCCGGAGGCGCGGAAACGCTCCAGCAATACCGGCCGCGGCGCCTCGCCCTGCACGAACAGCGGCCAGGGCCCGCCGCGCAGCAGCTCGGCCGCCTCGCGCAGGGCGCGGTGCGAGGCGAACAGCACGAAGGCGCGCCCGCCCGAGGCCTCCAGCACCGGCCGCAGCTTGTCGACCACACTCTCGTTGTAGTGGCGCACCGTCGGATCGGGCAGGCCGCGCGGCAGGTAGCACAGCGCCTGGCGCGGCCAGTCGAACGGACTGGGCGCAAGCAGGGTCGGCGGGTCGACCAGGCCGAGTTTCTGGGCGTAGTGCTGGAACTGGCCGCCGACCGCGAGCGTGGCCGAGGTGAACACCCAGGATGCGCGCGAGCGTTCGCGGTGTTCGGCCAAGGGGCCGGCCACGTCCAGCGGCGTGCGGCTGAGGCGGAAGCCGCGCGCGGTGAGCTCGTACCAGAGCACGCTGGCCTCGGCCTGCGGCGGCGGCGGCGACTCCTCGCCGAAGCCGTCCTCGTCGATCGTCGCCGGCAGCGGCATGCGCACTTCGAAGGCATCGCCTTCCTCGTCGACGATGTCGTCGGCCTCGCCGTGGCTGCGCGGCTCGCCGCGCCAGCGGCGCAGGCGCGCTTCGAATTCCTTGGCGCGCGCATGGCAGCCGTCGAAGCCCGGTGCCGCCTCGCGCAGCGGCGCCAGCGCGGTCTGGATCTGCTGCAGCGCCGCGGCCAGCACGTCGAAGGCGTACTCGACCGCGGGCAGCTCGGCCGCGCGCCGGCGGGTCGCGCGCACCGGCAGCTCGTCCATGGCCGCGCGCAAGCCGCGCACCGCCTGCTCCAGATCGCGCGCCGGCCCCTGCATCACCGCCAGCGAGCCCGGCGAATGCTTGCACTCGGCCAGGGCGTCGCGCGCCAGTTCGACCAGCGGCCGCGCGCTCAGCGCCTCGCCGAAGAACTGCGCGGCCAGGTCGGGCAGCTGGTGGGCCTCGTCGACCACGAAAGCCTGCGCGCCCGGCAGGATTTCGCCGAAGCCCTCCTGCTTCAGGGCCAGGTCGGCCAGCAGCAGATGGTGATTGACCACCACCACGTCGGCGGCCTGGGCGCGTTGGCGCGCCTGCACCACGAAGCAGTCGCCGAAGAAGGGGCATTCGCTGCCCAGGCAGTTCTCGGCGGTCGAGGTCACCATCGGCAGCAGCGGCGAATCCTCGGGCAGGGCATCGAGTTCGGCCAGGTCGCCCATGCGGGTGCGACCGGCCCAGGACACGATGCGCTGGAACTGGGCCGCGAGTTCGCGGCTGCCGAAGCGCGGCTCGCCCTGGGCCTGCTTCATGCGGTAGTGGCACAGGTAGTTCGCGCGCCCCTTGAGCAAGGCCGTCTTGAGGCCGACGCCGAGCGCATCGCGCACGCGCGGCAGGTCGCGGTGATAGAGCTGGTCCTGCAGGGCGCGGGTGCCGGTGGAGACGATGGTCTTCAGGCCCGACAGCAGCGCCGGCACCAGGTAGGCGTAGGTCTTGCCGGTGCCGGTGCCGGCCTCGGCCAGCAGGGTGCCGCGCGATTCGAAGGCGTCGGCGATCGCCGCCGACAGCGCCTGCTGGGCCGGGCGCGGCGCGAACGCGGCGATGCTGCGCGCGAGGTCGCCGCCTTCGCTCAGCGCGGCGCGGCTGGCGACGCCGAGGCGGCCAGATTCCATCACGCCCACCCCATCGCCTTCAGTACCGCGGCGGCGCGGCGACGGTACAGGCCTCGGCCTGCGCGCGCGCGGCGGCCACGTCCTTGCCGGCCTGGGAGATGCGCGCCAGCACGGCGTCGAACTCCTCCTTGTACACCGGCGTGGTCTTGAGCACGTCCAGGCGCGTCTGCCGCACCGCAGCGATCGTGCTCCAGTGACGGCGGCACAGCGGGCCGACCTTGGAACCGCCGTCGTAGGCCCGCTTGGCGTAGCGTTCGGCGTCGTCGAGCTTGCGCAGCAGCAGCGCCGCTTCGGCGCGCTCCTGTAGCAGGGCCGGATCGGCGGCGTTGATCGCCAAGGCCTGGTCCAGCGCGGCCGCGGATTCGGCGTACTTGCGCTGCCTCTCGAAAGCGACCGCGGTCTGGCGCAGGTCCTCGACGCGGTTGTCGCGCAGCGGCTGCACATCGAGCTCGCGCGCGGCCACGGCGGATTTGCGGATCGCGGCGACCGCGGCTTCGGCGTCGTAGGCCGGTTGCGGCGGCGCCTGCGGCGCCGTGCTGCAGGCCGCGCACAAGGCGCTCACGGCCAACAGCACGATGGAACGGAACCTCATGCGCACTTCACTGCTCCTGCTGCGGCGGCGGCTCGGCCGGAGCCTGCTCGTCGTCGCGTTTGCCGATGCCGAACCAGTCGCGCCAACCGCCGCTCTCCTGCTCCGGCTCGGCCTGCGGCATCGGGCACGGCGCGTAGTCGGGGGCGAAACCGGCGACGAAGGCGAAGCGGCGCGCGCTGGCGCAGCCCGGGTCGGTGGTGTTCTGGTTGACGATGAACTGCCAGTCGATGCCCTTGTCGCCGACCCGCAGCGGCGCGCTGGGCAGGCGCGAGAAGATCGACGACCACACCCGCATCGCGCCGGTGGCGCCGTACAGGCCAGTTTCCTTGTTCTGGTCGTTGCCGACCCAGATCACCGCCAGATGGTCGCCGGTCCAGCCGGCGAACCAGCTGTCGCGGCCGTCGTTGCTGGTGCCGGTCTTGCCGGCCGGCGACAGGCGGCCGAGGCCGTCGTTGACCAGCTGGCGACCGGTGCCGCTGGACACCGCCTGCTGCAGCGCGATGGTGATCAGGCGCGCGGCGATCGCGTCGCCTTCCTGGGCCGGCGCCGGTTCCTTGTCGTAGCGGTTGACCGCCTTGCCGTTGGCGTCGAGCACGCCGCGCACCGCGTGCAGCGGCTGGATCTCGCCGCCGGAGGCGAGGAACTGGTACAGCTGCGCCATCGCATAGGGGCTTTGATCGACCGCGCCCAGGATCAGCGAGGGGTTGGGATCGGCCTCGATGCCGGCCAGGGTCTTGATCAGGCCGGCCACGCGCTCGGGCGCGACCTGCATGCCCACGCGCACCGTGGCCTGGTTGTAGGACTGCGCCAGGGCGTCGACCAGGCGCACCGTGCCGTGGCTGCGGCCGTCGGAGTTGCCGGGGTTCCAGCGCCTGCCCTTGCCCAGGGTCACCGTGACCGGCGAATCGTCGACGTAGCTGGCCAGCGAATACTTGCCAGGCTGGGCCAGCGCGAGCAGGTACACGAAGGGCTTGAGCAGCGAACCCACCGGCCGCTGCGCTTCGACCGCGCGATTGAAACCGTGCTGGGCGACGTCGCGGCTGCCGACCACGGCCACCACTTCGCCGTTGTGCACATCGGTGACCACCAGGCCGGCCTGCAGCGGCGGGCGGCGCTTGCTGTCCAGGCTCTTGAGGGTGCGCGCGACCGCGCCTTCGGCCTGGGCCTGCGCCGACGGCGCCATGCCGCTCATCACGCTCAGGCCGGCGCCGGCCAGCGCGTCGGCCGGATAGTCGCGCGCGAGCTGGCGGCGGATCAGGTCGACGTAGGCCGGGAACCGGTTGGCGGCGGTGCTGCCCGGCGTCTTGGTGATGCCCAGCGGCGTCTTCAGCGCGCGCTGGTATTCGGCATCGTCGATCAGCTGGGTCTCGTGCATCTCGCCGAGCACGAAGTTGCGGCGGTCCAGCGCGCGCTCGGGATTGCGGCGCGGGTCGTAGTGGGACGGGCCTTTGACGATGCCGATCAGCAGCGCGATCTGCTCGGTGCTCAGATCGCGCAGGTCGCGGCCGAACCAGAACTCGGCGCCGGCGGCGACGCCGTGGATCGCCTGCGAGCCGCGCTGCCCCAGATAGACCTGGTTGAAGTAGGCCTCGAGGATGGTGCGCTTGTCGTAGCGCGCCTCGATCAGCAACGCGTACAGGATTTCCTTGGCCTTGCGGGTCGGAGTCTGCTCCTGGCCGATGCCGAGCAGGCCGCTGCGCGCGAGCTGCTGGGTCAGCGTGCTGGCGCCCTGGCGGGTGCCGGTCGCGGTCTTGAAGGCCGCGCGGATCATGCCGGAGATGTCGATGCCGAAGTGGCTGTTGAAATCGCGATCCTCGACCGCCTGCAGGCCGGTGACCAGCAGCTCGGGCACGTCCTCGATCCGGACCAGACGGCGCTCTTCCTGCTTCTGTCCGTACAGGGTGGCGATGCGCGCCGGGTCCAGGCGCGCGACCTTCAGCGATTTCTTGCTGCCGGCCTCGCGCAGGCTGGCCACACGGCCGCCCGACAGCAGCACTTCGATCCGGCGCCCGGCGACCGCGCCGTCGACGTCGTTGTAGCCGCGGCTGGAGATGGTCCAGCGCCCGCCGTCGCGGGCGTAGGTGCCGGTGCGCGCGCCGGCGCCGTCGTCGCGGTAGGCCGAGGCGTCGAGCTCGGTCTTGAGCGTGGATGCGTCCAGGGTTAAGCCGGGAGTCAGCTCCAGCGGACGGGCATAGACCCGCGTGGGGATCTGCCAGCGCAGCTGGCCGAAGCGCTGCCCGACCTCGTGATTGAGGTAGAGCGTATACGGGATCAGGAAGCCCAGCCCCAGGCCGATCGCGGCCAGGGCCCAGGTCACCAGGCGCCGTTTCCAGGTTGGGCCGCCGCCGTCGTGCGACCGGGCGTCGTCGGAGCTGTCGTCTTCGTCGTAATCGATTCGGGCCACGGCATGGGACAATGACAGGGCTGCGCCCTCGTAGCCATCGAGTCTAACGCAGCCGGCCGGCGCCGCCGCGCGGCGGGCCCGGCCACCGTCTCCGTATTAGGGAATCCCTTCAGCAATGGCGAGCGTTCGATGGCGATGAGTTGGACCGATCTTCGGTTTATGTTGGACCGGGGAACGGGCCTGGCGCGGCGCGGCCTGATCAGCCTGCGCACCCGCGGTCTCGCCGCCTCCTGGCAGCGCGTGCTGCGCCAGTTCCGGCGCCTGCCCGACGTGCAGCGCGCGGCCCTGTGGCTGCCGCAGCAGCAGCCGTTCGCCCCGTTCGCCCTGCCGACCTCGGAGCGGCCGCGCGCAAGCCTGGTGATCCCGGTCTACAACCAGTTCGCCCATACCCTGGCCTGCCTGCGCGGGCTGGCCGCACGCCCGCCCGCGGCCGCGTTCGAAGTGATCGTGGTCGACGACGGCAGTTCCGACGCCACCGAGGCCTCGCTGCGCCAGGTCGAGGGCCTGCGCTACCACCGCCGCGTCCAGAACGGCGGCTTCATCGCCGCCTGCAACGACGGCGCGGCGATGGCGCGCGGTGAATACGTGGTCTTCCTCAACAACGACACCATCCCGCAACCGGGCTGGCTGGACGTGCTGCTGGCGACCTTCGACGAGCAGCCCAAGGTCGGTCTGGTCGGCGCCCAGCTGGTCTATCCCGACGGCCGCCTGCAGGAAGCCGGCGGCATCGTGTTCGACGACGCCAGCGGCTGGAACTACGGCCGCTTCGACGCACCCGACCATCCGCGCTACGCCTTCCTGCGCGACGCCGATTACTGCTCGGGTGCGGCGATCGCGCTGCCGACCGCGCTGTTCGAGCGCCTGGGCCGTTTCGACACCCGCTACGCGCCGGCCTACTACGAAGACACCGACCTGGCCTTCGCGGTGCGCGCGGCCGGGCTGCGCGTGGTCTACCAGCCCAAGGCGCGGGTCGTGCATTGCGAGGGCATCACCGCCGGCACCGACACCGGCTCGGGGGTGAAGGCCTACCAGGTGCGCAATCGCGGTGTGTTCGCGGACAAATGGCGCGACGCGCTGAACGCGCAATGGCCGGCCAATACGCCGGCCGAACGCGCCGCATTCCCGCGCGGCCGCCGCAGCGTGCTGATCGTCGATGCCCTGGTGCCGCAGCCGGACCGCGACTCGGGTTCGCTGCGCCTGGTCAATCTGATGCGCCTGCTGCTGGAGGAAGGCGCGCAGGTGACGTTCGTACCGGCGTACCTCGCCCACGCCGACGCCTCGGTCGCGGCCATGCAGCGCATGGGCGTGGAAGTATGGACCGCGCCGGAACTGGGCCGTCTGCCGGCCTGGCTGCGCGAACACGGGCCGCGTTTCGACACGGTCATGGTCTGCCGCCACTACGTACTGCGCGAACTGCTGCCTCTGCTGCGCAAGTACGCGCCGCAGGCGCGGCTGGTGTTCGACACCGTCGATCTGCACTACCTGCGCGAACGCCGTGGCGCCGAAGTCGCCGCCGACCCGGCGCTGGCGCGCGCGGCCGAGGCCACCCGCAAGCTGGAGCTGGACATCATCGCGCGCTCCGACGCGACCCTGGTGGTCAGCGAGGTGGAGCGCGCATTGCTGGCCGAGGACGCGCCGCAGGCGCGGGTCGACATCCTGTCCAATCTGCACCGGGTCGCCGGCGCCGGACGCGCGTTCGAGCAGCGCCAGGATCTGGTCTTCGTCGGCGGCTTCCGCCATCCGCCGAACGTGGATGCGGTGCTCTGGTTCGCCAGCGAGGTGTTCCCGCTGATCCGCGCCGAACTGCCGGAGCTGCGTTTCCATTGCATCGGCGCCGATGCGCCGCCGGAGATCGCCGCGCTCGCGGCGCAGCCCGGCATCGAGATCCACGGCCACGTGCCCGATCTGGATCCGTACATGGACGGTGCGCGCATCGCGGTGGCGCCCCTGCGTTACGGCGCCGGCGTCAAGGGCAAGGTCAACCTGAGCATGGCCCATGGCCAGCCGGTGGTGGCCACGCGCTGCGCGGTCGAAGGCATGCACCTGCGCGACGGCGAGGATGCGCTGGTCGCCGACGACGCCGCCGGCTACGCCCAGGCGGTGCTGCGCCTGTACCGCGACCCGGCGCTGTGGCAGCGCCTGTCGGAGAACGGCCTGCGCAACGTCCAGACCCACTTCTCGCTCGACGCCGCGCGCGAGGTGGTGCGCAGGGTGCTGTTGAAGCAGGAGTGAGCGCGGAGCGGTGAGGAGCGAGCGGAAGCGATTCGCGTCCGGGCACCGCCGAACACACTCCCCAGCTTCGTAGAGCGCGGCGGCGATCGCGGGCAGACCCCACGCCGATTTTTCGGCGCCCCGGCGCCACCGCGCGAGCGATGCGGTTCGCCTTCGGCTCACCACATCCTACGGCCGACGATGGCGATGGCGATGGCGATGGCGATGGCGATGGCGATGGCGATGGCGTTGCCGTTGCCGTTGCCGTTGCCGTTGCCGTTGCCGTTGCCCGGCATTGGAATCCATAGCCCCGCACCCACGCGAACAACCGTAGACCCGAAGGGCGGCGCGCAGGACGCGCGCCGTTTTTCGAATGGACAAGGATGTCCATTCGAAAAATCCCGGCGCCAGCCAAGCACTCGCAAGGGAGGTTTGGCCAACCGGCCCTTCTCTTTGGTTACTTTCTCTTGGGCCAGCAAGAGAAAGTGACCCGCACGCGCAGCGGGCGGAAGCCATTGACCTTCGTGCCGACCAAGCAGAGCAAGGGCAACAGCAGATCCCCCAACCGCCCAGCCAGCGCAGTAGCCGGGGTTCGCGATCGCGGCTTATGACCGAAGGAAATCCCCGTGGGACGCCGCTCCCACAGAAAGCCAGCCCATTCGGAACCAACGACGTGGCCGGAATTCGCGGTCGCGGCTCGCGCCGCTCCTACAGAGAGCCCGGACAAGAGAAAGTGACCCGCGCGCGCAGCGGGCGTATGCCGTTAATCCCAAGCAAAATCCGACGCCAGCGGAATCTCAACAAGCGTCCAGCTGATGCAGCAATCGCAGTTCGCGATCGCGGCTTATGCCGCTCCTACCCGAGGCGCTCCCACACAAGGCCGATCCGAGTCGAAAACCAAAGCGAGGCGCGGGCGAACAACGGGCCCTCAGTTCGCCCCAGGCGCCGCCGCGCGCACGCGCCTGGCGAAATCCTCCAAGCCCGGCGCCCCCGGATCCAGATTGCCGGCCGCATGGAGCGCCGACTGCGCCGCGCGCAGTTCGCCCGCGCCCAGGCGCTCGTCGCCGACCGCGATCCAGCGCTGGGCCAGACGCCGGCGCGCATCGCCCAGAGCCGCGCCCTCGCCCTCCAGCGCGCGGCGCGCATCCAGGCATTCGCCGGCCCGGCTGAGGCGGTTGCCGCGCAACTCGTCCTCGAAACAGCGGCGCGCCGCCGGCAACAGGCGCGCCGCGGCGGCGCGGACCTTGGGGTCCTGCGGCGCGATCGCCTGCGCCGCGCGCAATTTGTCGTAGGCGCTGTCGCCGGGCGGCGCCAGCAATTCGCCGCGCGCTTCGGCGGCTGCGGCTTCGTCCAGCAACCGGCGCAGGCGTTGCTGGCGCTGCGCGACCGGTAGCTCGCCGCCCAGGCGCTTGCGCGACTGGCGCGCGCGCTCCAGATGCTGGCGCGCCTCGCTCACGGCCGCGGTGGCCGGCGCGATCGCATCCGCTTCACCCAGCGCGGCGGCGGCCTCGTCGAAACGGAAATCCGCGGCCAGGCGTTCGCTGCGCTGCGCGTACGCCGTCGCGACCGCGCTCAAGCCGCGCTGGGCCGCGGCGTCGTCGGGCAGCGCCGCCAGGATTTCGCGATAGCCCTCGGCGGCCTCGGGCAGACGGCCACGGCGCAGCGCGCGCTCGGCCTGGCCGCGACCAGCATCGGCGCGGCGCGCGAGCTCGGCCAGCGCGTCGGGCAGTTCGCCGTGGCCGGGATCGGCGGCCTGAACGCGGCGGATGCGCGCCGCACCGGCCAGCAGGTCGCCGTGGGCCAGGGCCTGGCGCGCCTGCTGAAGCAGATCGGCCAAGGTGTCCTCGCGGCCCTCCAAGGCCTCGACGCGATCGGGTTGCAGCGCCAGCACGCGCTGGTACAGCGGCAGCGCGGCGCTTTCGCCGTCGTCGAGGTGGCCGGCTGCGCGCGCGGTGGCCGCCTGCGCGAGCAGCTGGTCCAGGCCGGCGTCGGCGGCTTCGCGCGCGCGCAGGCGGCGCTCCAGCGCCTCGGCCTGGGCGCGCGGCACGGCCAGCTCGGCGGCCAGGGTCAGGGCGGTGTGGGCATCGGCATAGCGGCGCTGCGCGATCGCGCGTTCGGCCTGCGCCAGCGCGGCCTGGCCGACCTGGGTCAGGCCGGCGCGGGCTTCGTCGCGGTCCGGGTCCAGGGCCAGCGCGGCCTCGTACAGCTCGCGCGCGCCGCGGCCGTCGGCGGAGCTCAGGCGGCCTTCGCGCAAGGCCAGGGCGGCATCGCCGCGCAGCTGCTGCAGGCGCGAATCCGGCCACAGCCGGTCCGACAACGGCTGCCGCAGCAGCACCAGTGCGAGCAGCACCAGCATCACCGCGCCGGCCGCGCCCCAGCCGAACCAGGGCTGCGCGGCCGGCGGCCGCTGCGGGCGCTCGCGGCGATCGAAGCGCAACTCGTTCCAGCGCCCGAATTCGGGCTCGATCCGCGCCGGCGCGGCGGCCGGCGCGCGCGCGCCGGGCGGCTCGTTGCGGTCGTTGCGGGGCGGGCGTTCTGACGTCACGGCCGAAGCATAGCCCCGTCGCGGCTGCATCAGAGTGACGGCCGAGACGCATGCGGGCCGCAACGCCCGGGCGCACGGCCCTTGCTCAGCAGCGCTGCGCCTGCTCCACGCCGGGCAGCGAGGACAGCTTGCCCAGCAGGGTCGAGAGCTGGCCGTAATCGGCCACGCGCAGGCGCAGACGCAGGCGCACGCGCGCGCCGCTGCGCTCGACGTCGCTGCGGATGCTGACCACGTGGGCGTTGCCCTGCGCGATCAGGTTGGTGACTTCCTTGAGCAGCCACTTGCGGTCCAGCGCCAGCACTTCGATATCGGTCTCGTAGCCGCTGCCCTTGCGCCCCCATTCCACCGGCAGCACGCGCTGCGGTTGGGCCGCGGCCAGGCGTTCGAACGCGGCGCAGCCGGGCCGGTGCACGCTGACGCCGCGGCCGCGGGTGAGGTAGCCGACGATGGGTTCGCCCGGCAGCGGCTGGCAGCAGCGCGCCAGCTGCACCAGCAGGTTGCCGACGCCCTCGACGGTGAAGTCGGTGCTCTTGCTCGGACGCCGGCGCGGCACCGGCGCCAGGGTGGTGGTGCCGGTCGCGGGCGGCGGCGCGGCGGCGGCGCGCTCGTGTTCGTGCAGGGCGCGCCCGACCTGGTGCGGGCCGAGGTCGCCCAGCGCGACCTGGACGTAGAGCTCGGCGTCGTTGCCCAGGTTGAAGCGCTCGCGCGCGGGCGCGAGGTCGGCGCCGAGCAGGCCGAGCCGGCGCAGTTCCTTGTCCAGCAGCTCGCGTCCGGCCTGCTCGTTGCGGGCGCGATCGAGCTTGTGGAACCAGGCCCGCACCTTGTCGCGCGAACGTCCGCTGGCGAGGAAGCCGTTGGCCGCGACCAGCCAGTCGCGGCGCGGCTCGCCGGTCTTGGCGGTGAGGATCTCGACGCGGTCGCCGCTGCGCAGCTTGTGGTCCAGCGGCACGATGCGGCCGTCGACCTTGGCGCCGCGGCAGCGGTGCCCGACTTCGGTATGCACGTGGTAGGCGAAATCCAGCGGGGTCGCCCCGGTCGGCAGGTCGATCACCTCGCCCTTGGGCGTGAGCACGTAGACCCGGTCCTCGACCAGTTCGGTGTCGAGTTCGCCGGCCAGGGTGGCGTCGCCGCCGTCGCGGCCGCCCTCGCCGTGGGCGTCGAGCAGCTTGCGCATCCAGGCGATCTTGCGGTCGAACGAGGCGTCGGCGGCCTGGCTGCCGACCTCCTTGTACTTCCAGTGCGCGGCCACGCCCAGCTCGGCCTGGCGATGCATGTCGTGGGTGCGGATCTGCACCTCCAGGGTCTTGCCTTCCGGCCCGACCACGGCGGTGTGCAGCGAGCGGTAATCGTTGCGCTTGGGCCGGGCGATGTAGTCGTCGAACTCGCTCGGGATCGGCGTCCATTGCGCGTGGACCACGCCCAGCGCGGTGTAGCAGGCGGCCAGGTCCTCGACCATGACCCGCACCGCGCGCAGGTCGTAGAGCTCGCCGATCGGCACGTCCTTGCGCTGCATCTTCTTCCAGATGCTGTAGATGTGCTTGGGCCGGCCGGCGACCTCGGTGCCCTGCAGGCCGGCCGCGGCCAGGGCCCCGCGCAGGGTGCGCTTGACCTGCTCGATGTAGCGCTCGCGGTCGCCGCGCTTCTCGTCCAGCAGACGCGCGATCTTCTGATAGGTCTGCGGTTCCAGGTAGCGGAACGCCAGGTCTTCCAGCTCCCATTTCAACTGCCAGATGCCGAGCCGGTTGGCGAGCGGTGCGTGGATGTCGCGGGTCAGCGCCGCCAGTTCGCGGCGCGCGTCCGGCGCCAGGGCGTCGGCGTTGCGCATGCGCGCGAGCTGGCGCGCCAGCAGGATGGGCACCACCCGTAGGTCGCGCACGATCGCCAGCAACAGCCGGCGCAGGCCTTCGTGGCCGGAGCGCGCGCCGTGCTCGGCGTGCAGGGTCCAGACCTGGGCGGCGGCGCGCTGGCCGTCGAGCAGGGCCGCCACCGCCGGGAACTGCTTGTCCAGCGCCGCGCCCATGGCCGCGGCCAGGCCCGGATAGGCGTGCAGCAGCGCGGCCGCGACGGTGTCGCCGTCGGCGCCGAGCAGGCCCAGCGCGTCCAGGGTGGCCGCCACCACCGGCGGCGCGTCCAGGGCGTCGCGTGCGGCGGCCGGGTCCTGCGCGGCCTGATCCAGGCGCTGCCGCAGCGGGCCGGCGATCGCCGCCGCCGACGCGTGCGCGAGCGCGGTCTGGATCGGAGCGGGGGCGGAAGGCGATGCGTTCATCGCGGATTGCGTATCGGGATCGAAGCGGTTCGGGGGAGCGTCTACACTAGCCGCCAACCGACCCGAGGAACAGCACATGCTCCGCACCCGCCCGCTGATCGTCGCCACCCTGCTCGCGCTGGCACCGCTTGCGGCTTTCGCCCAGTCGCAGCCGCCGATCGAACAGGAGATGACGCCCGAGCAGTTCAAGGCCGCGGGCCTGGACAAGCTCAGCACGCAGGAACTGGGCCGCCTCAACGAGTGGCTCAACCGCAAGATCGGCGACGAAAGCGCCAAGGCCGCCAAGAGCGCCAAGGAAGTGATCGAAACCGAACATCGCGGTTTCTTCAACTTCGGCGGCTCCAGCGACCCGATCGCCTCGCGCATCAGCGGCGAATTCCGCGGCTTCGGTCGCGGCCGCCAGTACACGCTGGACAACGGCCAGGTCTGGCAGCAGTCCGACGACGCCTCCCTGGCCGGGGTGAAGCTCAGCAATCCGGAAGTGAAGATCAACCCGGGCCTGATCGGCAACGTCTGGTACATATCGGTGCAGGGTTACAACGCGCGCGCCAAGGTGCAGCGCATCAAGTAAGCGTCCCTACGCGCGGCCCTGCGACCAGCATGGCCGCGTCCGAGCGCGGCGCCCGCCGCGGCGCAATGCGTCCCGGATCGCGATGATCCGGGCGCCGCGGCCAGCGGCCATGTCAAGAAACTGTCACGCCTTCGCAATAGTCTGGGCGGCCTGAACCGCGCCATCCGCCGTCCGCCGCATACCGGCCGCGGCGATCGATGGCGCCCGACTCCGCACCGCTGTCGCCAGGCCTGACCCATGCGCCGACTCCACCGTACCGCCCTCCTGCTTGCGCTCGTCCTGTTGCCCAGTCTGGCCGGCGCGCAGACCGCCTACCGCGACCTCGAACACCGCCTCAGCCCCGAACAGCTGCGCCAGACCGGCCTGGACGCGCTGACGCCGGCGCAGTTGGCCCTGCTCAACCGCCTGCTGCGCGAGGACGCCGAACGCGAGGCCGCTGCGGCGCCGCCGGCACCCGCCGCCGTGCCCGCGATGGCCGGCGCGGCGCCCGGCCATGACGACGCCGGCCTGCTCGAAGGCGCCGGCGACGGCCCGATCCGCAGCCGCCTGCTCGGCGATGTCGCCGAATGGGCGCCGGGCACCGTGTTCGCGCTGGAGAACGGCCAGCAGTGGCGCGTGCTCAAGGGCAGCCTGAAGTTGCGCAAGCCGATGCAGGCGCCGGCGATCGTGGTCGTGCCGGGCGTGAGCGGGCGCTGGTTCCTGCAAGTCGACGAGGACCTGCCCAAGGCACGGGTGCAGCGGATCAAATGACGATCCGCCCAAGCGCGCAGTGCGTGGCTTTGCCGAAACGTCACCGCCGCGAAGGCGGCGCCGGAGTGACCGCGGAACTCTCGACCGCGCGCAACGCGGTCGACGTGTGCCCGGGATGTTCGTTCGGCGCGGGCCACGTCACATGCCCACAAGACGCTGAAGTCACTGGATCCCCGCCTTCGCGGGGATGACGAGCCAAAGCGACAACGCCGCAACCGGCGATCAGCACCAGCAACCAGCAACCAGCAACCAGCAACCAATAATCAGCCGTCAGCGAGAAATACCCGGCTGCCCCGTCCTAACTGCGCAGTTGCGCCAGTCGGTTCGCCAGCTTCTTCGGCGACACCCCGCCGCGCACGCCCAGCTCCTGCGCGAACAGCGACACCCGCAGCTCTTCCAGGTCCCAGCGCAGCGCCTGCCAGCCCGCCGTCCCGGCGGTGCCGGCCGCGTTCGCGGCCGCCAGGGCGTCGGCGAAGGGCTTGAGTTCCAGCATTCGCGCCTGGTCGCGCACCGGATCGCGCAGGGCGCGTTCGCCGCGCAGGGCCAGGGCCTTGAGATAACGCGGGTACTCGCGCAGGGCCTCGGCCGGCACCTCGCGCAGGAAGCCTGGCGGCGTCAACGTCGCCAACTGCGCGCGCATGTCGTCGAGGTTGCCGCTGGCCCAGCCCATCAGCGGCGACTCCAACTTGGCGCGCGCGTCGGCGACCGCGGCCAGGATGGTCTCGGCCTGACGCAGACGCTCCATCGCCTCCGGGAACAGCTTGCGCGCCACCGTCTCCCGACGCGCCTCGAACGCGGCGGCGTCGCGCACCTGCTGCAGCTCGTCGTCTTCGCCCAATAGCGAACGCAAGGCGCCGCCGACCAGGTCGTCGCGCAGGCGGTCGCTGTCGCGCGGGCCGTCGGCGCGCGGCGCGGCCGATTCGATCGCCGCGTACAGCAGGCCGGTCTTGGGCGACACCGGCAGTTGCTTGCGCGCCTGCTTGAGCTTGTCCGCCAGCGCGATCGCCAGCAGCCGGCGCACTCCGTCCGGGTGCGCGCGCAGCGCGGCCTCGCGCTCGGCGTGCACGCGCAGGGACACGCTGTCGCCGTCGTCGTGCAGGGCCGGGAACGCCGGCACGCCGGCCGCGCCGGGCACCGAGACCGGAATCGGCTGCTCGGGGAAGGCGGTCAGGCCGCGCTGGCCCAGACCGTCGGCGGCGCGCGCCGCGAACGCGCGCGCGGCGCGTTCGCCGAAACGCGCGCGCAGTTGGTCGAGGTCGCGCGACTCGGCCAGCACGACCGGCTCGGTCTTGCGCCCGCCGGCGCCGCGCTCGTCGCCGGCATCGAGCAGGCGCAGGTTCATGCGCAGGTGCGCTTCGATCGCGCCGGGATCGAAATCGCCGGCGGCGACCTCCACCCCGGTCAGCTTGCGCAGGAAGCGCGCGAGCGCGCCGACCAGGTCGTCGGCCTCGGGCTTGGCGTGCGCTTCCTGGAAGGCCTTGGCGAAGTCCGGCGCGGGCACGAAATTGCGGCGCAGGGTCTTGGGCAGGGATTTGATCAGTGCCGCGGCCTTGTCGGCGACGAAGCCCGGCGCCAGCCAGGACAGCTGCGCCGGGTCCAGCGCGTTGAGCAGGTGCAGCGGCACCGCCAGGGTCATGCCGTCGTCGGGCGCGCCGGGCTCGAAGCGGTAACGCACCGCCAGCCGCGCGTTACCCAGCTGCAGATAGGGCGGGAAACGCGCGGCCTCGCTCTCGCCGCCGACCATCAGCTCCGCGCTGGACCATTCCAGCGCCGCTTTCTCGGCCGCCGGCAGCTTGCCGTACCACGCGTCCAGGGCCTGGGCGTTGTGCACCTGCGGCGGCAGCCGGTCCAGGTACCACTGGCTCATCCAGTCCTCGTCGACCACCAGCCCGGCGCGACGCTGCTTGGCTTCTTCGTCGCGCGCCTTGGCCACAGTGGCGAGGTTGCGCTGCAGGAAAGCCGCGCGGGTGTTGATCTCGCCGGTCACCAGGGCGTCGCGCGCGAAGATCGCGCGGCTCTCTTCCGGGAACAGCGCGCCGTAGTGCACCGGCCGCTTCGGCGCCAGCACCAGGCCGAACAGGCTGATCTGCTCGCTGCCGACCACGCGGCCTTGCGAACGCGCCCAGTGCGGGTCGTGGTAGCGGCGCGCGAGCAGGTGCGGCAGCTCCTGGATCGCCCAGTCCGGCTCGATGCCGGCGTTGGTCATCGACCACACCCGCTCGGTGTCCAGCAGGGTCGCGGCCAGCACCCACGGCGGCGGCTTCTTTGCCAGCGGCGAGCCCGGGAACAGTTGGAATTTTCGCCCGCGCGGGCCGTCGTAGAAACCCTTGTCGCCGCGCTGGCCGATCTGGCTGGGCAGGCCGGCGATCAAGGCGCGATGCAAAGTGGCGTAGGCGGCGGCGTCGTAGCCGACGGCCTCGTCTTCGCCGAGCTTGCGCACCTGCCCTGCCTGGCGCGGCATGCGCGCTCGCGGACCGTCCTGCCCGGCCATCCTCGGCCGGGCGCTCGCGACCGCATGAGCCTGCGGCTGATAAGCGCGGTCGCTCGCCCAGCCCAGTTCCTCGCACAGCAGCTTGAGCTGGCGATGCAACTCGCGCCATTCGCGCATGCGCAGGAAACCCAGGAAATGCTTCTCGCACCAGCCGCGCAGCTTGGACTGGGTCAGCTCCTCGTGCGCGTTCTGGTAGGCGTCCCACAGCTTGAGGATGCCGATGAACTCCGAACGCGGATCGGCGAACTCGGCGTGCGCGGCGTCGGCCGCGGCGCGCTGATCGGCGGGGCGCTCGCGCGGGTCCTGGATGCCCAGGAAGGCGGCGATCGCGATCATTTCGCGCAGGCAGCCGTGGGCCTGCGCGGCCACCAGCATGCGCGCCAGCTTCACGTCCACCGGCAGGCGCGCCATGCTGCGGCCGACCGCGGTGAGCCGGCGCTGCTCGTCGACCGCGCCCAGTTCGGTCAGCTGCTGCCAGCCGTCGGCGATGGCGCGGCCGTCGGGCGGCTCCAGGAACGGGAAGTCCTCGATGATGCGCGCCGCGCCGCCGGATTCGCCGTCGCCGCCGCGCTTGCCGCGCGCGTCGACGCTGCCCAGGCCCAGCGATAGCATGCGCAGGATCACGCCGGCCAGGGCGGCGCGGCGGATCTCCGGATCGGTGTAGCGCGGCCGCGATTCGAAATCGGCCTCGCTGTAGAGGCGGTAGCAGGTGCCTTCGCTGATGCGGCCGCAGCGGCCCTTGCGCTGGTCGGCGCTGGCCTGCGAGACCGGCTCGATATGCAGGCGGTCGAGCTTGCCGCGCGGGCTGTAGCGCTTGACCCGCGCCAGGCCCGGATCGACCACGTAGCGGATGCGCGGCACGGTCAGCGAGGTCTCGGCGACGTTGGTCGCCAACACGATGCGGCGCTTGGGGCCGGGGTTGAACACCCGGTCCTGGTCGCGCACCGACAGCCGCGCATACAGCGGCAGCACTTCGGTCTCGCGGTACTTGCGCCGTTCCAGGGCCTGGTGGGCGTCGCGGATCTCGCGTTCGCCGGACAGGAAGATCAGCACGTCGCCGCGCGGATCCTCGCGGGTGATCTCGTCGCAGGCGGCGACGATGCCGTCGTTGACTGAAAGGCCGGGATTCGGGATTCGGGAGTCGGGATTCGTAGCAGCGGGTTCGCGGCGGCTCGGTTTTTCGATGTCCGATTCCCGGCTACTCGTTCCCGTCTCGTCCAAGGGCCGATACCGCACCGTCACCGGATAGCCGCGCCCTTCCACGTTCACCACCGGCGCATTGTCGAAATGGGCGGCGAAGCGCTCGGTGTCGATGGTCGCCGAGGTCACGATCAGCTTGAGGTCGGGACGCTTCTTCAGCAGCTGCTTGAGGTAGCCCAGCAGGAAGTCGATGTTGAGGCTGCGCTCGTGGGCCTCGTCGATCAGAATGGTGTCGTAGGCCGACAACCAGCGGTCGGACTGGATCTCGGCCAGCAGGATGCCGTCGGTCATGAACTTGATCGCGGTGCGCTCGCCGACGTTCTCGTTGAATCGCACCTGGTAGCCGACCGCGCCGCCCACCGGGGTGTTCAGCTCCTCGGCCACGCGCCGCGCCACCGCGCGCGCGGCGATCCGGCGCGGCTGGGTGCAGCCGATCATGCCGGCGGCGCCGCGCCCGGCGGCCAGGCACAGCTTGGGCAGCTGGGTGGTCTTGCCCGAACCGGTCTCGCCAGCGATCACCACCACGGGGTGCTCGCGGATCAAGGCGACGATGCGCTCGGCCTCGGACGCGATCGGCAGCGAGGGCTCCACCGGCGCGCTGGGCAGGGCCGCCGCGCGCGCCTCGCGTTGCGCCACCGACACCGCCAGGGCCTGCGCGAACGCGTCGCGCGCGGCCGCGTCGCCGGGCTTGCCGCTCCAGCGCGACCACAGCCCGTGCAGACGGCCGCGGTCGCGGCTCAGCGCGCCGTCGATGGCGCGCCGGGCCTGGCGTAACGCGGCGCTAGCGTTGGTGGCGCTAGCATCGTCGGTGGATGGTGGCCTGGAGGACTCGTTCTTCATCGATAGATCGTCTGCATCGCAGCGCTAGGAACAAACCATTTAACATCGGCGGCGACAGCGCCTATTGTCGTCGCAACGCCGGAAAAACCCTATTCGGCCCGTCGCGGGCCGTCGCCATTCCACTAAGGACAGGAGCCCCCCATGGCCAAGTCGAACAAGCCCGACAAGAGCAAAACCAGCAAAACCAAGCCCGCCAAGCCGCTGACGCCGGCCGCCTCGCCCGCGCCGGGCAGCAACGCGCCCTCCATCGATATCGGGATCTCGCCGGCCGATCGCAAGAAGATCGCCGAGGGCCTGTCGCGCTTCCTGGCCGACAGCTACACCCTGTACCTGAAGACCCACAACTTCCATTGGAACGTGACGGGCCCGATGTTCAACGCCCTGCACGTGATGTTCGAGACCCAGTACACCGAGCAGTGGACCGCGCTGGACGAGATCGCCGAGCGCATCCGCGCCCTGGGTTTCAACGCGCCGGGCTCCTACGCCGAGTTCGTGCGCCTGAGCTCGATCCCGGAGGAACCGGGCCTGAGCGACGCCGCCGACTGGCGCGAGATGGTCCGCCAGCTGGTGGTCGGCAACGAAGCCGTGTGCCGCACCGCGCGCAAGGTACTCGACCAGGCCGACGACGTCGACGACGCGCCCACCGAGGACCTGCTGACCCAGCGCCTGCAGACCCACGAGAAGTACGCCTGGATGCTGCGCTCGCTGCTGCAATAAACGCTTAGCCTCCGCCCCCTGTGGGGGCGGCGTGAGCCGCGATCGACCGCCCGGGCAGCGGTCCCGGGCCGATCGCGGCTCACGCCGCTCCCACAGGGGGAGTTGCCGATGGCGGCCGGCCCGCGTCGACCTTGTCCGGCCGCGACCGCGGCGCGGGCGGCCCTGGATCGCGAGCCCCGGTCGCGCCCACGGCGAATTCCTACATCGGGCCACGGCATCCGCTTAGCGGCCGTAAGGCCGGCGCTCGTTACACTAGCGCCATGTCAGACCACGCCCTCGACCTGCTGCGCCGCACCTTCGGCCATTCCGACTTCCGCGGCGAACAGGCGCAGATCGTCCAACACCTGAGCGAGGGCGGCGACGCCCTGGTGCTGATGCCCACCGGCGGCGGCAAGTCGCTGTGCTACCAGCTGCCTTCGCTGCTGCGCGACGGCTGCGGCGTCGTGGTCTCGCCGCTGATCGCGCTGATGCAGGACCAGGTCGAAGCCCTGCGCCAGCTCGGCGTGCAGGCGGCCTTCCTCAATTCCACCCTGGACGCGGCCGCCGCGGCCGAAGTCGAGCGCCAGCTCCTGGCCGGCGAGCTCGACCTGCTCTACGTGGCCCCCGAGCGCCTGCTGACCGGGCGCTTCATGTCCCTGCTCGACCGCGCCCCGATCGCCCTGTTCGCGATCGACGAGGCCCACTGCGTCTCGCAATGGGGCCACGACTTCCGGCCCGAATACCGCGAACTCACGATCCTGCACGAGCGCTGGCCGGACATCCCGCGCATCGCCCTGACCGCGACCGCCGACGCCCCGACCCAGCGCGAGATCGCCGAGCGCCTGAACCTGGAGGACGCGCGCCGCTTCGTCAGCTCCTTCGATCGTCCCAACCTGCGCTACCGCGTGGTCCACAAGGACAACGGCACCCGCCAGTTGCTGGATTTCCTCGCCGCCCATCGCGGCGACAGCGGCATCGTCTACGCCTTCTCGCGCCGGCGCGTGGACGCGGTGGCCGAGCAACTGGTCGAAGCCGGCATCCGCGCCCTGCCCTACCACGCCGGCATGGACGCGGCCACGCGCGCGGCCAACCAGCGCCGCTTCCTACAGGAGGACGGCGTGGTCATGGTCGCCACCATCGCTTTCGGCATGGGCATCGACAAACCCGACGTGCGTTTCGTCGCCCACGTCGACCTGCCCAAGTCGATCGAGGGTTACTACCAGGAGACCGGCCGCGCCGGCCGCGACGGCGAACCCGCCGAGGCCTGGCTCTGCTACGGCCTGGGCGACGTGGTCAACCTGCGCCAGCTGATCCAGCAGGGCGAGGCCGGCGAGGAGCGCAAGCGCCTGGAGCTGCGCAAGCTCGACGCCCTGCTCGGCTATTGCGAATCCACCCAATGCCGGCGCCAGTCGCTGCTGGGCTGGTTCGGCGAACCGCATCCGGGCGCCTGCGGCAACTGCGACAACTGCCTGGAGCCGCCGCAGAGCTGGGACGGCACCGAAGCCGCGCGCAAGGCCCTGTCCTGTGTCTACCGCACCGGCCAGCGCTTCGGCGCCGGCCACGTGATCGACGTGCTGCGCGGCGTGGAGACCGAGAAGGCGCTCAAGTTCGGCCACGACCGCCTCAGCACCTGGGGCATCGGCAGCGACCTGGACGCGCGCCAATGGAGCAGCGTGTTCCGCCAGCTGGTCGCTGGCGGCCTGCTCGAAGCCGACATCGAACGCCACGGCGCGCTGCGCCTCACCGCCGACAGCGGCCCGGTCCTGCGCGGCGAGCGCGACCTGCGCTTCCGCACCGAACAGCCCAAGGCCGCGCGCAGCCGCAAGACCCGCAGCGGCGCCGCCGCGGCGCCGATGATCGACCTCGATCCGACCTCGCTGGCACGCTTCAACGCCCTGCGCGAATGGCGCTCGGCCACCGCACGCGAGCAGAACGTGCCCGCCTACGTGATCTTCCACGACGCCACTCTGCGCGCGATCGCCGAGGCCGCACCAGACGACCTCGACGATCTGTCGCGGATCCCCGGCATCGGCGCCAGCAAGCTCGACCGCTACGGCGAGGCCGTGCTGCAGCACCTGCTGGACCACGCCTGAGGCCAGCCGTCGCGCCCCAGCTGCAGCTCACCTCCGCCTGTGGCAGGGGCGGGCGCGCCGCCTTGCCTTGTAGGAGCGGCGCAAGCCGCGACCGCGAATCCCGACCACCGGCGCAAGCCCTCCGCAGTCGATGCCATCGAACAACCGGCGCGGCCAGCGACCCAACGCCGGCTACTACGGACGCGACCACCGCGACCCGACACAACGCGGTCGCGGCTCGCGCCGCTCCTACCCAAAGCAACGCGCCGCCCCTGCCTTCTGTAGGAGCGGCGCAAGCCGCGACCGCGAGCCCCAAGCTCCGGCACGAGCCCTCCGCAGTCGATGCCATCGGAAAACCGGCGCGGCCAGCGACCCAACGCCGGCTATGGACGCGGCCGCCGCGATTCCGACACAACGCGGTCGCGGCTTACGCCGCTCCTACCCAAAGCAATGCGCCGCCCCTGCCTTCTGTGGGAGCGGCGTAAGCCGCGATAGCTCAACCCCAACCACCGGCGCAAGCTCTCCGCAGTCGATGCCATCGAACCGCCTGCGCGGCCAATGACGCATCGCCGCTCACCGGTACGGTCGCCGCGACACGAAGCAATGCCATCGCGGCTTACGCCGCTCCCACACGAAGCTGGCCAGCGCCAGGTCGCTGCCCCGTCGTCAGCATCGGACACGCCCGCTCGCTCGTCGCGATCACCGTTTCGCCGCAGCCCCTATCGTACCCACCATCGCCGCGCCGTATGCTTGCGCAAACCCCACGGAGCGGCGCCATGCGCGAGCTGTACCCCGAGATCGAGCCCTACCGCACGCAACGGCTGGCGGTGGACGATCTGCACGAACTGCATATCGAGGAATGCGGCAATCCCGACGGCCTGCCGGTGATCTTCCTGCACGGCGGTCCGGGCGCGGGGGTCTCGCCCTACCACCGCCGCTTCTTCGATCCGGCGCGCTACCGCATCGTCCTGTTCGACCAGCGCGGCGCCGGCAAGTCCACGCCGCACGCGGAGCTGCGCGACAACACCACCTGGCACCTGGTCGCCGACATCGAACGCATCCGCGCGCACTTCGGCATCGACCGCTGGGTGGTGTTCGGCGGCTCCTGGGGCTCGACCCTGGCCCTGGCCTACGCCCAGGCGCACCCCGAACGCGTCCTGGGGCTGGTATTGCGCGGCATCTTCCTGGGCCGCCCCGGCGAGCTGCGCTGGTTCAACGAACTCGACGGCGGCGCGCGCTGGATCTTCCCGGAACGCTGGGAGCGCTACGTCGGGCACATCCCCGAGGCCGAGCGCGACAACCTCACCGAAGCCTATTGGCGCCGGCTCGACAGCGCGGATCCGTCCGAGCGGCTGGCCGCGGCGCAGGCCTGGGGCTATTGGGAAGGCGGCAGCACCACCCTGATCCACGACCCCGACGAGACCGGCAACTTCGAGGAACCGCACCTGGCGATCAGCGTGGCGCGCGCCGAGGCCCACTATTTCCGCCATGACGTGTTCCTGGAACCGGACCAACTGCTGCGCGATGTCGGCCGCATCCGCCATATTCCCGCGACCATCGTGCACGGCCGCTACGACATCATCTGCCCGGTGAAAAGCGCCTACGACCTGGCCCAGGCCTGGCCCGAGGCCGAACTGCGCATCGTGCTGGCCGGGCACAGCGCGGCCGACCCGGCGATCGTGGACGTGCTGGTGTCGTCCACCGATGCGTTGGCCGACCGCTACGCGTAAGTACGCGGACCGGCGCCGAGCCGAGCCCGCGCTTTACCTGTCCGGTCCTCGGAGTACCGCATGCGCATTCCGTTAACGACGTTGACGACGCTGGACGAGGACGCGCTGTCGGAGGCGCTGATCTGGATCGATTGGCGCTCCTTCGAGTCGGAAGTCGTCACCGGCTTTTCCGATGAACTCGACGAAGCCGATGCGATCGCGATGCCGGACGAAGACGAGCCGCGCGAACTGGTCCATCGCGGGACGAGCTATGCCGTCCCGCTGACCGAAAGCGGCCGCGACCGCTACGTGATGATCGCCTCGATCGCCGAAATCCTGAAGGAGCGCTACACCGTATTCGTGCACAGCGACTCCTACGGCGGCTCGGACACGCACGGCTTCCTGGTGCTGCCCAACGCGGAAGTCGCCCTAGCGCGACAGCAACACGCCGATTGGCTGAGCCGGAGCTTCGAGCCGCTGCCGCTGGGCATCGACGGTTTCAGCGGCAAGGCCATTCCCTATCTCGGCCACACGCCTGCGGATAGCGGGACTGAAACGCCCGCACGCAAGAAGCCGTTCTGGAAGGTCTGGTGAACCGCCTGTCGCCGACGCACGCGACGCTGGCGGCCCATACCGGAATCCTCGCCGTCCTGGGCAAACGCCTGACGCGCATGTGCCACGGCGAACTGGCGGTCGACGAGCCGCTGGAGTCGGACGATCTGGGCCCGTTGGAACTCGGCTTCGACGACGGCGGCTCGCTGCAGGCGCGGCTGATCTCGGATGGTGAATCGGCGACCTACGCGATCTACGCCTCATTGCCCGCCCTGCTGTATGCGCAGAACAGCGACTGGCGCCGGGTCGATCTGAGCGCCCGGGCGCCCTACCGCGCCTTGCTGGGCGCCCGGATCGTCGCGATCGACGCGCTGCTGTTCGGCGCGACCGTCGCGCCGGAGGTAGTGGCCGGCTACGTCTTCCACTTCGACAATGCACGCCGCTTGAGCTACTACAACGCCGGCGACACCGCGCACCTGTACTTCGACGCCTTGCCGCCAGCGCCTACGCCGCCGTTCGAACTACGCCCGGTACGCATCATCGCCGACTGAGCTCCATGGGCGCCGCGGACGCCGCATAGGAGCGCCGCCGCGCCGATCGGAATACTGCGACGCAGGCATTGCGCGTCGCAGCGTCCCGCGTCGCTCCTTGGCGGCAGCGGACTTCATCGCCCCGTACGGATCGGTCGTGCCGGCGCTTGCTCTGACCGAGAAAGAACGTGGCCGCCGCATCCCTGGATAGCGGCGGCCCCGGGTCAGCGCGACTTGCCGAAGATCGCCCCGCAACTGCTGCTATGGGCCAGGCTTTGCAGGCTTTGGCCTTTGGTGACGAAGTCGATGATCGTGCCCTCGCGGACTTCGAAGCTGGCGGTGCAATCGACCTTGGTTTCCGAGCGGGGCGGAGCGCCGCCCACGCACATCATTCCGCCGTTCTTGGAGTTCGGATCGGGCACGTACATGTTGCCCGGCCCGCATCCCTGCGACGGATCGGGCCCGAGCAGCACGGTGGACTTGTAGTAATGCAGGGTGCGCTTGGGCCCCTGATCCTCGAAACTGGTCGGCCTGCCCCAGGCGTCGACCAGTTCGGTTTCGCTGTGTCCGATCCAGGGCTCCAGGCCGTCGCGCACTTCGCGCGACTCCCGCTTCTTGCGCGCCTTGGCGATGGCGGCATTCGCCTCGGTCAGAGCCATCACGTCCGCGGTGCGCTGCCGGTCCTTCTGGTCGGCCTCGACGACCTGGCCGGCAATGGCGTTGGCCTCGGTGAGCGCGGCTTTCCTGCGCTCGGCCAGCTCGGCCATCTTGGCGTCCATCTCCTGCTTGGATCGCTTGCTGGCGACGACCGGGCGCTTGCCGTCTTCCCAGAAGTTCTTCCAGGCGAACTCGCGGATGTCGCCGGTCGTCAGCGGCCCCATGAACAGCAGACCGCGCTCGCTGTTGTTGAGCTTGCGCATCGCCAGCCGTTCGGCCTGCGTCTTCGGGCCCATCTCGCAGGCGAACTCGACCAGCTTGCGGCCGGCCGCGTCCTTGGGCGCTTGCGCGGGCTGGTCGGGCACGGTCTGGATGAAGTCGTCGCGTGGCGAAACCTGGATCAGTTTTTCTTCCAGCGTCTTGCGATCGCAATCGATGATCATGTTGGAGGAGACCGAATCCGGAGACTTCGGATGCTCCATCAAGGAGAAGGTCTCCAGCTTGTAGGTGTTCTTGGCGAATGGGACCGGGTCGAGAAACGCCTCATCGACCGTGACGATCAGGCGACCGGGCTTTTCGCCGCCCATGAACACCAGCCACCACTCCCCCGCCATCGCAGGCGTTGCCGCCATCGAGAGCATGGCTGCCACGGCTATGCTGCATTTGTTCATAACCATGCTCCGATTGCGTTACCCAAAATCCATCCGGCATGTCGGGGCCGGAATCCAGCCGGACTGCGAGCTCCCCGCGCCAACCGCAAGACTGCGACGCAGGGATCACGCATCGCAGCGTCCCGCTTCACTCCTTGGCGGGAGCGAACTTCATGGTTTCGTACAGCTTGGCCATGCCGGCGCTCGCGGCGCTTTCGTTCGCGGCCAGGGTCTGGGCGAAGATCAGGCAGACCCAGCCGTCGCCGCAGGGCTTGAGTGCGTACAGGTCGACCCGCTTGGCGTACGGCGAATCGGCACCGAACACGGTATGCGTATAGCGCGAGACCAGGGCCGGAAAACGTCCGCCCAGCTTGTAGTCGCTGTGCTTGGGTTCGCTGTAGTTCTTGGAGCCGTCGATCTGGCGCGCGACCAGGAATTCGGCCGCGCCTTCGAGCGAGGGCGCGATGTCTTCGGGATAGACCTGCAGCGTGATGTCCAGCCCCAGGGTCTCGAAGTCCGGCTTGTCGGCCTCGATGCCGAGCGCGCGTCCGCCGCCCTCGTCCATGGCGGTGTTCTCGGTCACCGTCCAGTTGCCCGGCAGCGAAACGCTGACGCCGTCCTGGGCGTATTTCTTGGCGTGGGCGACATCCGGTGCGGCGATGGCGCGCGTTTCGGTCTCTGCCGCATGCGCAGGCGTAGCGGTGGCGGCGAGCGTCAGCATCAGGAGGCTAAGCGAGGAACGAAGCATGGGAATCCTTTCTACGGGGGATAAGCGCCGCATGGGCGAACGCCACGATAATGGCTGGTGGAGCCGTCGACAATCCGGATCGGCTCGATATGCGCCACCCCGGTTTGCGTATGCGACGCATCAACCCGGGGCACCGCCTGCCTCGACGCGGCGCGGCGCACCCAAGCCGCCGCAACGATCCGCATGCATGCCCAACGGCCCAGGCCTTGCCGCCGCTGCCTGTCCCACAATGCGGCTCCGCCCATCGCCCCCCAACGCATGACCGACATCGTCCTACCCGTGCTCGGCCTGGCCGTCGTGGACAGCGTCAATCCTTCGGCGCTGGCCGTCGCGCTGTGGTGGATGGCGCGCCCCGGCGCGGCGCCACGCCTGCTGGCCTATATCGCCGGCATCGCCCTGAGCTACACGGTCCTGGGCATCGCCCTGATGCTGGGCCTGGGCGCGGCGGTCGCGCGTTTCGGCCAGGCCTTCGATCACCCGCTGGCGCTGGCGATCCAGCTCGCGCTCGGACTGGGCATGCTCGGTTATGCGATCTTCGCGCCCAAGCAAGGCAAAGCCGCGCCGGCGCAACCGCAACCACGCGTGGGCGGCCTGATCGGCATGGCCCTGCTGGGCATGACGGTCACCGCGATCGAGATGGTCACCGCGCTGCCCTACTTCGCCGCGATCGCCCTGATGACCTCGGCCAAGCTCGGCGTCTGGCAATGGCTGCCGCTGCTGCTGGTCTACAACGCGATCTTCGTCGCGCCGCCGCTGGCGCTGCTGGGCCTGTACCTGTTCGCGGGCCGCCGCCTGCAGGGCCGTTTCGAGCGTTGGCGCGAATCGCTGCAACGCGGCGCGCGCGAGACCCTGCTGTGGATCGTGGGAATCGCCGGCGTGGCCCTGGCCGGCGACGCGGCCGGGCGTTTCACGGGCCAGCGCGCCGATCTGTCCGATGTCCTGGCACCGGCCCGCTCGGAGGTCGGCAGGTCCGAGCGAATGGTGCCGCCGGGCTAGGCACCGACGAGACTTCCATAAGCACAGCTTGTGCCTATTCAATAACTTTCGCGTTGTTGCGCCGGCGAGCGCCGACTTATGCTTCTCGCAGCAACGGGTCCAGGCCCCATTACCTGCCGAGTAAATTCACGGCGCCGACTTTTTCCTTATAAGTCCCGCTAAGGCAAGCCATTCGCCGATACAGACGCGATTGCCTGGCGCCCCCAGGCGCGTCGCGTTCGTGCGCGCGGCCCGCGTTCATGAGCGAAGTGCCTGGAAAAGCATAGTTTCGCCGATCCGCATCGCCCTACCATCGCCGAATGGGCAGGTACGCCCTCGCCAACAACCATCGTTTCGGAGGCAAGATATGCGCTGGATATTGCTGCTGTGCATGTTTCTATCGTCGCAAGCGCTCGCAGGCGAGCTCGACGGGCATCAACAATGGCTTTCCTTCACGCAGGGCGCCGCGTTCAACGCGGCCGGCCCGACCGGCATGTATGCCGCGCAGGACATGAAGGAAATCGCGGCCGGACAATCGCTGTTCCTGCGCGCCGCCGGCACCGCCGGCCAACTCGCCTGGTCGAACACGCCGGGTTCCGCGGACCTCGCGCGGATCGAGTTCCGCAACGCGCGGGCCATGCTCAGCGGGCCCGGAATCGCGGCGACGGACCTGCTGAAACGAGAGGGCCGGCAACTGACCTTGCCCAACCAGATGACCGTCAGGGTGTCCTTCCTCGGAACCACCACGCTCAAGGTCTGGCTGTACAACCCGGCGCTGGTGCAAAAGCGCGGATTCCGCGGCCTGGACTATTTCCCGTACAACCCCAAGGGCGTGATCGCGGCCTCGTTCACCCCCAGCGCGAACCCGACCGCGGTCAACTACCTCGATTCGCGCGAGCACGCGGGCGTGATGTACGCCATGGGCACGGTGAGGCTGCCCATCGCCGGCCGCGTGCACACCGTCAAGGCCTACAGTTACAAGAACCGCTGGGCCGACATCGACGCCCTGCTCCTGCTGATCAAGGACAAGACCAGCGGCAAGTCGACCTACGGCGGCGGGCGCGTCATCGAACTGCATATTCCCAAGGGCGCCGCCCCGAAGACCTTGTCCGTCGATCTGAACATGGCCTACAGCTTTCTTTGCGCGCACTCGGATTTCTACAACTGTCCTATCGCCCTGGCCAATCGCATCGACGAAGCGCTTAGCTACGGCGAGAAATATCCCGCGCTGTGATGACGATCGGCGTCGCAAGGGGCCGCACCGGCCCGCAAGCCTGACGGCGGCGGTGGCCCGATCGATTCGGGCCCAGGCCGCCAGGAGTCGTTATGACCACGAGAGAAGAACTGGTCGAGCATCTGTGGCGGGAGATCATCAACCCGCTCGACGACCCCAGCGTGCTCGACAACATCATCGCCAACTGCAAGCGCGATCCCGAGGCCGGCTTCGCCGCGGTCGGTCCGGTGATCGAGCGCGCGCTCGCCGCCGGCATCCCGGCGGCGGACCTTTGCCTGATCTATCGCAGCGCGACCTACGAGGCGGTGTTCGGCACCCTGTACGCCATCGGCGATCCCGGAGTGGACGGCAACGACGTCTTCGGCCTGTACGAGGACCTGGGCACATCGCCCAGCGCCAAATGGTGATCGGCCCGTGGAGTTCGCCAGTGGAAGCTGTCGGAGGCGGCGGCGGGCTCGCCGCTTCGGGGCCTGCTCGCTGCTGCGGCGCATGGCCAGGGCGAGGAGCGGCTGGGATTGGTGGGCCGTGTAGGATTCGAACCTACGACCAAAAGATTAAAAGTCTTCTGCTCTACCGACTGAGCTAACGGCCCGGAACATCGCCGGCAGCGTGCCGGAGTCGGCCATTCTAACAAGCCGTCCGCGCCGAGTCAGGCCCCCATGCAGCCGGGGCCCGGCGCCGCGGTTCAGACGTAGTGCGTGGGATCGGCCACGCCGGCGGCGGCGAAGCCTTCGGCGCGCAGGCGGCAGGCGTCGCAGTGGCCGCAGGCGCGGCCCTCGTCGTCGGCCTGGTAGCAGGACACGGTCTGGGCGAAATCCACGCCCAGGCGCAGGCCCTCGCGCACGATGTCGGCCTTGCTCAGGTACTGCAGCGGCGCGCGCACGCGCAGGCCCGCGCCCTCGACGCCGGCCTTGGTGGCCAGATTGGCCAGGCGTTCGAAGGCCTCGACGAACTCCGGGCGGCAGTCGGGATAACCCGAATAGTCGACCGCGTTGACGCCGCAGTAGATGTCGGCCGCGCCCAGCACCTCGGCCCAGCCCAGCGCCACCGACAGCATGATGGTGTTGCGCGCCGGCACGTAGGTGACCGGGATGTCGTCCTTGGCCGCGTCCACGCCGACCGGGTGGTGGTCGGTATCCAGCGGCACCGAGATCGCCTCGTCGGTCAGGGCCGAGCCGCCGATGCTGCGCAGGTCGACGTTGACGGTCTTGTGCGCGACCGCGCCCAGCGAGCGTGCCACGCGCGCGGCGGCATCGAGCTCGGAGGTGTGGCGCTGGCCGTAGCGCACGCTCAGCGCATGCACGGCATAGCCCTGCTCGCGCGCGATGGCGATGACGACGGCGGAGTCCATGCCACCGGAAACGAGGACGACGGCTTTTTTCATTTCGGGATTCGAGATTGGAGATTAGGGATTGGTCGGAGCGAGCGATGGGAGGAACGCAGAATCCGGCTGAGTCGGAAGCCGCTGTTGCGAATCCCGAATTCCCAATCCCGAATCCCGGCGCTTACCGCCCCGGCTCGTCGTTCCAAAGAATCTTGTGCAGCTGCAGCTGGAAGCGCACCGGCAGGCGGTCGGCGACGATCCAGTCGGCCAGGTCGCTGGGTTTGACCTGGCTGAAGCTGGGCGAGAACAGCACGTCGCAGACTTCGGTCAGGCGGTGCTGCGCGACCACGGCCTTGGCCCAGTCGTAGTCCTGGCGGCTGCAGATCACCAGCTTGACCTGGTCGCGCGCGGTCAGCAGCGCCAGATTGCTCCACAGGTTGCGGTGCGCTTCCTTGGAATCCGGGGTCTTGATGTCGAGCACGCGCGATACGCGTGGGTCGACCTCGGCGATGTCGATCGCGCCGGAGGTTTCCAGCGAGACCTCGTAGCCGGCATCGCACAGGCGGGCGAGCAGGCCGATGCAGCGCTTCTGCGCCAGCGGCTCGCCGCCGGTCACGCAGACGTGGCGCGCGCCGTGGCGGGCGACCTCGGCCAGGATGTCGTCCATCTGCCACCACTCCCCGCCATGGAAGGCGTAGGCGGTGTCGCAGTACTGGCAGCGCAGCGGGCAACCGGTCAGGCGCACGAACACGGTCGGCCAGCCGATGCTGCGGGCTTCGCCTTGCAGGGACAGGAAGATTTCGGTCAGCCGCAGGCGCTCGGGCGACGCCAGGGCCGCGTCGGTCGATACGGCGTTCATACGCCTAGTTTATCGGAGCCGGGCCGCCAGGGCCCGAACGGCGCTGGAATGCTGCGGCGCGCGGGCGCGACGGGAGGGGCGGCCTCGGCAGCCCGGGGTGCGGCGGGGATCGAGCTGGTGCGGTCGCGGCTTACGCCGCTCCTACCGGGAGCGGCTGGGCGGGCGGCTCAGCGCAGGCGGCCGAGCTGGAGCGCGTTGAGGCGGTCGGAGGCGGCGCGCGCCGCGTCGGTGCCGGGGAAGCGCGACACCACTTCGCCCAGGGTGCGTTCGGCGGCGTCGATCTGGCGCAGGCCCTGCTGGGACAGGCCGAGCTTGAGCAGCGCGCCCGGGGCCTTGTCGTGGGTGGGGTAACGCTCGTACAGCGACTGGAACTGGACCAGGGCGAGCTGGTAGTTCTGGGTCACGTAGTAGCTCTCGCCCAGCCAATACAGCGCGTTGGGCGTGTAGGTGCCGTTCGGGTAGGTCTCGACGAAGGCCTGGAACATGCGCGCCGAGTCGGCGTAGAGGCCGGCCTTGAGCGCGTTGAAGGCGATGTCGTAGGCGCTGCGCTCGTCGGCGCTCTGGGCCACCGCGCCGGGGTCGCCGTAGACCGCCGGCGGGCGGTCCTGGGCGGCCGCGTGCGGAGCCGGCGGCGGCGGAGCGACGGCCGCTGGCTTGGGTGCGGCGGCGGCCGGCGCCGATGCCGGTGCCGGTGCGGCCGGGGCACCGCCTTCGAGCCGGTTGAGGCGACCGTCCAGGTCCAGATACTGGTTCTTGCTCGACTGCTGCAGCTGCTGGTTCTGCTGCTGCAATTCCTCGACCTGTGAGCGCAGGGCCTGGAGTTCGGACTTGAGCTGGGTGACCTGGTTCAGCAGGTCGACATTGGCCTGGTTGTTGGCCGCGCGCTGCTCCAGCACCGTGACGCGGTCGGCCAGGCTGGCGCGTTGGGCGTAAGCGGGGGCGGCGGCCGCGAGGGCCGCCGCTCCGCAGACGATCGAAGCCGCTAGGGTCTGTGCGAACGTGCGCATCGATCGTGGGTCCGATTACTTGGCGGTGTACACGATCTCGACGCGACGGTTCTTGGCCCAGCAGTCCTCGTTGGACTCGGTGCAGACCGGGCGCTCTTCGCCGTAGGAGGTCACGGTGATCTGGCTACCCGAACCGCCGTTGGCCTGGATCGCCGAGGACACCGCATTGCCGCGGCGCTCGCCGAGGCCGAGGTTGTACTCGCGGCTGCCGCGCTCGTCGGCGTTGCCTTCCAGGGTCATGCGCGAGGACGGACGGTCGCGCAGGTACTTGGCGTGGCAGCCGACGATGGCCTGGAACTCCGGCTTCAGGCTGTCCTGATCCAGATCGAAGTAGACCACGCGCTGGCGCAGGCAGGCGTCGGTGTCGAGATCGTTCGGACCGTACGCGCCCGAGGCGACCGGACCGGTGTCGGTCGAGGGCTGGGTGGTGCCGACGTTGCTGCCGGAGTCGGTCGGCGGAACTTCCTTGACCTTCTTGGAGCAGGCGACAGCGACGGTGCAAAGCAGTGCGGCGAGCACGACCTTGCCGACGGTGGCAGGAGCGATCTTGTTCATGGGTTTTCCTCGTCTGGTGGAACAGGGGGCAGGATTAGCGGGACAGCAGGTGCCGGGGGATCGATCTGGGGAATGGCTCGCAGTCACTGCGGCGTGCGGTAGGGACCCCACGCCGGTTCGCGCACGTCGCCGTCGTCCAGCACCACCCGCTCGCGCACGCGAGCGTCGGCGGAGACCGAATACAGCACGCCGCGGCGGCCTTCGCGCGCAGCATAAATGATCATGGCGCCGTTCGGAGCGAAGGTCGGGGACTCGTCCAGCGAGCCCGGCGACAGCGTGCTCCAGCGCGCCGAGCCCAGGCTGCTGTCCATCATGGCGATGCGGTAGGTGTTGCCCGCGCCCTGCGCGACCGCGATCTTCTTGCCGTCGAAGGACACGCTGGGGGTGGCGTTGTAGCTGCCCTGGAAGGTCACGCGGGTGGCACCGCCGCCGCTGGAGGAGACCTGGTAGATCTGCGGCTTGCCGCCGCGGTCGGAGGTGAAGTAGATCTTGCTGCCGTCGGCGCTCCAGGTCGGCTCGGTGTCGATGCCGAAATGGTTGGTCAGCTGGGTCAGCGCGCGGCTGCCCAGGTCCATCACGTAGATCTCGGGGTTGCCGCTGCGCGACAGGGTCAGGGCCAGGCGGCGGCCGTCCGGCGAGAACGCCGGCGCGCCGTTGATGCCGCGGTACTTGGCCACCAGTTCGCGGCTGCCGGAGCTGATGTTCTGGATGTAGATCGAGGAGTTGCCGCCCTCGAAGCTGACGTAGGCCAGGCGGTTGCCGTCCGGGCTCCAGGCCGGCGACAGCAGCGGCTCGGGCGAGCGCACCACCGGCTGCGGATTGAAGCCGTCGGAGTCGGCGATCTTGAGCACGTAGTCGGCGCCGCGGCCGGTGCCGTTGGCGGTGACGTAGGCGATGCGGGTGTAGAACGCGCCGCGCACGCCGAGGATCTTCTGGTAGATCGCATCGGCGATCTGGTGGGCGGCGTCGCGCACCACGTTGGCGCGCGCGGTGTAGGCGAAGCCGGCCAGGCGCTGCTGCTTGGCGACGTCGAACAGTTCGTACTCGATGCGGTAGCTGCCGGCGCCGCCGTCGATCACGCGCCCGACCACGATGTAGTCCTGGTTGATCGCGCGCCATTCCGGGTAGTTGATGTCGCTGCCGCGGCTGGGCTGGCTGGCCATGCGCTCCACCGGCAGGCCGCGGAACTGGCCCGAGCGGTTGAGGTCGTCGCGGATCACCTTGGCGATATCGGTGGCCGGCGCGGCGCCGGCGCCCTGATAGGGCATGGGCACCACCACGATCGGCAGCGCTGCGGCCTTGCCGCCGACGATATCGACATCCAGCCCCTGGGCGGCGGCGGAAAACGGAAGCAGCAGCGCCAGCAGCGCGGCCAGCCAGGACAGGGGTCGGTTCATCGGCACTCCATACGGATCATTCGGACGCGGCACTGTTCAGCTTGGGATTCTTAACAGTTTGGAGGTGAACGCCACCTCAAAGCTGAACGAATTCAAGCTGAGCAAGCATTGGAGCCGCCCAAGCGGCCCGGTTCACTGGTCCTGGGCGGTGAAATTGAAGTTGAGCTGGCGGTTGAACACCTTCTCGAAGCCCGCGTAGGGCAAGGGCTGGGCCTTGAGCACCGCGGCCTCGATCGAGCGCCGCGCCTGCTCGTCGTAGGAACACGGCGACGATACCTGCGCGTCGATGACGGTACCGCCTTGGAGCTGGCGGATCACCAGGCGGCACTTGGCGCCCAGGGGCACGTTGTCGGGCCGGGTCCATTTGGCCAGGATCGCCGCCTGCAGCGCGGCCTGGTAGGCCGCCATCAGGCCCGGATCGCCCTGGCCGCCGGTACCGGGATTGGGCTGGCTGGCGTCGGCCTGGCTGGACGAGGCGCTGCGGGCCTGGGCGTCGGCGAGCTGCTTGAGGCGCTGCTCGGCCAGGCTGGCCTCGCGCGCGGCCGCGGCGCGCTTGCGGCGGATGTCCTCGAGCTGCTTCTGGCGCTCCAGTTCCATCGCGGTCAGGCGCTGCTGGCGCTGGATCTCGAGCTGGCGCTCCTGCTGCGTGAGGTCGACCTGGTCCTGCTGGCGCTTGGCCTCCTGCACCTGCTGCTCGGTGGCCTGGTTCGGGGTCGGGGTGTCGACCACCTGCTCCTGAGTGGTTTCGTCGGGGACCGGGATGAAGTCCTGCGGCGCCTGCTGCTGCGGCGTGGGCGCGTCCTGCGGGCGCGGCTCGGGTTCCGGCTGCGGCAGCGGCAGGGCGTCTTCGGGTTCGGGCTGCGGCAAGGGCTCCTCGACCGCAGGCGCGACCTGGCTGCGCAGGGTGCGCTGCATCGTCGCCGACAGGTCGGAGGCGTCGGTCAGCTCGGTGGCCATCGGCGATCCGCCGCCTTCCGGCGCGCCGCCCCAGTTCAGGGCGCTGAGCAGCAGGGCCAGGATCAGCAGCCCGTGCAGCGCCAGGGCCAAACCGACGGCTTGCGCGGTGTCGGCTTTGCTTTCCCTCATCGGGCTTTGCTCTTCTCGGGCTGGCTGATCAGGCCGACCTTCTCGACCCCGGCGCCCTGCAGGATGTTCATCACGTCCATCACGCGCTGGTAGTTCGACTGGCCGTCGCCGGCCACGTAGACCTGGACCTTGTCCTTGCCGTTCTCGGCGACCAGCGCGCTCATGCGGGTGCGCAGCGTCTGCGCGGTCACGCCTTCCTTCTTGTCGGCCTTGACCGCCAGGAAGTAGTTGCCCGCGGCGTCGACCTGCACCACCACCGGATCGTTCTTGGTTTCGATCGACTTGGCGTTGGAATTGGGCAGGTCGACGTCGATGCCCAGGGTCAGCAAGGGCGCTGTGACCATGAAGATGATCAGCAGCACCAGCATCACGTCGATGTAGGGCACGACGTTGATTTCGGCCTTGAGTTTGCGCTTGCGGTGGCGGCGCGTGGATATGCCGGACATGGCCTTGCCTCTCTTTCTTTACGAGGCCTTCCGCGGGGGCGGAAAGCGCAGGCGCGCGGACGCGCTCGGGTGCGGATGCGTGCGTGCGGCCCGCATCAGGCTTCGTCGAGGTGGGACTGCCGTTGCAGGATCGAGGAGAACTCCTCGGAGAACGCGTCGTAGCGCACCGACAGGCGCTCCACGCCGGTGGCGAAACGGTTGTAGGCCCAGACCGCCGGGATCGCCACGAACAGGCCCATCGCGGTGGCCAGCAGCGCCTCGGAGATGCCGGGCGCGACGTCGGCGATGCCGACCTGCTTGGTGGTCGAGATCAGCGAATGCATGGTGACCATGATGCCGAACACGGTGCCGACCAGGCCGATGTAGGGCGAGGTGGAGCCGATGTTGGCCAGCAGTTCGAGGTTGTGCTCCAGGCCGTCGAGCTCGCGCGAACCGGTCGCGCGCATCGCGCGCTGGGCGCCTTCGAGCTGGGCGCGGGCGTCGACGCCGCGGCGCTGGCGGATGCGGTTGAACTCGCGGAAGCCGGCTTCGAAGATCGCCTCCAGGCCGCCGACGCCGCGGCCGCGCTCGGTGGTGCCGGCGTAGAGCTTGCTCAGCTCGGCGCCGGACCAGAAGCGCTCCTCGAAGTGGTCGGCCTCGTGCTTGGCGCGCCGGATCACCTTCCATTTGCGGAAGATGATGATCCAGGACGTGACCGAGGCCAGCACCAGCAGGGCCATGATGAACTGCACCGGCAAGCTGGCGTCGCGCAACAGGGCCAGCAGACTGAAGTCGCCACCGGCGGCGGTGGCGGCGCTGGCGACCTGCGTCGCCGCGCTGGCGGCCTGTTCCGGCAGGGCTTCCACGGTCGTGGCCAGTAGCGCGATCAACGATGACGTCATGCTTGTTTCTCCGTAGCCCGCAGCACGGGCCTAGTGGTTACGTTGTTTCCTGCGACGCCGGGGTTTCCAGCGCTTTGAGCGGCTCGTACAGCGCCGCCGGAATCGGGCGCGGACGGAAGCCCTGCGCGTCCAGCGCCGCCACCCGCACGGTCGCCGTGAGCAGGCGCTCGCCGCCGCGGTGGATGGCCTGCGCGAACACCAGGCTGGCGCGGCGGCACTCGCGCAGCTCGGCCGACACCGACAGGGCGTCGTCCAGCCGCGCGGGCTTGAGGAAGTCGATCTGCATCGCGCGGACCGCGAACACCAGCTCGAATTCCAGCCGCAGCCGCTCCTGGCCGTAACCCTGCGCGCGCACCCACTCGCTGCGCGCGCGCTCCAGGAACGCCAGGTATTGCGCGTGGTAGACCACGCCACCGGCGTCGGTATCTTCCCAATAGACGCGTGTCGGCCAACTGAACGCCGGTGCAATCACTCGCTCAACCCTCTTCGAAAAGCCCGCCGGCATTGGCTTTCGGCTTCAGGCCGATGTGCCGGTAGGCCTTGGGCGTGGCCATGCGGCCGCGCGCGCTGCGGACCAGATAGCCCTGCTGGATCAGGTAGGGCTCGATCACGTCCTCGAGCGTGCCGCGTTCCTCGCTGAGCGCGGCGGCCAGCGATTCGATCCCGACCGGGCCGCCGTCGAAGGATTCGACGATGGTCGTCAGCAGGCGCCGGTCGAGCTCGTCGAAGCCCTGCGGGTCGACCTTGAGCATGGCCATGGCCGCGTCCGCGGTCGCGTTGTCGATACGCCCGCCGGCGCGCACCTGGGCGTAATCGCGTACGCGCCTCAGCAGGCGGTTGGCGATGCGCGGGGTGCCGCGCGAGCGCTTGGCGATCTCGGCCGCGCCCTCGGGTTCGCAGTGGATGCCCAGGATCTGGGCCGAACGGCGCACGATCCGGGTCAGTTCCTCGGCGCTGTAGAACTCCAGGCGCTGGACGATGCCGAAGCGGTCGCGCAGCGGCGCGGTCAGCAGGCCGGCGCGGGTGGTGGCGCCGATCAGGGTGAACGGCGGCAGGTCGAGCTTGATCGAGCGCGCCGCGGGGCCCTCGCCGATCATGATGTCGATCTGGTAGTCCTCCATCGCCGGATACAGCACTTCCTCGACCACGGGCGAGAGGCGGTGGATCTCGTCGACGAACAGCACGTCGTGCGGCTGCAGATTGGTCAGCAGCGCGGCCAGGTCGCCGGCCTTCTCGATCACCGGGCCGGAGGTCTGGCGCAGGTTCACGCCCAGCTCGTTGGCGATCACGTGGCTGAGGGTGGTCTTGCCCAGGCCGGGCGGACCGAAGATCAGGACGTGGTCCAGGGCCTCGCCGCGGCCCTTGGCGGCCTCGATGTAGATCTTGAGCTGCTCGCGGACCGGCTGCTGGCCCAGGTACTCGTCCAGGCGCTTGGGCCGGATCGAGGCCTCCAGGGCCTCGTCCTCGCGGGTGGCGCCGGGGGCGATGATGCGGTCGTCGGTCATGCGCCTATGTTCGCATGGCCGCGCGCGGGCCGCCCACGCCGCGGCGCACGTTCCGGCGACGCCGCGCTCAGATCTCGACCTGCGCGCCCAGCTCGACCAGGCGGTTGCCCGGAATGCGGAAGAAACCGGTCGCCGGCGCGGCGTTGCGGTGCATGAACGCGAACAGGCGGTCGCGCCAGATCGGCATGCCCCGGTGGCGGCTGGCGACCACCGTCTCGCGGCTGGCGAAATAGGTGGTGTCCATTGGGTCGAAGTAGATGCCGCCGGCGTCGCAGGAGCGCATCAGCGCCAGCGGCACGTCGGGCATTTCCATGAAGCCGAAACGGATCAGCACGCGGTAGAAATCGTCGCCGATGGCTTCGATCTTGAGCCGCTTCTCGCGCGGCGCGTGCGGCACGTTCAAGGTTTCCACGGTCAGGAACACGTTGCGCTCGTGCAGCACCTTGTTGTGCTTGAGGTTGTGCAGCAGCGCATGTGGGACCACGCCCTTGTCGGCGGTCATGAACACCGCGGTGCCGGGCACCCGGATCGGCGGCGCCAGCATCAGACCGGGCAGGAAGCTGTCGAGCTGGATGCCTTCCTTGCGCACTTCGTCGTGCAGCAGCTCGCGGCCGCGGCGCCAGGTGCGCATCACCGTGAACACGGTCAGGCCCAGCACCACCGGGAACCAGGCGCCGTCGAAGAACTTGGCGCCGTTGGCGACCACGAAGCCGAGATCGACGACGAAGAACACCACGCACAGCGGCAGCACCCAGGTGCGCCAGCGCGGCCACAGCGCGCGCGCGACCAGGGCCAGCAGCAGGGTGTCGATCAGCATGGTCGCCGACACCGAGATGCCGTAGGCGGTGGCCAGCGCGGTCGAGCTGCGGAAGGCCAGCACCACCGTGATCACCGCGATCGCCAGGATCCAGTTGATGTAGGGCACGTAGATCTGGCCGATGGTGTCGTGCGAGGTGTGCTTGATCTGCATGCGCGGGATGTAGCCCAGCTGCATGGCCTGGCGGGCGACCGAATAGGCGCCGGTGATGACCGCCTGCGAGGCGATCACCGCCGCCATCGTCGCCAGCACGATCATCGGGTACAACGCCCACGAGGGCACCGCCTCGAAGAAGGGGTTGCGCACCGCGGCCGGGTGATCGAGCACGAACGCGCCCTGGCCGAGGTAGTTCAGCATCAGGCAGGGCAGCACCATGATGTACCAGCCGTAGCGGATCGGCCGGGCGCCGAAGTGGCCCATGTCGGCGTACAGCGCCTCGCCGCCGGTCACCGCCAGCACCACCACGCCCAGGATCAGCACCGAGTGGGCGCCGTGTTCCATGAAGAAGCGCGCGCCCCAGATCGGATTCAGCGCCTTCAGCACTTCCGGCGCGTCGATGATGTTGTGGATGCCGATCGCGCCCAAGGCCAGGAACCACAGCACGGTGATCGGGCCGAACACGCGGCCGACCTTCTCGGTGCCGAAGCGCTGGGCCAGGAACACCATCACCAGGATCACCACGGTGATCGGCACGATGAAGCGGTGCAGGCCGGGCGCCGCGACTTCCAGGCCCTCGACCGCGCCCAGCACCGAGATCGCCGGGGTGATCACGCTGTCGCCGAAGAACAGCGAGGCGCCGAAGATGCCCAGGATGCCGACCACGTAGGCCGAGCGTCCGCCCTTGGCCAGGGTGCGCTGGGCCAGGGTCATCAGCGCCATGATGCCGCCCTCGCCCTCGTTGTCGGCGCGCATGATGATGGTCACGTACTTCAGCGTGACCACGATCATCAGGGCCCAGAACACCAGCGACAGGATGCCCAGCACGGTGTCGTGGTTGCCGACCAGGCCGAAGTGCGGCGAGAACGCCTCCTTCAGGGTGTACAGCGGGCTGGTGCCGATGTCGCCGAAGACCACGCCGATCGCGCCGACGACCAGCCCGGGCAAGCCCTTGCCGCCGTGGCCGTGACCGTGGCCCTGGGCGTCATGAGAGTTCTTGCGCGAAGGCGCAGCGGAAGGAACGGTGGAAGCCATGGTGCGAGTGCTCCGGGCGGGGGCCGCCGTGGGCTCAGCGAAGCGCGGACTTTAGCGCTTTGCGGATGATGGCGGCGGCGTCGTCGCCGGCGGCGGTGGCCTCGCGCGCCATGCGCGCGGCCTCGGCGGGCTTGTAGCCCAGTTGCTGCAGGGCGACGGTGGCCTCGCTCTGCGGGTCGGCGGGCACGCCGTTGCCGCCCAGGACGCTACCGGAGCCGACGAGCCCATCCCCATAGAGGCCGGCCGCGCGGTCGCGCAGCTCGACCACCATGCGCTCGGCGGTCTTCTTGCCGATCCCGGGGATGCGGGTCAGCGCGGTCACGTCGCCAATCTGGACCAGGCGCGCGAACTCCTCGACCGGCACGCCCGACAGCACGGCCAGCGCGATTTTGGCGCCGATGCCGCTGACCTTCTGCACATCGCGGAACAGACGGCGTTCGCTCTCGCGCAGGAAGCCGTACAGCGAGACGCTGTCCTCCTTCTGCGCGTAATGGGTGAACAAGGCGACCTCGCGGCCCAGTTCGGGCAGGTCGTAGAAGGTGCTCATCGGCGCTTCCAGCTCGTAGCCGACGCCGTTGACGTCCACGACGATCCACGGGGGCGCCTTGTGCACCAGGATGCCTTTGAGACGACCGATCACGGACACACTCCCTTGGGATGACGATGCCGCGCGCTCATGTGCCGCGCCTGCGCAGTTGCACCGCGCTCAGGCCGGTGCGGGCCGCGGTAGCGCTCATATGCGCATGCGTCAGGGCCACCGCAAGGGCGTCGGCGGCGTCCGCCTGCAGCTTCATTTCCGGCAGGTTCAGCAGCAAACGCACCATGTGCTGGACCTGCTGCTTGTCGGCCGCGCCGCGGCCGACCAGCGACTGCTTGATCACCCGCGGGGCGTATTCGCAGATCGGGATGCGCCGGCGCACCACGGTCGCCAGCGCGGCGCCGCGGGCGTGGCCCAGCTTCAACGCCGACATCGCGGACTTGTCCATGAACACGGTTTCGATCGCGACCTGCTGCGGCCGCCATTCGTCCAGCGCCGCTTCCAGCCCCTCGCACAGCAAGCCCAGCCGCGACGGGAAGTCCTCGGCGTCGAGCAGCTTCAATGCCTGCGCGTGCACATAGGTGCAGCGGCCGTCGGCCGCGACGTCGATGACGCCCAGGCCGGTCCGCTGGGAACCGGGGTCGATGCCGAGGATGCGGATCACGCAGGCAGTCTACGCGTAGGCGTCGGCGCCGAGTTCGGCGTTGGAGTAGACGTTCTGGACATCGTCCAGGTCTTCCAGCCAGGCCAGCATCTTGACCACCTGCTGCGCGGTCTCGCCGGCGACGGCGATGTCGTTCTCGGCGCGGTAGGTGACCTCGGCCTGCTCCGGCGCCAGGCCGGCCGCCTCCATCGCCGCCTTCACCGCGGCGAACGCGTCGGGCGCGGTCAGCACGTCGATGGAGCCGTCGTCCGGATAAACCACGACGTCGTCGGCGCCGGCCTCGATCGCCGCTTCGGTGATCTTGTCCTCGTCCGAGCCGGCCGGGAACCACAGCACGCCGCGCTTTTGGAACAGGAACGCGACCGAACCGTCGGTGCCCAGATTGCCGCCGAACTTGCCGAAGGCGTGGCGCACGTCGGCGACGGTGCGGACCTTGTTGTCGGTCAGGCAGTCGACGATCACCGCCACGCCGCCCGGGGCGTAGCCCTCGTAGCGCACTTCCTCGTATTCCACCCCTTCCAGGGCGCCGGTCGCCTTCTTCACCGCGCGTTCGATCACGTCCTTGGACATGTTGGCCGACAGGCCCTTGTCGATCGCGGTGCGCAGGCTGGGATTGCCGCCGGGATCGCCGCCGCCGCGGCGCGCGGCCACGCTGATCTCGCGGATGATCTTGGTGAAGATCTTGCCGCGCCGCGCGTCCTCGGCGTTCTTGCGCGCTTCGATCGACGGACCTCTACCCATGGCGTTATCGGCTCAATCTGTGAACAAGCCGGCGATTTTACTCGATAGTGCGCGTCCGCCGGGGCCGGCGCGCCCAGGCCGGGCCGGCCGGGGCTCAGGCGCGCAGGCGGCCATGCCGGAAATAGGCCGCGGCCATGGCGGCGGCCTCGGCCGAGAACAGCAGGCCGGTATGGCTGGCGGCGATCACGGCATGGTCGCTGAGCCCGTCCAGGCGGGTCTCGGCGACCGCCACGGTGCCGTCGCTGTCGGGGCCGAGATCGCCGAAATAGCGGCCCAGGCCGTGCGGGGTGGAGCCGGCGATCACCGCCACCTCGGCCCGGCCGCGCCAGGGCGGACAGCCGTGCAGCAGCAGTTCGGCGCTGCGGCCCAGCGCGGCCGCGGTCCAGGCACGGCGGGCCAGCCCGCCGGCGGCGGCGCTGCCGCACAGGGGCGAGCCCAGGCAGACCACGCGCCGGACCGGCAGTTCGGGGTGCGCGGCCAAGGTGCTGAGGGTGATCAGGCCGCCCAGGCTGTGGGCCAGGACGTGGGTCGGGCCGGCGCCGAGGCGTGCGACCAAGCCGGGCAGGGCCGCGTCCGGGCCGCCGGCGGCGCCGGCATAAGCATGCAGGGCGGGCTCGTAGCCGGCCTGAGCCAGGCGCGCGGCCATCCAGCGCATCGACAGCGCCGGCATCCAGATGCCGTGGATCAGCAGCACCTTGCGCGTCGCATCCGCCGTCGTCGCTCGCTCCATCGCCGCTCCGTCGTTGGCCATGCCGGGGATATCGGGGCTGCGCCGATGCTAACCAAGTCGTGCCGCGCGGGTCCGGCACAGGAGCGGCGCGAGCGGCGACCGCGACGGTCGGGCGGCCCGCGCAGGCTCGTGAGCGTGACGGTCGCCGCTTGCGCCGCCCCACCTTGAAGCGGAGCGCGATGGCTCGCATCGCCGGCGCAAATCGCGTGGAACAAGCGTGACCAGGCTAGCGGAACGGTTGTCCCATCCACGGGACGCCTGGGACTGTGATGCCGCGCCCTCCCGGCGACGCGGGCAGCGCTCACCATCGCCGCCCCCCCCATCACGGAGTCCACATGGACCTGCGACCCGTCGTACCCGCCGCCCTCGCCGTCGCGCTGAGCGCCCTGCTCGCCCTCGTGCCCGCGCGCGCCGGCGAATCCATGCCCGCGCAAAGCAACGACGACCTGTCCAACCCGCACCGCGGCTTCCTGCTCTGGGGCACCACGGTCGGCGCCGACGGCGGTCTGCCCGACAACCATTACGGCGCCTCGATCTATCAGATCTACCTGCCCTGGCGCGAAGTCGAAACCGCCGATGAGCAGTACGACTGGGACGGCTTCGAGCAGCGCCATCTGGCGCCGATCCTGGCCGAGGCCCCCAACGCCACCTTCGTGCTGCGCCCGGTCGCCGACTACCCGGACAGCGTCGGCAACAACATCCACCACTACTACGACAGCGAACAAGCCGAGCGCGACTATCCCAAGTTCCTCGGCCAGGCCCCGCTCAATATTCCCGGCCACGCCTACACCAGTTGCGGCGGCGACGGCCCCGGCGTGGCGCCGGACTACAACACGCCGGCGATGCGCGAGCAGCTGCAGCAGTTCGTGCGCGCGTTCGCGCGCCGCTACGACGGCGACCCGCGCATCACCGCGGTCCATGTCGGCCTGCTCGGGTTCTGGGGCGAATGGCACACCTCCGGCTGCCCCGGCTACGAGCCCGACGCGACCACCCGCGCCCTGGTCCGCGACGCCTACACCAACGCCTTCGTGCAGACGCCGCTGCACACGCGTTATGCGCGCGCCAGCGATGTCGGCGGCGCCGCGTTCGGTTTCAGCGAGGACTTCTTCCCCTCCTACACCGCGATGTGCAACGCCTATACGCCCATGCTCAAGCGTTGCGACGACAGCGGTTGGTGGAACCTGGAGTGGGGCTACCGCAATGAGGTTCCGGCCGCGCGCGAGAACTGGCGGCTCAACCCGATCGGCGGCGAAAGCCCCTACGCCGACCAGAAGAAGCTGTGGACCGACCGCACCGCCGACATCGTCAAGCTGGTGCGCGACTACCACTTCAGTTGGCTGGGCCCGGCCGGGCAGCACGAGAACACCGGCACCGCGGCCTTCCGCGCCAAGCTGCTGAGCATCAAACGCGCGCTGGGCTACGAGTTCACCGTGCGCCGCGTGAGCTGGGCCGATCAGGCCGTGCCCGGCGCCGCCATGCCGGTCAGCCTGAGCATCGAGAATACCGGCGTGGCGCCGCTGTACCAGGTCTACCAGGCCGAGCTGCACTGGCTGGACGCGGGCGGCGCGCTGCGCGCCAAGTCGGTGCTGGACTATCCGCTCACCGGCCTGCCGCCGGGCGCGGCGCACAGCCAGGCGCTGCAGGCGACCGTACCCGCGACGCTGGCGCCGGGTCGCTACACCCTCAAACTGGCGCTGGCCGACAGTTGGCCCGGCCGGCGCGGCATCGCCCCGCAGAACGCCGGCCGCGACAGCGCGGGGCGCTTGAGTTTAGGGGTGGTGGATGTGGTGGCGGCGGCGCGGCGATGAGATTTCGATAGCGGCCGCACCCCGCGACCGTCAAGGTCGTCGCACCGGCACCCATGCGGCGACCTTGCACTGTAGGAGCGGCGTGAGCCGCGACCGCGAACCAGCGAGGCCAACGCAAGCGCCGAGTTTCGCGATCGCGACTCACGTCGCTCCTACAGGAAGCGGTACGCGCCCCACGGTGCCGTCGACCGACATCAGAGCGATGCGCCTCACTGTGGGAGCGGCGTGAGCCGCGATGCGTAGGTCTGGCTGCCAGCGCAAGCTTGCGTCGCACGCGCAGTGTCGTGGTCGCGGCTTACGCCGCTCCTACCAAGGCGGTGAGGTTCGGGTCAGGCTTGCGCGGGACGGCGCAGGATGAATTCGTGGTCGCGGGTGTCGCCGACCACGAACTCGTAATCGCCGACATGGACGAAGCCGTGGCGCGCATAAAAGCGCTGCGCGCCCTGGTTCTGCGACCACACGCCGATCCACAGCGTGCGCGGGCCGTCGCGCAGCAGCCAGTCCAGCACGACCTGGAACAGACGCCCGCCCCAACCACCGTTCTGTGCTTCGCGCAGTACGTACAGACGCTTGAGCTCGCCGTCGCCGGCCGCGACCTCGGCATGCGGCAAGCCGCAGGGCCCGGCCAGGGCGTGGCCGACCGCGACGCCGTCGCGCTCCATCAGCCAGACCGCGCATTCGGCGTCGCCGAGCACGCGCGCCTGCGCCTGGACCGAATAGCTATCGTCCAGGAAGCGCCGCAGATGCTCCGGCGGATACAGATGGCCGAAGGTTTCGATGAAGGTGCGCGCGCCCAGATCGGCCAGCAACGCCGCGTCGGCGGGAGTGGCGCGGCGGATACGGTAGTCGTCGCTCATGTCTCGACCTGTCCTCTCGTTGTCTGCCCGATGCAGGAGCGGCGTCCTACAGGGATTTCCTACGGTCATGGCCCGCGGCCGCGCAATCGACCGCGCTCGACGACCGCGTTGCAAAACCCTGGCCATCCGCACGATCGCCGCGGCGCCGACGGCCGTCGCGGCGAGGCCGCGGCTAGCGCCGCCCCACCCCAAGGCCGTGCGAGGCTTAGGCCGGATCCTTCGGCCGCACCATCACGTGCACTTCGGCCAGCTGCGCGTCCGGGATAGGCGACGGCGCGCCGGTCATCAGGCATTGCGCGGTGGTGGTCTTGGGGAAGGCGATCACGTCGCGGATCGACTCGGTGCCGGCCATCAGCGCGGCGATGCGGTCGATGCCGAAGGCGATGCCGCCGTGCGGCGGCGCGCCGTACTTGAGCGCGTCCAGCAGGAAGCCGAACTTGGCCTGCGCCTCTTCCGCGCCGATGCCGAGCAGATCGAACACCGCCGACTGCATCTGCGGGCGGTGGATGCGGATGGAACCGCCGCCGATCTCGTTGCCGTTGAGCACCATGTCGTAGCCGCGCGAGACCGCGGTCTTGGCGTTGGCGCGCAGGTCGGCGATGTCGTCCACCGCCGGCGCGGTGAAGGGGTGATGCAGGGCGACGTAGCGCTGCGCCTCCTCGTCCCACTCGAACATCGGGAAGTCGGTGACCCACAGCGGCTTCCAGCCGTCCTGGACCAGGCCCAGATCCTTGCCCAGCTTCAGGCGCAGCGCGCCCATGAAGTCGCTGGCGGTCTTGTAATCGGCCGCGCCGAAGAAGATCGCGTCGCCGGTCTGCGCGCCGGAGGCTTCGACGATGGCGGCCAGGGTGGCGTCGTCGAGGAACTTGGCGATCGGCGAGTTGATGCCTTCGCGGCCCTTGGACGCGTCCTCGATCTTCATCCAGGCCAGGCCCTTGGCGCCGTACTTGGCCGCGTGCGCGCCGGCGTCGTCGATCTGCTTGCGCGACCAGCCCGCGGCGCCCGGCGCACGCAGGGCGATCACGCGGCCGTCGGCATGGTTGGCCCAGTCGGTGAAGACCTTGAACTCGCAGTGCTTGACCAGCTCGGCGATGTCGACGAACTCCAGCTCGATGCGCAGGTCGGGCTTGTCCGAACCGTAGCGGCGCATCGCCTCGGCATAGCTCATGCGCGGGAACTGGGCGTCGAGCTCGACGTCGATGGATTCCTTGAACACCACCCGGATCATGTCCTCGACCGTGTCCTGCACGTCGCGCTCGGACACCCAGGCGAACTCCATGTCGAGTTGGGTGAACTCGAGCTGGCGATCGGCGCGCAGGGCTTCGTCGCGGAAGCAGCGCGCGATCTGGTAATAGCGGTCGAAGCCGGCCACCATCAGGATCTGCTTGAACAGCTGCGGCGACTGCGGCAGGGCGTAGAACTCGCCCGGGTGCATGCGCGCCGGCACCAGGAAGTCGCGCGCGCCCTCGGGCGTGGCCTTGGTCAGGATCGGGGTCTCGATGTCCTGGAAGCCGCGCGCATCCAGCCAGCGGCGCAGCGACTGCACCAGGCGGATGCGGGTGCGCATCATCTTCTGCATCTCGGGGCGGCGCAGGTCGAGGTAACGATAGGTCAGGCGGGTTTCCTCGCCGGCGTTCTCGTGGGCGTGGAACGGCAGCGGCTCGGCCTTGTTCAGCACCTCGATGGTCGCGGCCAGGATCTCGACCTTGCCGCTGCGGATCTTGTCGTTGGCGGCCTGGCGCGCGCGCACCGTGCCGGTCACGCGCACGCAGCTCTCCACGCTCAGGTCGCCGGCCGTCTTGAACAGCTCGGCCATGTCGGAATCGACCACGATCTGGACCACGCCCTCGTGATCGCGCAGATCGGTGAACACCACGTGGCTCTGGACGCGGTTGGTGTTGACCCAGCCGCACAAGGTGACGGTCTGGCCGATCAGCGCCTCGTCGACGAGGCCGCAGAAGTGGGTACGCATGGAAACTCCGGGATCGAAACGGCGGCCGGCGGCGGGGCCGGCACGGTGGGGGGCGCCGGGCGGGCCGGCGCGCGTCCGGGCCTGGGCCAGGAACACGCTATCTTAACGGCTCCGGCCGGTTACTTGTCCGGCCACGGCGACTGCGGCTGGATTTTGTCCATACCCAGTCCACTCACTTCCGCCCCCGTGCGCACCCGCATCACCGGCCGCGGCCCGGTCCGCCGCGCGCTCCACCCGGCTTAGGGGATAGGCCATGCTGAAACTGCTCAAACCGCTGTCGCTGGCGATGTGTCTGGCGGCGCTGGCGGCGCCCGCCCTGGTCCAGGCCCAGCCGCAGGCGCGCGCCTACGCGCCCGAGAACCTGCGCACCCTGTCCTACAACGATCAGGTCCGGGTGATCAGCCTGGAGTACTCCGAACAGTCCAACGGCCGGCGCATCCCGGACGACCAGCTGCGCTTCTATATCGACCAGGTCAACCGCTCCAACTGGACCTTCAGCCGGATCAAGGCCGATATCTCCCAGTCCCTGGCCGGCGGCGGCGGGGTCGGCCCCCAGCCCGGCGGCACGATCCGCTGCGAAAGCACCGACGGCCGGCCGCGCACCTGCCGCACCAGCTGGCCCGGCTATTCGCGCCTGCTGCGGCAGCTGTCCAAGACGCCCTGCACCGAGGGCAGCACCTGGCAGTCGCGCGACGGCAACATCTATGTCAGCGGCGGCTGCCGCGGCGAGTTCGGGCCCGGCCTGAGCCCGCCGGTGCCCCCGATCGGCCAGACCGTGCGCTGCGAAAGCAGCGACAACCGCCCGCGCACCTGCTCGGTGCCCTGGTACGGGCCGACGCGGCTGTCGCGCCAGCTGTCCAGCTCGGCCTGCATCGAGGGCCGCACCTGGCAGTCGCAGAACGGCCAGGTCTGGGTCAGCCAGGGCTGCCGCGCGGATTTCGTGGCCGGCGCGCAGATCCAGCCGCCGCAACCGGGGGCGCGCCGGGTCACCTGCTCCAGCGTCGACAACCGCACCACCACCTGTCCCTGGCCGCCGGGCTACGGCGTGCCGCGCCTGCTGCGGCAGATCTCCAAGCAGCCCTGCATCCAGGGCAACACCTGGGGCATCGGCTCGCAGACCGCGATCTGGGTCAGCCGCGGCTGCCGCGGCGAATTCGGTAACTGATCGGCCCCTGGCGGGCGCCGCAACGGCGCCCGTCGCCCCCCCGCGATGCCGCGAGGGCGCAATCCCGCGACTAGGACGCGGCCGGCTTGGCGGCCGGCTTGGGCTCGCTCTTGGCCGGCTCGGCCTTGGTTTCGGCCTTGGTCTCGGCCGGCTTGGGCGTGTCCGAACCGCCGGAACCGGCGGCGTCGGCCAGATTGCGCTTCTTGTCGCCGTCCTTCTTGAAGTCGGTCTCGTACCAGCCGCCGCCGGCCAGGCGGAACTGCGGCGCGGTGAGCTGACGGCTCACCCGTTCCGCGCCGCAGGACGGACAGACGCTGGGATCGGCGTCGGACAGCTTCTGCAGACGGTCGAAGCTGTGCCCGCAGGCGCTGCATTGGAAGGCGTAGATAGGCATTGCGGTCGGCGTTTTTCTGGGACGGACGAGGGGAAGGATGGGGGTGGCAGCCCGCGATTCAACCACAACCGGGGCCGGGACCGCTGGGAGCCGCAGCGCCAGCGGCGCCAGGCAGGCCCCGGCGATGCATTGATGGTAGTTGGGGCGAATGGTGGTGACGACGTCGTAGGTGCCGGTGTAGCCGGGCGGCTTTTGCTCGAACTGGGTGTGCAGCTCCTCGATTCCGTACAAACGGTCGCCGACGCGCTTGAGCGGACGGAAATAGCGGATCCGACTCGGCGCGCAGGTTTGCGCTCCGGCCGCGAAGGCGGTGGCGCAGTCGTGCACGAAACGCGAACCCTGTCCCGGACCAAAACTGGCGCGCGTGCGGATGTCGTAAACCCGCTCGCCCAGCGCCTCCCAACGCGCGACAGCGCTTTGGGCGCCGCTCTCATAGCTGTAGTCACGCTGCTCGGCGCTGCCGCCGGCGTTGCGCTGGATCTCCAGCGTGCTGTGCGGGTTCGGATACGCGTTCACCAGGGCCTGCACCGATCCGGTGGTCCAGGTGCCCTGCGCATGCGCGGCCGGGAACGGCACGCTCTCCACCGCCAGCGAGCCGCTCACACCGGACAAGGTTTGCCCGGCGGTTGCGCCGCTGGTGCCGGTGGCCACGTAGACCACGGTATCGGCGAGTTCGTCGTCGCCGTCGATGCTCCAATAACGCAGGCTCGCCAGCGGTCCATGCACCAACAGTTGCCTGCCTTCGACGCCCCAGGCGAAGGCGACGCCCCAGCCGGCGGTCTGCGGCTGCATGTTGGCGCCGACCTTGGCGCCGTGGTCCTCGGTGATGCCGCTGCCGCCTGGATCGAAACGGTGCTGGACGAAGTCGCAGCTTTCCAGGCGCAGATCGCCACCCAGATCGGGGGCCGGCAGCGCGCACGGCCAGGGCAAGGCGCGCCGGGTCGGCGCCGAGGTCCAGGCGCGCGCGCGCGCGACCTCCTGCAGGTCGGAGACCGACCACAGGTCGATCGGCGCGTAGAGGCTGGGCGGCGATGCCGGCTCGTCGACCGAGGTCCGGGTCCACTCCGCACGCAGCGCCCACAGGTCGTAGCGGTCGCCGTCGAACAAACGCCGCAGGACGATTCGGTTCAAGCTCAGGCGCACACGCGTCGCGCCCTCATAGCGTTCGACCACGCGCGGCGCATGCGGCAGCAGCAGCACGTCGCCGGCCCCATCCAACTGCGCGTTGTAGGTCGGACGCGCGATTTCGGCATCGCCTTCGTAAAAGCTGTAGCTGCCATCGGTGTTGCTGAGCAACAGTTTCGGAGCGTTCGCGAACACCGGAAAGTGGTCGCGTTGGATCGGCGCCATCATCAGCGTCTGCGCCGGCAGCTCGGCCAAGGACGGCAAGGGCGCATAGTCGGTCTGGGCGAATACCGCTTCGGGGTCGGCCGGATGCACTTGGAGACGGACGAGCAGATCGCGGTAGGCGACCTCGTCCTCCAACAGCTGCTGGCCGTCCGCGTAGCCGTTGGGCAGGGCGACCGTGCCGGAAGCTGTGCCCGCCAGCACGGCGCGGGCATCGAACAGGTCGTCGCCGAACACGCTGCGGGTGGTGCGCTCGAACTCCTGGTCGCTGTTGGCGTCGCGGCCGCCGAGGATGTTGCGCACCAAGAACGCCAGCGCGCTGCTCCACGGCGAGACCCGCAGCGTCGGCAATTCGACGGCCTCGACGCGACGGTCCCCGCCCGAGCGCAGCGCGAGCTTGCGGAAGCTGCCGACGATGCTGCGGTAGCGCAGGCGCTGCGATGCGACTTCGACGCTGACCATCTCGGCAGGATCCAACGCATCGATCGTGGCCACATAGCCGCCGCCATGGACCTGGCCGGCGAAGCTACGGTTGCCGACTCGCACCAGGATCGAATCCGGCGTCGCGCCCGGGGCCAGGCCGGAAATCTCGCCCGAAATCCTCAGGACGACCGGCGGCGACTTGGGTTGCGAGCCCTCGACCGCGATCGGCTCGGCCGGATCGCCCGGCGCCGCTTGCGGCAGCACCCGCGCGTTCGCGGCGTGCGCGAGCGCGCGCTCGATCGTCTGTTGGAACACCGGCGCCGCAAACGCGGCCACGATCACGAACGCGGCCGTCGCCGCGAGCCACTTCCTGTTTCGACTCATTCCCATCCCCTGTGGTAGGCGCGCCGGGCGATACCGGCGCGCCGCGCCGCAATCTAAACCAGCGCACGGACAGCGTCGATGCCTGGGTAGGTCGCGATCGTCCGCTTTGCTGCGGAAAGTGGATCGCTACGCCGAAACGCGTGGCGGCGACACCGATCCCGCGGGCTAGAATCCCAACTCGCTCAAGGCCCGCTGCGCGCACGGTCGCCGCAAAAACAGGAACCGCATGACCCGAAATCTCTGGCTGGGGCTGGTTGTCGCCCTCACCGCCGCCGCCTTGGCCGCCACCTTCGTGTTCGAACCTGGCGCCCCGCGCAAACCCGCCGGGCCGCCGCCCACGCCGCTGGGCTGGGCCGGGCAGTTGCAACTGCGCGCCGGCGACGGCGTGCTCGGCCTGCGCGACGGCGTCGCCGCGCAGGCGCGCTTCGCCGATCCTTATGGCCTGGCCCTGGGCCGCGACGGCACACTGTACGTGGCCGACGCCGGCGACAACAACCGCATCCGCACGATCCGCGCCGATGGCAGCGTGGCCACCCTCGCCGGTTCCGACGAAGGCTTCCGCGATGGCCTCGGCGCGGCCGCGGCCTTCGATACGCCCTCGGGCCTGGCCCTGGACGCGGCCGGCAATCTCTACGTGGCCGACACCGGCAATCACGCGATCCGCAAGATCAGTCCGCAGGGCGCGGTCAGCACCGTGGCCGGCGACGGCAGCGCGGGCTATCTCGACGGCCCCGGCGCGGTCGCGCGCTTCAACGGCCCGACCGGCGTGGCCGTGGACGCCAAGGGCCAGGTCTACATCGCCGACACCTACAACGACCGTATCCGCGTGATCGGCCTGGACGGTCAGGTGCGCACGCTGGCCGGCGGCGAACGCCCCGGCTACCTGGACGGCCCCGGCGCGCTGGCGCGCTTCGACACCCCGACCGCGCTGGCGCTGGACCGGCACGGTCGCGTGCTGGTCGCCGACCTGCGCAACAACGCGATCCGCCGGATCGGCCTCGACGGCGCGGTCAGCACCGTGCTGCGGGGGCTGCAGGAGGATCCGCCCGACGCGATGCGGCGCCCGCTGAGCCTGGCGATCGCCCACGACGGCGTGATCTACGTCGGCGAGATGGCGCGCGGCCGCGTGCTGCAGATCGGCCTCGACCGCGGTGTGCGCACCATCACCGGCGCCACCAGCGGGCAGCGCCTCGCGCGTCCCTCCGCGCTGGCGCTCGCGCCCGACGGCGCGCTCTACGTCGCCGACGCGCAAGGCTACCGCGTGCACCGGATCGCGCCGCTCGCGTCCGGCGCCGCGGCCGTTGCCGGCGCGGTCGGTCCCTCGCCGCTGAATCCCTTGCCGCGCAGCGAAGGCCGCTGGCCTCTGGCGCCGCAGGACGGCTGGCACGAAGTGGTCGGCACCCTGGCCGAAGTGCGCGGCGACGGCAACGGCGAGAGCCGCCACCACCTGCACGACGGCCTGGACATCGCCGGCGATGTCGGCCAGCGCGTGCTGGCGATCGCCGACGCCAAGGTCAGCAGCCCGAACGGAACCTGGGGCCTGGGCTCGCTTGGCGAAGGCATGGCCCTGGACACGCTGAGCTATATCCACATGCGCGTCGGCCGCGATCCGCAAGGCAACTCGCTGGACCCGGCCCGCTTCCATCCGGTGCTGGGCGACGACGGCAAACCCGAGCGCATCCGGGTGCCGCGCGGCACCCGCTTCCGCGTCGGCGACGCCCTGGGCACGATCAATCCGATGGCGCACGTGCATCTGGTGGTCGGCGCCAGCGGCTACCAACGCAACGCGATCACCCTGGGTTTCGTCGGTTACGCCGACCACCACGCGCCGCAGATCGAACGCGTGGCCCTGCTCGACGACGCGGCCCAGCCGCTGGATCAGCGCGAACAGAATCGGGTGCTGGTCTCGCGCGCCCTGCCCGGCGTGCAGATCGTGGTCGACGCCTGGGACCAGGTCGATCGCAACCAGGCGCGACGCCGGCTCGGCCTGTACTCGCTGGGCTACCAATGGCTGGACGCCGCCGGCACCCCGCTGCCGGGCTACGAGAATCCACGCACCCGACTGCAGTTCGACCGCATGCCGTCCGAAGACGAAGCGGTCCAGGTCGTCTACGCCGACGGCAGCGGCGTCACCGTGCACGGCAGCGCGATCACGCGCTTTCGCTACGTGCTGACCAACACCGCACGCGACGGCACGCTCGCGACCGGCCTGTGGACGCCCACCGAATTGCCGCCGGGCGACTACACCCTGCGCATCACGGCCAAGGATTACAGCGGCAATGTCGCGGCGGCGAAACGCGATCTGGAAGTGCGCTTGCAGTGAGCCGATAGCCCCGGCGTAGCGACGCCGGATTGTTGGGCACTCATCGCGGATGCCGCTGCGGCTTGCCGTTGCCGTTGCCGTTGCCGTTGCCCCGGCATTGGAATCCATAGCCCTACACCCACGCGAGCAACCGTAGACCCGAAGGGCGGCGCGCAGGACGCGCGCCGTTTTTCGAATGGACAAGGATGTCCATTCGAAAAATCCCGGCGCCAGCACCGAACCCGCAGGGGAGGTTTGGTCCCGCTAGCCCTTCTCTTTGGTTACTTTCTCTTGGGCTAGCAAGAGAAAGTGACCCGCACGCGCAGCGGGCGGAAGCCCTTGACCTTCGTGCCCACCACGCAGAGCAAGAGCAACAGCAAATCCTCCCTAACCCGCCCGGCCAGCAGGCATGGCCTACTGGCGTTCAGCCGCGCACGAACCTGCGGTTCGTAAACGCACGGCCTCACCCTTTTCCAAAGGAGGGAGCCAAAAGCAGGAGAAGATGACCAGCCAACGGCGTAGCCGGCGTTCGCGGTCGCGGCTCGCACCGCTCCTACCCAAAGCCCCCTCCCCAAGCGGGAGAGGGCGCCATCGCGAAGGACAAGACGGAGAGTCGGAAGCGAAAGACGAAACGAGCAAACTCAAACTCACTTCGCCGGCGCGACGAACTCCCCATAGGCCTTGAGCTGCTCCGCCACCGCCTTGCCGTCGCCGACCACCACGATCGACTGATCCGCCGGCACGAAGTACTTCTTCGCCAGCGCCTGCACCTGAGCCGCATCGACCGCACGGATGCGTGGCACGTACTGGCCGAGGAAATCCGACGGCAGCCCCATCAGCCACTGATTGGCCAGCGTCACCGCGACCGAACCCTGCTGCTGGTTGCTGATCATGTAGCCGCCCGCGATGTAGCGCTTGGTGTCCTCCAGCTCCTGCGCCGGCACCGGCTCCCGGCCCAGGCGCTCGAACTCGTGGAAGAACTCCTTCAGCGCCGCGCCGGTAACCTCGTTGCGCACGTCGGCGCCGCCTTGCACGCGGCCGCCGGCACGCGCGGCCTGCAGGCCCGCGCTGGCGCCGTAGGTGTAGCCCTTGTCTTCGCGCAGGTTCTGGTTGACGCGGCTGCTGAAGCCGCCGCCGAGCACGGTGCTGGCCAGCTGCATCGGCACGTAGTCGGGATCGGTGACCGCGATCGCCGGCCGGCCCAGGCGCAGCGTCGACTGCACGCTGCCGTCGCGCTGGATCAGCACGAAGCTGGGCTTGGCCTCGCGGCGTGCGGGCGGAGTGTCGGCGATCGCCTCGCCGCCGGCCTTCCAATCGCCGAAGGAGCGCTCGGCGAACTTGAAGCCGTCCTCGGGCGCGACCCGGCCGGTGATCACCAGCAGCGCGCGATCGGGGCGGAAGCGGCGCGCGTGCTCGGCGCGCAGCTTCTGCGGCGTGATCGCCGCGATCATGCTCTCGGTGGGCTGGGTGCGCGCATAGGGATGGTCGCCGTACGTGGCCGCCAGCAGCGCGCGCGAGGCCTTGAACGAGGGCTGGGCCTCGGCCGCCTTCAGCGCCTGCAGGGCGTTGGCCTGGGCCAGCTTGACCTCGCTGTCCGGGAAGGCCGGCGTGCGCGCGATCTCGGCCAGCAGCGCCAGCATCGGCGCGGCGTTGGACACCAACGCGTCGCCGTACAGATTGATGCCGTCGTTGTTGGCGGCCGCGCCGATGCTGCCGCCGTAGCCCTGCGCGGCCTCGGCGATCGCCTTGGAATCGCGCTGGGCAGTGCCTTCGTTGAGCAGGCCGGCCAGCTGCGCGGCGAAACCGGAGGCGTCGGCGCCATCGGCGGCGTAACCGGCATTGCGCATCGCCAGCACGTAGTCCACGCGCGGCATGCCGTCGCGCGGCAGCACCCACACTTCCAGACCGTTGGACAGGGTCTTCTTGACGATATCGGGCACCGGCAGCGGGCGGTCCGGCGCGTACGGCGGCAGCTGCGCGGGCAGCGCGGCCTTGGGGCCGGCCTGGGCGGCGCCGGCGAAGGCCAGGCTCAAGGAGATCGCGACGGCGATCAGGTTCGGATGGGTCTTCATCCTTGTCTCCTCAGTTCTTCTTGGCGGCGGCGGGCGCGGCGGCCGGGGCCAGCATCGCGGCGGGCTTGCGGTCGATCACGGTGCGATTGGCCGGCGTGAGATAGGTCTTGGCCACGCGCTGCACGTCGGCCGAGCTCACGCCTTCGATCCAGCCGGGAATCTGGTTGACCACGCCTGCGTCGCCCCACAGGGTCTGCAGCTTGGCCAGCGCATCGGCGCGGTCGATGAAGGTCTCCAGGCCGTTGTACCAATTGGCCAGCAGCTGGGTCTTGACCCGCTTCAGCGTGGCTTCGTCCACGCCCTGCTCGGCGACCTTGGCGATTTCTTCGTCGAAGGCCTTGAGCAGTTGATCGGCGCTGGAGCTGGGCTTGTACAGCGCATTGACCACGAACAGGGTCGGGCCGTCGTATTCCCATTCGCTGGTCAGGCCGTACAGCAGCTCCATGTTGAGCGTGAGCTCGCGGCCCTTGACCGTGCCCTGGTAGAAGCGCGAGGCGTCGCCGTCGGCGAGCAGCGCGCCCAGCACCGCCATCGGCGCCTGGTCCTTGCTGCCGCGGTCGGGCATCTTCCAGCCGACCGCGATCGCCGGCACCTGGGCCAGCGCGTCGGATTGGACGATGCGCTTCTCCTGGGTGTTCAGGCCTTCGGCGTAGTCGGGCGCGGGCGGAGTCTTGCGCGCCGGGATCGCGCCGAAATACTTCTGCGCCAGGGCGAAACCTTGCTCGGGGGTGATGTCGCCGGCCAGGCCGAGCACGGCGTTGTTGGGGCCGTAGTAGTCGCGATGGAACGCGGCCACGTCCTCCAGGCTGGCGTTCTCCAGGTCCTGGAAGCTGCCGTAGCCGTCGTGGTTGTTCTCCCACTTCTGGAACGCCTGCTGGCCGATGTCGATCCACATGAAGCCGCCGTAGGGCTGGTTCTTCACGTTGACCCGGATTTCCTCCTTGACCACGTCCTGCTGGTTCTTGAGCGTGGTCGGATTGAAGTCCAGGGTCTTCATGCGGTCGGCTTCGAGCCACAGGATCGGCTCCAGGGCCGAGGCCGGCGCGACTTCGATGTAGTTGGTGTAGTCGGCGCGGGTGGAGCCGTTGTTGCGGCCGCCGCCGCCGGTGATCACGCGATCGAACACGCCTTCCTTCGCGTTCGGCGTGCCCTCGAACATCAGGTGCTCGAACAAATGGGCGAAGCCGGTGCGGTTCTTCGGCTCCAGGCGCATGCCGACGTGGTAGACCACGCTGACGCCGACCGTGGGCGAGGTGTGATCCTCGGACACGACCACGGTCAGACCGTTGTCGAGCTTCTTGACCGCCACCGGCAAGGTCCAGCGATCGCCGTCGGCCGCGAGCGCGGCCGTGGTCGTCGTCAGGCCGGCCAGCAGCAGCGCGATATGGCGCAGGCGCATGGAGGTCTCCGTTTTCCCCAGAAGACTCCCACCCTAACCTCGCCCCCGCACCGGCATACCGGCCAGAAGTCACGTGAAGACGCGGCTACCTACCCCGAAATCGCAGTAAGGACGTGAGGGCGCGACCCGACCGCAGGCCACAGCCTTACTGAGCAACAAACTTCAACGGCCCGTGATAGTCCAGCCAACCGATCGACGAATCGATGCGCTCGTTCAGTGCCTTTTCCTGACTCGTGCCGTTCTTGTCGACGATGCTAGCCAACAAGGTCGGCATCCAGAAATCGGCCGCGAAAGCCGTATCGCGCTTGATGACGGAATTGATACGCAGAGTAGTGGTCTTGCCGGGCTCGACCCTGAAGGTCATAACGTCATTGTTGACGAAAGCGCCGCGATCAAGAACTTTCTGCATGGTGAAGCTGGACATCATTCTCATGCCGATGCCGGTGATGCGATACTCGCCGGCCGGCAGGGTCAAGGTTTCGCTTTGCCCATAACGGGTCATGTGATTGATCGGAAAATCGATGAAGCGCTTGTGGACCATCGTGAACACCAGCAGATCGTCGCGGATACCCCATTCCAGACCGGCTCCCTTGAACTGCTGTTCGACCTTCTTGGACAGAGGCTTTTCGCCCACGTAAGGCCTAACGTCGACCACCAACGTACCTGTCGAAGCTGTGTCCTGGGCCAATGCGGGAGCGCCGATAAAGACGAGCGCGAATAGCAGAATGTTTACGAAAAGCTTCATACCCCCCCTGGCGCGAAGATGCGCGAGTGCTGGGATATTCTCGTCGCAAGCCCCGGCATTAGCCAATGGGCAATCGGTGTGCCGGATTGAACCGAAACATTACCCCGATGAGGCCGGCGCCGAGGCCGGCTTGGCGAACCACCCCGCAATCCGTTCAAACCCTAGCTGCACTCGCCCGAATAGCCGACACTTGCAAGCCCACCCGCACGCCCCAATGCAGCCGATGCCGCCGCTCCGTCCCGCCCTGTTCGCCTTCGCCCTGTCCCTGATCGCAGCCGGCAGCGCCACCGCCGCCGAGCCCCTGCTCCCCGAAGCCCGCGCCTATTCCAGCCGGGACAGCTGGCGCCAGCCGGTGGCGCCGTTCCGCGTCGCCGAGCGCAGTTGGTACATCGGCACCGCCGGATTGAGCGCGGTCCTGATCAAGACCGACGCCGGCGCCGTTCTGATCGACACCGGCCTGCCGCAGGCCGGCGACATGCTGCTGAAGCACATGCGCGAACTCGGCATCGAGCCCTCGCAGCTCAAGCTGATCCTGCACAGCCACGCCCATATCGACCACATCGGCGCCCTGGCGCAGATCCAGCGCGCGACCGGCGCCCAGGTGGTCGGCAACGCCGAGGCCGCGGTGCTGCTGGCGCGCGGCGGCAGCGACGACATCCACTTCGGCGAGGGCATGCTGTTCCCGCCGGTGCAGGTCCAGCGCATCGTCATGGACGGCGAAACCGTCGAACTCGGCGGCGTGCGCTTCACCGCGCACTTCACCCCCGCGCACACGCCCGGCAGCCTCAGCTGGACCTGGGACGACCGCATCGACGGCAAGCCCGCCCACATCGCCTACGCCGACAGCCTGAGCGCGCCGGGCTACCAGCTGATCGGCAACCCGCGCTATCCGCGCATCGTCGACGACTACCGGCGCGGTTTCGCGACCGTGCGCGGCCTGCCCTGCGATCTGTTGTTGACGCCGCACCCGGACGCGAGCGGCTGGGACCCGGCCGACACCGCCGCCCCGCGCAAGACCCCGATGAGCTGCCGCGCCTACGCCGACAAGGCCGAGCGCGCGCTCGACAAGACCCTGGCCGAGCAAGCCGCCAAGGCCAAGGAAGCGCGCTGATGCCCTATACGCCGATCGTCGCCACCCTGGGCTACGTGCTCTCGCCGGACGGGCGCGAAGTGCTGATGGTCCATCGCAACGCGCGGCCGGACGATCACCAACTCGGCAAGTACAACGGCCTGGGCGGCAAGCTCGAACGCGACGAGGACGTGGTCGCCGGCATGCGTCGCGAGATCCACGAGGAAGCCGGCATCGTCTGCGACGAGCTGCACCTGCGCGGCACCATCAGCTGGCCCGGCTTCGGCAAGCACGGCGAGGACTGGCTGGGTTTCATCTTCACCATTACCCGCTACACGGGCACGCCCTACGCGAGCAATCCCGAGGGCACGCTGGAATGGGTGCCGCTGGAACGCCTGCACGACCTGCCGATGTGGGAAGGCGACCGCGAATTCCTGCCGCTGGTGTTCGATGCCGACCCGCGCGCGTTCCACGGGGTGATGCCCTACCGCGACGGCCGCATGCAGTCGTGGCGCTACACACGGGCTTGAAGCTTGCGGGCTTGAAGCCTACGGCCTTGAAGCGCGCGCTCGAAGCTTGCGCGCCCGGGCCTCAGCGCCGCGCTTCGGTCGCCATCCGCAGCGCCAGCGCGGCCAGCACCGTGCCCATCAGCCAGCGCTGCATCGACAGCCAAGTCGGGCGGCGGCCGAGAAACGCGGCCAGGGAGCCGGCGCTGATCGCGATCAGGGCGTTGACCGTCAGGCTGATCGCGATCTGCAGGCTGCCCAGGGTCAGGGATTGGCCCAGCACGCTGCCCTTGGCCGGATCGATGAACTGCGGCAGCAGCGACAGATACAGCACCGCGGCCTTGGGATTGAGCAGGTTGGTCATCAGGCCCATCGCGAACAATCGGCGCGGGCTGTCCTGCGGCAGGTCGCGGACCTGGAACGGCGAACGCCCGCCCGGCTTGAGCGCCTGCCAGGCCAGGTAGAGCAGATACAGCGCGCCGCCCAGGCGCAGCGCGTCGTAGGCGTAAGGCACCGCCATCACCAGCGCGGTGATGCCCAGCGCCGCGCACAGCATGTAGAACACGAAGCCCACCGCGACGCCGGCCAGCGAGATCAGCCCCGCCTTGCGCCCCTGACAGATCGAACGCGAGATCAGATAGACCATGTTCGGCCCAGGCGTGAGCACCATGCCCAAAGCGATCAGGGCGAAGGCGATCAGGTTGGAAGCGTCGGGCATCGCGGGGTCTCCAGCGGTGGCGGCGCGCGCGGACCGCGCGGCGCAGGATCAAGCGTCGCGGCGTTCGCCCACGACGTATTCCATATTGACCGCATGCGGCGCGCTTTCGGCGAAGCCGTACTTGGCGTACAGGTGCTTGGCGTCGCCGTCGGCGACCAGGGTCACGAACGCGGACGGCTGCGCATGCGCGCGCAGCCAGGCGTCGAGCGCGTCGAGGATGCGCTTGCCCAGGCCCAGGCCCTGGTGCTCGGGCGCGACCGCGATGTCGACCACGGTGTAGAAGCAGCCGCCGTCGCCGATGATGCGGCCCATGCCGATGGTCTCGCCCTCGCGCAGCAGGCTGACGCCGTACAGCGTGTTGGGCAAACCCGCGCGCGCGGCCTCGTGCGTGCGCGGCGACATGCCGGCCGCCGCGCGCAGCCGGCGGTAGTCGTCGACGCCGGGGAAACGTTCGACCAGCACGACCTCGGCGGCGGACGCGCCGCCCATCTCAGGCGCCGTCCTTGCCGGCCGCCTCGGCCGATTCCAGGCCGACATTGGTCGATGCGGCCTCGTACACCGCGCGATCGAGCAGGCCGGTTTCCTTGGCCACCAGCACCGGCACCAGCATCTGGCCGGTCACGTTGGTCATGGTGCGCATCATGTCGAGCACGCGGTCGATCGCGTACAGGTAGCCGATGGTTTCCAGCGGCAGGCCGGCGGCGCTGAGCACCACGGTCGCCATCACCACCGCGGTGCCCGGCACCCCGGCGGTGCCGAAGCTGCCCAGCACCGAGGCCAGCATGATCACCAGGTACTGCGACAGCGACAGGTCCAGGTCCGCGTACTGGGCGATGAACACCGCCGCCATCGCCGGATAGATCGCGCCGCAGCCGTCCATCTTGATGGTTGCGCCCAGCGGCACCGCGAACGCGGCGTAGTTCTTGTCCACGCCCAGGTTGTGGGTGACGCTGCGCAGCGACACCGGCAAGGCGGCGAAGCTGGACGAAGCCACGAAGCCGACCTGCATGCCCGGGAACGCGCCGCGGAAGAACTTGAGCGGATTCAGGCCGTGCGCCAGCAGCAGCGCGCTATAGACCACCGCGATGTGCAGGCCGCAGGCCAGATACAGCGCGATCACGAACTTGCCCAGCGGCAGCAGTTTCTCGAAACCGTAGCCGCCGATCAGCGCCGCGATCAGGCCGAAGGTGCCCAGCGGGGTGAACTCCAGCACGAAGCGGGTGATCTGGATCATGGTGTCGCTGGCTTCGCCGGCGAGCTTGCGCAGGCCGGCGACGCGGTCGCCCAGCTTGACCAGGGCGAAGCCGATCAGGCCGGCGAAGAAGATCACCTGCAGGACCTTGCCTTCGGCCATGGCCTGGAAGGGGTTGGACGGCACCACGCCCAGCAGCACGTCGATCGCCGGCGGCACCTCCTTGGGCTTGTAGTCGCCCGCGATCTGCAGCGTGCCCACGCCCTCGCCCGGCGCCACCAGGTGGGCGACGGTCAGACCGACGCCGACCGCCAGCACCGCGGTGAAGGCGAACCAGGCGAAGGTGCGCCCGCCCAGCGCGGCCACCGATTTCTGCCCGTGCAGCGAGGCCACCGCGTTGATCACCGCGAACAGCACCAGCGGCACCGCGATCATCTTGATCAGGGTCACGTAGAGCTTGCCCAATGGCCCGAACCAGGTCTCGGCGGCGGGGCCCAGCAACCAGCCGGCCAGTGCGCCGAGCACGAAGCCGCCCAACACCCGTTGCCAGAACGGGATCTTGAACCAGGCCGACACCAGGGTCATGCGCGTACCTCACCGCTGCCAAGCAAGCACCTTAGCCGAGGCGCCCGACCGCGGCGACCCCCGCCGTTGCAACACCGGTATCCCATTCCAGCAACAACCGCAGGTCATAATCGCGGTTTCGTCCGCCACCGGTCCCCGAGATGTCCCGTACGCGCACCGCCTGCCTCGCCCTCGCCGTCACCCTGTCCCTCGGCGCCTGCGCCAGTTCGGCACCGCCGCGCGCCGCCGCCGGCAACGCCGTCGTGGGCGCCGCCGCGCTCGCGGTGGAGGTTCCCTCCATCCGCCACCCGCAGGACGAAACCCCGCAGTGGTGGTTCCGCGACGGCGCCAGCCAGGCCGCCGCGCGCGGCGCCATGGGCGGCAAGGCCAAGAACGTGATCCTGTTCGTCGGCGACGGCATGAGCCTGACCACGGTCGCCGCCGCGCGCATCTTTGAGGGCCAGAAGAAGGGCGGACCGGGCGAAGAGAATCGCCTGAGCTGGGAGCGCTTCCCGTCCACCGCGCTCAGCAAGACCTACAACACCGACTCGCAGACACCGGACTCGGCCGGCACCATGAGCGCCATGGCCACCGGCGTGAAGACCCGCGCCGGCGTGCTCAGCATCGGCCAGCAGGCCGCGCGCGGCAGCTGCACCGGCGCCCTGGCCGCGCCGATCCTGAGCCTGTGGGAACTCGCCGCCGGCAGCGGCCTGGCCACCGGCGTGGTCACCACCACCCGCGTGACCCACGCCACCCCGGGCGCCACCTTCAGCCACTCGGCCGACCGCAACTGGGAGAACGACGCCGACCTGCCCGACAGCGCCAAGACCGCGGGCTGCCAGGACATCGCCCGGCAGATGATCGAGTCGCCCTACGGCAACGGCCCCGACGTGCTGATGGGCGGCGGCCGCACCAACTTCATGCCGGTCGACCAACGCGACCCCGAATACGACGACAAGGTCGGCCAGCGCCTCGACGGCCGCGACCTGATCGCCAGTTGGAAACAGCGCCACCCCGACGGCGCCTACGTCTGGAACGCCAAGCAGTTCGCGGCCGCGCCTGCCGGCAAGCCGCTGCTGGGCCTGTTCGAACCCGACCACATGCAATTCGACCACGACCGCCCCCAGGACGGCGCCGGCGAACCCAGCCTGGCCGACATGACCCGCGCCGCGATCGCGCGCCTGAATCGCCTCAGCGCCGACAAGGGCGACAGCGGCTGGGTGCTGCTGGTCGAGGGCGGCCGCATCGATCACGCCCACCACTACGGCAACGCCTACCGCGCGCTCACCGAGACCGTCGCCCTCAGCGACGCGGTGCGCGCGGCCAGCGAAGCCACCTCGGCCGACGACACCCTGATCCTGGTCACCGCCGACCATTCGCACACGCTCAGCTTCGTCGGCTATCCGGTGCGCGGCAATCCGATCCTGGGCAAGGTGCGCGGCACCAGCGGCGAGGACGGCGACGCCGCCGATTACGCGCGCGACGCGCTCGGCATGCCCTACACCACGCTCAGCTACAGCAACGGCCCCGGCTACGTCGGCGCCAGCGCGCAGCAGCCCGAAGGCCCGAAGCGCTTTCAGCACAGCGCCAGCGGCACCCAGCAGGCCGAGCATGGCCGCCCGGACCTGACCCAGGTCGACACCGAACAGCCCGACTATCTGCAGGAAGCCCTGGTCCCGACCAGCAACGAATCCCACGGCGGCGACGACGTCGGCATCTGGGCGCGCGGCCCCGGCAGCGACGCGGTGCGCGGCAGCGTCGAACAGAACACGATCTTCCACTTCATGCTGCAGTCCATGCCGAAACTGCGCGCCGCGCTTTGCGCCAAGGGCGATTGCGATGCGCAGCAGGTACCGGTGACCCTGCCGAAGCCGGAAGATTTCAAGAGCCGCTGAGTTTGAGCGTGCCGCATCGGAGTCCAGCGAACTTCGATGCGGCGATCGCGACGCCCAGCGTTTCTGAAGAGCAGCCCAACGCCACGCATCACGCCCGCGTTGTTGCCGTTGCCGTTGCGGTTGCGGTTGCGGTTGCGGTTGCCGTTGCGGTTGCCGTTGCGGTTGCGGTTGCCGTTGCCGTTGCCGTTGCCGTTGCCGCGGCATCGGAATCCATAGCCCCGCACCCACGCGAGCAACCGTAGACCCGAAGGGCGGCGCGCAGGACGCGCGCCGTTTTTCGAA